>CAYMAG010000119.1:0-13794 GCA_964388335.1 uncultured Vicinamibacteraceae bacterium | reverse complement strand
TGGCAGGCCTCCGACCCCAACGCGGCGGCATGGCCGTTCGTGACGAAGGCCGAGCGCTTCGACGGCCTCACAGAGAGCCCTGATGGACGCTTCCGCGCAATCGACGGACGGCTCGTCGTGACGGCACCGCCCGAGGGCCGCCGGATTCAACAGCTCTGGACGATCCGCGAGTTCGGCGACGACTTCATCCTGACGCTCGAGTTCCGGGCGACACCGAACGCCGACAGCGGGCTCTACCTGCGCGGGCCGCAGCTGCAGGTGCGCGACTACCGGGTCGCCGGCCCGTACAGGAATCTCGCGCGCTACAAGCCGCAGGACTGGAACGAACTGGTCGTGACGGTGCGCGGTGGCCTGGCCGTGGCGACCTGCAACGGCGAACTGCTCGAGGCGGCGTTCAAGGTGCCGGAGTCGGGCCCGATTGGTGTCGAGGGCGACCGCGGCCAGATGGAGTACCGGCGCCTCCAGATCAAGCCGCGGGCCCAGTAACTCGGTCCACGGTCTGCAGGGCGTGCCCGCCGAAGCCGCGGGCTTGCCCCGCCGAAGCCTCAGGGCTTGTTGCCCGCCGGAGCCACGGGCTTGCCCCGCCGAAGCCTTGGCGAAGGCGGGCGTGCTACCATCCGGGGATGACCAGACTCCTGTCGTTCTGCGTGGTCGCCGGCATGAGCGTGGCGACCGTGGCAGCACAGACTCCAGCCCCTGACGCACAGTACTCGGCAACGCTGAACGTCGGCGATTCCGCGCCGGCGTTCTCGCTGCAGGGTTCGGACGGCAAGACCCACGTGCTGTCCGACTACAAGGGGAAGACGGTCGTGCTCGCCTGGTTCCCCAAGGCCTTCACCGGCGGGTGTACGGCCGAGTGCAAATCCATTGCGGAAAGCAGTGCGATCCTGCGGACGTACGACGTGGCCTACTTCATGGCGAGCGTCGATGATGCCGAGACCAACACGCGCTTCGCAAAGGAACAGGGTGCGGACTACCCCGTCCTCGCCGACCCGGGCAAGGACGTCGCGAAGGCCTACGGCGTCATTCGGACGGATCGTCCACCTGAGCAGCAGCTGGCCGCTCGCTGGACGTTCTACATCGGGCCCGACGGCCGCATCGCGAAAATTGACAAGACCCCGACGACCGCAACGGCCGGCCAGGTGATGGTGAAGAACCTGGACGAGTTGGGCGTGAAGAAGCGCTAGACGATCTCACTTCGTATCCCGAAGGCGCAGTCGTCGTAGTGGGCGCCGATGGCGAGCACGGTCCGTTGCCCGGAGCCCTGCCCGGAGCCCCCTGGTGGCCGCCCGGGCTGGTGCGCCTGAGGCGTGTCCGCCGCCGCCCGGCGCGTGACACTCGCGGTCGCGGCCATACCGGCCTCTCGAGACCCTGCGGCTGTACCACTGGCCGTATCACGGGTTCGGCCTGCCGGACGCGATTCTGCGCAAGGTCTACCGCGAGAACGCGCTGAAGGTCCTGTACCAACCGCGGCAGTAGACGGCGACGGCATCCTGGCGTATCCTCGACACTGTCTTTCCAGACGAGAGTCACCTGACGGGTCGGCGATGCCTCCCACTTCGCGGTGCTTCACTGCACTGATCGGTCTGTCCGTTGCGCTCTGCACCGGGCTGCTGACGAGTGCGCCCCGCGATCCCGGCGGCGGGCGCGATCGCGACACCGTGGTGCGCCCGGCCCGTGGCGGGCTCCAGCGCCTGGACACCGGTGACGCCGTCGAGCACGTTGGGGATCACGACCTCATCGTCTGGCCGACGGCGGACGGCATCGAACGGCCGGCAGAACGCGTCGAAGTCGGCGCCCCGCCGAGCCTGACCGGAGGCGCAGCGTCGGACGCCCAAGCGGAAGCAGCCGATCGCCCCCGGCTGGCGCCGAACCCGGTCCAGACCATCCCGGCACGTCTGTCTCTCCAGGCGCACCCGCTCACCCACTCTGGCCGTCGCCCTCTCGGCCGCGCGCCTCCCCTCCACTAGTCCACAAGCGGCCCCCGGGCCGCGTGGTCGGCGCGTCGCACCGGTGGTCCTCCACTCCGGCGGCGACCGTCGCACCCGCCTGATACGTCTCCGGCGTAGCCGTCCGCACGACGTCAAGGCGTGTGGCTCTTTCAGCGAAAGGCCCTCGTCATGGACCACTTACTGGCAGGAATCGAGTTCCGCGGCCTCGACCGCAACCACAACACCTTCGTACCGCTGGCCGGTCTGATCGAGCCCCGGCGGCGGCTGGAGGTGGCCGATGTCTAGCCCAACCGTGATCACGCCCCCGGTGGTTCGCCGACAGGCGACTCCACCGGCCGACGACGTGCCGTTGCCGCAGCGGATGTTGTACTTCCTCAATCCCCTCGACGGCCGATTCGAGGATCTCTGGAAGGGCGACTGGCGGCTGAACGTCGCGCGCGATTTCGCCGCCGGACTCATCGTCGCGATGGTGGCCATTCCGCTGGCGATGGGCTTCGCGATGGCGTCCGGGCTGCGACCCGAGCAGGGGATCGTGGGCGGCGCCGTGGCCGGCTTCGTCGGGGCCATGTGGGGCGGTTCGAAGTACCAGGTGTACGGGCCCACCGCGGCGTTCATCCCGGTGATCGGCGCGATGATGGTGAAGTACGACCATGGCATGCTCGTGCTGGCGTCGGTCCTGTCCGGAGTGATTCTGCTGCTGCTGGGAGTGGCCCGCCTCGGACGAATCGTCGCCAGGGTGCCGCACTCCATCATCGTGGGTTTCACCATCGGCATCGCCACGACGATCGCCCTGTCGCAGATCGGCGAGGTGCTCGGCATCCGGCAATCACTCGGGTACAGCTTCTTCGACAAGGTGCAGGGGGTCGTGGCGCACGCCGGCGACATCAACGCGGCGGCCATCGCGCTCGGCCTGGGCACCTTCCTCATCACCAAGTACCTGCTCAAGATCACGCCCTACCTGCCCGCTCCCCTGATCGCGATCGGCGCAACGACCGCCGTCGCTGCGACGGTCTGGCGTGACGCGGGCCTGACGCTCGTGCGCGACAAGTACGGCAGCATACCGACCGACATCTGGGTGGTGACGATGCCGGCGGCGATTCCGGTGTCCGTCGAAGTGCTTGCCGACGTCCTGTACTTCACCCTGGCGTTCGTCTTCGTCTCGGCCGTCGAGAGCCTGCTCTGCTCGCGCATGGCCGATCGCCTCGCCGACAATCGCGGCCTGCCCTACAACCCCAACAAGGAGCTGTGGGGGCAGGGCATGGTGCAGATCATCGTCCCGCTCCTGAACGGATTCCCGCACACCGGCGCGCTGGCGCGCACGGCGACGAACATCAAGGTCGGCGCGGTGTCGCCGCTCGCCGGCGTGTTCAAGTGCTTCCTGAAACTCACGCTCGCGGTGTATCTCGCCACCTGGCTGGAGATCGTGCCGATGGCCTGTATCGGCGGCATCCTGCTCTACGTCGCCACGGCGATGGTCAAGGCGGGCGAAGTACGCGAGGTGCTCGAGCACACCAGGTTCCACGTCGTGCTCATGGCCTACACCGCCGTCATGGTCGTCGTCACCGACTTCCTGACCGGCGTGCTCTCGGCGATCGTCATCTGGGGCGTGCTGTCACGCTTCTTCGACAGACGCCACCCGGCTCCGGCACCCGTTGGCGTGGTGCACTGACATGCGCTACTTCGAACACGTCGTCGTCGGTCTGGCCATGGCGCCCGTCGATCGTGACCTGCTGCGCTACGCGCGCATGGTCCACGAGATGGGCCAGGGACAGCGCAGTTCACGTTCATGCACGTGCTGCCGTCGGGAGATACGGAAGCACCGCGAGACACCGCCGCGCCGTCGCTCACCGACGTTCGCGCGACCATGCAGGACGCCATCGCGGAGCACTTCGGCGACGCGAACGCGGACGAGCCCATCGTCGCCCACGGCAACCGCGTGGACCTGGTGCTGAGCCATCTGGCCGAAATGGGCGCCGACCTGGTGCTCGTGGGACACCGCCGCAACTCACGCGGCCGCCGAGCCTTCAGCAGGCGGCTCGCCACCAAGGCGCCGTGCTCGGTCTGGATGGTGCCGGAGGGATCGCCTGCCAAGATTGCGGGCGTGCTCGCGGCGGTCGACCTGTCGCTGCCGTCGGCCCAGGCGATCAGCCTCGCCACATGCGTCGCGCGGCGCGCCGGGCTGCAGCAGTGCGTGGCGCTGCACGTCCTTCCACCCGCACGGTTCGGGTTCGACGACGTGGAGCGGGCGACGGCAGAGCACGCACTCGAGCGGTTCCTGTCGCCGCTCGAACTCCACGACGTCGAGGTGACACCGGTCGTCGAGGAGAGCGGATCGGTCGCCGGAGCCGTCAAAGCGCTGGCCGGCGCGGGCGGGCAGAACCTGATCGTGGTCGGCACGCGGGGACGCAACTCGTCGGCGGCCGTCCTGCTGGGAAGTGAATCCGAGCACGTGCTCGCGGAATCCGAGGTCCCCGTGCTGATCACCAAGGAGCCTGGGGAGCGCATGGGCATTCTCCGCGCCCTGCTCGACCGGGATTTCCGCCTTCGCCGCGGCCCGCGCTTCGGGTAGGATTCGGGCGGCGGTGCCGCCCTCATGTCCACGTGCTCGCGCCTGGTCGTCGTGTCGCGGGAGGGCCCTGGCGAGACGGTGCTGCAACACGCGGCGCTCGTGACGGCGGCGCTCGCACCCGACGCCGTTCGTGTCGTCCACCTCATGCCCGGCGGCAGTTCGGCGACCGACGAGGACGCCACGCGCGAGCGGCACGCGCCGTTGCTCTCGCCGGAGCTGTCGACCATGCTCGCCGACGGCCGGTTGAGCCTGGCGCTCCGGCACGGCAACGCCCTCGAGGTAGTCCTGGCCGAGGTGCAGGCGAACCAGGCCGACCTCCTGCTGATCGGCAGCCATCGCGCCGGCGTGGACCGGCGCGCGCTGGAACGCCGTCTGGCGATGACTGCCCCGTGCTCCGTCTGGGTCGCTCCGGAGCCGGCCGCCGTCTCGCTCGCCCGGATACTCGTCCCCGTCGACTTCTCACAGCGGTCGGCTGATGCGCTCGGGGTCGCCGCCTCGATCGCGGCGGCTGCGGCATCGCTCTCATCGCACGCGCTGCACGTTCGCTTCGACCCCTCGCGCGCGGCGTCCGACGATCGCGAGCACATCGTCGTTGGACGCGAGCGCCAGGCCTTCGCGACGTTCGCCGCGCGGGTCGATCTGCACGACGTGGACGTGGAGTTCCTCTGCGAGCAGGGCCACGACGTGGCTCGGACCATCCTGCACGTGGCCCGCACCCTCGAGGCGAACCTGGTGGTCATGGGCACGCGCGGGCGGACCCGCGCGGCATCGCTGCTGATTGGCAGCGAGACCGAGCACGCGCTGCTCTGGAGCGACGTGCCGGTGCTGGCCGTCAAGCACTTCGGCGCGCGCCTGCGACTGCTCGAAGCCCTTGCCGACGCCCGCCTTCGCCAGCGTGACAACCCGCAGTTCACGTGAGCGCTGACCCGCGCGCTACGCTCGCGACCAGCACGCTCGCCTACGGGCGGCCCAGGTCGAGGAACGCGATGGCCGACGGGTTGCCGACGGGCGTGTACCCGGTGAACGCGAGCCGGCCGGTCGCCGTGTCGATGCGGAACGACGTGAGGACGTCCGCGCGCTGGTTACAGACGTACAGGAACGTGCCCGTCGGGTCGATGTTGAAACTGCGCGGATAGCTGCCGCGCGTCCACTCCTCGCCCACCAGCGCGAGCGTGCCATCGGCGCCGATCGCGAAGATCGCGACGCTGTCGTGCAGGCGGTTGCCGGCGTACACGAAGCGGCCGTCACCGGAGACGAGGATGCCCGACCCGAAGCTGCTGCCCGCATACCCGGCCGGGAGGCTCGACAGCATCTGCCGGTGCGTGAGTCTGCCCGTGGCCTCGTCGTAGTCGAAGAGCGCCACCGTCGAGGCTTCCTCCTGGATGGAGTACAGCCAGCGGCCGTTCGGATGGAACGCGAAGTGACGCGGGCCGTCACCGGGCGGCAGCGCGACCGATGGCGTGACTGCTGGCGTGAGCACCCCAGCCTGCGCGTCGAACCGCCACACGAAGATGCGGTCGAGCCCGAGGTCAGGCGCGATGACGAACCGGCCCGCGGGGTCGGTGCGGATCATGTGCGGGTGCGGCATGTCGTGGCCGCTGATCGCGAAGCTGCCGGGCGGCGCGTTCGTCGCGCGCGTCGGCCCGACGGTCCCGGCCGTCTTCTTCACGTCGCTCGCCGGCCCGAGCCGTCCGTCGGCCAGAATCGGAAGGACGCCCACGGAGCCGCCGGCGTAATTGGCGACGAACAGGTGGCGTCCGGCGGGATGGAGGCTCACGTACGTCGGGCCGACGCCGCCTGACGGCACCGTGTTCAACAGCGTCAACAGCCCGGTTGCACGATCCACGGTGAACGCGCTCACCGTGCCCGACGTGTCGCCGTCGACGAGGTCGGTGGCGTTCGTCGTGTAGCAGCGGGCGCCAGCCGTGTCGAAGACGAGCGCGCTGGGGCTGGTGAAGTGCTCGGTGACGCCGGCCGGCGTCAGGGCGCCGGTCGTCCGATCGACCCGGAAGATGTGGATGCCGCGTCCGTTGCCGGGCGGCAGGTCGACCTTCCCGGGTGGCGTATCGACGGGCGCCGAGCTGTACGTCCCGACGTAGAGGAGGAGCGACGCCGGCGAAGGCGCAGGTTGTGAGGCCAGCGATCGGGCCGCCGTGGGAGCCAGGGCCGCCGCGCCCGCCGCGTGTGTCACGAAGGTGCGCCGACTCATGCGGACGTTGGGCATTGGTGCAGTATGTACTGGCTCACATGCTCCGGTGCAAGGGATAGTCGTTGTCGCGATGGCCACGGTCCTGCCCGCGCGCCGTGCCGCCGCAATCGACCCCGCGACGCTGCTGCGCCACGAGTGGCGCCCGGCAAGCGATCGCTGACGCAATACGCGCCTCGGCCGGACGCACCGCGAGCGCATAATGGGATCAGCCCGCGTCCGGTGACGCACGCACGTCGCGCGACGCCCCTCTCGCCGGGCTCCACAGGAGACGCTCATGCCCGCGCGGCAGACGGTGACGGTGGACGGCAACGAAGCGGTGGCGTCTGTCGCGCATCGCCTCAGCGACGTCATTGCGATCTACCCCATCACGCCCTCGTCCACGATGGGCGAACTGTCGGACGAGTGGTCGAGTCAGGGCCGACACAACCTCTGGGGCAGCGTCCCCGAAGTGGTCGAGATGCAGTCCGAGGCCGGAGCTGCCGGCGCCGTGCACGGTGCGCTGCAGGCTGGCGCGCTCTCGACCACCTTCACCGCATCGCAGGGTCTCCTGCTGATGATCCCCAACATGTTCAAGATCGCCGGCGAACTGACGCCGTTCACGATGCACGTGGCGGCGCGCACGATCGCTACGCACGCGCTGTCGATCTTCGGGGATCACTCGGACGTGATGGCGTGCCGCTCGACGGGCTTCGCGATGCTCTCGTCGGCCTCCGTGCAGGAAGCGCAGGACATGGCCGCCATCGCCCACGTGGCCACCCTCGCGTCGCGCATCCCGTTTCTCCACTTCTTCGACGGCTTCCGGACGTCACACGAGTTGGCGAAGATCCACACGCTCTCCGACGACGACCTGCGCGCCCTCGTGTCGGACGAGCACGTCGCAGCACACCGGGGCCGCGGGCTGACACCGGATCGTCCCGTCCTGCGCGGGACGGCGCAGAACCCCGACACGTTCTTCCAGGCACGCGAGGCCGCCAACCTGTTCCATGCCGCATGCCCCGAGCACGTCGGGCGCGCCATGGCGCGGTTCGCCGAACTCACCGGCCGACGGTACGACCTCGTCGAGTATCACGGGCATCCCGCAGCCGAACGGGTCATCGTCATCATGGGCTCCGGCGCCGAGACGGCGCGCGAGACCGTGGACGCGCTCGTGGCCCGGGGTGAAAAAGTCGGCGTCCTGAAGATCCACCTGTTCAGGCCGTTCCCGGGCACGGCCTGCCTCGACGCGCTGCCGACCACCGTGCGAGCGGTCGCCGTGCTCGACAGGACCAAGGAGCCCGGCGCCGTCGGCGAACCGCTGTATCAGGACGTGGTCACCGCGCTGGCCGAAGCACGCGCCGCCGATGCCTCTCCCTTCGCGCACGAGCCCATCGTCGTGGGTGGACGCTATGGGCTCTCGTCCAAGGAGTTCACCCCGGCGATGATCAAGGGCGTCTTCGACCATCTCGACGCGCCGCGGCCGATGAACCATTTCACCGTCGGCATCGTGGACGACGTCACGCACACGTCGCTCACCTGTGACCCGGCGTTCAGCACCGAAGGAGACGACGTGACGACCGCCGTCTTCTATGGTCTCGGCGCGGACGGCACGGTGGGCGCGAACAAGAACTCGATCAAGATCATCGGCGACGAGACCGACCTGCAGGTGCAGGGCTACTTCGTGTACGACTCGAAGAAGTCGGGCGCGACGACGGTGTCGCACCTGCGGACGAGCCCGCGGCCCATCCGGTCGGCGTACCTCATCTCCAGGGCCCGGTTCGTCGCGTGCCATCAGTTCGAGTTCCTGGAACGGATCGACGTCCTCGAGCATGCGGCCGAGGGTGCCGTCTTCCTGTTGAACGCGCCGTACCCGGCGGACCGGATCTGGGACCACCTCCCCGAGGAGGTTCAGCATCAGCTCATCGACAAGCGCATCCGCTTCTTCGCGATCGATGCGTCGGAGGTCGCACGGCTGACCGGCATGGGCGGGCGCATCAACACGATCATGCAGACGTGCTTCTTTGCCATCTCCGGCGTCCTGCCGCGCGAGGAAGCCATCGCGAAGATCAAGTACGCCATCGAGAAGACGTACAGCAAGCGCGGGGCCGAGGTGATCAGGCGGAACTTCGAGGCGGTCGATGCCACGCTCGCCCACCTGCACGAGGTGCCCATACCGTCCGCGGTGACCGCGACCCACGCACGACCGCCGATGGTGTCGCCCGACGCACCCGATTTCGTGCAGCGTATGACGGCCGTCCTCATGGCCGGGAAGGGTGACCTGCTGCCGGTGAGCGCGTTCCCCGTGGACGGCACGTGGCCGGTCGGCACGGCGAAGTGGGAGAAGCGGAATCTGGCGCGCGAGATGCCGGTGTGGGACCCCGCCGTGTGCATCCAGTGCAACCACTGCGTGCTCGTGTGTCCGCACGCGGCGATCCGCGCCAAGGTGTACGACGACGGTCCGCTCACCGACGCGCCGTCGACGTTCAAGTCCACGCCATACAAGGGCAACGAGTTCAAGGGACAGGCCTACACCATCCAGGTGGCGCCCGAAGACTGCACCGGGTGCAACCTCTGCGTGAACGTGTGTCCCGCGAGAGACCGCACCAACCCGCGGCACAAGGCAATCGACATGCACGCGCAGGCGCCGCTGCGAGACGACGAGCGCGCCAACTACGCGTTCTTCCTGAACCTGCCCGACACGGTGCGCACCGATCTCGCGCGCGTCGACCACAAGACATCGCAGTTCCTCGAGCCCTTGTTCGAGTACTCGGGTGCGTGCGCCGGATGCGGTGAGACGCCGTACATCAAGCTGCTGACGCAGTTGTTCGGCGACCGTGCCGTCGTCGCGAACGCCACCGGGTGCTCGTCGATCTACGGCGGCAACCTGCCAACGACGCCGTTCACGACCAACCGCGACGGTCGCGGACCCGCATGGGCGAACTCGCTGTTCGAAGACAACGCCGAGTTCGGCCTCGGCCTTCGTCTGGGCATCGACAGCCACGCGCGCGCGGCCAGAGCGCTGGTGGCACAGCTGCGCGGGTCGCTGGGCGATCGACTCACCGACACGCTGCTCGACGCGGATCAGTCGACCGAGGCCGGCATCCGCACGCAGCGCGAGACGGTCCGCCTGCTGCGGCACGCCCTGTCGTCGATCGACACGTCCGACGCGCGTCGCCTCGAGGCGCTCGCCGACTACCTCGTGAAGAAGAGCGTCTGGCTGGTTGGCGGTGACGGCTGGGCGTACGACATCGGGTACGGGGGGCTCGACCACGTGCTCGCCAGCCACCGCGACGTCAACATCCTCGTGCTCGACACCGAGGTCTACTCGAACACGGGCGGCCAGCAGTCGAAGGCCACTCCGCTCGGGGCCGTGGCCAAGTTCGCCGCCAGCGGCAAGGCGGTGCAGAAGAAGGACCTCGGCCTGCTCGCGAACATGTACGGGCACGTCTACGTGGCGCGCGTGGCCTTCGGCGCGAAGATGCCGCAGACGGTACAGGCGTTCCTCGAGGCCGAAGCGTACCCGGGGCCGTCCCTGATCATTGCCTACAGCCACTGCATCGCCCATGGGTACGACATGGCCCACGGCGCGGCGCAGCAGAAGCTGGCCGTCGACTCCGGCGTGTGGCCGCTGTACCGGTTCGATCCGCGCCGGACGGCGCAGGGCCTGCCGCCGATGCGGCTCGACTACGGTCCGCCGAAGGCCCGCGTCGCCGACTACATGCGCAACGAGGCGCGCTTCCGCGTCGTCGAGCGCACCGATCCTGCGCGCTTCAGGATGTTCCTGCACGACGCGCAGGAGGCGGCCCAGCAACGGTACGCCGTGTACCAGCAGCTCGCCGGTGTCTCGGTGCCGCAGGTCGACGTGGTGGACGACGACGAGTCTCAGCCGGCGGACGCGCCAGACAGCGAGGCATGACGTGGATCTCGGCACGCAGTATCTCGGCCTGACGCTGCCCCACCCGCTCGTCGCGGGCGCCTCGCCGCTGTCGGACGATCTCGACGGCGTGCGACGCCTCGAAGACGCGGGCGCCGCGGCCATCGTCTTCCGCTCGCTCTTCGAAGAACAGATCACCCTGGAGCAGATGTCCGAGGTGGCGCATCTCGATGCGCACAGCGATTCGTCGGCGGAAGCCGCCACCTACTTTCCGTCGCCAGAGGCGTTCGCCCTCGGTCCTTATCAGTATCTGGAGTTGCTGCGACGTGCGAAGGAGGCCGTGCACGTGCCGGTGATTGCCTCGTTGAACGGCACGACGCCCGGGGGATGGCTCGAGCACGCCCGGCTGATGGCCGAGGCCGGCGCCGACGCGCTCGAGCTGAACCTGTATCGCGTGGCGACCGACGCCGACGCGAGCAGCGCGCACATCGAGGCACAGGCGATCGACACGGTCCGGGCGGTGAAGCGCGCGGTGACGATTCCGGTGGCGGTCAAGCTGTCGCCGTTCTTCACGGGGCTCGCCCACTTCGCACGGGAACTCGACGGGGCGGGTGCGGACGGTCTCGTGCTGTTCAACAGGTTTTACCAGCCAGACATCGATCCCGAGTCGCTGACGGCCGAGCGGACGCTCCACCTCTCCGACTCCTCGGAACTGCTGCTCCGCCTGCACTGGATGGCGATTCTGTCGGGTCGCGTGCAGGCGTCGCTGGCGGTGACGGGCGGTGTCCACACCGCGCTGGACGTCGTCAAGGCGACGATGGCCGGGGCGCACGTCACGCAGATGGTGTCGGCGCTGCTGCGGCACGGTCCGGTCCATCTGCGGACGGTGCTCCACGACCTGACCACGTGGCTCGAAGAGCACGAGTGGCCGGCACTCTCCACGATGCGGGGCAACCTGAGCCTGCTGAAGGTGCCCGACCCCGAGGCGTACGAGCGCGCGAACTACATGCTCATGCTCCAGAGCTGGCAGGGCTGAGCACCGGGGCTCGACGCCACCACGCGAAGTGCAGCAGGTAGCCGATCGGCCCCAGCAGCAGGGTCAGCAGCAGGACGGGTGCGAGTTGCCAGTGCGGCACGCCCCTCGGCTCGGCGTACAGGTAGATCTGCCGGGCGACCAGGAGGTCGAACGCGAGGAAATGCTGCCAGCCTATCGTGGCGCCGCGGGGCGTGCCCAGCAGCGCGGCGATCGGCTCGAGCGACGGGCGCGCGACCAGCGGCAGGATGGTCACGATGTCGGGCAGCACCAGCGCCAGGTAGATGAGCGCGGGGCCGATCGCGATGAAGGGCGAGGCGATTGCGCGACGGGTGAACGCGAGCCGCGGCGCCAGTAACATCAGCAGCCAGAACGGCGCCACCAGCAGGAAGCTCAGATCGAAGATCTGCGTCACGAGACACCTCCCTTTTCGTGTTGCCGTCGCGGCGTCCCGACCCACGCGAGCGCGCTCCGCAGCACTGGCCAGGCCAGCAGTGCCACCCCTGTGATGAGCAGGAGGCTTGACGGCAGGGTGAGCGTCTCGGGCGCACGGCCGGCAAAGGCCTGCCACACGGCCCAGACGAGCACCAGCGCGTAACCCACGGCCGCACGTCGCATTGCGCCGAGCCGCACGGCCGCATCAGGCACCGCGGCCAGCATCACGGCGATGACCGGCAGCACCTGCATGCCGTGCAGGGCGATCGCATGCGTCAGCTTCACGTTACCCGCCTGGCCGAACGTCGCCGGCACCTGTCCCGTTGCGGCGAGCGCGGACGAGCCGAGCGCGATCAGGACAATGCCCAGCACGTTGCCAGCCGCGAGCAGCAGCATGCCAGCCCGCGCGGCGGTGAGCCATTCGGGTGGCAGGTCGCGGCGCGGGTGCGCGAACAGCTTCCACGTCCACCACGCGAGGATGCCTGCCGCGGCGAGAATGATGGCGCCCATCGCTTCGAACACCCGGGCGTCGAACGTCGTCGCGACGTTGAAGTGCGAACCGACGCCGCGCCACTGCTGCATGTCGATCAGCAGCAGTTCGACGGCGAGCAGTCCCACCAGCCACATCGTCTGCCGATGCAGCCGGGCGTCGTCGCGCAGGTGGCGTACCACCCAGACGAGTGACCACGACAGCACGGCGATCGAGAGACCGAAGACGATGGGCTTGCGCCAGGTGACGGGCCCGACGAGCGAGGGCGTGCCAGCGGCCAGCCACACGAGGCCGTGGGCCACGCCGCTGAGCGCGGTCATGGCGCCGAAGGCGAGCAGCAGCCGCTGAGGACGCGTGAGCGATGACGTGAGCGATGCGAGGTCGGGCATGGGATCAGGCTCCTGAACTTAACGACGTTCAGATCTATACACTGCTAAACTTGACGACGTCAAGATGCCCCGAACGAAGACGCCCGTCCGTCCTGCCCGCTCCGCCCGGCGCCCGGCGCCCGGCCGCAAGGGTGCCTACCACCACGGCGACCTGCGTACCGCCCTCGTCGAGACGGCTGCGCGGATGGCCGCCGAGAGCGGGCCAACGTCGGTGACGCTGCGCGAAGTCGCGCGGCGCGCGGGCGTCTCGCAGGCGGCGCCCTACCACCACTTCGCGGACAAGGCGGCGCTGCTGGCGGCTGTCGCCGAGGAGGGCTTCCGCCTCTTCGACGCGCACCAGGCCGAGGCTCTGGCCAATGCGCCAGACGATGCGGTGGAGCGCCTGGCGGCGCTCGGCGTGTCGTACCTGCGGTTCGCACTCGCGTCGCCGCACTACTTTCACGTGATGTTCCGGCCGTCGCTGGTTGCGTGCACGCGCTCGCCCGAATTCGACACGGTGGCGGGACGCACGTTCCAGCGCCTGCTGGCAGCGACGGCGGAGGCACGCCGGGCGTGCGGACGGGTTGACACCGATCCGTATCCGGCGGCGCTGGCGATGTGGGCGATCCCGCACGGGCTGGCGGGGCTGGCGCTCGAGCAGGCGGCCACGCAGCGGATGACGCCGCCCCTGCTCGAGTCGATCGTGAGAGCCGGGTCGGCGGCGCTGGCTGCCGCGCCGCTCGATCGGATCCAGACCGCCGGAGTGCTTTGACTTGCCGCGAGGGCCTGCGTTATTCTTTGGGTTCGCGCCCGGGCCATGGGGCGTGCCTACCCGAGTTCCTCAGTAGCTCAATGGCAGAGCATCCGGCTGTTAACCGGAGGGTTGTA
>CAYMAG010000118.1:9411-13818 GCA_964388335.1 uncultured Vicinamibacteraceae bacterium | reverse complement strand
CGGGCTCGCTACGGACTGACGCCGGGTACGCAGGTCGAGTTCGTGGACGAGGCGGGCATTCTCCGGCTGGTCGTGCGCCGGCGCGTGACGACGTCCGATCCGGCGCGAGGCTACGGCATGGTCAAGGTGCCGTCCACGGGGCGGCCGAGGCGCCTCTCCGGCTTCGATGTCGCCGATCTCCTCAGCCGACGCGCCGGGGCACGCAGCCGTGATCGCCGTTGACACGAACGTACTGGCCCGCTTCTACTGCGACGACCCTGACGACCCGGAAGCGGCCAGGCAGCGGGTGCGTGCCAGGCGCGTGATGCTCGAGTCGCCGGCCGTCTTCGTTCCCGTCACGGTCGTCCTGGAACTCGAGTGGGTGATGCGGGGCTTCTACGATCTGCCGCCCGACAGTTTCTGCGACACCGTGGACCACCTGCTGGGCATCGCCCACGTCACCGTCGAACGGTGGGAGACCGTGAAGGACGCTGTCGATCTACACAGACAGGGACTGGATTTCGCGGATGCCCTGCACTGGGTCTCCAGCGCTGCGTGTGCGCGACTGCTGACGTTCGACGATCGGCGCTTCGTGCGACGCGCACGGCGACTGTCGCGATCTCCTGACGTGGCGCTGCCCGACGCGTGAGGAACACCGCGCGCTGCTGAGATTCGGCCTCATGCTGTCGGCGCCGGCGCCACGACCTTGACCGTGAAGTCCTTCAGCGCCAAGTCATGCATGATCGGCGCTCGCGCAGGAGGTGTCCCGCGGCGGTGCGCCGCTTCCTCTGGACGAAGCGCTCGTCCAGCCGGATCGCCGCCTCGCGTATAGACCGACGAATGAAGGCGCAAAGGGGCGGACGTGGCGCTGCTGGCCCCACGTTGCCGTGAAGGGGAGAGTGTTCGTTTCCGGACACCGGGTTGTCCGGCCGTGAACGGCGCGCGATCCGGAATCGGCGATCCGTGTCCCGAACAGCCGGCATGGCGCTTGCTCATGCAGGGGGTGTGGATCGCCCGCTCGACGCCAACGTCCGCCGACGCGCCCGGATACGACGCTGGCTCCCCGCCACCGCCATCGTCGTCGTTCTGGCGACCGGTCTCGTGTGGGGTGCCGATCTCCTGCGCCCCTCCGTCAGCCGCGACCGCGTGCGGCTCACGCGGGTCGAGGCCGGACCGCTCGACGCGTCGCTGACGGCGTCGGGCACCATCGTTCCCGCTATCGAGCACGTCATCTCGAGCCCGATCGACGCCCGCGTGCTTCAGCGGCTGCGCCGGGTCGGCGACACGGTCGAGGCGGGCGACGTGATCGTGAACCTCGACGCGAGCGACTCCGAACTGACGGCCGAGAAACTTCGCCAGACGATTGCGCTCAAGGCCAACGAGCAGTCGCGTACCCATCTCGAGCTGCAGGCACAGCTCATCGATCTCGACAGCCAGATCCGATCGAAGGACCTGGAATTACAGGCGCTCCAGGCGGCGCTGGCCAGCAACCGACAGCTCTTCTCGGAGGGCCTCGTGTCGGAAGAGGCGCGCCGCGAGTCTGAGCTGAAAGTCGCGCAGGCGGACGTCGAACTCACGCGCATGCAGCAGTCGCGAGTGAACGTGCAGGCCACCACGAAGGCCCGCGTCGAGGGTCTCGACCTAGAGATGACGTCGCTGCGCGCCGAAGACATGCAGCAGCGCCGGCTGCTGGAGCTGGCCACGGCGAAGTCAGACCGTAAGGGCGTGCTCACCTATCTCGTGGACGACGAAGGTGTGCTGCTGCGGCGCGGCGACGTGGTGGCGCGCGTGGCCGACCTGAGCGCCTTCCGCGTCGAGGCCACGACCTCCGACGTCAACGCGTCGCGCGTGCAGGTGGGACAGCCCGTGACGGTACGCATCGACGGCAACAGCGTCGCCGGGAACGTCAGCCACGTCGACCCGCAGATGCGCGAAGGCGCGTTGCGCTTCGAGGTGGCGCTCGACGATCCGTCGGCGGCGTGGCTGCGATCGAACCTGCGCGTGGACGTGCTCGTGCAGACCGACCGGAAGCCGCGGGTGTTGCGCGTGGCCCGCGGCCCGTTCGCCCAGGGCGGTGGCGCCCAGCAGGTCTTCGTGGTGCGCAACGGACGCGCCTACCGCACGCCGGTGCGCCTGGGCATCTCGAATTTCGATTACTTCGAGGTCGTGGAGGGCCTCGCCGAGGGCGACGAGATCATCGCCTCGGACATGCGCGACTACGAGTACGCGCCGGAACTGCGGATGCGGTAGCCGCGCCTCCCGATCCCCGACCTTCGAATCCCGATCCCCGAATCCCGATCCCCGATCCCCGAATCCCATGATCAACCTCGAACAGATCCAGAAGGTCTACCGCACCGACCGCATCGAAACGGTGGCGCTGGCAGACATCAACCTCCACATCGACCAGGGCGAGTTCGTCTCGATCATGGGACCGTCCGGCTGCGGCAAGAGCACGCTGCTCAACCTGATGGGCCTGCTCGACGAGCCGTCGGACGGAAGAATCAAGCTGAACGATCAGGTGGTCGAGTCGTACCGTGATCGCGACCTCGCGAAGATCCGCAACCGCGACCTCGGCTTCATCTTCCAGACGTTCCACCTGATTCCCGACCTGAAGGTGGTCGACAACGTCGAACTGCCGCTGCTCTACCGCGCCGGCTCGGCGAAACAGCGCCGGAAGCTCGCACTCGAGGCGCTCGACCGGGTCGGCCTGGGCTCACGCGTGAATCACTTCCCGTCGCAGCTCTCGGGCGGCCAGCAGCAGCGCGTCGCCATCGCTCGCGCCATCGTCGGCAAACCGATCGTGCTGCTCGCCGACGAGCCCACCGGCAACCTCGACAGCCAGATGGGCGACGAGGTCATGGGCATCCTCCAGAAGCTGAACGACGACGGCACGACGATCGTGATGGTCACGCACGACCCGCAGAAGGCGGCCCAGACGCACCGTATCGTCCGCCTGTTCGACGGCCGGCAGGTCATGTAAGGAACGAAGGAACGAAGGAACGAAGGATGGAAGGAGCGAAGGAACCAAGGAGCGGAGGAGCGAAGGAGTCAAGGAATCAAGGAATGAAGGAGGGAAGGAACCAAGGAAGGAAGGAAGGAAGGACGGACGGACGGAACCATGGGTCAGGTAGGCCGCGTCTCGCCGAGACGCGGCAGGCTCAGGTCCGGTAGACGGTAGACGAAAGATCATGCTCACCAATTACCTCAAGATCGCGTGGAAGGTACTGCAGCGCCGCAAGGTGTTCGCGGGCATCAGCCTGTTCGGCATCAGCTTCACGCTGATTGTCCTCACCGTGGCGGTGGCGGTCTTCGACCACACGTTCTCCGCGATGGCGCCGGAGGTACACCTCGACAGGACGCTGGTAATGAGTAGCGCGCGGATGGAGGGCAACGGCAACACGTGGCAGAGTCCGCCCGGTTACCGGCTCATCCACGAGTACGCCAGGAACCTGCCCGGCATCGAGCTGATGACCGTGCAGACGGGCACCACGCTCGCGACCTCCTTCGTCGATGGCCGGAAGATCGAGTCGGACCTCAAGCACACCGATGGGGCCTTCTGGCAGCTCTACCAGTTCGCGTTCATCGAAGGAGGTCCCTACACGGAGGCGGACGTCGAGACGGCGCGCCTCGTTGTCGTCATCAACGAGACGACGCGACAGCGGTTCTTCAATGGCCAACCGGCAGTCGGCCGCTACATCGATGCCGACGGCCAGCGCTTCCAGGTGATTGGGGTGGTGCGCGACGTGGCATCGATGCGCACGCCATCGTCCGACATGTGGGCACCCCTGACCACCCAGAAGGCAAAGGGCTGGCAGGACGAGTATCTGGGCAACTTCACGCCTGCCTTCCTGCTCGCGCCGAACGCACGCGCCGAGGACGTGCGCGCCGAACTCTTCGAGCGGATGAAGACGTTCACGCCACCGACGCCCCAGTGGAAGACGCTGACGGCGTCGCTCGAGACGCGCTTCGAGGCCACGGGACGAAACCTGTATCCCGACCAGACCGAATTCGACCGTACGTACGGCGCCTTCTTCACAGCCATCCTCGTGGGCGCGGCGTTGCTGTTCATGGCCCTGCCGGCCATCAACCTCGTCAACCTCAACATCAGCCGCATCATGGAACGCGCGTCGGAAATCGGCGTGCGCAAGGCGTTCGGCGCGTCGAGTCGCACCCTGGTCGTGCAGTTCGTCGTCGAGAACCTGGTGCTGACGCTGGTCGGCGGCATCATCGGCTTCCTGCTCGCCGGCCTGGCCCTGCGGGCCATCAACGACAGCGGGCTGATTCCCTATGCATCGCTCGCGCTCAATCCACGCATCTTCGTCTGGGGCATGGCGATGGCCATCGTGTTCGGCCTGTTGTCAGGCGTGTACCCCGCGTGGCGCATGGCGCGGCTGCACCCGGTGAACGCGCTGCGCGGAACGCGATAGG
>CAYMAG010000118.1:0-9311 GCA_964388335.1 uncultured Vicinamibacteraceae bacterium | reverse complement strand
GCGTGGCGCATGGCGCGGCTGCACCCGGTGAACGCGCTGCGCGGAACGCGATAGGCAGATCAGGCTTCGGGCTTCGGGCTTCAGGCATATCAGGCTTTGGGCTTCAGGCTTCGGGCCTCACACAGGCATCAGGAACCAACATGGCTCTTCATCTGCTGAAACTCATCTGGAACCGCAAGCGGACGAACCTCCTCATCATCACGGAGATTCTGCTGTCGTTCATCGTCGTGGCGGCAGTGAGCACACTCGGCGTCCACTACTACCGCAACTACCAGCGTCCGCTCGGCTACTCGTACGATCGGATCTGGGACGTGCTGGTGCGGGTGCCTCGAGGCTTCGAGTCGACGCCCGAGGTCGAACGCGAGCGCTTTGCCCGCATGCAGCGCGTCATCGAGGCCGCACGGGCGATGCCCGAAGTCGAGGCCGTCGGCCATCTGCAACTCGGGCTGTACCGCAACTGGCGGTGGAGCAGCGACACGCCTCAGACCAACGGGCGGAGCTGGCAGTACAACGGCAATCGCGCGGACGACGACCTCGCTGCGGCGATATCGATCAAGGTCGTCGATGGGCGGTGGTTCTCGCGCGAGGACGCCGGGCAGAACTGGGACGCCGTGGTGCTCAACGCTCGGATGGCTCGAGACATCTTCGGCGATGAATCGGCGGTTGGCCAGACGATGCCGCAGGGCGACGGCGACAATGCTGGCGACGGGCCGGCGCCACGGCCGCAGCGCGTCGTCGGAGTCGTCGAAGACTTCCGTCAGTTCGGCGAGTTCTCGACCCCTGGCAACTACATGATCCTGCGCAATGACATCGTGACCGCAGCGCAGACGCCGCCCGCCGAGGCGGAGGGGAGCGCGGCTGCCACAGGTGGCGCAGGTGGACGTGGACAACCGCGAAGCGGCGCGGAACTGCCTGGAGTCCTGGCCGTGCGCGTCCGCCCAGGTGTGACGGCCGACTTCGAAGAGCGGCTGTTGAAGACGCTGCAGGCGACCGCCCCCGACTGGAGCTACGGCATGCAGCCGCTGGAGAATCTGCGGAGCAACTACAACCGCACGAACTACCTGACGATGCTCGCGGTGCTGGGGCTGCTCGCGGGGTTCCTCGTCGTGATGGTGGCCCTCGGGCTGAGCGGCGTGCTGTGGCAGAACGTCACGCAGCGCATCCGGGAGCTGGGCCTGCGCCGCGCGAAGGGTGCCAACCGCGCGCGCATCCGCCAGCAGATCTTCATCGAACTCGCGCTGATGACGGGGATCGCCATCGCCGGGGGGCTGCTGCTGCTCGTGCAGGTTCCGGTGATGGGGTGGCTGGGACCGGTGCCAATCAGCACGTTCGCGACTGCGCTCGTGCTGTCCATCGCCGGCATCCTGCTCTTGACGGCGTTCTGCGGCTGGTACCCCAGCCTGCTCGCGACACGCGTTCCGCCGGCCGAAGCGCTACGCTACGAGTGACCATGTCGGCCCCACGTCCCGATGTCGCGCCCATCCTCATCGTCGACGACGACGTTGCCGTACGCGCCTCGTTGACGCTGCTGCTCAAGCAGGGCGGATTTCGATCGCATGCGGTGCCCGGGCCCGAGGCGGCACTGACGTGGCTGAGCGAGAACCCGTGCCTGCTCGTCCTGCAGGACATGAACTTCTCCCGCCGCACGTCGGGCGACGAAGGGCTCGAGCTGTTGCGGGACATTCGCGACGCGCATCCCCTCCTGCCGGTCGTGCTGATCACGGCGTGGGGCTCGATCGACCTTGCGGTCGCCGGCATGCGCGCGGGCGCGGCCGACTTCGTGACCAAGCCCTGGTCCAACAGCGCGCTGTTGCAGACCGTGCAGACGACATTGCGGTTGACCGGCGCACGCGCCGTGCACGACGCCGTGCCGCCGAGCCGTGAAGACCTCGACGCCAGCTACGACTTCGACGCCATCATCACGGAAGACCCGCGCATGCTGCGGCTGCTGCAACTGGTGGGGCGCGTGGCGCCGACGGACGCGTCGGTGCTCGTCACGGGCGAGAGCGGTACGGGCAAGGAACTGATCGCGGATGCGCTGCACCGCAACAGCGGCCGCCGCAAGGCGCCGTTCGTCAAGGTGAACCTGGGTGGCATCTCGTCGACGCTGTTCGAGAGCGAGATGTTCGGGCACGTCCGCGGAGCCTTCACGGATGCACGCGCCGATCGCAAGGGCCGGTTCGAGATGGCCGGCGGCGGCACCATCTTCCTCGACGAGATCGGCGACCTCGACGCTGCGTCGCAGGTGAAGTTGCTGCGCGTGCTGCAGGACCGTACGTACGAGGTGCTCGGTTCGAGCCAGCAACGCACGGTCGATGTCCGCGTGGTCTCTGCGACCAACAAGGTGCTGCCGGAACTCGTGCGGCGCGGCGAGTTCAGGGAAGACCTGCTCTACCGCATCAACCTGATCGCCGTACATCTGCCACCGCTGCGTGAGCGGCCGGCGGATGTCGCGCTCCTGACGCGCCGCTTCGTGCAGGCGCTCGCGCAGGCGCAGGGCCGCGAGCATCTGTCGGTGAGTCCTGCGGCGTTGAAGTGGCTGCAGAGCCTGCCGTGGCCGGGCAACATCCGGCAACTGAAGCAATGGATCGAGCGGACGGCGCTCGTCACGATGGGACAGGTGCTCGACGTGGACGACTTCAGGGCCACCGCCGACATGGAGGGCCGGCCGGTGCTCGCCGGCGACGCCCTGCCGGCGGTCGGCAGCATGACGATGGAGGAGATCGAGCGCGCGATGATCCTGAAATCGCTGCGCCATCACGGCGGCAACGTGAGCCGTGTGGCAGAATCGCTGGGATTCAGTCGCGCGGCGCTGTATCGCCGCCTGGAGAAGTACGGTATCGCCGTGTGAGCCTTCGGCGCCTCTTCATCGCCTATCTCGTTGTGCTGCACGGCGTGCTCGCCGTGCTCGTGTGGACACTGTTCTCGGTCACGCCCCTCTGGCTCGCAGTGGGTGAGGTCGGCCTGCTGCTCTCGGTGGTCCTCTCCAACTGGCTCGTCGAACGTCTGCTGCGCGCGACGACGATGATTCGCGAGAGCGCCACGCTGCTCGAAGAGAGCGATTACACCACCCGATTCAGGCTCACCGGCCAGGAAGAGATCGACCGGCTCATCGACATCTACAACCGGATGGTGGACGCGTTGCGTGCGGAACGGATTCGGGTGCGTGAGCAGCATCACTTCCTGCAGGGGGTGCTGGACGTGTCCCCGTCCGGCGCGGTCATCCTCGACCACGATGGCCGGGTGGACGTCGTGAACCCGGCGGCGGCCCGCCTGCTCGGACCAGCGGTGGTGACGGGCCTGGATGCCACGTCCCGCACCTCGCCGCTGGCAGACATCCTCGCGGCCTTGAAGCACGAAACGAGTGCCGTGGTGACGCTGCCCGGCGCACGGCGTGCGAAGGCCAGCCGTGGCACGTTCATGGATAGGGGCTTTCCACGGACGTTCATCCTCGTCGAAGAGTTGACCGGGGAACTGCGGCAGGTGGAGAAGGCGGCGTACGAGAAGCTGATCCGCATGCTCTCGCACGAGGTCAACAACTCGGTGGCCGCGTCGAACTCACTGCTGACATCGTGCATGACGTATGCGGACCAGTTGCCTGGCGAGAGCGGTCAGGACCTCACGAGCGCGCTGACCGTCGTCGTGAACCGCACATCGCAGCTCGGTGCGTTCATGAAGGCGTTCGCCGACGTCGTGCGTCTGCCGGAGCCGCGACTCTCCCCGTGCGACGTGGCGGATCTGCTGCAGCAACTGCGGAGGCTCATGGGTGCCGAGGCCGATCGGCGCCGTATCCATTTCGTGCTCGATCTGCAGCCCATGCCCGACGTCATGCTCGATCGCGCGCTGATGGAGCAGGCGCTGGTGAACGTCCTGAAGAACGCGGTCGAGGCGATCGGGGCGGACGGGACGGTGACGCTGCGCACGGGCGTGGTCAGCGGACGGCCGCGCGTGGTGATCGAGGATTCCGGGCCGGGCCTTGCGCCCGAAGTGCGCGCGCACCTCTTCACGCCGTTCTTCAGCACGAAGGAGGCCGGGCAGGGCATCGGCCTGACGCTGGTGCAGGAGATTCTGATGCGCCACGGCTTCGACTTCTCGCTCGACTCCGGGCCCGGCGGGCCGACGGCGTTCGTGATCTGGATGTAGGCGCGTGCTGAGGCGGCCCGGCACACCTCGAGCACGGCGCGTCGCTGCTCGACGTCCAGGGCTGGCGTCTCGACGTGCTCGAGGTGCAGGGAGCGTGTCAGAGGCACGGTGTGCATCGCGCGGCGGCTTTGGCCTGCGGACGTGAACTCGTCCCGACGAGTTGAGTGTTGGCACAACATCCGCGCCACCGAGGTAGCCAGGACTCCCAGCGACCGCGCCGCTCAGTCGCGAGCGGGATCGTTCTCCGGCAGCACATCGGACGCCCAGTCGGCACGCTTCCACGCGGGGACCGGCGTCGGCACTCCAGTGCGGGGCACGAAGGGCGAGTGCTCCACCAGGTCGTACTTGTGAATGTACCGCGGGCAGTTGGGGTAGATCCGCCGCGCTTCCACACGTACGAGGAACTGCGCCAAGCGGCCGACGTCCCTCAGGCGCGCCGACGGTCGCGGCACCTGTCCCTCGCGAGGCGGGGTGGTGGCGGCGGCGCGCCGACTCGTGCGCCGTCCGTCTGGTCTCGTGCCACGAGCGTGGGGCGCGAACCATGGCGAGGTTGAGCGAGCATCGACGGCCAGGCGCAGCGACCGCGCCGAAGCCTTGGCGAAGGCGGGCCGGACGCGGCACGTGGAGGCGCGCCGACGCCATCACCCCGCCTCCTCTGAGCTGCAGTACACTCGCGGGCATGCTGCATCCGCAACGCTACTTCGATCCGGATCCCGAGACGCGCCGCGTCGCGACCGCCGTGTACGAGCGCATCGCCGGCCTCCCACTCGTCTGCCCTCACGGCCACGTCGATCCGAAGCTGCTGGCCACCAACGCGCGCTTCCCGGACCCCGCCGCGCTGTTGGTCATCCCCGACCACTACGTGACGCGCATGCTCTACTCGCAGGGCATCCCGCTCGAGCGGCTCGGCATTCCGGCGCTCGACGGCACGCCGGTGGAGCAGGACCCACGAACGATCTGGCAGCTGCTCGCCGACAACTTCTTCCTGTTCCGCGGCACGCCGTCCGGCGCCTGGATCACGCACGAACTCGAGGGCGTGTTCGGCATCACCGACCCGCTCGACGGCGCGCACGCACAGGCCATCTACGACCAGATTCAGGCAAGGCTCGACACGACCGAGTTCCTGCCGCGCGCGCTGTTCGAGCGTTTCAACATCGAGGTGCTGTGCACGACCGATGCGGCCGGCGACTCCCTCGAGCATCATCAGGCCCTGCGCGACAGCGGCTGGAAGGGACACGTGCGCCCCACGTTCCGCCCCGACATCGCCGTCACGCTGACACATCCCTCCTGGCGCGCCGAGATCGACCGCGTCTCCGCGGCCAGCGGCGTCGACATCATCGACTACCGCACGTTCATCCAGGGCCTCGAGTCGCGCCGCGCGTTCTTCAAGTCGATGGGCGCCACCGCCACCGACCACGCCGTCGTCGTGCCGTACACCGAACGCCTGCCCGATGCCGACGCCGACGCCATCTTCGCCCGCGCGCTCGCCGGCACGTCGACACCCGTGGACGCCGACCGCTTCACCGCGCACATGCTGATGGAGATGGCGCGCATGAGCGTGGACGATGGCCTGGTGATGCAGCTGCATCCGGGCAGCTTCCGCAACCACAACACGCGCATCTTCGAGCGCTTCGGTCCCGACCGCGGCTGCGACATCCCGGTCGCGACCGAGTACACCCGGAACCTGCACGCGCTGCTGAACGCCTACGGCAACGCGCCGGGGTTCACCCTGGTCCTGTTCACGCTCGACGAAACCAGCTACACGCGAGAACTCGCGCCGCTGGCCGGACACTACCCCGCCGTGAAACTCGGGCCGCCCTGGTGGTTCCACGACAGCCTCGAGGGCATGCTGCGCTTCAGGCATCAGGCGACGGAAACAGCAGGCCTCTACAATACCGTCGGGTTCAACGACGACACACGCGCGTTCCCGTCGATTCCGGCCAGGCACGACGTGGCGAGGCGTGTGGATGCCAGCTTTCTCGCACGGCTCGTCACGCGTCACGTCCTCGACGAAGCGACGGCCCACGAGGTGGCCGTGGACTTGACGTACGGCCTGGTGAAGAAGGCGTACAGGCTGTAGTCAGGATGGCGCTCGTTGGCGTCGGGTATCCTACGTGAGATGCGCAAGGATCCCGGACTCGCCTGCGTGTTCAGCCTGCTCCTACCCGGCGTAGGACAGGTCTACAACGGCGAGTTCCTGAGGGCCCTCTTCTGGCTGATCGTGACGCCTGGCTTCTGGATTGGCACCGGCGGCCTCTTCGGCCTGGGATGCCACGCGCTGTCGGCGCTCACCGCCTACCACCGGGCGAAGGTGCGCAACGCGCGCCTCGCGCAGAACGTGGCGTCGTGATGTTCACTCGCTCCGGCCTGCCGGCCGTACTGGGGCTGTTCGTGATCCTGGCTGGCTGCCGACCGGGCGCCAGCGCCGGCGACCCGGAGACCGTCTTGACCATCGACGACGTCCATTCGTATGCGCGGGCGGCGGAGGCACGCGTCACGCACGTGTCCCTCGATCTCACCGTGGACTTCGCGAGCCGGACGCTGCGCGGAACGGCCGGGCTGACCGTGGCTCGAACCGGCGACAGCGACGAACTCGTGCTCGACACCAATGGCTTGCGTATCTCCGGCGTGCGTGACCAGGCGGGTCATGCGCTGCCCTACAGCCTTGGCGACGCCGACGCGCTGCTCGGACAACCGCTCACCATCCGCCTCGGAGCCGCGTCGGAGACCGTCACCGTCGAGTACGGCACGACGCCCGAGGCAGCCGCGCTCCAGTGGCTCACGCCCGAACAGACGGCTGGCGGCACACATCCCTACCTGTACTCGCAGGGCCAGGCCATTCTCACCCGGACGTGGATTCCCACACAGGACACGCCGTCGGTCCGCCAGACGTTCGACGCGCGCATTACCGTGCCGGCCCCGCTGGTGGCGGTCATGGCGGCGGAAGCGCTTGCACCCGAAGGCACGGCGGCGGCCGGCGGCCGGCGCACGTTCGAGTTCCGGATGGCCGACCCCATTCCGCCGTACCTGTTCGCGTTAGCCGTAGGCGACATCGCGTTCCAGCCGATCGGCCCGCGCACCGGCGTCTATGCCGAACCGTCAGTGATTGCGCGCGCGGCGCGTGAGTTCGAGGACATCGAGGCGATGATCACGGCGGCCGAGTCCATCGGCGGTCCGTATCGCTGGGGACGGTACGACGTGCTGGTGCTGCCGCCCTCCTTCCCGTACGGCGGCATGGAGAACCCGCGCGTCACGTTCGCCACCCCCACGATTCTCGCGGGCGACAAGTCGCTGGTCTCGCTGATCGCGCACGAACTCGCCCACTCGTGGTCGGGTAATCTCGTCACCAACGCGACGTGGGGTGACTTCTGGCTCAACGAGGGCTTCACGTCGTACTTCGAGAACCGCATCATGGAGGCGCTGTACGGCAGGGAGCGCGCCGCCATGCTGGCCCGGCTGGCATACAACGGCCTGCTGCAGGAAATCGCCCGGATGCCGGCGGCCGATACGGTGCTGGTGCTCGACATGAAGGGCCGCAACCCCGACGACAGCGTGAACGCCATCGCGTACGACAAGGGTGCCGCCCTGCTGTTCACCATCGAGCAGGCCGTGGGACGCGAGCGGTTCGACCCGTATCTGCGCGGCTACTTCAACCGGCACGCCTTCACGCCGGTGACGACCGAGCTGTTCCTGCAGGATCTGCGCGAGTATCTGCTGCACGGCGACGACCAGCTCGAGGCATCGCTGGACCTGCAGGCCTGGCTGCACGAACCCGGGCTGCCCTCGAACGTGTACGTCCCGCAATCGCCGGCGTTCGAGCGGGTCGAGGCCCAGGTGCAGGCCTTCACGAGCGGCGCACGCGCGGCGAGCCTGTCGGTCGCGGCCTGGACGCCCCAGCAATGGCAGCATTTCCTCGAGACGTTGCGGCCCCTGCCCCTCACGGCCGCACACCTGCGCGATCTCGACGCCACGTTCAACCTGACGGCGTCGGGCAACAGTGAAGTGCTCTTCGCGTGGCTGCGCATCGCGATCGCGAATCGCTACGAGCCCGCGATGCCCGCGCTCGAGCAGTTCCTCGTCGCGCAGGGCCGCCGCAAGTTCCTGCGCCCCCTGTACGAAGACCTGATGGCGCAGGCATGGGGACAGGCCGAGGCGCGGCGAATCTACACGAAGGCCCGTCCCGGTTACCACAGCGTCTCGGCGGGCACCATCGACGCCATCGTGACGGACGCGGCCGACGAGTAGTCGGCTCGAGGCCCGCGGTCGGCGGCTATCCGAACTCCACCGTCAGCGGCGCGTGGTCGCTGGTACCGAACTCGCGGCGGCACTCCGCCGTCCTCGCCGTGGCCGCGAGCGCCTCGCTCGCCAGGACGTAGTCGATGCGCCAGCCGATGTTGCGCTGCCGCAGGTTGCGCCACGGCGCCCACCACGTGAAGAGATCGTCCGCGTCCGGGTGCAGCGCGCGCTGCACGTCGGCGAGGCCACACGCGATCACCCGCTCGAGACGTGCGCGCTCATCCGGCCGCTGACCGACGGCGTTCGGCTTGCGCTCCTTCGGGTGCAGATCCTGGTCCGTGCGCGCGACGTTGAGATCACCGCACACGACGAGGGAGCGGCCCTCCCGACGGGCGGCCGCGACGTGGTTGCCGAGGTCGTCCAGGAAGTGCAGCTTCGCCGCGTAGTCCTTGCCGCCGTTCGGCACGTACACGCTCAACACCTCCAGCCCCGCCACGTTCACGCTGGCCACGCGCTGCTCCATGTCGAAGGGCGGGTGCGTCATGCAGGGGGTTTCGGCCACGAGGTCGCGCCGCACGAGGACGGCGACGCCCGAATAGCCGCCCGCGCCATGCCAGCACGACCAGTAATCGTCACGGCCGGCCACGCTGAGCGGCACCTGGTCTGGATTGGCCTTCACTTCCTGCAGGCACAGGACGTCGGGCCGCTCGGTGTCGAGCCATTGCTCGACCTGCCCCGCCCGTGCGCGGATGCCGTTCACGTTCCACGTCGCAATCTTCACGGGGTACAGGTTACAGGTTACAGGCTTCGGGCTGCAGGCTTCAGGCTCAGGGCTTGCCCCGCCGTAGCCTGGGCGAAGGCGGGCTTCAGGCTTCAGGCTATAGTGGGGTGATTTCGAGGAGGACTCCCAATGCCACTCTCCCGTCGTCGTC
>CAYMAG010000117.1:11837-13835 GCA_964388335.1 uncultured Vicinamibacteraceae bacterium | reverse complement strand
CCCCTACGATTCTCTGCGTCTCCGCTTCTCCGCGTCTCCGCGTGAACCCGTTTCCCCCGTGACCTCCGTTGCGACGCGGCGAATCAGGCTGAAGATGGCAGCGTTGGCGCCGATGGCGATGCCTGGCGTCACGACCAGCGACGCCGGTGAAGAGCGGCGTGCAGGATGACCTCGAGAAGAACGGCGGCTGGTGCGCTATCGTAGACGACCATGCCAAGACCCCTCGTGAGCCGCCTCGTGAGCCGCCCGCTGTTCCTACTCGCACTCTGCGCCTTCGTGCTCGTGCCCGCCGCGGTCTGGTCCCAGCCCGGCACGGCGTCTGCCGACGCGCGACTCCGCGCGCTCTACACCGAGGAGTGGGCCTGGCGCCAGCGCGATCAGGCACGTCGTGGCGACCAGCCGGGTGAGGCGGGGGCCAGCGATCGTCTGCCCCGCGTCGATGCTGCGTCCCAGGAGGCCAGACTGGCCCATTGGACGCAAGCGATCGAGACACTGAACGGCATCCCGATCGACGACCTCTCGCCAGAGGAGAAGGTGAACGCGCAGGTGCTCGGCACCTCGCTGCGCGCGCTCGTCAACGACCTGAAGTTCCGCACCTACGAGGCGCCGTTCAACAGCGACACGTTCTTCTGGACGTCGTTCACGCCGCGCCAGGGCTTCGGCACGGCCGACGCGTACCGTGCCTACCTCGGACGCCTCCGCGACGTGCCCCGCTACTTCGACGACCAGATCACGAACATGCGGGCCGGCCTGGCGCGCGGCTTCACCGTGCCGCGGGTGTCGGTGCTCGGGCGCGACGCGACGATCGAGCCATACGTGAAGGGCGACACGACCAATCCGCTGTTCGCTCCGTTCACGCAGATGCCCGCGACCATCCCTGCGGCCGAGCAGGCGGCGATGCGCGACGAGGCCGCGACGCTGCTGCGTGACGTCGTCGCCCCGGCCTACGAGCGCCTGCTGGCATTCATGCGCACGGAGTACCTGCCGAAGGCGCGCACGACCCTCGGTGCCAGCGAGATGCCCGACGGCCACGCCTACTACCAAGCGATGATCGAGAAGTTCACCACGCTCGACCTGACGGCGAAGCAGATCCACGAGATCGGCCTGAACGAGGTGGCCCGCATCAGGACGGAGATGGAAGCGACGAAGGCGCAGGCGAACTTCACCGGCACGCTGGCGGAGTTCTTCCAGTTCCTGCGGACCGATCCGCAGTTCTACGCGAAGACGCCCCGCGAACTGCTGGCCTACTCGGCCTACGTGTCGAAGAAGGCCGACTGGAAGCTGGCAGAAACCATCGGGTTCCTCCCGCGGCGTCGACACGGCATCCGGCCGGTTCCGGATGCGATTGCCCCCATCTACACGGGCGGGCGCGGCGGCCTCGATGCCTGCCTGATGAACACCTACAACCTGCCGGCGCGGCCGCTCTACACGCTCGCCGCGCTGACGCTGCACGAGTGCACCCCCGGTCACAGCTTTCAGGCCGCCCTCGCGCTCGAGGCCCCCGAGCGTCCTCCGTTCCGTCGCGGCACGTCGTTCTCGAGTTTCGGCGAAGGGTGGGGCCTGTACACCGAGTGGCTGGGAACGGTGATGGGCATCTACGAGACACCCTACGAAGACTTCGGCCGGCTGACGTACGAGATGTGGCGGGCCGCACGGCTCGTCATCGACACCGGCATCCACCAGTTCGGCTGGACGCGCGAGCAGGCGATGGACTACCTGCGCTCGAACGCCGCACTCTCGGAGCACGAGATCACGACGGAAGTCGAGCGCTACATCGCCTGGCCGGCGCAGGCGCTCGCCTACAAGCTCGGCGAGATTCAGATCCGCCGCCATCGGCGCGACGCCGAAGCGGCGCTGGGCTCGAAGTTCGATCAGCGGCACTTCCACGACATGATCCTGGCGCTTGGCTCGGTCCCGCTGCCGGTACTCGAGCAGCGGGTCGCGCAGTTCATCGCCGACGGCGGAGTCAATCCACCAGCCACGTCCCAGCCCTAGATT
>CAYMAG010000117.1:0-11737 GCA_964388335.1 uncultured Vicinamibacteraceae bacterium | reverse complement strand
CGGCTGTTTCCCCATCAGCTCCACGTCGCGGAACGGGCGACCGCGCGGCTGCCGGTGCGCTGGCTGCTCGCCGACGAGGTCGGGCTGGGCAAGACGATCGAAGCGGCACTGATCATGAACCGGCTGCTGCACACGCAACCGATCGAGCGCTGCCTGGTCGTCGCGCCCGACGTGCTGACCGTGCAGTGGCTCGGCGAGCTGTGGCGCAAGTACCACCAGGTGTTCACGCTGCTCGACGCGCCGCGCCTCGCCGACGTGGCGCGCGACTTCGGTGCGGGCTTCAACCCGTTCGACGTCCACCGCCGCGCGGTGATTGCGATCGAGACGCTGATGGCCCGACCGGACCTGACCGCGAAGGCGGTTGCCGCGGAGGTCGACCTGCTCGTGGTCGACGAGGCACAGCGGCTCCGCCGGCCGCGCGGACGACCTGGCGACCCGGCCTATCGCGCCATCGCGCCGATCGCAGCCCTCGGCCGGCACGTGCTCCTGCTCAGCGCCACGCCGCTCGAAGACGACGCGCACGGGTTCTTCCGGCTCCTGCAGTTGCTGCGGCCGGACGAGTTCCCGGAGGGCCTGGATGTCGAGACGCGGCTCACGTCCGGCGTGCCGTTCCCCCCATGCACGAGCGCAACGCGGCGCGTGGACATCGGCGGGCTGCCGCCGCGCGCACCGGTCGCCGTCGATCTCGACCTGCCGTCGGCGGCGCTGGCCGCGGGAGCTGCGGGCACCGACACACGGGCTGGCGCACCGGCCAATCCGCTCGTCGCGCGACGGACGGTCGACCGCGTGCGGCGGGCGCTGGCGTCGGGTGCTGCACTCGAGGCGGTGCTCGGACCAGACGAGATGGAGCTGCGACGGCAGGCCGACGAGATGGACCGCGCCGATCCTCGACTGGCCTGGCTGGTGGCCGCGGCCGTGCGCTGGCGACTGGCTCGCGAGAAGACGCTGGTGTTCGTCGCGCATCGCGAGACGCTCGAGATGCTGCGGACCGCGCTGAGCGTGCGAGGCGGCGTCGCCAGCGGTGTGTTCCATGAAGATCTGTCGGCCGCGCGGCGCGACATCGAGGTCGCCCGCTTCCGCTCCGAAGATGGGCCAAGCCTGCTGGTGTCGACCGAGGCCGGTGGCGAAGGACGCAACTTCGAGTTCTGCCACCGGCTGGTGCTCTACGACCTGCCGTGGAAGCCCTCGGCCGTCGAGCAGCGCATCGGCCGCCTCGACCGGATCGGACGCCGCATCCCCGTCGAGATCATCTACTTTCGCCCGACGTCGGGCGTCGGTGCCGACGTGGTGCGCCTGTTCGAGCGCATCGGACTGTTCCGTGAACCGATCGCCGGCATCGAGCCGCAACTCGCGCACATCGAGCAGGTGCTGGAAGGGCTCGCGCTCGATACGTCGGCATCCCTCACGGACGCCGCGATCGACACGCTCCTCGCCGACGCCCGGGCCGCCCGAACACGGGTTCACGACGCGGCATACCAGCAGTTGCATCGCGACCCCTACCGCGCCGAGTTGGGCCCCTCCATCCTGGCCCGCGTCCCGCCCGGACTCGATGCCGCGATGGAACGCGTCATCACCACTGCCGCCGCGCGGCTCGGATTCCGCGTCGAGCCGGTGCGCGGCCGCCGCGCCTATGCCATCGAATTCGGCCACGAGGCGCTCGTCGACAGCCTGCCTGGTGTCGCGGCCGGCGCATCGTTCGTGGGCTCGTTCGATCGCGAGTACGCCGTCGAGGACGAGACCCACGACTTCTTCGCGTCAGGCCACCCGCTGGTCGAAGGGCTGCTGGCACACGTCGAGGAGGCGCCCGCGGGCCGCGTCGCGCGCGTCGAACTCCGCGTGCCCGGGCAGCGGGGCGCCGGTCTCGTCGCGATCTACAAGAACGGTCCGGAGATCGACGTCCGTGCGGTGGACGCCGAGGGGCAGGATCGACCAGGGTGGGCAGACGTCCTGCGTCGTCCGCCTGTGGCGGCAACGACGATGACGGCTGCGGACCAGATGGGGCATGACTGGCGGGCGATCGTCACCAGGCTGGCGCACACGCTTGGGAGCCGCGTACCGCACGCCGTCGCGGCCGTGGTCGTCCACGACCAGTCGATGCCCTGAGGCCACACGCTCGCGTCGAATGGCCGGAGACGGCAGGCGATTCCGAGCGCTTCATCGCAGTCGACCTCGTTGGCGACATCGACCGTCTAGCGGGCCTCCGGCCCAGCGAGGGCCTCGGCACGCAACGGTCGCTTGCCTCGCCGAACACTTGACTCAATGAGCCAAGTTTCGGCGCGTCAAGGGTTCTAGTGCGTTCGCCGTATTGCGGCAACGCCGTGGACGGCACATCATCCTCGGACCCTTCCGAGGAGGCTTGTGTCCACGACCGCACCCGCGGGCCCGATACCCTACGCGACGGCGGCCATGGTCGGCCTCGGCGGCCTGTTCGCCGGGGTCACCGGTCCGCTGCTGAGTGCATTCATTCCACTGCTCGTGCAGCAGAGCCTCGGCGATGCGCGCAGCGCGATCGGCGCCGTCATGGCGATCGACAACGTCCTGCTGCTCCTGCTGGTGCCGTGGGCCGGCGCGCGCTCGGACCGGGATGCGGCCCGCGGACGAGGCCGGCGGGGGCTGGCCGTGGCCGGCATGCTCCTCGCCGCGGCCGGCATGGCGATCTTTCCGTATGGGCCGTCTCCGGCGCTGCCCGCTATCGTTGCCGCGCTGATAGTGCTGTACGCGGGCATCAACATCCAGCGAACGCCGATGCAGGCCCTGGTCGCCGACCTGGTCCCGTCACGCCATCGGTCGCTGGCGAGCGCCTCGGTCCTGTTCCAGATGTGCGTCGGCGCCATCGTTTTCCTGATGGTCGGGCGGGCGCTCGGCATGCATCAGGCCTTCCTCGTGGCGGCCGCGACGGTCGCCGCGATCGCCGCGGTGGTCTGGTGGGGTCTCCACGAACCCCCTGCGGCCGCAGGTACGGCTGTCGAGGCCACGAGCCGCTCGCTGCGCCAGGCACTGGTGGCCGCCATCACGGGGCGCTGGGCCGGCCTGCGTGCGATCTTCGCAGCCACCCTGCTGCTGCAGTTGACGTTTCAGACCTTCACGACGTGGTTCGCACTGCACGGCACCGAGCGGTTCGGCGTGCCGCCGGGGGACGTCACCCTCGGTTTCATCGCCTGGGCACTGGGCGGTGTCGCCGGCGCGCTTCCGGCCGGTGCCATCGGTGTTCGCCTGGGACGCCGCCGCACCATGCTGATCGGTTTCGGGGCGATGGCCTGCGCGCTGCTGGCGCTCGACCGCGCCGCATCGCTCACCGTCGCGCTGCCGCTCATCGCCCTCGCCGCGGCGAGTTGGACGCTGCCGGCCGTCAATGCCTACCCTCTGTTCGTCGAGCCGATTCCGGTGGCACGGCGTGGCGTCCTGTCGTCGCTGTTCCTGCTGTGCATGGCGCTCGGCGGCGGACTCGGCGATCCCCTCAACGGCCACCTCTTCGACCTCGCAGGCAGCTACCGGCCGATGTTCTCCGTGATGGCTGTATATGCGGGGCTGGCCGCCCTCGCGGTGCTCTGCGTGCCGCGCGGCAGCGGCGAGGCGAGCGACACGCGGGGGATGCAGTCGCCATCGGGGGCGCCTTCCTGATCGTCGCGGCGCTGCGATGACCGGTTGCATTCCCGACGCCGGCCTGGCCGGGCTGCCGGGACAGCGGCGGTGCCGACTCGCGCGTGCAGGTGAGTGAACGGAGATCACGGAGGCAACGGGTTCACACAGAGCCGCAGAGCAGCAGAGAGGACTCCGCTTCTCCGTTGCTTCGTGGTGCACCCGTTCCCTCCGTCCACTCCGTTGGCTGCGCGTAGCGTCGGTGCATCGCGGTGTCCAGGCCAGGGATCACGCGGAGACGCGGAGGGCGCGGAGGGGCGCAAGGGATCACGCGGAGGCGCGAAGGACGCGGAGGGGGCCAGGGGACTCCGCTTCTCCGCTGCTCTGTTGTGCACCCGTTCCCTCCGTCCACTCCGTTGGCTGCGCGTAGCGTCGGTGCATCGTGGCCTCCAGACTGGGAGGACGCGGAAGGGGCCACGGGATCACGCGGAGGCGCGGAGGACGCGGCGGGGAGTTGCTGCGGTCGCACGTCGGAACCTGTCGACGAGCCGACCTGAAGGCCGTTGAACCGCGTATGCTACGCGCCGAGGATGTGTTCAGGCCCAGGGAGGCACCATGAGTGAGAGCGCACTGACGGTTCTGACGGCGGGAGCGGTCGGCGTCGTAGCGGGACTCCGAGCCATGACGGCGCCAGCGGCGGTGGCGTGGGCGGCCCGCCTCGGGCTGTTACCTCTGGGGGCCACAGGCCTCGCGTGGCTTGGCGGCGCCGTTGCGCCGTTCGTCCTGCTTGCACTTGCGCTCGTCGAGCTGATCACCGATCAGCTGCCGACGACACCCAGCCGGAAAGTGCCGCTGCAGTTCGGTGCTCGCCTGTTGTCGGGAGCGTTCTCAGGGTACGCCATCGGCCTCGCCCTTGGCGCACCGTTGGGTGGTGCCGTTGCCGGCGCCCTGGGTGCTCTCGTCGGCACCCTCGGCGGCGCCGCCGCGCGCGGGAGACTTGCCGCCATGTTCGGCAGCGACCGCCCCGCCGCGATCATCGAGGATGTCGTCGCCATCGGGGGCGCCTGGCTGATCCTTCTCGGTTAGCGGCGACGCCAGCGGTCTGCGCACGCCGCCCGATGTCACATCGAGATAGATCGAGCGGACATGGATCGAGCGACCCGTTCAAGCCGCAATCGAAGCTCATCGTCGATTTGCGCGTATTCGAGTCGCTGCTGCGTCGCGAGATCGAATGGCACGTGCTCCGTGCCCAGTTGGCCTCGCTGGTTCAGGAGGATCACACGCTTGCCGAACGCATGGGCCGCGCCAAGTTCGTAGAGCACGTTCGGCCGCAGCTGGTCCAACACAGCGACGGCGTAGTCGCATGTCCTCAAGCCACTTTCGACGTGCTCCAGTGCGTTGCCCGGAAGGCCAATGCGGTCTACCCGGACCGGGATGTCGCCGGCCGCAACGATCGCTGGCTCGATGACCTCGGCATAGAGTGCATCGAACGCTGCCCTGAACGGCATGATCACGAAGCACCTCTTCGGCAGGCTGGCAAGTAGCGCCCCGACCATGTCGTCGGCCAGCGGCTGCGGGTCACCGTTGCTCGAGATGGCCTTCTCCCATTCTCTGACCCGCTCGTCGTCGATTCGCAGCAGGTCCACCAACTCCGAACGGTACGCTCGCCACATCTCCGCAGCAGCGCCATCGAACACGGGTACCGGCAGAACCTTGATCCCGAACTCGAGCGCGAGCGCCAATTCCTGGCGAGTCCCATCGCCACCGCCGATCGCGATGAGCCCATCGAGATCACGCACGAAAGAAATTCGTCGCGCCTCACTCGTCCTGCCTCGAGCCCGTTGAGCCGCGCCGATGCTGAACCGGGTGCTCTCCGGGCCGCCGTCGTCCCGTGCTACCGTGACGATTCGCTCGAGGATCAGATCTGCGGCAATCTCTGCTCGAGCAGCACTGACCACGAACCAGTCGGCGGCAAAGTTGTCAGCTCCGAACGCGCTCTTTCGCCGCTTCGTTCCGCCACTCACGATCGTCACGTTCGTGATACGTGCCAGACGTCGACCGATTGCCTTGCACAGGTCTCCAGCGGCCGCGGGAAGCCCTTTCGAGCTGCCGCACACGCCAACTCGTCGATGCGAATACAACGGATGCCGCCCTGGATGGTCAGCCATCTTACGAGTGTTCAGGGTTTGACTGAATGTTAGCTGAACAGCACAGAGCCCTGGTAGGTCGCCGACGTCACCGCTGGTCCGCAACGACGGTCACTCGGTTGGCGATAGACTTCCGCTCGTGCCGACCCGATACGTCCTGCCGACCGTCGCCGCCCTGGCCCTGTTCCCCGTCCTGGCGCAACCGCCAGCGCCGCCACTGGACAGCCGCGCGCGCATGCGCGCAGACCTCGAGTTCCTGACGTCGCCACCGGTGGACGGGCGCGCCTCGCTCACGCAGGGCGCCGACGCCGCCGCGTGGTTCCTGGCGACTGAGCTGCGCAAGGCGGGCGTGCAGCCTGGCGATGGATCCTCGTACCTGCAGCGGTTCGACCTCGTGCCTGTCCGGCTCGATCGCGACGGCTCGTCGGTCGTGGTGCGACAGGCCGGAGACGAGCAGCGCTTCACGCCAGTCGCCGTGTTCTTCCCCGACCCGACGCGCGAGGTCGACCTCGCGCTCGAGGTGGTGTTTGCGGGCTACGGCATCACGGCCCCTGAGTTCGGCTACGACGACTATGCGGACGTGGATGTGCGCGGCAAGGCGGTGCTCGTCTTCGACCACGAGCCGCAGGAAGACGATCCCGCCTCGGCGTTCCACGGCACCGGCTTCACGCTGCACGCCAACACCTGGACGAAAACCTGGACCGCCCAGCAGCACGGTGCCGCGGCGCTGCTCATCGTCACCGAGCCGATCAACGCGCATCGATCCGCGCCACGGCCCCCCGACCGCGCGAACGCGCCAGCCCAGGCGCTTGCAGGAAGCGAACTCCGCATTCCGCGCATCACCCTCCCCGCCGACGCCGCCACCGCCCTGCTCGCGGGCACGGGCCGCACGCCTGCCAACTGGCAGCGCGTCATCGACGGCGAGATGCGCCCGGCGTCACGATCACTCGAGGCGGTCACCGTCGCGCTCCGGGCCGTCAACGCGACCAACGACGTCCAGCCGTCGTGGAATGTCGCTGGGCTCCTGCCGGGGACCGCCCCAGAGCTTCGCGACGAAACCATCCTCGTCACCTCGCACTACGACCACCTCGGGTCGCAACGAGGCCAGCTGTATCCGGGAGCGAACGACAACGGGTCAGGCACCGTCGCGATGGTCGAGGTCGCCCGGCTGCTCGCCGGCGAGCACCTGGCGCGCAGCGTGCTCTTCGTCTCGTTCGGCTCTGAAGAGCAGCTGATGCTCGGGTCGTATCACTACGTGGCACACCCGCTCCGCCCGCTCGCCACGACCCGCGCCGTGCTCAATCTCGACATGATCGGACGCAACGAGGAGCACACGCCGGAGAGCGCCGGCGCCTACGAGATCACGGCCGGACGCTCCGACCAGCTCAACCTCGTGGGCGCCGCCTACAGCCCCGATCTCGCCGCGCTGCTGCGGCGCGAGTCGACCGGGTCGGGTCTGACCCTCAGCGACAAGTTCGACCGCGACTCGTCCATGCGCACGCTGTTTCGCTGCGACCACCTGCCCTTCCTGCAGAAGGGCATTCCCGCCGTGTGGCTCTTCGGCGGGTTCCATCCCGGCTATCACGAGCCCGTCGACACGATCGACCGCCTGGACTTCGACAAGATGGACCGGGTCGTCCGCCTGACGGTCGATGCCGTGCGCGCGCTCGCGTCGCCCGCACCGCCTCCGCGCTTCCGCTATCCGACCGGCGTTCGGATGACGCCCTGACGATTCGCCTGGGTCGCCACTCGAGGGCCCTCGCGGCTACTTCTTGGGCCTGAAGGCGTCCTGGACCTGCTTCCTGATGTCCTTGTAGTTGTCATCCAGCAGCTTCTCCTCGTCCTCGGTGAGGATTCGGAACGGCACGCGCACGACGCTCTTCTCGAACGTCACGTTCAGGAAGTACTGCCCATGCGTGATCCCGCCGGGGATCTTGAAGAAGAGCCGGCCAAGGCAGGCACGTGTCGGGCTCAGCTCGATGTCGTCGCGGGGCAGTTCCCGGGATGTCAGATCCGGGAAGAAGACGATGCCGCACGCCCGTGTCGCGCCGGGCGGGAAGTAGTTGATCGAATCACGCTGCGCACGCGCCCGGTTCTGCAACGCCGCCGTGTTGGCCTGCCGGTGCTCGTCGATCGACGGCAGCGGCAGCGTCGCGCCGTCAGGCGTCGAGAGTGACACGGCCTCTCGCCGCAGCGTGTAGTCGGGCATCCGGGCCATCATCGTCATGCCGACATCGAGCAGCATCCAGTCTTCACCGACCGAGCGGTTACTGGTCTCGTAGCCGAGGATGACGTAGCCCTCGTTGTTGTAGGCCGCCCGCACGAACGTACCCTCTATCGTGTAGATCTCGGGGACGCCTGGCTGAGGCAGCGCCACGACGGGCTTGTCCTGCTGCTGGGCCATCGCGGGAACCACGCCCAGGCACACCAGCCCGGCGAGCATCATCAACGCCATCATCTTCGTCTTCACGGAACCACCTCGGTTTCTCATTCGGTGACTTCTTCGGTACCGCCCCGCTGCGAACCACCCGAGTGGCGAGTCGCCCGAATTCGGTATTCAGCACGGTGTGTCTTCCAGGGAACCCCGGCGTCGGGCGCGTCGTCCGGTCGTTTCCGTTCGACGACATCGGCGATCGTGTCGATCGCCATTGTGGCATGCCTCGTGAGACACATCGCTCGAAGCTGCCGGCGGGAGGGTTGCCCCCGCGATCGCCGGCGCCGAACGCACACCCCGTTCGGCGCACCCACCAGAGTCCGTTGTCACTTCGAGAGGCCCGCGATGCCCGACGAACACGCGTCGGACGAGTACGAGTTCGACGTCTTCATCAGCTACAGCCGGTCGGATCGCCTCTTCGTCGAGCGTCTCGAGGCGGCGCTCGAGGCGTTCGTGCCGCCAGTCGAACTCGGCCTCGGCACCTTGCCAATCAAGGTGTTCCGGGACGTGTCAGACATGACCGGCACGGACTACGTCGCGGCGATCGAGCGTCACCTGTCCCGATCGCGCGTCCTCGTGGTGGTGTGCAGCCCGCACGCCCGCCGCAGCGCGTATGTCGGCGACGAGATCCAGCGGTTCGCGACGACCCGACGCGCGACCGACATCGTCCCGGTGCTCCTCGCGGGCATTCCGAACAACGAGGTGCGCCCGGGGCACGAGGACCAGCGCGCGTTTCCGGATGCCCTGTGCGCAGCGCTCGAGATGCCGCTGGCGGTGCCGTACCTGGGCATCGACGTGGAGCGCCAGCGACCCGACGACACGCCCTTCCTCGACGCGTGGTACGGGCTTCTCGCAAACATCTACGGCGTCAGCCGCCACGCGATCGAGGCCCGCGACCGCCAGCGCCGTACCGTCGATCGCCGAATCGCGTCGCGAGAGCTGACCGGCGCCGGGCTCGACGCCCTGAGTCGCGATCCGGAACTCGCGGCGCTGCTCGCCGCCCACGCGGTGTGGCTGACGCTCGACGACGACGGGGCGGTCCTGCCCGAAGCGGAGGGGCTGCTCCACCGCGCGGTCTTCGGCGCCGAGCGCCGCCGAACGGCACCCGCGGCGCGGCTCACGGGACATCAGGGCGCCGTCTGGGACGTGCGGTTCAGCCCCGACGGCTCGATGCTCGCCACGGCCAGCGAGGATCAGCACTGGGCGCTCTGGCGACGCGATGGCACGCTCATCGGCGCGACGGCTGGCAACACGCCGGCCGGGGCCGTCAAGGCGATCCGGTTCACGCCCGACGGCACGCAGGTGTTCACCGCACACCTCGGACATCAGGCGAAGCTGTGGTCGGTCTCGACCGGTGCGGGTCGCGGCCGGCTCACCGCAGCCGCGGACGTGCTCGACGTGGCCATCAGCCCGGACGGTCAGCTCGTGGCGATGGCCAGCCTCGACGGAGTCGCGGAGGTCTACGAGCTTGCGACCGGTGCGCGCGTCCAGCGCCTGGTCCACACCCACGGGTTGGCTGGCGCGACGGACCCGGCGCCGATTGTCTCGATCGCCTTCAGCGTGGACGGCACCCTCCTGGCCACGGCGGGCTCCTTCGGCATGGTGCGCGTCTGGGACGTGGCGACCGGCGCGCTCCGGCTGGACCTGGCGGGCCACGACGAGGTCGTGATGGACGTCGCGTTCGATGCGACCGGGTTGCACGTGGCAACGGCGTCGGACGACTCGACCTGGCGCCTCTGGGACGCCACGTCTGGCGCGCCGCGGCTTCAGCGGCCCGGCTCGCCGCCGACTTCGCGGGAGGCGCGCGCGAAGCAGGCGCCGATGTGCCTCGCCTTCGACCCGACGGGGGCGCATATCGCCACGGGCCATCGCGACAAGTCGGTACACGTCTGGGACGTCCACGGTGGCGAGGAAATCCTCGTCCTGCAGGGGCACACGGGAGGCGTCTGGGGCGTCGACTTCAGCCCGGACGGCCGTCAGCTCGCGACGGCGAGCTACGACCGGAGCGTCGGACTCTGGGATCTCGATCTCGACGCACGGGCGTACAGGACGCTCGGCGGCCATGTCGGAACCGTGGCGGCGTTGGCGTTCAGCCCGGATGGGTCACGCCTGTTCAGTGGGAGCTGGGACACCACGTGCCGGGCGGTCGAGGTGGCAACCGGCCGCGAGATCTTCCGCATCGAGGGTCAGACCGGCACCGTGCATGGCCTTGCGCTCAGCCCGGACGGCCGCGTGCTGGCCACCGCGAACGGCAACACCAGGGCCACGCTGTGGGACGCCGACACAGGGCGTGTGCGACGCCACTTCGAAGGCCATGACCGCGACGTCCTCAGCGTCGCGTTCAGCGCCGACGGCCACTGGCTCCTCACGGCGAGCGACGACGGAAGCGCGCGGTTGTGGGACGTCGAAACCGGTGTCCTCGTGCGCCGGTTCGCGGGCGCGCACGATCGGGTGGTCGCCGCCGCGTTCGCGCTCGACGACATGCGGATCGTGACCGCCGGCACCGCGGATCCGCACGATCCGCCGACGCCGCGAAACACGACCGCCGTCGTCTGGGACGTCGCGTCGGGCGAGCCGGTCGGCACGTTGAGCGGCCACGCGCTGCCGCTGATGGCCCTGGCCGTCAGCCCGAGGGGCACGATGGCGCTGACTGCCGGCCACGATCACACCGCGCGCCTCTGGGACATCCAGTCAGCGACCGAGCGCACCGTCCTCAGGGGACACGCGAGCCGCCTGACCTGTGCAGCGTTCGCGCCGGACGGCAAAGGGGTGGCGACAGGCAGCCTCGACGAATCCGTCAGGCTGTGGCGCCCCTCCTCGATCGCGACATCGGTCAGGCTCGACCTCTGGACGGGCGAGGTCTGGAGCGTTGCCTTCAGTCCGGATGGCGGTCACCTCGCGATCGGCGGCAAGGACCGGCCGATACTCGTCTGCCCGCTGGCTCCGGACGCGCTCATCGGCCATGCGCAGCGGTGCGCACGTCACCGCGCGATGAGTGTCGACGAGTGCCGGATGTACTTCCGGCGCGACGACGCTCCACCGCTCCCGGCGGGTCGGTAAAGGCGAGGGCGCCGGGACCGTCTCGTGCGAACCTCTCCCGACCCCAGCCCGTATCACACCCCATGCGCATGCTGGCTGTCTTCAGCTGACGTGGACTCGGTCTTCGGCGATCGCCAGCTTCCAGGGAGACTGTCATGATCGAACTTCGCCTCGCGGCCTATCGGGCGAGCGTGAATCGGCGACGGAAGTAGAACGCACCGGCGGTTCTCCGGGGGTTCAGGCGGGTATTCGTCACGACGCCCCGCTCGCCGTACACTTCGTGATACACGATCGCCGCGCCTCGTGGTCCCGCACGCGAAGCAGGCGCGCGCCGCCAGGTGCGCGTCCGAACGCGGTTCGACCATCCGGCGAGTCGATCACTTCAACGAGGGAGCAATACCATGCGTACGGGTCTGATGGTTGCAGTCGGTCTGTTGGCGTGCAGTACGGGGCTGGCCAGCGCGCAGGAGCAGCAGGACGCGGACCGCAAGGTCGAGGGCGGTGGCGTCACCGTGCCCGGCTGGAAGGGGAAGGAAGA
>CAYMAG010000116.1:0-13850 GCA_964388335.1 uncultured Vicinamibacteraceae bacterium | reverse complement strand
GAAGGTGCGGCGGGTGCGAGTCAGCGGAGGCGTACCGAGGACACGGAAGGGGCCAAGGGATCACGCGGAGGCGCGGAGGGCGCGGAAGGGGCCAACGGATCACGCGGAGGCGCGGGGACGCGGAGGGTCAGGGGATCCCAGCAGCGGAGCAGCGGAGACCTCTGCTGCTCAGCTCCTCTGTGTGTGACCCGTTGCCTCCGTGATCTCCGTTCGCTTGACACAACACAAGAGACGCGAATTTCCAGCTCATCAGGAGCCGCTCGTCCCCCTACAGGCACGGCGTCGGCGTGGGCTGCCGATCGCGTTAACATGCTCGGCAGTTCGGACTGGCGTGCGCTGCACGCCCTCTCAGCTGTGACGACTGACGATGGCTTCCCCCGTCCCCCAGGGGGGATGGCTGACCTCTCGCATTGGCCAGAGGCTGACGCGCTGCTCGACGAGGCGCTCGATCTGGACGACGAGGCCCGGCGGGTCTGGCTCGCGTCGCTGGCCGCTCGTGACGCCGACCTTGCCGCCGCGCTCGCGAACGTCCTGCGTGAGCAGCGTCCCGATACGTTTCTTGCGCCTGGCGCGCCCCTCGGCGGCGCACTGGCCGCCGACCTCGAGGCCGCCGTCGACGGCGACGAGAAGCCCCGCCTCGATCCAGGCGCGCGCTTCGGACCGTATCGCGTCGTCGAACTCCTGGGTCGTGGGGGCATGGGTGAGGTGTATCGCGCCCGCGACGTCAGGCTCGAGCGCGATGTCGCGCTGAAGGTGCTGCCGGGTCGGTGGGCCAGCGACCCGGGTCGCCGCGCGCGCCTCGAGCGCGAGGCCCGTGTGCTGGCATCGCTGCGCCATGCGTCGATCGCGGCCATCTATCACGTCGAAGAGCACGACGGCATGATGGCGCTGGTGCTCGAGGTAGTCGAAGGGCCGACCCTGGCCGAGCGACTCGGCCTCGGGCCACTCGATTGCCGGACGGCCACTGCCCTCGCGCGCCAGCTCGTCGAGGCCCTCGATGCTGCCCATCAGCGGGGCATCGTCCATCGCGACCTCAAGCCGGCCAACGTCAAGCTGCCGCCGGAGGGCGGCGTCAAGGTGCTCGATTTCGGCCTGGCCCGCGCGTTCTCGAACGACGAGGACGCCGGTGGCGGCCTCACCACACTCGAGGGCTCCACAGGTCAGCTGTTCGGGACGGCGGCGTACATGAGCCCGGAGCAGGCGATGGGTCGGCGCGTCGACGCCCGTACCGACGTCTGGGCGTTCGGCTGCCTGCTCTTCGAGATGCTGTCGGGCCAGCGGGTGTTCGACGCCACGACCGTGCGCTCGGTGCTCACGCAGATCGTCGAGCGCGAGCCCGACTTGAGCCGGCTGCCGGCCGATACGCCGGAGCCGTTGCGCCGCCTGATCCGGCGGTGTCTGCAGAAGGATCCGCGCACGCGTCTCGGCTACATCGGCGATGCGCAGCTCGACCTCGACGAGGCGATCGGGCCGGGCAACGCTGTCGCACCGTACGCGGAGGCCCAGAACCGCGGCGCGCACCGCGCCGTGCACCGTCCCGCGCCCCGCGTCACGCCGTTGCGGGCGATCGCGGTCGTGGCGGCGCTCGCGGGCGTCGCGGGCATCGCAGGTTGGATCGCGCGTCCGGCGCCGGCGCCCGAGAGGACGCTGCGTCTGGCCCTGCCGATTGTCGATGGCGAACAGTTCGTGTCCAGCTTCGTGTCGGTGCTCGCGCTCTCGTCCGACGGTTCCGCCGCGGTCTACCGTGCGCAGCGCGACGGTGTCATGCAGTTGTACGTGCGCCGCCTGGCCGCGACCGAGTCGCTGGCCCTGCCCGGCACCGAGAACGGGACGGCGCCGTTCTTCTCGCCGGACAGCCGGTGGCTGGCCTTCGATCGCGACGGCGAACTGATGAAGCTGTCGTTCGCCGGCGGCCCGGCGATCAAGGTGTGTGACGCGCCGGGCACGATGGTCGGCGTCTGGGGCGAGGACGACACGATCTATTTCTCTGCCGGGACGGCACGCGTGCTGCAGCGCGTGCCGGCGAGTGGTGGGACGCCCGAGGCCATCACGACGCTCAGGCCCGAGGAAGGCGAGATCAGCCACGCGACGCCGGCGCTGCTGCCAGGGGGCCGGGCGCTGCTCTTCACCATCTTCCACGAGGGCGGCGCGAAGGTGGCCAGACTCGACCTGGACACGGGCGCCATCACTCCGTTGCTCGACGGCAAGCAGCCATCCTACCTGCCGTCGGGACACCTCGTCTTCGCGCGCCAGGGCGCGCTGTGGGTGGCGCCGTTCGATGCCCGGCGTGGCACGGTCATCGGTCCGGAGACGCCTGCCGTGTCGTCGGTGCTCGACAGAGGGGGGACCAACGGCGGCGCGCACTTCGCGCTGGCGTCGACCGGCACGCTGCTTTACGCGCCCACGCAACGCACCGTGTCGGCGCGGGCTCTGCTGTGGTACGACCGCGACGGCACCGAGACCGTGCTGCCGCTCGAACCGCGCGGCATTTCGCACCTGTCGCTGTCGCCCGACGGCACGCGCGTCGCGTTGTCGGTCGGCACCGGCACGGAGCACGACGTGTGGACCTACGATCTGCGCCGCGACACGCTCACGCGCGTCACCACGCATCCGGACGTCGACTTCGTGCCCGTGTGGTCGCCGGACGGCCGATCCGTCGCCTTCCGCTCGCACCGCGACGGCGGCGGCCTCTTCCTGCAGCAGGTGGATCCCCCGGGCGAGGCCCGCCGGCTGACGACGCCGAACGGTCCGCAGCACACGCCGGGGGACTTCACGCCCGATGGCCGCGCGGTGCTGTTCACGGAGTTCCGCAGCTTCCGCGATCAGGACATCGGGATGGTCGACATCGCGACGGGCGAGATCTCGTGGCTGCTCACCGGCGAGGCGGCGGAGATGCGCCCGCGCCTGTCGCCGGATGGTCGGTGGATCACCTACAGCGCCGACACGACCGGGCGCTTCGAGGTGTACGTGCGGCCGTTTCCGGACGTCGGGGCACGGCGCTGGCAGATCTCGACGGAGGGTGGGCAGTCGCCGCTGTGGAGCCGCGACGGGCGGGAGCTGTGGTTCGACGATGGGCGTGCCCTGCACGTGGCTGAGGTGTCGGTGGTGGGCGGCGTGCTCCAGGTGTCGCGTCCGCGTGCGGCGATGGCGGCGGCCAACATGTACCGCGACCGGCTCGGGCCGTCGTTCGACCTGACGCCCGATGGACGGCGGGTGCTGACGTCGAGCGTGGATCGGCAGCCGAGGGATGTGGCGACACCGCTGATGCTGCTGGAGGGATGGTTGCCGCGCGGGCCGTTGTAGACAAGAGCCCTGAGAATCGTGTCGAGCACCGTGTCCAGGTCCTGCCGACGTCTTCTGCGAGGAAGCGGAGCACGAAGTAGCCGTTCTCCTGAAGCAGCCGATCCTGGCGACGATCGCGACGGTAAGCTGCCGGATCGGCGAGGTGTTGGCCGCCATCGACCTCCACGGCGATGCGCGCGTCGGCACAGATTCGTGCTCGAACGGGCGGGCTGCAGCCTGAGTGCGGAAGAAGGTCCAGAACGCCGGCCCGCACAGTGCTCACCGCGTCACCGGCTACACCACCAACGGCAGGACGCCGACGAACGGAGGCGAGGATGTCCGTTCGTCAGGCACCGTGATGGCAGAGAGGCAGGCGCTGGCCCCTCTTGTTCTTTGGGTTTGCGGCAGTCTGCCTCAGTAGGTCGTCGACGTGCGCCTCGCGACGTCCAATACGTCGACGGTCAACGCCTTGACGTCGATCTCGAAGACGATCCGGTAGCTGCCGACGCGCCGCCGCCAGACGTTCTCCTCGCCCTGAAGGCGCACGACACCCCGGCGAAGGGGGTGTCGTGCATCTTCGCGATCGCGGCGAGGAGCCGAGCGCGGTCCTCAGGGGGACTTCTTGCGAGCGATTTTGCGGCGCGGTGCGCGACCCGCAGAAGCCAGGACATCGAGGAGCTGATCGTAGGTGACGTAGTCGCCCCGGTGGATCTCCGCCCGCCCTTTCCGCAGGCCCGCACGTTCGGCCGCCGTGGGTGCGGAGGAAGGATATCGCCGGTCGAAGTAGGCGCGCAACGCCTCCCGGATCAGCTCCGAGCGCGTGCGGTGCTCCGCGCGGCGAACCTTTTCCACTTCATCGACCATGGCCGGCGGGAGGGAGATGGTCAGGGTGTGTGTAGATCGCATCGTGGTGCCAAATAGTGTTACTTGGTAATACTGATCCCAAATGGTGAACGTCGACACGGATTCTGTCAATGGGTGACGCATGGTCGTGACGCATGGTCGTCAACGTCATCGGCAAGTCATCGACAGGCGGCGAACCATGGCGACTCGAGGCAAGGACGTTCGGGCGCTGGCGGCATCGTTGCCGACGATGCGACACTGGTGCGGGACGGACGAGCGATGGGAACCCTGATCGTCGTCGACTGTGAGGCGCCGTTCGGCGTCGGTGCGCCGTCCGTGGGCGACATGACGGAGTTCGGCGCCGTCGACTTCAACGCACTGCGAGAAGGACTCACCGAGACGTTCCACGGCACGGACTGCTCCGAGGAGACGTTCCGCCGGTTCCGCGAGTGGCTGGCGCCGCGCATGCCGGTGGTCTTCGTCTCGGACAATCCGGCGTACGACTTTCAGTGGATCAACTTCTACTTCTGGAAGTACCAGGGCGAGAATCCGTTTGGCCACTCCGGCCGGCGCATCGGTGACTTCTACGCTGGCCTGGTCGGCGACTTCCGCAGCACGCAGAAGTGGAAGCGTCTGCGCCGGACCAGGCACGATCATCATCCCGTGCACGACGCGCTGGGGAACGCTGAGGCGCTCAGTCGAATCCTCGACGGCGAGAGGTGAACGAACGGAGAACGACGAGCAGCAGGATGAGAATCGTTGCCCTCAGTGATCAGCACGGGTTCCTGCCGGATATCCCGCCGTGCGATCTCCTGATCGTGGCCGGCGACGTGTGCCCGGACCGTTTCGGGCCGTTCATGGCTGTGCACGACCCATATCAGCAGAAGGCCTGGTTCGATCGGAAGGCGCGTCCGTGGCTCGCGGATGCACCCGCCACGCACAAGCTGCTCACGTGGGGCAATCACGACTGGTGTGGGCAGGTCTGCAGCTTCCGCGAAGACTCGCCGGTTCACGCGCGCTCGACGGACCTTCAGATCCTCGCAGACGAGGCAACCACGATACCGTGCTCCGATGGCACGAACGGACACGTGACCGTCTGGGCAACGCCATGGTCGAACGAATTCATGCGGTGGGCGTTCATGAAGCAACCGAGCGACCTCGAGCCGATCTACGCGGCGATCCCTGAAGGCACCGACATCCTGGTGTCGCATCAACCGCCTCTGTACCTCGGCGACCGTACTTTCAACCTGGACACGGGCCGGGTCGAGCACGTCGGGAGCCGCGAGCTGCTCGACGCGATCGAGCGAGTGCGGCCGAAGGTCGTGATCTGCGGACATGTTCACGGAGGCTTCGGTCGTGACGAGCACCAGGGAGTTCCGATCTACAACGTCAGCGTGGTCGACGAGGGCTACCGGCTCGTCAACGCGCCGACGGTCATCGACCTGCCAGATCCCTGATTCGAGCAGCGATACCTACGAGAATTCTCGAGGAACGTGGCCGGGCGACTGGATTCGAACCCGCGGCGTCCCGATGTTCCCCGTGCGACGGAACGCTCCGGTCGTGCGCGCCGCCGACGTTGAACGGCTCGACGAGGGCGACGGGGAGTGAAGCGGTGCGGCCATGCCGGAGATCTCTCGATTTTCCGGAATCATCATGCCTGGAGCCGATGTCAAATATTGACAGAAATGGCTACGCCTCGTACCCTGAGCCTCAGAGGCAATCAGACCATGAATGTGTCCCTCACGCCGGAACTCGAGCAACTCGTCAACAACAAGGTCAAGAGCGGCTTCTACCAGACCGCCAGTGAAGTCGTTCGCGAAGCCCTCCGTCTGCTGAACGAACGCGATCGGGAGCGCGAGCGGCTTCGAGCGGACGTCCAGGCCGGCTTCGATCAGCTTGCGCGCGGCCAGGGGAAGGCCTACGACAAGGTGTCTGGTCGCGCTCTCGTCGAACGCATCAAGTCTGAGGGGCGCTCGGCCCGCACCAAGAAGCGCTGATGCACTACCGGCTGTCGGATCTTGCCGAGCAGGATCTGCTGGAGACGTGGCTGTATCTTGCGGCTGACGCCGGCGTCGAGAGAGCGGATCGGTTGATCGACGCGATTGTTCAGCGATTCGATCTCCTGACGGAACAACCCCGCGCCGGGCGTCTGCGTCCAGAGTTGGGCCTGACGTCCGCTCGTTCCCCGTCGAGAGCCATGTAATCTACTACCGAGTCGAGGACGAGGTGTTGATCGCTCGCGTCTTTCATGGCCGACGCGACCAGCTCGCGGCGTGGCAGGATCAGTCGATAGACTAGCTCGGACGTCGACGCGACCAACGTTCTGGTCGCCCGCGTGAAGTCGGAGCACGAGAGTCACGGGCGTCCTCCTCGAACGAGCTGAAGCGGTGCTGTCGCCGAAGCGCGATGGCTCAGCGCCCTCAGGATCGTGTCGAGCACCGTGTCCAGTTCCTTGCCGACGTCGTCTGCGAGGAAGCGGAGCACGAAGTAGCCATACTCCTGCAGCAAGCGATCCTTGCGGCGATCTCGACGATAGGCGAGGGGATCGCCGAGGTGTTGGCTGCCGTCAATCTCGACGGCGACTCGCGCGTCGGCGCACAGCAGGTCCACCTCCAGCCTCGATTGCTCGTCAAACGCGATCGGCAGTGCACGGTTCACGACGAATCGGCCCTTCGTCTCGGGCAGTGTTTCCAAGCGCCTGAAGAGAAACGCTTCGCTGGCGCTTCGGGCCCGTTCGGCTCCGTCCGCTTCAGGTAGGACCGCCCGAGCGGCATGAACGAACAGGCTGGCGAGCGGCGTGTCCACGCCGTCTCGCACAAGGCGCCGCACGCTGCCGGAGTAGTCGCGCTTCCAGATCGGATCCGATGGCAACACGACATCGGCTGGCCAGCCCGGGATCGCGCTGGCAGGCAGCACGACGGTGTAGCCCACGGCCTCGTACCCACGACACCGGCGATCGAACATCCGCGCCAGCATCGGGACATCGAGGTCAGCGTAGTCGTAGATGCGCACTTCCCGTTTGCCGTCGTAGAGCCGATGCAGACGGCCGGCGTACTGCGCGATGGTCCCTCGCCACGAGACCGGCAAGGTGAGGAACAGCGTGTCGAGCCTTGGGTCGTCGAAGCCTTCGCCCACGTACTTGCCCGTGGCCAGAATCACGCGTGGAGCATCGGGCGCGATCGACGCCAACCGATCCGCGAGCACGCGACGCTGCTTCTTCCCGAGGCCGGCTCGGAGAGCGACGACGTGCTCCACCCGCGCCGCCAGTCCACGTTCGAGGGCGTCCAGGTGGTCGTTGCGCTCCGTGAGCACGAGCGGCGAGCGTCCGGCTTGCACCGACTCGACGACGTCATCGCATATCCGCTGGTTGCGTGCATCATCCGCAACAAGCTCGCGGTACAGGCTCTGGAACTCGAGCCGCCTGTCGGATTCCGGCTCGCGCATCGGGCGAAACGCTGTGGGCTGAACGAGCGCGTAGTGGTCGAATGGGCGGACTGCCGCCTGCGCCCGTGCGCTGACGCGGTGTCGCACCGGCCCGCACTGCATGAAGATGATGGGGTGATGTCCGTCCTTTCGGGCCACGGTGGCGGAGAGTCCCAGCACGAAGCGCGCTTTCGCCTGGCGTGCGACCTGCTCGAAGCTGTGCGCGGACAGGTGGTGGCATTCATCCACGACGAGATGGCCGTACTGCGCAACACGGTCATCGACGACACCCTTGCGAACCAGGCTCTGAATCACGGCCACGTCGACGATGCCGGTGGGCGCGTTGCGTCCACCGCCGATGCGGCCGATCGACTTCGGAGGCAGATCGAGGAACGCTTCGAGCCGGTCCACCCATTGTTCGAGCAGTTGTCGTCGATGGACGAGTACCAGTGTACTCACGCCACGGCGCGCGATGAGCGAGGCCGCGACGACGGTCTTGCCGAATGCGGTCGTGGCCGCAAGCACGCCCGTCTCGTGCTTCAGCAGGGCCACAGCGGCGGTCCGCTGCTCCGGACGGAGTTCGCCCCGGAAGGCGATTTCGATCCGGTCTCCGGAATGCCGCTCGTCGCGAACGACCGAGCGGATACCCAACCCGGAGAGCGTCTCCTGAACGTCGTCGAGACAGCCGCGCGGCAGGCCGATGTGGTGCGGGTGGTCCTCCGCGCATGCGATCACGCGCGGCTTCGCGTACGTGGACAGCCGCATCGCCTGTGCCCTGTAGAACTCCGGATTCTGGAAGGCGGCCACACGCAGCAGACGATTCCTGAGGCCAGGATGAAGGCCTTCCTTGCCGACGTAGATCTGGTTGCCCAGCACGAGTTCGACGCTCGTGGGAACCTCGCCGGGTAGAGGAGCCTGTCGCCGGCGTGAAGGCGGTGCCGTCCATGGGACCTCATCGTCGTCATCCGGAGGCAGGCGAACGCCAAGTACGCGGCCGAGACGCTCCGCCTCTTGAACGATAGCCTCCACTCGAGCGCGCGCGACTCTCCGGATGCCCGAGAGAAATGCCCACTGGCCTGGCCAAGGGTTCAGATTGTCGTCGAGGAAGACACTGTTGCCCTGATCGCGGGCACGTTTCTGCAGTGGCAGCGCGATCAGGCTACCAAACCCGCCTTGAGGCAGTGTGTCCTGATTGGGGAACAGCCGGTCGTACGACCCCAGCCCGATATCCGGACGGTGCTCCATCGCGGTGGTCAGCAGATGTGAGGCCAGGCGTCGTGCGAGGCCAGCCGGAATGGCCTCATCGAAAAAGATCCAGGCGTGCGCTCCGTGTCCCGAACGCGACCGTTCAAGCGCAGCGGGCAGGTCCACGCGGCGACAGGCTGTGACGAATGCGAGGGCGTCCTGCTCCCAGCCGTCCTTGTCGAAATCCGCGGCAACGAAGTGGCAAGTCTCGTCCAGCAGCAGGGGATACACGCCGGCAACGAATGGCGCCCCCGAGTCGTCGGCTCCGGACAGGTGCCAGCGAATGACTTCGTCCGTGACCGGCAGGAACCTACGATGAGCGCACTCGGCGCACTTGATCCGCGGCTTCTCGCAAACACCGCGGACCCATTCGTTCGAGCAAGCCGGTGCGTAGCCGGCCCGTCCGGTCTTCCGGCTCTCGAACCGGCGCGGGTACACGTCTCCGCGTCCGCGGAAGAGCGAACGAAACAGCGCGATCTTCGCTTCGGACGATGAGCGATGGTCCACCACTGTGCTCCTCGTCGAATCTGCGACGCGGCTCGACTACGCCGCCTCTCGCGGGTGCACGTCTCGCTTGATCTGCAGGGCGGACGCGCGGGTTGCGACGTCGAGGTCGTAGGCGCCCTGCAGGTTGATCCAGAACTCCGGCGTTGTGCCGAAGTACCGTGCCAGGCGCAGCGCCGTGTCGGCCGTGATGCTGCGGCGGCCGTTCACGATCTCGCTCATGCGGGTAACGGGCACGCGCAGATCACGGGCCAGCCGGTTGATGCTCAGCTCGAGCGGCAGCATCAGGTCCTCACGGAGGATCTCTCCGGGGTGAACGGGCGGAAGTCGGCGGCTCTTCGCCATGGTCTCTCCTCGAACGTCAGTGGCAGTCGACGATCTCCACGTCCTCTGCGTCGCCATCTTTCCAGACGAAGCAGATGCGGTAGCGATCGTTGACCCGGATGCTGTGCTGCCCGCGTCGGTCGCCCGCCAGCGCTGCGAGCCGATTGCCGGGGAACGCGGACAGATCTCGAAGCTCCCTCGCGGCGTGCAACTGCTGGAGCTTCCGCTGGGCCACGCGTGCGACCTGCTGCAGACGCCGGCTGAATCGGCCGGCGAACAACGCCTCCGTTTCGGAGTCCTTGAACGACCGGATCACGTGACCCCCAAGCTATAACGTCTCGCGTTACACGTCAACCGGCATGGCCGGCTGCCAGTTTCGCTTCCCATCGGTCGCTCCTCTCGGCGCGACCGGGATCTTCACCTGCCGGCTCGCGAGAACCAGGTCTTCCCCCGAGAAAGCCGAGCGCGACGAGTTCGTCTTCCTGGCCTTCAACCTTGCGCGCGCTGCCGACCGCTTCGAGCATGTGCTGTTTGAGCCTTTTCGACGTCAGCTGACTGGCTTTCGATGCAGAGGCGTTGTATGCTTGTTTCGACGTCAATAGCAAGTATTAGACCATTTTCGACGGGCGATAAGGTTTTTCGACGTGATGCTCCAGCGAGCCCAGCCGCCGACGTTCCAGGAGCAGAACGTTCCTCAGGGAACCCGTCTGGTCGGGGCCGCTGCGCTTGTCCATGGGCTGGCGCTGGCGGTACCCCTCCGTCGCCCAAGCTGCGTCGCTGAACAGCACATCAGCGGAAGCCGCCGCGCCGACGGCGCCTGGACCGCCTTCGACAAGCGCTATTGGCCGGGCGACCGTCTGGCCGACCACCTGCTGTTCTTCCTCAAGCACGAGCAGATCGACCTGCTCGTGCTCCGGCGCATCTTCGAGGCGCTACCCGAACAGACCATCAAGTCCCTCGTCTACACGGCATCGACGTCGGCACCCGTTCGACGGGCGTGGTTCCTGTACGAGACGCTCACTGGCCGACGCCTCGACGTCGATGACGCGCCACGGGTGCCGGCCGTCGATGTGCTCGACGCGAAGGCGTACTTCACGGGTAAGCCGCGCCTGTCCAAACGGCACCGCGTGCGCGACAACCTGCTGGGCGTCGGCCGCTTCAGTCCGGTCATCAGGCGCACACCGGCGCTGGCGAACTACCTCTCCCTCGATCTGGCCGCCCGCGCCCGCGACACGGTGGGCCGCGCGGGTGGGCACCTGGTGGCGCGAGCCGCCAGCTTCCTGGTCCTGGCCGACAGCCGGGCCAGCTTCCAGATCGAAGGCGAACGGCCGCCGCGCAACCGGCTCGAGCGCTGGGGCCGCGCCGTGCTGCAGACTGGCAAGAATCCGCTGACGCTCGACGAGATCGTCCGGCTGCACCACGTGCTGATCGAGGACACACGCTTCGTTCGCCTCGGGCTTCGCACCGAAGGCGTTTTCCTCGGTGAGCGCGATCACTTCGGTGATCCGCTCCCGGAGTTTGTCGGTGCACGTCCGGACGACCTCACGGATCTGATGGCTGGCCTTCTGGAAGCCAACGACCGCATGCGCGGCGACGGGCTCGACCCCGTGCTGCAGGCCGCCTCGACGGCCTTCGGGTTCGTGTACGTGCACCCGTTCGAGGACGGCAATGGCCGCCTGCATCGCTGTCTGATTCATCACGTGCTCGCGGAGCGTCGCTTCGCGCCGGCAGGAATGGTGTTTCCCGTTTCCTCGGTGATGTTGGACCGGATCGACGACTATCGCACCACCCTGCAGGCGCAGTCCGGTCCGCTGATGCCGTTCATCGAGTGGCGTCCGACGCCGGAGCGGAACGTGGAGGTCCTGAACGACACGGCCGACTTCTATCGCTACTTCGATGGCACGGCCGCAGCCGAGTTCCTGTACGCCTGCGTCCAACGCACCGTGGACGAGGACTTGCCGCGCGAGATCGACTACCTGCGCCGGCACGACGAGGCGATTCAGCGCGTCATGGAGACCGTGGAGATGCCCGATCGGATTGCCCAGAATCTGGTCATGTTCATTCGCCAGAACGGTGGCACGTTGTCGAAGAAACGGCGACAGGGCGAGTTCGCGCCGCTGACGGACGACGAGGTGCAGCGGATCGAACGCATAGTGGCGGATGCATTCGCCGGATTTGCCGACGCCCCCGGAACTTTGCGTGTGGCGGCGACGGACGTATAGACCATCATGACGTCGGCGACCGCCTCCCTCCCCCAGCGATCCCTGCTCGTGATGTGCACGGCCTTCCGCGGGAAGGCTGACTCGTACCCGAACCTGACGATCAAGAAGATCCCGAAAACCGTGCTGTCCCGGTGCGAGTGGGGGCACGACGACTACAGCCTCGAAGTGGCCAACCTGACGCCTGCGCCTCCGCCAGAGGGTCTTGCGCGCCGTAGCCTTGGCGAAGGCGGGCAGCAGGGGCTCGGATTTGACGGAGAATGACGCATGCTGCCGCCATTCAACGAGCGCGGCGATCTGCCGGTTGGCATCCATCCCGCCACGCTGGACGAGGTGGCGGAGCGGTTCGGCAGTGGCGCAGTGCGCCAGGCACGTCTTCGGACGTTGCGGCACATCCACCTGCTGGCCGCCGCAACCGGCCATGTGGAGCGGTTCCTGGTATTCGGCAGCTTGGTGACCAGCAAGGGCGAGCCGGGAGACGTGGACATCGTCATCGTGATGGGCGAGGCGTTCGAGTTGGAGCAGGCGCCGAGAGAGGCGCGGACTGTGTTCTCGCACGCGGATGCCGACGCCAGGTTCGGAGCAAGTGTGTTCTGGGTTCGTCGGGGCATCCTGCCTGACGCCGAACTGCCCGCGTTCGTGGAGTTCTGGCAGACTCGGCGCGACGGACTGAAGCGCGGCATCGTGGAGGTGATCGCATGATCGGCAACGACACGGAACTGAAGTCGATGCAGGACCGCGTGGCGGCGCTGGAGCAGCTCCTGCTGCGCCTGCGCGGCGGTGCGCGTGCAGAGGAATGGGCGGCGCTCAGTTCGGGGTACCGGCTGGAGATCGAGCGCATGCAGGGCGAGATCCTTGACTACCTCGTTGGGGACCGGACGTCTGCGTCTCGCGCCAGCTGATGCACCGTCAGGTCAACGCCATCGCCGGCCGGCTGAGTCTGCGTGCGCCCCAGCGGCGCTCGCTGGAGATCCTCGACCGCATCACGGAGCTGGTCCACGCTGAAGAAGGGCGATGATCCTGCTGTCGCCCTCGAGGCCATCAAGGCCGACTTCCCGACGGTCACCGACTTCGAGCGCGAGTTCCCGTCGATCTGCTTCGCGCTGGCCACTGGCGTCGGCAAGACGAGGCTGATGGGTGCGTTCGTCACATACCTGCACCTCGCCCACGGCGTGCGGAACTTCTTCATCCTTGCGCCGAACCTGACGATCTACTCGAAGCTGATCGCCGACTTCACGCCGAACACGCCGAAGTACGTCTTCAAGGGCGTCGCGGAGTTCGCCGTCGAGCCGCCGCAGGTCATCACCGGCGACAACTACGACGCGACGCTGCTCGACCAGCTCGCGCCGTGCCGGATCAACATCTTCAACATCTCGAAGATCAACGGCGAAGTTCGCGGCGGCTGGCCGATGCACGTAACCGTATGCGTCAGGCATCGTTGTGGTCGGACACTGACGCATTCCTGAGTCAGCCACACGTCCGGGCGGTACTGGAGGAGCTTGGCGTGGACGAGCCGGCAAAGCTCGTTGAAAGGCTGCTGGTCGAGGTGCGGCGGCGGATTATCACTTCCGATTCCGGGGGGCCACATCATGACGAGCTGTCGCATGATGTGGTGCCGAACCCCATGTCGCTGAGCCTAGCGCTGTGACCTTTCGGGTCCCTCTCGTGGTGGTGCTCGCGGGCCCGAATGGCGCCGGGAAGAGCACGAGTGCGCCGTTCCTCTTGAAGGATGCGCTTGCTGTCGACGAGTTCGTCAACGCGGACACCATCGCGCTCGGGTTGTCGGCGTATCGCCCAGAAGCAGCGGCTGTGGCAGCCGGTCGTATCATGCTGGACCGTCTGCAGACGCTGGCACCGGGCTACGCCCCTCAAGAGAGCCATTCACGGCGAACGAGCCCGGACATAGCTCTCGCCGTGAACGTGTTCAGAATGTGGTGCTTACGAGGATGTCTGAGAGATTTGGTCGGGGCGGCCGGATTCGAACCAGCGACCCCCTGCGCCCAAGGCAGG
>CAYMAG010000115.1:0-13908 GCA_964388335.1 uncultured Vicinamibacteraceae bacterium | reverse complement strand
CCTCGCGGCGGGCCTGCTCCTCGGCCAGGCGCCGGCGCTCGGCTTCCTCCGCGGCGGCCTTCGCCGCCGCCACCTCGCGACCGAGATACACGACGCCGGCGTCCGCCGGCGCAAGGCGCTGCGCCTCCTCGTGCGCAGACACGGCCTGGTCGAGCGCGCCAGAGGCCAATGCCGCCAGGCCCCGTGCCACGGACTGCCGCGCCTCGGCACGGGCGGCATCCAGCGCCGCGATCTCGTCCTTCAGCGTCGCGATCTGCTCCCGCAGGTGCGCCGGGATGGTGAGGCCTGCGGCTACCTGATCCGCCTCGCGCAGCAGATCACGCACCCGGCTCTCGTCGCCCCTCGCCCACTCCGCAGCCGCGACGCCGAGCAGTGTCTGCGCCTGCGCCAGCGCTGCGGCCCGCGCGGAGGCGTCACGGAGGTCGAGCGCCCCCTTGTGGTCGGGAGCCAGCGCGACGACCTTGTCGCAGGCCGCAATCGCGTCGGTGAAGCGCCCCCCATCGAACGCCTGGCGCGCGTCCGCCAGCAGCGCGTCGATCGCCGGTGCGGCCGACGGCTGCGTGGCGGTGTCCGCGTCACGAGACAGTGCAGACTCGCTCGAGGCCACCAGCGGGCCTTCATCCGAGACGTCGTCGTGTCCGCGCCGCAGACGCATGCGCACACGGCTCAGCGCCGCGCGCATGCCGGCCAGATCCTGATAGCGTTCCTCGGGGTTCTTCTTCAGCGCCCGTCCGACGATGTCCGTCAGGTCGGGTGGCACTCCGTCGCACAGTGTCTCGATGGGCGAGGGCTCGGTGTGCAGGATGCGGTGAAAGACAGAGAAATCCTGTCCCGGGAAGGCTTTCTGGTAGGTCAGCAGCTCGTACAGCACGAGCCCGACGGCGAAGACGTCACTGCGATGGTCGGCGGTGCCCGGATCGATCTGCTCGGGGGCCATGTAGTTGAGCGAGCCCACGACCATCCCGCTGCGCGTCAACCCCTGCTCGCCCATGCGGGCGATGCCGAAGTCGAGAATCTTCACGATGCCGTCGGGATCGACGAGGATGTTCGCCGGCTTGACGTCACGGTGGACGATGCCGGCACGGTGCGCATAGGCGAGGCCGTGACAGACCTCCTCCATGATGCGCAGCTTGCGCGGTACCGTCAGGGGCAGGCGGCGTTCGACGACCTGGGCGAGCGTGTCGCCCGGGATGTACTCCATGACGAGGTAGGGCTCGACCTCGTGCGGACCCGCCTGGAAGATGGTGACGATGTTGGGATGACGAAGCCCGCCGGCCGCGCGGGCCTCGCGGGCAAAACGCTCCCTGAGTTCGTCGCTCTCGACACCCTCGCGCAGCAGCTTGATGGCCACCAGGCGGCCGATGGCCGGGTCTCGGGCAAGATAGACCGCCCCCATGCCGCCCCGGCCGAGCAGTCGCACGACTTCGTAGGTGCCGATGTGCGTGGGGTTCGTGCTCACTCGCGGAAACCGCCGTCAGGCGGAAAACGTGGAACAGACTGCGCAGGGCGGCGCCATTATAGACTGGCGCTGCAGCCTCCGGGCTATACTCCTTCAACGCTTCGGGCGCCCCATCAGCACACGACCATCGTTCGATTCCCTGTCGCCACACTGCCATGCTCGTGCACGGCCTCTCACACTCGGGAAACTCGCGCACCAACAACGAGGACTTCATGCTGTGGGACACCAGCGTGGGGTTCGTGAGCGTCGCCGACGGCATGGGCGGTCACCAGGCCGGTGAGGTCGCGTCGCGCGTGGCGAGCGAGGCGGCCCTCGGCTTCATCGCGCGCAGCGCGGCCGGCAACGACTTCACCTGGCCCTTCGGCGTCAATCCCCGCGTCTCGCTCACGGCCAATCGGCTGATGACGGCGATCAAGCTCGCGAACCGGCGCGTCCACCGGCACGCCGAGGAGGCGACAGACTATGTCGGCATGGGGACGACACTGAGCATCGTCCTGCAGACGGGGCCGGCACTGGCCGTGGCCAGCGTGGGCGACAGCCGGGTGTATGCGTTCAGGAACGACCGGCTCGATCTGCTGACCGAGGACGACTCGTGGGCCTCGATGCTCGCGAAGCAGGCAGGCGTGACACCGGAGAAAGCTCGTCAGCATCCCATGCGGAACGTCCTCACCTCGGTCGTCGGCGCCAAGCCGGAACTCGACGTCGACGTCACCGAGATGGAAGCGGGAGATTACACACTGCTGCTCTGCAGCGATGGGCTGCACGGCGCGCTCGACGACGAGCGCATCGCCGACATCCTGCGCGCGACCGCCGATCCCGCCGACGCGGCGAACGCGCTCGTTGCCGCGGCACTGACCGCCGACGGCAGCAACGACAACATCACGGCCGTCATCGTCACGTTCGATCGCTGATCCTCAGCGCTCGTCGAGGACGACGACCCCGTCCACTTCGAGGGCGAACCTGCCGCGCCCCCGCGGCGCCAGGCGCATGGCCGGGCACTTCTGCTCGAGCCTCCGACGCAGCAGAATCAGCCGGCTCTCGAGGTTGTCCTTCCACCCCGGAAGGTTCAGCGACTTGTCGAGCCGCAACTCCCGGTTGGAGAACTCGTGCCGTCCGGTCGCCTCTCGCACCTGCACCAGGCGTTTGAGAATCCGGGCCGGCAGCCCTCGAATGAGGTACTCGTCGTCGAGCAGCATGCACTCGTCGGCCACGTGAAAGGCGAGGTGCAGCCGCCGGGAACGATCGGTGTGAGGTGCGGTCGTGGGCGCGACCGGCGGGACACCGACGTCGACCGCGTCGCTCAGCATCCGTTCCTGCGACTGCATCTGCTGGACGACCAGCCCCAGACAGGTACCGAGCAGTTCGACGCAGACCTTGTCGTCCTCGTGGAAGCGGTAGGGCCGCTCGCTTTCGAGGCAGAGGACCCCCACCAGTTCGCCGCGGACGAGCAGGGGCACGCCGAGCTGACTGTCGGGGTTCTCCAGTGCGGCCAGCGGAATCTGCCGCGTCCGTGCCACGACCTCCGGTTCGGTTGGCCGGTTGTGCATGGCGAGGGCATACAACATGCCCCGCACGAGACCGTGGATGCGGATGGGCGCGCGCGCTTCGGCCACCATCCCGCCGATGCCTTCGCCGTATCGCACTTCGGCGCCGACGCTCTGCTGGGCGTATCCGCGCGTGGCCACCGTCGCGAGCACGCCGTCCTGCTCGGTCGGCAGCAGCATGGAGGAATGGCGGAACCCGAGGTCGCGTTCGACGCCGGCGAGGATGCAGTCGACGAGGCCTTCGAGCGACTCGGCGTGCTCGAGGCGGCGCACGAGATCCCGCACGGCGCGCGGGGTGAACACCGTCGGAGCCGTGTCCGGCGCCAGGCCCACGTCGGCACGGCTGGCCTCTTCGGGCGCCCGCTCGATGGCCAGGACGCGATACACGTCCGCCGCCCGCAGTCTGAACACGCCCTTGAGGCCACTGTATGTCGCGATGGCTTCGATGCGCAGCGCCATGCGGGCGAACAGCGGGCCTGCAGCTTCAGAGCGGATGTAGGCGAGGTGCAGCGTCCAGCCCTGCCCGGTGTCGGGATCGGTCACCATCACGGAGGCCTGGGGGTTCTCGGCGATGTTCCGGCGGCTCTTGTTGAAGAACTGGAACGACAGGGCGACGTGCTCGGCGTCGACGTACTCCACGTGGCTGATGTAGGCCGCGTTCGGCGTGCCGTCCGACGAACAGGTGAACAGCTGCGCGGGCAGGATGCCCTGGAAGCAGGTCGCCAGCGATTCGAGCGAGGCGGTCATGCCTGTGCCGCCGGCAGGGCGGTGCCCGCAAGCGGACCGGGGGTCTGCTCGAACAGCGCGGTCACACGCAGTTCGATGGCCTGGGCCGGCCAGGTGACCCAGGACGCAATGGCGTCGGGTGCCACGCCGATGAGGGTCAGCTGGTCGAGAAACCCGCGCCACTGCCCCTCGATGACCTGCAGGTCGGCGGCATCTGCCATGCGCATGCCTTCGAGCACGCCCTTCACCTGACACGCGCGGTCGTCGATGGGGCGGCCGACGTTGACGGCGGCCTGACGACTGACCTCGAGCGCCGGGCGCAGCCGCGCGACCGCGGCCTCCGCGACGTACACCGTGAGACGAGTGCCGTCCTCGTGCACGCGCAGCGCCAGCGCGCGCGCGCCGAGCGGCGCCATCCGGGCATCGCGCGTCGCCACGTGAATGCTGAGCCCTTCCTGAAGGAACTGCGCGACCTCGTCTGGAATCACGGGGGCATCTACGTTAGCAAAGATTTAGGGTTCCGTAGCGTGTCGGCAGGGTGCGGGCTGCCATGTTCCATCGTTTCCTCCATCGGTGGCGGCCCTCATGCCGTCTTCTTCCCGCCGCCACACACGGAGACGACAATGACCTGGAACCTCGTGACCACTGGCCTGCTCGCCCTGGCGTTCGCCGCTCTGCCCGGTACCGTCGGCTGGAAATTGATGCAGGCCGTCCCGGCCGCCACGGCCGCCGCCGCGGCCCTGGTCGACCCCGCACGCATCGAGCGCGGGGCGTACCTCGTGCGCATCATGGGCTGCAACGACTGCCACACGCCCTGGACGATGGGCGCACGCGGACCGGAGCCCGACCTGACGCGGGCGCTGACCGGCCACCCCGCCGACCTCGTGATGCCGCCGCCGCCGAAGCTGCCGGAAGGGCCATGGATCTGGATGGGAGGGGCGACCAACACGGTGTTCGCCGGTCCGTGGGGCGTGAGCTTCGCGGCCAACCTCACCCCCGATCCTGAGACGGGCCTCGGCAAGTGGACGCAGGAGACGTTCGTCACCGCGCTGCGAACGGGTCGGCACGAGGGCAAGGGACGACCGATTCTGCCGCCCATGCCCTGGCCGATGTACGGCCAGGCCACCGACGAGGACCTCGGCGCCATCTTCGCCTACCTGCAATCGCTGGCGCCTGTGATGAACCGCGTGCCGGCGCCTGTCGACCCGCCCGAGGCGCAACCGTGATGCGCGGCGCGCCGTGCGCGGGCGTGATGCTGTTGGGATCGCTGCTCGCGGCCGCGACACCATCGACGCATCCGCCGGCGCTCGCCGCCGCGGGACCGACGGATGGGGGCGCCGCCGTCGCGTTGCCCCAGCGCCTCTCGGAGACTGGCCTGTACGAGCCTGGACGCGTCGACACCGTCGCCGCGGGCGTGCGTCCGTTCTCGCCCCAGTACCCGCTCTGGACCGACGGCATGACGAAGCGGCGGTGGATCGCGCTGCCCGCCGGCGCCACCATCGATGCCACGGACGAGCACGCCTGGGTGTTCCCGGTCGGTACTCGCCTCTGGAAGGAGTTCGGCCTGAACGGCCATCCGGTCGAGACGCGAATGTTCTGGCGCGCGTCGCCCACCCGCTGGATGTCGGGGACATACGTCTGGAACACCGAGGGCACCGACGCGACGCTTGCCCCGCCCGAGGGCATTCCGGCGTTCGTCGAAGTCGCACCCGGACGCCGCCACAGCATCCCGTCACGCGACGACTGTGCCGCCTGCCACGGTCCGTCGGATCGCACGAGCATCCTCGGCTTCAATGCCCTGCAGTTGTCGACCGACCGTGACCCCGCGGCCCTGCACAATGAGCCACTGCGGACCGGCTTCACCACGCTCGAGACGCTCGAAACGGACCGACTGCTCTCGCCGTCCCGTCCGGAGCGAGTCACGGCGCCACCCCGCGTGGCCACGTCGGATCCCTCGACGCGCGCCATGCTGGGGTACCTCGCGGCCAACTGCGGCATCTGTCATGACGGTCGCGGCGAGATCGCCGGGTTCAGCGCCTCGCTGGCCTACCGCGACATCGTCGAGGACGGCGATGCGGTCGTCCGCACCCTGATCGGACAGCCCACGCGGTGGCAATTGCCAGGCGTACCAGACGGACACAGCGTGCTGGTGCAGCCGGGAGACGCGTCCCGCAGCGCCATCTACGTCCGCATGCGGTCACGGTCGCCCTCGTCGCAGATGGCCCCGCTCGGCAGCGTGGTGCGCGACACGCAGGCCGTGGACGCGCTGCAGCGCTGGATTGACGTGACGCTGGCACCGGCGCACTGACCGCGCCACGGCGTCATCCCATGACGGGACGCTGTCCGGTGTGCTGGTGCATCATGGCGGTCAGGAAGCGCACCAGGTCCAGGCGCCAGAGCCGAGCGTGCTCGCGTCTGTCAGCTGGCCGCCGGGTACGCGTCAATTCATCGCGCGCCGCGTGGACGCGCCGGCAGTCACATGCCCGAGATGTACGAGAACCTCGCCCCCTGGTGGCCGCTGTTGTCGGCGCCCGACGAGTACGAGGAAGAGGCCGGCTTCTACTGGCAGCAGCTGGCGGCCGCCAGCCGCCGTCCGGTGCGCACGCTGCTCGAACTCGGCAGCGGCGGCGGCAACAATGCGTCGCACCTGAAACGTCGTGCGACGCTGACCCTCGTGGAACCCGCGGCGGGCATGCGTGCCGTGAGCGCGGCGCTGAATCCCGACTGCGAGCACGTCGCCGGCGACATGCGGACGGTGCGACTCGGTCGAACCTTCGATACGGTCTTCGTGCACGACGCCGTCTGCTACATGACGACCGAGGCCGACCTGCGTGCAGCCATGGCCACGGCATTCGAGCACTGCGCTCCGGGCGGCGCCGTGCTGTTCGCGCCCGACTACGTCCGCGAGACGTTCACCGCAGGTACGGAGGAGGGCGGCCACGACGACGGCGCGCGAGGCATGCGCTATCTCGCGTGGGTGTGGGATCCCGAGCCTGACGACACCACCTACACCGTGGACTACGCCTTCCTGCTGCGCGAGGCGGACGGCTCCGTGCGCGTCGTGCACGATCGCCACATCGAAGGCCTGTTCGGCCGCGCCGACTGGCTGCGCTGGCTCGCCGAGACGGGCTTCGTCGACGTCCGCACCGTGCCGCTCGACCACTCGGAACTCGAGCCCGGCGCGCATGAGGTGTTCGTCGCGGGGAGGGGCGGGCTGGCCTGTGGCCCGTAGCCCGTAGCCCGTAGCCTGCAGGCCGTAGCCCGTAGCCTGTCTACGGTTCCGTCCCCCACCAGAACGGCTTGGGCAGCGGGCGCTCCTCCGGCCACACGGCGTCCAGCGTGTTGGCGTCGAAGAGTTCCCCGTTCTTCATGACGTAGCGCAGCGATCTCGTCTGGCGCAGGTCCACGAGGGGATTGCCGTCGAGCACCAGCAGGTCGGCGAGCTTCCCCGGCTCGATCGAGCCGAGGTCTTCCTGCAGGCCGATCGCCTCGGCGCCGTACAGCGTGACGACACGCAGTGTCTGGTGCGGCGTGAGCCCGCCGGAGCCGAGACTCCATGTCTCCCAGTGCGCGCCCAGGCCCTGCAATTGTCCGTGGCTGCCCAGCGCGGCCTTCCCTCCGGCATTGACGATGTCGGCGACCTGCCTGCCGAAGCGCTCATGACCGTACTCCTCGGGCAGGAACCACTGCGGGCGGCGACGCACCATGCCGTCGAGCAGTTCCCACGGCACCCACTTGCGCAGTTTCTCGTCGTTGACGACGTCCTCGGTCTCGAACCAGTAGTTCTCACTCCACGGCGCGCCGTACGCGACGAGGATCGTCGGCGTGTAGAAGGTCTTCGTGCGCGCCACGAACTCGACGACGTCCTTGTACAGCGGCTGGATGGGGAACGAGTGCTCCTGGCCCGAGTACCCGTCGGCCATCTGCGTAAGGTTCAGCTTCATGTCGAGCGATCCCTCGATGGTCGCCGTGATGCCGTACTCCCTGCACGCCTCGAGAATCCACTGGCGGACGATGCGGTCGCCGGCGACGTACTGCTTGATGGTGTTGGTGCGGTACGCCTCCTTGTAGCGCTTGATGAAGGCGAAGGCGGCCTCGCGGTTCTCGATACCCGACCCGGAGAACACGCCGGGGCCGGTGGCGTATACGCGTGGCCCGGGCATGAGCCCCGCGTCCACCATGTCTGCGTAGGCGAACACGTCCGGCGTGCTCGTCTGCGGATCCCGTGTCGTGGTGACGCCGTATGCGAGGTTGGCGAGGTGCTGCCAGACCTGTGTCTGGTGCAGGCCGCGCGGCGCCCACATGTGCGCGTGCGCGTCGACGAGGCCGGGCATGATCGTCGTGCCGGCGACGCTGACGGTCCGCGCACCCGCCGGGATGGTCAGGCTGCCGCGAAGCCCCACGGCCGCGATGCGGTTGTCGGTGATCAGCACGTCGCCGTTGGCGATGACCTCATCGCCCTTCATCGTCACGATGCGCGCACCGGTAAGCAGAATCGAACCTGATGGGCGGCGGCGTGGCACCTCGACGCGGACGTCCGTCGTGGTTGGCTCGGCGTCGGCCGGAGCCTGTCGATGGAAGCGCGCGCCCAGCGCCCACGTGAGGGCCGAGCCATCGTGCGTCCACGCGAGATGGTCGCCGCCCTCTGCCGACAGTCGCTTGACCGGCACCGGCGTGTTCTCGGCCTTGCCGGTGATGCGGATGGTGGTCGTCTCGCGGCCCGTGCGCGGCACCGTCACGAGGAAGTGCCTGTTCTGGAGGCTGACGAACGCGCGCGAGCCGTCGGGAGACAGCCGGATCTCGGTGGCGCCGGGTGGGTTGTTACCGGGCCCGACGCCCTGGATGCGCAGGTGCGTACGGCGATCGAGGCCGTCCAGGGTGATCGACTGCAGGCCGCGCTGCGTGGTGAGGTACACCCGGCGGCTGTCGTCGCGGATGAACTGCGGCGCGCGCCCGCCCTGCGATGAGGCGACGAGTGTCGAGGCACCGCCCGCCGCGAACATCCATCTGACCTCCAGCGTGTTGGGCGCGTTCACGCCTCCGATCTCGCCGGGCGCCCCATCCTCGTCGTCCGGCGGCGGCACATCCGTCAGGATCGAGTACACGTGGTCCGTGGCGGTGCCGGCGATGTACACGAGCTTCTGGCCGTCTGGCGTGTACGCCGGGTCGAGATAGTAGCCTTCATGCTCGGTCAGCGTGGCCGGTGCGCCGCCACTGGCCGCCACGCGTTTGATGTGTCCGCCCGTCGTGGTCCATGTCACGTAGGTGATCGTTGACCCATCGGCTGACCACACCGGCATGAACTCGCCCTCCGGCGCCGTGGCCGCCGGCGCCGGGGTGAGCAGGCGCGGCGTGCCGTCCGGCATGTCCATGACGTAGAGGCGGTTCAGCGCGCTGAAGACCAGGCGGCGGCCGTCGGGTGACAGCGACGGCCAGCGGATGAGCCGAGCGCGCACCTGGTCCCCGTCGTCCACGCGCACCGGCGTGTAGACACGCGGCGCAATCTCGGCCTGCACGTTCGCGGTGAAGGGGACGGGGGTGCGGGCGCCGGTCTCGACGTCCACGCGTGCGAGTCTGCCGTCGATGGACACCATCAGCGAGCGTCCATCGGGCATGAACGCGTAGCGCGGCATCGTGTCGCGTGAGGCCCGCGACTCCTGATCGTCACGCGTGACGGGATGCGCGAGCCAGCGCTCCGCGCCGGTCTCGAGGTTGCGAATGCGCAGCGCGGTCGCCGACTTGTGACGCGTCGCGTAGACCAGGTGCGTGCCGTCGGGCGACAGCACCGGACGCATGCCGCTGCCCTGCGCATTGGTCACCTGCACCGTGTCACCGGTCTCCCTGTCGTGGCGGTGAATCTGCCAGAGCGGGAAGCGCGCGTTGTAGGTGAAGGTGCCGGTGCGCTGCGCGTAGTAGATGAAGCGCCCGTCCGGAGAGACGACGGCGCCCATCCGGTTCGGGGGCGGCGGCGGGGGCGGGCCGGGCGCCGCATCGGGCGATGGCTGCGGCGGCGGTGGCGAGCCGACACGCACGCCAGTGCCGCCGTCGCGGTGGTACATGAAGAGCCAGAACGTGCCCGGGTCCGGCGCGCGCGCCTTCGACACGACGAGATACTCGCCGTCGGGCGTCCACGCCGGCGACGTCATGATCTGCGGGCGGTCGTTGGTCTTCTCGTCCCTGCTGACGGCCCGCGGGTTGGAGCCGTCGGCGGCGGCGAGCCACAGGTTCTCGACGCCCGTGCGGTCGCTGAGGAACGCGATGGTCGTTCCGTCCGGCGAGAACGTCGGCTGCGATTCGAAGGAGAGGCCGCCGATGATACGCGTCGCGGCGCCGCCGGCCGTCGGCAGCGTGTAGATGTCGCCGAGCAGGTCGAAGACGACCGTGCTGCCGTCCGGAGACACGTCCACCGACATCCACGTGACCTCGTCGGTCTCGAACTCGAGCGTCTCGGCGGTCTTCAGCGGGAGCCCTTCGGGCGTCTTGCCGTCCGCTTTCGCGTCGCCGTCCACCTTCTCCTCGGACGGCGGTGCCGGGGGATCCTGCGACAGCCCGATGGTTGCGGGGGAGGCGCAGAGCGCGAGGACGAGACCGACGGGCACGGCGTACCGCGCGAGTGAGGCAAGGGACATGGGGGACAAGGATAGGAGGAAGGGAGGAAGGAACCAAGGAACGAAGGAGGAAAGGAACCAAGGAGGGAAGGAACGAAGGAGGGAAGGAGGGAAGGAGTGGGCGCTTCGTCGCTACTCCGATCGCAACGCCTCGAGCGGGTCGGCCGTGGCCGCACGTCGCGCCGGGAAGAATGAGGCTGCGATCGCGACGAGCAGGAACACGATCGTCATCGCGAGAAACGCCAGCGGGTCGAACGGGCTGACCGAGAACAGGTAGGGCGCCAGCGCACGGGCGGCCAGCGCCGCGAGCACCAGGCCCACGCCGATGCCGAGGCCGGCGAGTCGCAGTCCTTCACTGAGCATGAGCCGCAACACCGACGAACGCGTGGCCCCAAGTGCGACGCGGATGCCAAGCTCGCGCGTGCGCCGACCTGCGGTGAACGCCATCAGACCGTACAGTCCGACGCTCGCGAGCAGCAGCCCGGCCGCGCCGAGGCCCGCCGTCACGATGGCGCCGGCGCGCTGCGGCAACAGGACGATGTCGGTCGCCCGTTCGAGCGTGGTGACGCGCGGCGGCGGCAGACTCGGGTCGATGGCCAGCACCGCCTTGCGTACGTCGCGCATGACGTCGGCGTCCGCGCCGCCCCGGCCCGACCTGGCCAGCAGCGTTTGCGTCGGATGCCAGACCTGCGCGAGCGGCACGTAGATGAACGACGGCGTCTCTTCGTCCAACGCGGCGTACTTCGCGTCGCGGGCGATCCCGACGATGGTCGTGACCTCGTCGCGAAACCTCATCGTCTGCCCGATGGCGTCTCCGCCGGGCCACGCACGCCTGGCGAGTGACTCGTTGATGACGGCCACACGCGGGGCGGACGCATCGTCCGTATGCGCAAGGGCGCGGCCCTGCAACAGGGGCAGCCGGAGCGAGTCGAAGTAGCCGGACCCGACACTGGCATAGTCGATCGACAGCGTCCGCTCATCGGACAGCACGACAGCGTCCGTGGAACGGCCCATCATCAGCGGGACCCGTGCCGTGAGCCCCACGGCGGATACCCCGCCGATCGCCTCAACCCGTGCCTGCAGGCGTGCATAGAAGTCGCGCGCCCGCGGCTCGTCGTAGCCCCACGATTCGGGCTCGAGCGTCGTCGCCACGACGCCACGTCTGTCAAAGCCCGGATCGACGCGCGCGGCCTCCCCGAGCGCCCGGACGAAGAGACCGGCGCAGACGAGCAGCACGAGCGACAGGGCGAGCTGGCCGACGACAAGCGTCCGACCGAGCAGACCCCGTCGCATTCCTGCGCGGGCCGAATCGTCTCGCAGCCGCGCGACGTTGTCGCGGCGGGCGGTGCGGAGGGCCGGCGGCAGGCCGAAGACCAGCCCGGTCAGCATGGTCACGCCGAGGGCGAACGCGAGCACCCGCAGGTCGGGTGACAATTCCAGCGAGACGGGCACGTTGGCAGGCAGCGGCAGGCGCTCGAGTGCTGTCGTCGCGGCCACGGCCACGAGGAAGCCGCCGATGGCGCCGAGCAGGAAGAGCACGAGCACTTCCGTGAGCAGGTGCCGAAGCAGCCGGCCTCGACCGGCGCCGAGCGCCGCGCGGACGGCCATCTCTCGCTGCCGCGCGACGTACCTGGCAGACAGCATCGTCGCGACGTTGATGCCGGCGATCGCGAGTACCAGCATGGCGGCCGCGAGCAGGACGCCGGTGAACGCCAGCACGACCCTGCCCTCGCCTCCCGGAAGGCCGCTGAACTCCGACACGTGCATGGCGGTGATGGCCTGCGGGCCGTCGGCCCCACCGTGATCGCGCGCCCAGGCCTCCGTCAGGGCCGACAGTTCCCCGGCCACCGCTCCGGCGCCCTGTCCGGCGGCGAGACGGCCGAACATCCACAGCCACGACGCGTTCAGATCCGAGCGGGGCCGCAACTGCGGTTGCATCGACACGGGTACCCAGGCATCGGAACGCATTCCGGTGAACACGCCGTGGAAGCCTGGCGGCGCGACGCCGATGAGCGTGAATGGATGGCCGTTCACGGCGATCGTCTGCCCCAGCGCACCGTGGTCGCCGTCGAGATGCGTCTGCCAGTAGTCGTGTGAGGCAACGAGCAGCGGGTTCGCACCGGGTGACGTGTCTTCGCCCGGTGCCAGCAGGCGGCCCGCGGCCGGACGCACGCCGAGCACGTCGAAGTAGTTCGCACTCACCATGTTGCCGAAGACGGCGACGCCCGCCTGGCCGCTCGAAGAGAGGGTCAGGGCGACGCGTCCCCACACGGCGAGCCCGTCCAGCGTTGTCGTGTTCGCGCGCAGCGCGGTGTAGCGGCTGAAGGACGTCTGCTGCAGCACCTCACCGTCGCGGCGCATCGGCTGGAGCGCGACGAGCGCTTCCGGGTCTGCAACGCCAGGGACGGGCCGCAGCACCAGCGCGTTCATCGCGCTGTAGATGGTGGCCACCGCTCCACTGCCGAGGGCGATCACCAGGACGATGACGCAGGTGAGAAGGGGCTGCCTGGCCAGCATGCGCAGCGCGAGTCGGATGTCGCCAAGCACTTCGGTGACCACATGCTCCCAGCCGGCCGCGCGTACGTGTTCGCGCGTGGCGGTCACACCGCCCTGCAGGCCACGACGTGCGGCACGGCGCGCCGCCTCCGGCGTCAGGCCTCGTGCGACGTCGTCGCGGACCGACTCATCGAGGTAGTGCTGCAGTTCGTCGGCGAGGTCGCGGTCGGCCTCGGCGCGACGCGTCAGCACGCGCAGGCCGTGGGTGAGGTGCCGCCAGAAGGCCACGGCGTCAGCCTTCGGCCTTCAGGAGGCGGGCCATAGCCGACACCCTGCGCGTCCAGTCGGCCGTCTCGACGTCGAGCTGACGGCGCCCCTGGCGGGTGAGCGCGTAGTACTTGGCGCGGCGGGCGTTGTCTGTCTGACGCCACTCCGCATTCACGTAGCCGCCACGCTCGAGGCGCTGGAACGCCGTCAGCAGCGAGCCAGGGTTCACCTTGAATACGCCCCGGGACGTCTGCTCAATGCGGCGTGCGATGCCGAAGCCATGCATCGGCTCGAGGCTCAGGGCCTTGAGGATGAGCATGTCGAGCGTGCCCTGAATCACATCGGTGTTGCCGGGGTCGTCCGTCACGCAAGGCGTCCTCCTTGCGACGCTGGAGCGACGGTACGCTCTCTACTCTTGATTGTCAAGATGTGACTGGCAACACGAACCGGATGAGAACGGCCCGTCCCCGGTAGGCCGCGTCGCGCCGAGCCGCGGCCGGAGCCACGTCCCCGGTAGGCCCCGGCTCGCCGAGCCGGGGTGAGGCACGAGACCGGGCGTGCACGTCCCCGGCAGGCCGCGCCTCGCCAAGACGCGGCCGGAGCCACGGCCCCGGTAGACCCCGGCTCGCCGAGCCGGGGTGAGGAACGAGATCGGCCCCCAAACACACAACGGCCGGCGCCCCTCGGGGAACGCCGGCCGTCATGTCTGCGCCGATTAGAACCCTTGACACGCCGAAACTTGACTCAAAGAGCCAAGTTTCGGCGTGGCGAGTGACCGTTGCGGGCCGAGGCCCTCGCTGGGCCGGAG
>CAYMAG010000114.1:0-13997 GCA_964388335.1 uncultured Vicinamibacteraceae bacterium | reverse complement strand
CGAGCCACGGCGAGGCTACGGTGGACAAGCAGGATGTGCGCGCACGACGCTCGACCGCCTGGCATGAAGCATGAGGCATGAAGCATGAACTCGAGACACGGCAAGACCGGAGCCACACGGAGTGGTGCGTGGGTGTCCGCGCCGGACAGCCGGTACGGAACACGGGCCGCGCTCGCGGTTGGCCTGGCGCTGGTCTGCCTCGCCTCTGTCATCGGTCAGCAGACCGCGCTGACGCCCTCTCAGCAGCGGTCGGCAGCGGTCGAAGTCCCCAGGCTCGTCGAGTTGCTCGCACTGGAACCGGGCATGACGGTTGCCGACGTGGGGGCCGGGTTCGGCGCCTGGACGATGGCCTTCGCGAAGGCGCTTGGGCCGTCAGGCCGCGTCCTTGCCACCGAGATCGGCAGCGCGCAGAAGGCGTCCCTGCGCGAGAGTGTCGAGCGCGAGCGCCTCACGAACGTCACCATCATCGACGGTGCCATCGCCGCGACGAACCTGCCAGCGGAGTGCTGCGACGCCATCCTCGTTCGCGATGCGTACCACCACTTCACCGAGCCTGAGGCCATGGTTCGCAGCCTGGCGGCATCGCTGAAGCCCGGCGGCCGGCTGGCGGTCATCGACTTTCCGCCCCGGCCGAACAGCAGCGTCCCGAACGGCGTGCCGGCCGACCGCGGCGGCCACGGCGTGCCGTCGGACATCGTCGTGCGGGAAGTCGGCACGGTGCTCACGCACGTGACGACGATTGCCGAGTGGTCACCCGGGAGCGAGCCCGGCTCGTTGTACCTCGTCGTGTTCCGGAAGTAGTCTGACCGGCGGCCGCGGACGATCCCAGGCCGTCAATCGCGAGTCACAGCCATGAGCATTCATTCGGCTCTCGCATGCTCGACACTCCTGACCGCATCCCTCGTGAGCGCAGGCACACTCGCCTGGCAGGACGCACGGCGCCCCCAAGGTGCACAGCTGCAGCAGCCCGTATCGGCGACTCCCGAGTCCCTCGCCGCGGGCAAGCGGGCGTACGACGAGTACTGTGCGGCCTGCCATGGCGACAGAGCACAGGGCGCGGAGCGGGCCGGCGTCGCCATCTCGATCATCGAGGAACTGGGCCGGAAGCAGCCGCCCGACCTGACCGACGACCTCTGGGATCACGGCGCGACCGACGCGGCGATCTTCTCGGTGATCGAGAAGGGCGTCCCGACGACGATGATGGCCGGGTACGACGGGCTGATTCCCGACGCCGAGATCTGGAGCATCGTGCACTACCTTCGGGCGCTGGCGAGGGACGAGCACATCGAGAGTGCACCGGCGACAGCAACCGATGCTGCGTCGCCGCGGCGGAGGCTCGAGCTGCTGGACTATGCCCGGATGCCGATCACCGGGGAGTTCGACGGCGTCAACACGCGAGGCCAGTTGGCACGCGTGAACTTCCTGCGGGACGAGCCGGGCGGGCGTCGCTTCTTCGTGAACGACCTGAACGGGCCGCTGTACATCCTCGACAAGGAGACCAGGCAGTTCACGACCTATCTCGACTTCAACGGCCGGGACGGCCGCCCGGGGCTTTTCGAGAAGTTCACGTTCGAGCGCAACTTCGCGATGGGCCTCACGGCCTTCGTCTTCGATCCCGACTACGCGCGCAACGGCGTCTTCTACACCATCCACATGGAAGACCCGGCGACACCGGCGCCGGCGGCTCCGAAAGCAGGCGTCGTGCGCGGGCTCGATCTCTCGGGATACGCGACTACCCCGGCGACCCCGGTACCGACGGTCGACGGACGCATCGAGCGCGAGGCGGTGCTCGTCGAATGGACCGACCGCGATCCCACCGACACGACGTTCGAAGGCACCGCGCGCGAACTGCTGCGGCTGCAACTGCCAACGCCCATCCATCCCATGGGCGAGATGACCTTCAATCCAGCCGCCCGTCCGGGGCACGCGGACTGGCGGGTCATGTACATCGGCAGCGGCGACGCGGGTACGGGTGAACAGCGCGACAATCGCCGCTACAACCCGCAGCGGCTCGACACGCTGGGCGGCAAGATCCTGCGCATCGTTCCGGACCTGCGCGAGCACACGTCGACGAGCACGGTCAGCGGAAACGGACGGTATCGCGTTCCCAATGACAATCCGTTCGTGAATCTCGATGGGGCGCGCGGGGAGATCTGGGCCTCGGGCCTGCGCAACCCGCATCGCCTGATCTGGGACGTCGCTGCAGAGGCGCCCGCCGTGCCGCGCCTCCTTGCGTTCAACATCGGCCTGCACGCCTGGGAAACCGTCGTCATCGTCGAGAAGGGCGCCAACTACGGCTATCCGCTGCGTGAAGGCATCCAAGCCATGACGGCCGACGGCATGGCGCCAGTGCCCGCCGACGACACGATTCCGCTGCACGTCACCGACACCGACGTGCGCGGAAACGTAAGGCCAACCTATCCGGTGATCGCGTATCCGCATCGCCCGGGCGGCGGCGACGCCATTGCCGGCGGCGTCGTCTATCGCGGCCGGAAGATTCCGGAACTCAAAGGCACGCTCGTGTTCGCCGACATCACGACCGGCCGCATCTGGCATGCCGACATGGCTGACGTGCTCCGTGCCGACGATGACGTGGCCACGACGGTGGCGCCGATACACGAGATCGATGCCGGCCTTCGCCGGCTCGTGGAAGACACGTACCGTGAACGTGGCGGTCTGGGCGACACGCTCCCTGGCGCAGCCGCCGTCTCGGGCCGAGGGCGAGTGGACGTCCGCTTCGCGGAGGACGCGGATGGCGAGCTGTACATCCTGACGAAGAGCGACGGCATGATCCGGCAGGTTGTAGGACTCAGGTGAGGCGTCGTGTCTGGCGCGGGCCTGGTGCTGCGGCTCTTCATGCGGGTCCGCCAGCAGGCCCCTGCCGTCGCGGCCGACCCGACGAGCCGACCCGTGCGAAGAGTTGGTCCCACGTCATGTGACGCTGGGATGACTCGCCGCGGCCGCCAGGAAACGTGTCGTCGGTGACGCGGCACGACTCGATGCGAGACACGTGCAGCAACCGCCACCCGACATCACGCATTGCGCGGCGTCCCTCCACCGTCAGTTGATACGCAAGCAGCATCGTCGCACCGCCCTTGACGCCATAGTCGTGCGGTTCGACGACGCGGAGGCGCCCGCCGTAGCCAACCTCGATGAGGCGCTTGTCGGCGATGGCCAGGCGGAGGGCCGCGTCGATCGGCGAACTCATCTTCGTCTCAGACCACCAGGACGGGCAGATCGAGACTGCCGCGGGCGAGGCGTCCGCGGCTCTTCGTCATGAACTGCCAGAACGTTCTCATCTCGAGGACACGCTCGATGGCGAGGCGCACCGCTTCGGCATCGGTGTCCGTCCTGAGTACACGGCGAGCACGCCTGATGGCGCCATCGTCCACGAAGAACGACTGGCCAGGCGTCGAGCCCGGTCCGGGAGTTGTTCCGACACCGACGCCCGCCCAGCGGAGGCTTCGGCGCTTCCACGGCACGGTGAACCTGGACCCGACGCGTGTGTGCTCTGGCCCACGTGGGGTCACCCGAGTCACCACTGCCGAAGAATGCGTCGAGCAGCCCGTCATCGGGTACCGTCGACACCACGGGAAGATCGGCCGCAAGCTGTGCAACGAGTTGGTCGAGCGTGACTCCCCGCCGAGCGGCCTCGGCCTCGAGCCGTGTCTTGGCTTGCGGCGAGAGATCGATCGTGATCGACATGACTCGAGAATACGATGGCCTGTCCTGAAGCGACCGGCGCCTGAGGCACGCGCCGCGCGCCACTGCACGGTGCTGTCGGCTTGCGCGAGGGGTTCGGCGCGGTCGTCGAGCAGCTGTTCATCGACGGGAAGCGCGCACGCGACGCGGAGGCTGCCACGCTGAACACAACCGATGGCCTGGCGTAGGGCACCCAAGCGGCTGCTGGTCGCGACACCCTTCAAGGCCGGGTCGTCTGACATCGCCGCGGCGTCGAGGTCGCGGAGAGAATCGCGCCCGGATCCTACTGCATCGCCGACCGTGGCTCGACCGACGCCGCACGTCTCGCGGGCACATAGGCCGCGAGGCCAGCGGTCGTCCCCCTGAACAGCACGGTCCCCCTGAGCACGAGCGGATCGAGAGGGCTGATCCGCCCTCCGGTCGGCTGGAGGCTGTACGAGACACCCACGGTTGAAGACGCTTCAGGATCGGGTCGAGCCTGGTCTGCGAGTTCGCGATGGGCGTCAGGCGCCCTTCCACGGCTCTCCTGGTAGCCGGTCGATGAAGGTGGCCTTCACAGCGGGCGCCGCGGTCGCAGCATCCCAGGTGTGTCCCGACGCCAGTAGCGGGCTGATGTCCGCCATGAACTCCGGGTCGTCGAGCTTCTTCAGGAAGTTCTCCTCGAACATCGCCCGCGTGACCTTGTGGTCTTCGTGCCCCATGTACTGCTTGAAAGGCGGTGACGATGCGATGGGGATCGACTTTGCCCGATTCGAGCGCAGTTGCGCCACATCGAACAGATCTCGGCCTTGCCGACGCTGGTACAGCGCGCGCAGCTTCGTGCCGAGCAGTTCGTCGAGCTCGTACGTGTGGATGCTGCACGATCCTTCGAACCACCGAGACGTGACCGAGAATGGGCGTTCCCTGAAGCCGTATACGGAGAAGTGCTCGCGCGTATTCGTCTCAACCTTCAGGCGCAACGGCAGCGGCGGAGTGTCTTCCGACCGAAGGCGGTACACGAAGGTGACGCGCCCTTCGTTCTGCTTGGTCCTCGGTTGTCCGAGCCAGGCATTGAGCACATCGTGGAGCGCATCGGTCCGGCCGGCTCGGCCTTCGTTTGCACGAGGTCGATGTCTTCCGAGTAGCGCAGGGCGGGCAGATGCAGTTTGTACAGCGCGGTGCCGCCGCGAAAGACCAGCGCCTCGTGCAGCAACGGATGGGAGAATATCGCTACCAGCGCGCGGCTGATGATCAGATCCTGTTCGACCTGGGCGTCGTGCACCCACGGGGCCCGGACGCGCCATTCGGTGATGAAGGCGCGCGGGATCACGCTTCGGCCTCCACGTGCGCGTTCACGATCAACTTCCACTCCTCATCGCGCGTCGCGGCCCTGGCGCGCGCGCTGGGGAGGAGCGGCACGAACTTCCGCGCATGCGTGCGTACCAAGCGCTCGAGGCCAACGGCCTTGTCCGCCGCGTCCACCGTTTCGAGCAGATAGCCCAGCCGTTGCGCCCAGCCGATTGGCACAACAGTCGCGGCTGAAACGAGCGTGTCCGGGTCGATGGCTTCAGCGAGTTCGGCCAGCACAGTCGCCACGAGGTTGAGGCCCCCCGCTCGCCGTTCGTAGCCGACGAGATCGATCGCCGTTGCCTCCGGCGTTGAAATCGTAAGGACTCCCCGCGGCGTGTTCACGCGCTGGACGGGAACCGTGCGCAGGTTCCGGCGCACCATGAACACCACGCGCACGCGGCCGCAGGTCAGGGGCCGGCGCGGTTTCTCAACGAACACCTGAAACACCTGCGGCCGATGATGCGCCGCGCCGTGCCGTTCGGCTGCCGACAGCAACCCGGCGTAGTACGGCAGCTCGAGATGCCGCATCAGGTCGGGAAGGAAGTCGCTTGCCGGCAGGCAACCCAGCCCCCGATATTCCGGCGGCACGACCACCCAGAAGCCGCGCATCGGCGAGGCTACCGCACCCTGCCGCGCCAGACGGTGCAACGCCAGCTTTGCGGCCACCGCAGTGCCGCCCAACGCCTTTTCCGCCTCGGCTGGCGTGAAGCTGTAGCGCCCGCGGGAGGCCAGGCTCTCAACGAACTGGCGGGCGCGTTGGGGAGGGGCTGTCCCTTTCATTTGCGATGAGTATCACTAATTGATACTTATTGCAGACGATTAGCTATCAATCGGACGGCAGAACGGGCCAAGATTGGACAACGAGCCGATGATGGCCTCGCGCTACTCGCGCCGCAACGCCTGGATCGGATCCACCTTCGTCGCCTGCGCGGCCGGCCACCACGACGCAAGGACAGCCACGCCCAATACGACCACGACGACCGCGGCGAGTGTGACGGGGTCATGCGCCGGTACGCCGTAGAGGACTCCCCGCAGCAGGTCCGCCCCCAGCAGGAAGAGCACAAGTCCCACTGTCACACCGGCGCTCGCGAGCCGCAGTCCCTCGCCGACGACCATGGCGCGCAGCGCGTTCGGCCATGCCCCCACGGCCATGCGAATGCCCAACTCTGCTTGGCGCTCACGGACGTGCTGCGCCAGCAGGCCGAAGAGCCCGAGCGCTGCGAGCGTGAGCGCAATCGCCGCGAACGTGGTGAGCAACAGCATGGCGAACCGTCGAGGGGCTTTCGCCGCGTCCAGGAGCGCCGCGATGCTCACGGCATCCTGGAGGGCGGATCCTGGGAGCAGCTCGACGGCCGCGCGCTCGATATCGGCAGCGACCGCGGAGGTCGCCGCACGATGTCGCGCGACCAGGTACAGCGAGCCGCCCGGCACCTGCGCGTGCGGCATGTAGACGGCGGGCTCCGCCGGCTCGGCCGGCGACGCGAATCGCACGTCGGCGGCCACGCCGACGATGCGCCGTGGAAGCGGCTCGCCGGCGTAGGCGACGCTCACCATCTGCCCCACGGGGTCCTCGCCGGGGAACAGGATGGAGGCCGCCGCGCGGCTGATGACGACCACCGGCTCTCCCGTGTCCCGGTCCTCGGACCCGAAGCCGCGCCCCTGGAGGATAGGAATGCGCAACGTCTCGAACAGCCCCATCGTGCCGACGACGGCGCGCACGCTGATGTCGCCGCCCGTGTCGGCGCGCTGCAATCGGGCCTGTTAGCACCAGCCGCCGTAGAAGCCATTGAAGAGCGCGAGCTGCTGCGCGCCGTGGGTGGCGTCTTCCGTGAGGTCGAGATCGACGGTGATCCGCCGGACGCGGCGGCAGCGGCGCTGATGCTGCGCGATGACGGTGTCGGCCAGCGCCTCCCCGAGCCGGTAGAGGGTTCGAGGCGACGCGCCGCCCTCGAAGCGCGAGAGCGTCGGCTGCGACGCCAGGCGGTCGCCGGTGATCGGGTCGCGGTCGAGCAGCAGCTTGTGGATCGGGTCCTCCGCCAGGGTGTCGGCGTCGTTGGCGTCGGCATGGCCGCAGGCGATTCCGTAGACGCGCTGCGCCAGCAGGTCGCGCAGCGAGTGCCGGATGCGCGCGGGGTCGCGGCGGTCGGTCAGCGTCGCCGCGAGTCGGTCCAGCAACCCGAGCTGACGGTCGGCCGCTTTGAGCAACACCGCCCCGCCGTCGGAGCTCGCATGCGGCTGGTCGAATGCCACGTGCAGGGGGCGATCACAGAGGTCGGCGAACAGAACAGGCTGTGCTACGGTATCGGTGGACAACGGCGACGCCTCTGGTGGTGGAAAGTGGCCCTTAGCAAGCCCTTTGTACCACTCAGAGGCGTTTCTGTTACTGCTCGATTACCAGTGCTGACGAATTATCCGGGTTAAGGCTGGGTTAAGGCCGGTCACGGCGGTTCGTTGCCGGTCACATCGTCTCGGCGTTGACAGCAATCAGCTTGTAATTGAAGCGCTATCCGGGGCGCGGCTTGCAGTTCGCTAGTGCCGTCGCCCTGCAGCACAGGACGAAGCGGTTGGACACGCTGGCGGGGGCCAGCTGATCGCCGACTGTCTGTTCGGCGGCCGTCCCTCTGCGTGCCTGCCCGGTGTGATCGATGGCGCGTGCGAGTGAGAAGGCATGCACTTACGGCTCTTGCAGAACCGCGGCCGCGGGGCGCCTGCCCACCGGAATCGCCACGAGCCAGGCGGCCAGGCTCGCGGACAGCAGCGTGATGGCGCCAGCCGCCCCGACGAGCGGCAGGAGGCCGGCGTCGGCGGGCAGCGTGAACAGCGGCAGTGTCTGGAGCACGACCACGGCCAAGGGGATCCCGAGGACCACGCCGGGCACGAGGGTGCGCGCGGCTCGGCGCCATTCCTCGGCCACCACGCGCCCGGGCGTGGCACCCACGGCCATCCGGATGGCATGTTCACGGCGGCGCGCCAGCCCCGAGTGCGCCACGGCCATGCCCACCGATACGAGAACGATCACGAGCGCGGTGGACGCCAGGAGGCCCATGAGCCAGGCGGCCAGTCGAAGATGCCACCTGAATGCCGAGACGTGCGACTCGAGCGTCCGCACACGGCCGACGGCAGCCTCCTCGAAATGATGCCCGGCGTCTGACTCGATCGCGCGCATGAGCGCCGGCAATTGTCCCGGCTGAGCCTTGGCCACGATCCAGATGCGAGAAGCGCTCGGAGCGAGAGCACCCCAATCCCGGTACGTGATGGCCGAACGGTTCGCTCCTGCCAACCGCAGCGGTACGTCGTGCGCGATCCCGACGACCGTGCAGTCGTCGGTGCGCATCCCCACGGCCACCGCTGTCTTCTGAGCGAATCCGGACTCGGCCACACACTCCATGGCGTTCCCGGCGGCATGCGCGCGCCCCATGACGAGTGGCGTACCGACGGTATCGAACCAGTGCGCTGTCACGTGGACCGCGGTCAGTTCCGTGCTGCGCTGCGGGCGGATGTCCACCGCCAGGGCGGTGGCCGGGAGTGCATAGGGCAGGTGGGTGGACGCCGCCGCCGACATCACCTCAGGCCGCGCCATGAGGCTTTCCAGCAACTGAAGCACACGATCGGCGCCAGGTGCCCCGTCGTCTGCAGCACGCGTCACCGGCAAGGCCACCACGCCGTCGGCATTCACGCCAGTGGAGATGCTGTGCATGGTCTGCCATTGCTTCAGGGCACCGCACGAGAGCGCTACCAGCGCCACGGTGAGGCCCAGCTGAAGCACGCCCATGGCAGGTGTCAGCCGCATGGGCTGTGCACTCGCGATGCCGCTGCGGCCGTGCACGGCACGTGCGGAGGCACGCAGGACGTCGCGGGCAGCAACCACGCCGGCTCCAGCAGCCAGCGTCAGCACGACCAGAGCGACGACGCCAATGTGCCGAACCGACAGGCTCCACTCTATGGCGACCGGGACTTCGAGCGGCACCTGCAGGCCAGCGACGACGAGCGGACCCAGCAGGGATGCCAGTGCCACACCGCACAGTGTTCCGCCGACACCTACGACGGCCGCATCCGTAGTGATCTCGGCCACGACGTGTCGAGGCGTTGCGCCGCACCCAAGGCGAATCGCGAAGTCTGTGGCTCGCAATGCCGAGCGACGCAGGAGCGAACCCACGATCTGCATGAAGACCACGCCTCCGAGCAGGGTCGCCAGCGCGAGCAGCAGCGACTGAAGGCCGAACAACGCGGCCCTGAACTGCCGCGGCACTCTGGCCTCGGACCATGGCAGTGCCCGGATCCGACCACCGTCCTGATTCCCTGGCAGCGCACGCAGCTGCTGCCGTATGGCGCCTGCGGCGTCGCCACCATCGCGCGGGCTGGCAACGACGTGCAGCCATGTCCAGCCGAGTTCGCGGCGGGCGTCCAGAGTGCCGGCCGCGCGCGCGACGGGATCTGGAGGGGGGAGGAGAAAGGACTGCGCGTCGAGTGACACCCAGGCCGACGGCGCCTGACCGACGAGCACGCCGCCCGCGTCCTCAGCGGCAACCCCGATGACGGTGAACACGCGGCCCCGGATCCGGACGGTCTCGCCGAGAACGTCGGCAGTGCCTGGGAACAAGTCTCGACGGGCGCGAGCGGAGAGCACCACCGTGTCGACCTCCCCTGCCCGAGCCGGCCGCCCGTACGCAAGATCGCTCGCCACGACGTCGAAGTAGTTGGGCGACGTCAGCGCCACCTGAGCAGCAGCGATACGCTGGTGAGGCGAAGACACGGTCGCCGTTGTCACCGCGTGCGCGGCTGTTGTCGCCACGCTTGACAGCACATCTTCAATCGCCTGGTAGTCCGGGTACCCGAAGAAGAGGCTTTCCGATTGGCCATCGACGTGGCTCGTGAACACCAGCAGCCGGGCCGTGTTCGCGCCTGGCGCCGAACTGTCCATCACGGCTGCCCAGAGAGACGCGAGCAGCACGGCGGGGCCCGTTGCCGCTGCAATGGCAGTCAGCGCAATCGCGAATTCTCCGGGTGTGCGGCGAATCCGGCGTAACCAGAGAGGTGTCGTCACGTCGTTCCCTCACAGCGTGCTGCCGTACGCGTCGGCCGCGACGAGCGCCGGTCTGCGCATATGCCTCCTCAGGCGTCCTCCAACGTCAAACGACAGGGCGATGCGCCCGAGTGTAACCGGAGCGAACCTCCACCGGCCAGACCCTCCGCCGGAGTTGCAGGAGCCGGGGACCTTCGCAGCGCCGATCATCTCCCCTCGGCGTGCAATCACCTTGCAATATCGACCTATGGGCGGAGACGTTGCAAGATCGGATCGATCCAACTCGCCAGCTCCCGATAACCGTCGTCCAAGGTCGTAGCGACGCCGACTGGCGATGCGTCGCGTCGATAGCTCACCGCGAGCTCGCGCGGCGGCGAAGGGAGAGCTGGAGGGACCGGATGAGTCGCCCGGCCTTCAAAGGTGCTCTGGATCGCCCGCGCGAGACGGTGGGGGTCGATCGTTGCATGCGCACGGATCAGCAAGAGGTCCACGAGGTCGCGCCCGCGTGTCGTGCCACCGCCTCGATACGTGCGGGTGTAGGCATGCAGCTTCTCAGCGACCTGGCGCTCGATCGGGATGAGGAGGACGTCAATCGGTGCCAAGCCCAACGCCGACAGGAGCCCCGGCCGTGTGGCAGGCTGGGCGTCCCACGGGTCAGGCGTGGCCACGGTGACATCCACTTGAAGCGGTTCGAAGCGGCGCCCGGCCAGGGCGCTCTCCAGTGCGAATCGAACCGCCAAGGCTGCGTCGCCGTCGGTGATCGACGTCTGCCCGGTCAGCGCGAACGCGAAGTGGTCGTCGATATCTTCGGCGGCGGCGCGCTGGAGGTCCACCCGTGCCGCGTCGATGCCAGCGGCGTGCTCGGCGTCGAGATCGAGCGACACGCGCGCACGAGCGCCCAAAACCGGGTCTCGAGTGCCAGCCCGCCCTTCAGCGCCCACCGATTCGGCGCCACCATCGTCGTGAGGCGCACCAGCAGGCGCTCGAGGGCCGCGTGGCGACGGACGGCGTAGGCGGCGACGCCGAGGTGGCGGGCGCGGTCGCGCAGTTTCGCCTCGACCGCCGCACGAAAGCCCTCGGCGGTGGCGTATTCACGCATGCGCACCGGCCTCCTGCAGCGCACGCTCGATGAGCCGACGGACTCTGACAGAGCGACCATTCGCCGCCGTATACAGTTCGCCAGGCAACACGAGGCCCGGCCGTAACGCCGTCGAGATCGCCTCGCCCACGACGTGAGGGTCCGCGCCGATGTCGGCCACATCCACGATCGTGCGGGCTGGTGCCGTGACGTGGACGCCGAATCGCTGGAGGACCTCGCCACGCCGCAGCGGCGTCAGTGTGGTGTGGACCACGACGTGCGAGTCGGGCTGCGGCGCGCGCAGGCGTCGTGCGCGTGGCACGGTGAGATGGACGGCGTGCGAGCGCGTCGGGGCGAGGTCGTACAACGCGAGGGCCGTGTCGTGCGACACGACGGCCGATCGTGAGCGGCAGCGGACCCAGGCCGCGACGATGTCCTCATGCGGGCTGACGAGGACGCCCACGAGCCGATAGAACCCGCGCTGGATGCGGTCGAAGCGCCCCGCGGCGACGTGGTGCACGAGCGCCCGAGGGCCTGTAGCCGATGGCGGGGGCCTGCGTGGCCGTGAAGTAGCAGGCCTGGTCCGACGCCAGCTCATAGAGCCGCTGGAGCTTCCTTGTTGCCGTGGTCGGTTCTCGAACGGCCATTATGTCCCTTTTGTTATGCGCCATACGGCTATAAAACGGGACACAGTGCCGCCAGGCCGCGTGCTGCTGGCGAGAGCGCGTGCATTTCATCGCCCGCAGGAACGCGCTCATCCTTCAATGGCGACCGTGAGTCGACGCAGCCGCATCACGGCGCATGCCGGAAATCTGGAGCTGCCAGGGCCTACGCCTGCCTGGTCGTCTGCTTTGGCCGTGCGGCTTTCGGCGGGGATGGAGGCCGCTCAGTGACCCAATCCGTCTTCTTCCAGGATGGCCATTCGTCGGCCTTCCGAGCCGAACGCTCGATGCGCTCCCAGTACGACTTCGCGGTGGCTGAACTACTTCTTTCGATTTTCATTCGCCGCCCTCCCTGGAATTGTATCGCGAATTGTCAGGCTCGCCGCGATTTCTCGTTCGATGTACGAATCCGCGCTCATGGGCACGCGCGGCAGCGCCGTTTCGCGCGTCCAGGACGCCTTGTGCATACCTGTGTCGTCCTTCCGTCTGACGGGGCGCCCGGAGCTGACCTGTAGCGAGAAGAGATCGAAGTATCGCCGCGCCGCGATCCCCGTGAACGGCAGAAAGCACACGCGACCGGGCTCGTACGTGTCCACGGCGACCGCGTCATCGTGGAGTTCGGCGGCGAGACTCTTCGGATACGGCTCCACGTAGTAGACCCGCTCGATGCCGGCCGCCACGATGTGCTTCGCGCAGTTGTGGCAGGGAAACGTGGTGGAGTACAACGTGCCGCCACGAGGGTTGACTCCCGACCGCGCGCAGCTCAGCAACGCTTCCATCTCGGCGTGTACGGCGCGGCCGAATTCCGTGAGATCTCGGAGTCGAGAGTTTTGCAGGGCGCGTTCGAGCTTGTCTCGGCCCAGCCGTGCCGGCCGGGGCTGGATTCTCTGGAGGATGTCCTGGATGATCCGATCGATCTCGACCTTGTTCGAGTCTTGCCCCAAAACGTGATCTCGCTGGTCGGCGTCACCCGGCCAGTAGAGGCCTCCGCCGTAGCGCGGCACGTCGTTGGCACCCGTGGCGATGACCTCGCCGTTGGCGGACACGACGACGGCGCCGACCTGACGGGAAAGGTCTGCGGACCGCAGCGCGCCCGCGAAGGCCAGGAACATCGCATGCTCGTCGGCCGTGGGCGTGCGAAACGGGTTGCCGAACGCAAGGTCGACGAAACGCTCGACCTCCGATTCGAAGGTGGCGCTCGATGTCTCATCGAGGCTGAGGAAAACGTCTGCTTGATGGAACGTGGCGGTCGTCTGCTGCCCGTTCTCGATTTCCTCGCTCTCGTCCCGGTCCATCAACTGCACGGCTTGGCGCTTCGACATGCCAAGCATCTCGAGATTCCGCAATCGCTCTTCACGAGGCGTGTAGAGGCCGATCAGGAAGAACCCGTTGCTGTAGATGCGCCGGAGCGCTGTCACCTCGCGCGGATGCTTGAGGCTCAGAATGATGTGCGCTGTTTCCGGCAATGGCCGTTCGTCCGTGCGCCGAGAATGAATCTCGCTTGCCGCGTGCAGCGCGACGATGTCGCTCCGGCCGGATACAGAGCGCACACGATTTCCCGCGTCCATGTGCGTGCGGATTCGGTCGTACTCTGGAGTGAACCGCAGCTTCACACCAAGCGAGGTGTGGTCCAACTGGCGGAAGAAGTCGCTGACGCGAATCACGTTGGCCGCGTAGCCGAAGTTCCCGATCTGCGCAGATAGCGTTGCCTCGAGGCGGCCGAGATCGGAGCCAAGTGGGGCGACAGCCCCGAAGACGAGTTCCGATCGCTCTGGTCTGGTCGGCATACCATCGGCGGGTGAGACAGTGTGTGCCAGTATACCGAGGGCGGCCTGGCCCGACGTACAGCGCAGTCCTCTTGGCGTTGAAGCTGTTCTACCGGGAGAGCCGCCTCAACGGACCCACACTGAAAGGCTGTCCCACAGGCGGGCCGTGTTCACTCCCATCGAGGGGTAGTCGTGGCTGGTCCGCTGGAGCGACCGTGGACCGCAGGTTCGTCGGCGAGGCTATGGTGGACACCCTTCGCGTGGCCTGCCAACCGTAGCTCACGCGAGAGGTTGGCGGCGCGTGAGCGAAGTGTTTGATGAGGTCCACCTTCGCCTCGCCTCCGCTCGTGCGGACGCTCGCGAGCTTCGGCGAGGCTACGGCGGACAACCTTCGCGTGGCTTGCCAACCGTAGCTCACGCGAGAGGTTGGCGGCGCG
>CAYMAG010000113.1:4404-14151 GCA_964388335.1 uncultured Vicinamibacteraceae bacterium | reverse complement strand
GGGAACTCATGGAGAGCCCGGCGGGCGCGAAGCAGTGGCGGCCGAAGGACGGCGCGGGTTCGGACATGGTGCCGCTCGCCCACGACCCGTCGAGGCGCCGCGAACCGCGGATGCTCACCTCCGACCTGGCGCTGCGCTTCGATCCGATCTACGAGCCGATCGCGCGGCACTTCAAGGACGACCAGGACGCGTTCGCCGACGCCTTCGCACGCGCGTGGTTCAAGCTGACCCACCGCGACATGGGCCCGATCGTCCGCTACCTCGGTCCCGAGGTGCCGAGCGAGGTCCTGATCTGGCAGGACCCGGTACCCGCGGTCGACCACCCGCTCATCGACGCGGCGGACGCGGCCGCCCTGAAGGCGCAGATCCTCGCCTCGGGTCTGACGGTCTCGCAACTCGTGTCCACCGCATGGGCGGCGGCGTCCTCGTTCCGCGGCGGCGACAAGCGCGGCGGTGTCAACGGCGCACGCATCCGCCTCGAACCGCAGAAGAGCTGGGAGGTGAACAACCCCGCCCAGCTCGCAGGCGTGCTCGCCACCCTCGAGGGGATCAAGCAGTCCTTCGATGACGCGCAGACCGGCGGAAAGAAGGTGTCGCTCGCCGACCTGATCGTGCTCGCGGGCAACGCAGGCGTCGAGCAGGGCGCGAAGGCCGCCGGCTACACGGTCGAGGTGCCGTTCCACCCGGGCCGCACGGACGCGTCGCAGGAGCAGACGGACGTCGAGTCGTTCGCCGCCATGGAGCCGACCGCCGACGGGTTCCGCAACTACTATGGCAAGGGCAGCCGTCTGCCCGCCGAGTACCTGCTCATCGACAAGGCGAACCTGCTCACGCTCAGCGCGCCGGAGATGACGGTGCTCGTCGGCGGCCTGCGAGCCCTCGGCGCGAACCACGACGGCTCGCCGTATGGCGTCTTCACCGACACCCCCGGTTCGCTGACCAACGACTTCTTCGTGAACCTGCTCGAGCTGGGCACGACGTGGAAGCCGCTCGACCCTGGCTCGCACGCCTTCTCGGGTACGGACGCCGCCACCGGGCAGGTCAAGTGGACCGGCACGCGTGCCGACCTCGTGTTCGGCTCGAACTCCGAGCTGCGCGCGCTCGCGGAGGTCTACGCGAGCGACGATGCCAGGGAGAAGTTCGTGCAGGATTTCGTGAAGGCGTGGACCAGGGTCACCGAACTCGACCGCTTCGATCTGGTGTGATGCGCGCGGGAGCTGCCGCGCCGCGGCTCCGCGGAGTGGCTCTCCCTTCGGCTCGGCGCGCGCCGTCGGGGCGTCCGCTGCGGCGGACTGGTTGCGCGCGCGTCCGAACTGAGCGCGGTCGGCGGCGACCTCCGAGACGCCGCCCGCGCTCCTGTCACGGGCGGAGTGCAGTCGTCCCGCTCGTCGCCGTGGCGGCAGGCGTCAAGAGAACGGCGCGAAGCCGGTTCTGTGCGTCGAGGGCAACGCCGGCGATCTGCCCGGCGTTGTTGATGCCGTACGCGTACTCCAGGTGGAACGCGCCTGCGACGGGAATCAGGCCGTTCAGGTTCGTCACCACGCCATCGGCGAAGACATAGGCATGATGCCGGCTGCGCCCGCCGGCAGCTCGCATGGTGCCGACAATCACACCGTGGTCGTTGAGGTCGAGCGCGGTGCTTTGCACGCTCGGAACGGGCAGCGGGATCCTGACGCCATTGGCGTAGAGGAACGAGCGCGACGCCACCGCATACGTCTCCGGATCGACGCGGCCCGAAGATCCCACGACCTGCCCGGCACCATTGATGGCCGTGGCGCTGCTCTCCTCCTCGCCCGGCAGCACACCAAGGTCGATGGCTGCGCCGTCCTGCCACAGCACGGCGTGTGGCGCTGGTCCCAGCTCCGTGACGATGGTCGTGTAGGACGTGCCGACGACCTGCCCGGCGTCGTTGATATCGGCGGCGAAGCCACCGCCGCCGCCCAGATGCGGGAGGTCGACGGCCACGCCCGCATCCCAGATGAACGCCTTCGAGTGGTTGCGGGTCCCGACGATCTGTCCGAGCGTATTGATGCCGTGCGCAACGCCGTGGGCGTCGGCTGGCGTCAGATCGAGCGTCGCGCCATCGGCCCACAGCACGGCGTGCGTTCTGCCGGACTGGTCGAAACTCGCGCTGCCCACCACCTGGCCTCCAGCGTTGACGGCATTGGCCGCGCTGGATGGGCCGCCCAGGGTCCCGAGGTCGGCCATGACGCCGTCGCCCGCCAGGAACGCGCGGGCGCGTGACGCGGCGTTGGTCGCGTACCCCACGACGTGGCCGGCGTCGTTCAGGTCGTGTGCGCGCGCGCTCTCGCCGCCGAGTGTGCCGAGGTCGGTCACGACGTACGGTCCAGGTGGTGCGGCGGCCCGGTGCTCACTGGTCGACCACAGCAGAGACAGTGTCAGCGTTGTCATCACCACGACGAATCGTATTGAGGTTCGACGCATGCGGGGCCTCCCGTCTGATCGAGGAACGGCAGAGCGCGCACGCGAGCGACGACAGGCGTACGCACACGTTTCGCTACGCAACACGTGTGCCGGAACGCGGTGCGCGACGTGTCGCACTGATGCGAATGATCGGTGGACGATCGGGTGCCGTCGGCTGCGGTCGGTTTACGAAGTTCGTCGGCGCCTTACGTGAGACGTAAGCGCCTGCTCAGCTTGCTGCCTGAGACTTCGGGCTTCAGGCTTCAGGCGTCGGGCCTCACGTCGGGCGTCGGGCCGCGGGCTGCGGGGCTGCGGGATGCGGGCATGAAGCATGAAGCATGAAGCATGAGGATGAGGATGAGGCTTCATCCACTCGGATGCCGCCATGGCTCACGGTACGGACGCCGCAGCAGGCCGTTCGCCTCGTCGTCGCCGACGACCCGCCCGGCGGCGTGGTCCCACGCGAGTGAGCGTCCGAGCTGTGCCGACAGGTTCGCCAGGATGCACGCCGTCGTCGAGATGTAGCCCTGCTCGATATCGGCGACCGGGCGCCCCCTCGATTGCATGTTCGCCAGCAGGTCCTTCATGTGCCCGCGGATCGCCGGGGCGACGTGGCGCTCGAGGTCCTTCTCGGTACGGTCCTCGGGATACTCGTCCAGCTCCATCACGACGTCTTCCCGGAGCGGCTGGCCGTCGCCCTGGGGCGTGAAGTCCCAGCTGTTCACGCTGGCCTTGAGCGTGCCCTTGTCGCCGTAGAACGTGGCGCCCCAGGGGTACTTCGGGTCGGGCGGCGCGCCGTAGGTGCGATGCGTCCAGTTGACCTGCAGGTGACCGAAATCGAACGTGGCCGACTGCGTGTCCGAGATGTTCGCCTTGCTGTCTTTCTGCACGAGGATGCCGCCCGTCGAACTGACGCGCGCTGGCATCCCCAGATCGAGCATCCACCGCACCATGTCGAGCATGTGGATGCACATGTCGCCGACGATGCCGTTGCCGTACTCCGTGAAGGCGCGCCAACTCCGCGGGTGTACGAGCTTGTTGTAGGGACGCATCGGGGCTGGGCCCGTCCACATCTCGTAGTCGAGGTGCGCCGGTGGCGTCGTGTCGGGCGGATTCTCGCGTGTCCGCATGTGGTAGTAGCAGTAGATCTCGACGACGCCGATGGTGCCGAGCAGCCCCTCGCGGATGACGCGGTCGCGCGCGTTGATGAGATGCGGCGTACTGCGGCGCTGCGTGCCCACCTGCACGACGCGGCCGTGCTTGCGCGCGGCGGCCAGCATGGCCTGTCCTTCGGCGATGTCGACGCTGATGGGCTTCTGCACGTACACGTCGGCACCGGCTTCGACCGCCGCGATCATCGGCAGCGCGTGCCAGTGGTCGGGCGTGCCGATGAGGACGAGGTCGAGGTCGCGCTCGGCGAGCATCGTCCGGTAGTCCGCGTAGGTGCGGGGCCGTTGCTTCGAGACCTGGCGCGTCGCGACGAGGTCGGCCGCGGCGTTCAGCATCTGACTGTCGACGTCGCACAGCGACACGACGTCCACAGGCGCGACCTGGATGAGGCGCAACAGGTCGGCTTTGCCGTACCAGCCCGACCCGATGAGGCCGACTCGAAGGGGCGGCTGGGCGAAGGCGCGAACGTATCCCGGGAACGCGGAGAACGCGAGCGCGGCTCCACCGGCCTTGAGGATCTGTCGTCGATGCATGGGGACGTTATACGACGTCTACGGGCATGCGTCTACGGGCTACGGGCCACGGGGCTTGCCCGCCGTATCTGGCGGCGTGGCCACCCCGCCTCGGCGAGGCGGGGCCTACCCGACCCGCGGCGCTACCGGTACTTCGGCACGCTCACGGGAATCTCGCGCTCGATGCGCGGACGCTCGTCCGTGCCGGCCATCGCCCACAGGCTGGCGAACACGGTGCGGGCAACAGCTTCCATCTTCGTCGGGTCGAGATGGCGTGCCTCGTCCGACGGCAGGTGGTATCGGGGATGCGTGCCGGTCGTGAAGCCCACCGTGAGGATGCCGCGTTCCAGGTAGGGGCCCGCGTCGGTGCGCGGATAGAAGAACTCGCTGTCGGCGCGATCGTCCTGCCGGTTCAAGGTCATGCCGAGATAGGCCGCATTGACGCGCGTGATCAGCGCATCGATGGCGGGGCTGAGGACGCCAGGGCCGATGAGGTACACCTCGTTCGGGCCCGTCACGTTCGCCGACGCCGCATCCGGCGTACCGGGCGCCCGCGTCGCGCCGATCATGTCGACGTTGATGTGCGCCACGATGCGGTCGAGCGGGACAGGCGGCTGGTGCACGAACTGCCGTGTCCCCCAGAGTCCCCGCTCTTCCCCGCTGTCCCAGATGAAGATCACAGACCGTCGCGGGCGCGGTCCCTTCATCAACTGCTCGGCGATCGACAGCGTCGCCGCGCTGCCCGTCGCGTTGTCGTCGGCGGAGTTGTAGATGCGGTCGCCCTCGACCTCGCGCTCACCCACCGAGCCGTCGAGGTGCGCTGCGACCGTGATGTACTCGTGCTTCAGCACGGGATCGCTGCCCTCGACGAGGGCGACGAGGTTGTATGGGCGTGAGCGGGAAGACGAAGCCAGGGGCACCTGCAGCGTGACCGGACGCGACAGCTCGAACGATGCCGGGAAATCGCCGGCATTCCCCTTCGCCAGCAGTGTCGGACCATCGAGGGCCTCCCCCGTCATGAGTGCCGACGTGGTGGACTCCGCGAGCAGCACCGACGTGATGAGTGGCGCCGCATACGCCGACGGGACGCTCGGCTCGAGTTCGCGGCGAATCACGTGCGCGGTGCGCATCGCCGGCCAGTCGTCCCTGGCGTTGGACGAGGTCAGGAACAGCACGCCACGCGCGCCACGGCGGCTGGCCTCGGTGAAGACCGACGCCGCGCCCACCGCAACGCGGCCGACCTGCTGAATCGCATCGCCCTTCGGCATCGCCCGTGGCCCGTGCGCCAGAACGAGCTTTCCCCGCACGTCCACGCCGGCATACGGGTCGATCCCCCTGTCAGGCGCGTACCAGCCGTGCCCGACGTAGACGACCGGCGCCGTCACGTCGATCGGCCCGGCGAACGATCGCAGGACGAACGCGTCGCCGAAGGTGAAGCGCCGGCCACCGGCCTCGAGCATCGTCTCGTCGGTGTTCACCCGCATCTCCACGAGGTCGTAGTGCTGCCTGAAGGTGCCGGCGTCGCCGAGCGGCGCCACACCGGCCGCCTCGAGACGCTTGGTGATGTACTCCGCCGCGAGGTCGAATCCCGGGGAACCGGTATCGCGACCGAGCAGTTCGTCCGAGGCCAGGTACTCGAGGTCGCGTGCGAGGGTCTCGGCCGTGATGGCGTCGGCAGCGGCCCGTACGGCCGGCGGCAGGAGAGACTCCTGTGCCGGGACGACAGCGGCCAGCAGCAGGAGAATGGGGAGCACACGCAGTGGGGTCGGCATGGCACACAGCGTAGATCGGAACGGAGTACACTTCGTCTTCATGAAACGACTTGCAGGCGTGCTGGCGGCTGGTGTCCTGTGTCTCGGCGCCGCGCCGCAGGACCAGGGGTTCGTCTCGCTCTTCGACGGCAGGACGCTCGACGGCTGGGTGAACATCAACTGCGCGCCGGACACGTTCGGCGTGCGCGACGGCGTGATTGCCGTCACCGGCGTGCCGATCTGCGAAGTCCGCACCGAGCGGATGTACGAGAACTTCGTCCTCGAACTCGAGTACCAGCACCTTCAGCCGCGCGGCAACGCCGGGGTGTTCATCTGGGCCGATGCCCTGCCGGCGCGGGGGCAGCCGTTCCTCCGCGCCATCGAAGTGCAGGTGCTCGATGGCCGGAACTCCGAGACGTACACGAGCCATGGGGACGTGTTCGCCATTCACGGGGCCGTGTTGACGCCCGACCGTCCGCATCCCAGGGGTGCGATGCGGAGCCTGCCGAGCGAGCAGCGCGCGAAGGGGCCAGGCGAGTGGAACCACTACCGCATCACGGCCAACAAAGGCACGATCAAGCTCGCCGTCAACGGCAAGGAGGTGTCCGGCGGCTACGACGTCTCGCCGCGCAAGGGCTACATCGCGCTCGAGTCCGAAGGCGCGCCCGTGCTGTTCCGCAACATCCGCGTGCGGGAGTTGCCGTCCTCGGGAGTGCTCGCCGAGTCGCACGTCGCCACCGCGTACGACGGCCACACGGCGCTGTACGACGGCAAGACCTTCACCGGCTGGGAGCGGCCCGCCAGCGAAGACGTCCGCTGGAAGACCAACGACTGGACCATCGCGTACGAAGGCCCGGCGGCCTCGACCGGTAAGCCGCTGCTGTCGGAAACCACCCATGGCGACTTCGAGCTGATCGCGGACTGGCGCTGGGTGGACAAGGCCGAGCCCGCGGCGTCGGCGTCTCCCGCGGCCGTCACCGCCCGTCACCTGCCGGGCGTGCGCGCGGTCGTGGTGCCTGGACCAGGCGCGGGTGTCGAGCCCGCCGGACGGTGGAATCGCGTGGTCCAGCGCGTCGTGGGCAACCGCCTCACGGTGACGCTGAACGGTCAGACCGTCATCCACGACGTCGTGCAGGAGGGGCTCCCGTCGAAGGGGCGCGTGGCGCTCGCGCCTGCGGGGCGACAGGTCGAGTTCGCCAACATCTTCGTGAAGCCCCTCAGCTGACGCGCGCGGGTCATCCGCTGAAGTAGATGTACGCCGCGAGAATCAGCAGGAGCACGACACCCGAGGACACCACGTCGACCTGCGTCCAGCTGCTGCGCGTCGACGCACGCTGGCCGGCCGTCACCGTCTCGTGCGTCAACCCGACGATGCGCGCGTCTGAGGGCGGCGCCGTGGCATAGCTCACGCCAATGAGCACCGCCGTCGAAATCACGAAGATGACGAGGCTGTAGTACTGGAAGTAGATGTTGTTGACGATCCAGAGAAACGATCCTTCGGGATAGCCTGCTTCGAACCCGGCAAGCTTCAGCGTCACGGGTGTGTCGACCGCGAGGCGGAACATTCCGAGGGCGAATCCGACGAGCAGGGCGGCCAGGCAGCCACGACCGTTGAGCCGCTTCATGAAGACGCCGAAGAAGAACACGGCGAAGATGGGCGGTCCGAGGTAGCCCTGCACGCCCTGCAGGTAGTCGTACAGCCCGCGCGCGCCCTGGATGACCGGGATCCACATCAGACCGACGACCACCATGCAGGCCGTCGCGACCCGCCCGATCCACACCAGCTGGTGCTGCGACGCGTCGGGGCGGAACTTCTGGTAGAGGTCCATCGTGAAGAGCGTCGAGGACGCGTTGAACACGCCCGCGAGCGAACTCATGAGCGCCGCGAGCAGCCCGGCCACGACCAGCCCGCGCAGCCCGGACGGCATCACCTGCTGCACGAGCAGCGGAAAAGCCGCCTGCGACCGGTCGGCGATGGCCACGCCGCTCGCGTCGACGATGGCGTTCAACACGCCGCCCTGTCCGCTCCTGGCCAGGGCGATGGCCACCATCCCGGGGATGATGAAGATGAACACGGGCAAAAGCTTCAGGAACGCGGCGAAGATGGTGCCGCGGCGCGCCTCGGTCTCGCCGGACGCCCCGAGCGTGCGCTGCACGATGTACTGGTCCGTGCACCAGTACCACAGGCCGATGATGGGCGCGCAGAAGAGCATGCCGAGCCAGGGATAGTTCGTGTTGAAGTACCACGCCATCCGGCCCGGCTCGATGACCGGCGCCCACGTCCCCTGGACACCCTCGGTCATGAGCGGCTTCCAGAGGTTGAACATGTCGGGCTCCAGCGTCTCGCGCAGCACGCTCCAGCCGCCGAGCGCGGCGAGGCCGTACCACGTGAGCAGCAGCGAGCCGACCACGAGCACCACGGCCTGCATCGCCTCCGTGTACGCCACGGTGCGCAACCCACCGAGCACCGTGTAGAGGCCCGTGAGCAGGATGACGAGCGTCGATCCGACCCAGAAGCTGTCGAGCGTGATCGCCCCGAGGTTCACCTGCAGCTCCGGCAGGAGCGTGCCGAAGACGATGCCGCCCGCGTAGATACCCACGGCGATCTTCGTGAGCACGTACGCGACCAGCGAGATGATCGACAGCACCCAGCGCGAAGCGGGCGAGAAGCGGCGCTCGAGGAACTCGGGCATCGTGTACACGCGCGATCGCATGTAGAACGGCACGAAGACCCAGCCGAGCACCAGCAGGCACCACGCGTGCAGCTCGTAGTGTGCGAGCGCGACCCCGCTCGTCGCACCCGACCCGGCCAGCCCGACCAGGTGTTCCGACCCGATGTTCGACGCGAAGATCGACGTGCCGACCACGGCCCAGCCCAGATTGCGTCCGGCGAGGAAGTAATCGTCGGTGGTGTCGCGACTGCGTCCGACGACGCGCCAGCTGATCACGCCGAGAATCGAGAAGTAGCCGAGGATGACGAACCAGTCGAGAGTAGTCATGAACGCCTGGAGCCCGGACAATTCATCAGCACGCGTAATCGGCCCGTAACAGAAACGCCTCTGCGCGGTACGAAGGGCTGCTGAGGGCCACTTTCCACCACCAGAGGCGCCGTTGTCGACCGATACCGTAGCACAGAAGATAGACGCGTTCCGTGCGTCGCGGCGACACGTCTGGTCTCGTTGAGGGTCAGACCCAGGTGTGTCATCGCCCACCGCGTCCACGCCAGCGCCCCGTCGCGTGACAGCGACCGACGGTGCCCGCGAGCACCGCGGCCAGCCAGGAGGGGCCAATCACCCGATCCGCCAATCTGAACGTCACCCCGCCGCGTCGTACGCCGCGCGGATCCAGCCGATGAGTGCCTCGTCGACGTCCTCGATCTGCGTCACGGCCACCTTGTACTGGCACATGCCACCCGGCGGCTGCGCGACGAGCCGCGCCGTGGGCGCGACGCCCTTCATGTTCAGGCCGACGTCGACGCGCGACTTCGTTCCCGGCCCGACCATCGCGAACTGCTTCTTCCGGCGGAGGCTGACGTACGCCTTCTTCGGCGCGACCTCGAACGGCCCAAGCGCGTCGATCGCCTGCATGACCCGTTCGTGCACCGGCCGCAGCGCGGCCTTGGCTCCCGCGTAGATGTCGTCGAGCGGGTCTCCTGCCGCGGCGCCAGCCGGCGGCGCGGTGGCCGCCTTCAGGTAGAAATGCGCCACGGTGTTCGCATCGCCGTAGCCGAGCGAGAGATCGCGCATGAGCAGGCTGCGCAACTCGCCGTGCTTGGCGAGTCCACTCGCCTTCAACCGCGCGAAGAGCGCGTCGAGCGACTCACCGGTCTTCGCCTGGATATTCCGCAGTTGCGTGTCCAATGCCTTGTCTGGCGTGCTCATGGGCGATCG
>CAYMAG010000113.1:0-4304 GCA_964388335.1 uncultured Vicinamibacteraceae bacterium | reverse complement strand
GTCGTACGGCTCGATGCGCTGGTACGCCCGCGCCAGCATCACGCCACCTTCCATGGTGGTGAGAGCGAACCGGGCCAGCTCCTCGGGGTCGACATCTGGCGGCACGCGATCGCCCGCGCGGCGGAAGCAGTCGGCCAGCGCCGCGGTCCACGCCTCGAAGTTCTCGACGAGCCGTTGCCGCACCGGCGGATCGGGCTCCGCCAGTTCGAGCGCGATGTTGCCGATTGGACACCCGAGCCGGAAATCGCTCTCGACGAGCAGCCGCCTGTAACTCGCGAGCAAGGCGAACACGCGATCGATCGGATCGCGCACTCCCTCCCACGCCGGCACGAGCAGCATCGGCTCGATGCCGTCGCGATACCGTTCCAGCACGCCGACGAGCAGATCCTGCTTGGTCGCGAAGAAGTAGTACAGGCTGCCGCTGTTGGTGTCCGACTCCCGCAAGATGTCGGCCACGCTCGTGGACTGGAAGCCCTTCTCCCAGAACAGGCGCATGGCCGTCGCGAGCAGGCGGTCGCGCGTGGACACCGGAATCTCGGCCGGCGCCCCCGCTCCCGACCCGCCGCTGCGTCCCCGTTTGCTCACTCGGACCTCAGGGCCACCATCGGATCGACACGCGCGGCGCGGCGCGCGGGTAGCCACGCCGCGCAGGCCGCCACGGCGACGAGCGCCAACGCCATGCCTACATAAACGGCGGGATCGCTCGTGGACACCTCGAACACGAGCGACTGCAGCAGACGTGAGGCAGCCCACGCGCCAGCGAGCCCCAGCGCCACGCCGGCGCCGACGGCACGGAGCGCGGTGCCGAGGATCAGGCGGATGACCGCCCCGCGGCGGGCCCCGAGCACCATACGCACGCCGATCTCCTGCGTGCGCTGACTCACCACCTGCGACAACAGGCCGTAGATGCCAATGGCCGCCAGCACGAACGCCACGACGGCGAAGCTGCCGAGCAGCGCGAGATCGAACCGGCGGCGCGAGAGCGACCGCTCGAGAATGTCGTCGAGCGTACGCACGCCCGCCACAGGCTGCGCGGGATCCACGGCGTGAATGGCCTGGCGCGCGGCGCCCGCCACCGACGCCGGCGGCACGTGCGTGCGCACCAGCAGCTTGCCGGGCGCAAACACGTCGGTCTGCGAACTCGCACGGTAGACCTGCCCGGAGATCCCCCCTTCGAGCGACGTCTGACGCGCCTCGCCGACCACGCCGATGACGTCGAGCAGCTCACCGCCGCGCGTGCCCTGATGAATGCGCCTGCCCACGGGGTCTTCGCCAGGCCAGGCCCGGCGCGCGAAGTCCTCGCTCACGATCGCGACGGGGAGTTGCTCGCGCTCAGCGAAGAGCCGGCCCTGCAGCAGCGGGATACGAAGCACGTCGAAGCAGCCGGCCGACGCCGTGCGGGGGTGCGCGCTCACCAGTTGATTGGTGCCTTCGGGCACGTAGGTCATCGAGCCTTCGGCGGCCAGCGGGATCTCGTTGATGGCACAGACCTCCGTGACGCCAGGCACCGCACGCAGACGCTCCGACACGTCGTCGAAGAACGCCGTGCGCCGTTCGGGCGAGTCGTAGCGGGACGCCGGGAGACGGACTTCCATCGTCAGCACGTTGGCGGGATCGAAGCCGGGGTTCACGCGCATCACGCGTGCGAGGCTCGCTATCAGGAGTCCGGCACCCACCATGAGCACGAGCGCGAGCGCCACCTCGGCGGCAACGAGCACCGACCGCGCACGCGCGGCGCCGCGGTCCGTCGTCGTCCCACGTCCGCGCAGCTTGTCGGCAGTCGCCCACTGGACGGCGCGCCAGGCGGGCGCGACGGCGAAGACGCATCCGCTCACGAGCGACAACACGAGCGTGCAGGCGACGACCACGCGATCGGCGCCGGCCGCCACGGCACGCGCCAGGCTCGCTGGTGCGAACGTGCCGATGACATCGAGCGCCCAGAGACCGAGCAACAAGCCGACACCGCCAGCGACCAGCGCGACGACCAGACTCTCGGTCACGAGCTGTCGGAGCAGCCGGCCACGCGTTGCCCCGACGGCCGCACGCACGGCCAGCTCACGGCTGCGTCCCGACGCGCGCGCCAGTTGCAGGCTGGTGAGGTTCGCGCACGCCATCAGGAGCACGAGCAGCGCGGCGCCCACGAGCACGAGCAGCGCCGGACGGAGGCCGCCGGCGATCTCCTCGCGCAGCGGCCGCACCGTCGCGGAGAGCTCCGTCGAAAGCTGCTGGCCGATCTCCGGATGCCTGGCGCCGGCGCGCTCGGCAATCGCCGCCACGTCGCCTCTGGCCTGATCGAGCGTCACATCCGGTCGCAGCCGTCCGACTACCGCCAGATAGAACGCGAGCCGGGCCTCGCGCGTCTGCGGCGAGAAGCCGAGCGGCAACCATCCGTCGAGCGGCACCGTGCCGTGATCGAAGTCCGCCGGCATCACGCCCACCACCGTGTACGCGCCATCGTCCAGCCGCACCGTGCGGCCGACGACCGACACATCGCCGGCGAATCGACGCCGCCACAACCCTTCGGCGAGGACGATGACCGGAGCCGCGCTGTCGATGTCGTCCTGCGTGAGCGTCCGGCCGGCGAGTGGCTGCATGCCGAACACGCGGAAGTAGTCCGCGGTGACGTTGCGCAGCCGGAGCTGCTCCGGCTCGCCCTCGCCCGTGAGATTGCCGCCCTGGCTGAAGAAGTAGCTGTAGGCCGCGAGCGCCTCGAACGACCGGCTCTCGCCGACCCAGTCGTGGAAGCTGCCTGGCGACACCGTATTGGTGCCGCCCGTTGCCTTGTCCGTGGTCCAGACCTGGACGAGCCGGTGCTGGTCGGGGAACGGCAGCGGCTCGAGCAGCACCCGCCACGCCACGGTGAAGATGGCGGTGTTGGCGCCGATCCCGAGCGCGAGCGTAAGGATCGCCGCAAGGCTGAAGCCGGGATATTTCACGGCGAGCCGAAGGCCCTGCCGTACGTCGGTCCACATGAGTCGCCTCGTCTCCTGTCCACCACCGACCGATCGGTAGGGACGGCTCTCCGGCCTGTCCACCGTAGCCGCAGCCGAAGGTAGAACCGTCCGCACAGACCCGTGGCCAACGGTGCGTTCGACGAGAAAGGAAGGTAACGCGGCTGAATTGAATAGTCAATCAATACGCCGCTCGAGGAGTGAGACTCGATGCTGACCAGGCTGATGGCCTACGTGCAGGAACTGCTGGATCCGCTGGTCCCACCACACGACGCGCCTACGCGCCATGCGGGTCCGGTTGCTCCTCCAGCCCGAGATCGCGCCACGCGGTGGCGTATCGCCAGGCGCCAAGAGGCCGCGGACGCGTCCATATCGGCCGTGCCCTGGAGCGGGCCGCTGCGGGGAACCAGGCGAGTTCGCGGCCACGCCCATCGCTCGTGCAAGCCGAGCGGCACCAGACGCCGCGCAGGCCACGTTGACGAATCTGCCGCCCGATCGACTGGCACACCTCGTACCCGACGTCGCCTCCGTGCGCGTCTCGCGGGTAGCCTGCCGAGAGGTCGAGCGCGCGAAGCCCGCCGGCAGTCACGGCGTCTGCGGCGATCTGTGCCATGGGCAGCACCGCCGCCACCAGTGCGTAGGCGGCGTCATGGAGGTCATCCACGGTCACGGGTGATCCCGCCAGCATCCGCTCGATCTGCAGACGGGCGGTCGCGATGTCGCCATTGAGATAGAGGGCGGGATGTGCCCCTGGGGCGTTCCACCGGCCCCCACGGGCGTGCGCGTACGAGGGATCGAGCGGATTGCGCCACGTGGGCGCTGCCACACGCAGCCACACACGCCGATCCGGGAGCCGAACGCGCCTCGGCCTCACGGCTGCACGCGTCGCAGATCGAACATGGCCTCAACCGCGCTCCGGACGTCGTCGTGATGGCCATCGAGCGCCAGTTCGCAGAGGGATTTGCCCCCGAGTACGGCGGCAGGCCGCCGCACGACGGCTGGAATGCGTTCGCGCTTGACGTGCTGGTCCAGCAGATCGGTGGCTGCCGCCATGGCGGCAACGGCAAGCGCGCGGTCCGACGGCGGCCCTGCGTGAAGCCACTTCGAGAACGCCTGCCGGGACACGCCGAACATCCCGGCCGCCTCAGACGCGGACAGCCCCCACAGCACCAGCAGTCGCTCCAGCGGTGACGTCCGGACGCGACGGTCGAGCGCATCGACCAGCGTTCGAATCCAGCCGTCGTCGGGCGCCTCGGCAATGAGTTCCGCCGCTCGTTCATCGGGCGTGGGCAATCCCATGCCTGCAACCTTATGTCAACCGCAACCATCTGTCAACGCGTGTCGCGGTTCGAT
>CAYMAG010000112.1:11435-14153 GCA_964388335.1 uncultured Vicinamibacteraceae bacterium | reverse complement strand
CTTCCTCCGCCACACCTCGATCTCCGGGTTGATCTTGTCGAGGTTCGTCAGCCCTCCACGGCTGCGGTCGTGAAAGTAGGACCAGCGCCAGGCCAGCGCCCACCAGGGCAATGACGAGCGGTGGGTCATCACGTGCTGGTAGCCGAGCGAGCCGTCGCGAAGCGCCTGCAGGACGGCCGCCGACGCCGGGCGTGAGGTGAAGCGCTCCGCGTACGCCGTGTTGACGAGCAACAGGTAGGGGTCGACCGTGCGCACGTCGCCGAGCGTCGGCACCAGGCCGAAGCCGAACGTGGGCTGTTCGTGGAGCCGCGGCAGGTACTGCGCCGCCGACAGGAGGCCAACGACCTGTGACGCGTCGTGCTGGTCGAACAGATGGTCCTCCACGGCGTACCGGCTGTCGTGTCGCATCAGCAGGGGCACGGTGACGGCCTGCCCAACCAGCCACGCCGTACCAACGACGACGGCCGCGCGCGACGGAAGGCGCCACCGATCGGCCCGCCACACCCGCACCACGACCGGCGCCGCCGCGCAGGCCACGAGCAGGGCGATGGCCAGCAGGAAGCGATCGTACGTGTAGCGGATGACGGCGAGAAACCCGATCAGGTACGACGCGACGGGAACGAGCAGGGCGACGAGATACAGCCAATGCCGGCTCCAGACGGCACGGGTGAGGCCGACCGCTGCACACGCCAGTACCGGGGGACTGACCATGAACGCCAGCAGACCGGCACTCACGTCGAAGAGCTGCCAATAGCCAGCGAGGGTGGCAGGCACCATCGGGGAGTACCGCGCAGCCTGCACGACATCGAGATGCGCGGCGAGTGTCGGCCACGAGGCCTGGTACACCACGATGACCACGGCAAGGCCGAGCGCGGCGGCATCGAGCCATTCGCGGCGCCACAGCGCACGCCGCAGCGAGGTCGTGTCGATGGACCCGGCGCCCGCGTGCCATGCGGCAATCACCGGAAGCGCCGGCAGCATCAGCACGACGTAACCGGCGGCCTGATCCTTGGTACACACCGCCAGCGCCGACGTGAGGGCCAGCCACTTGAGATACTTCAGGGCGCCCGTGCGCACGAACGCGCTGAAGACGACGAACGCCAGCATCAGCCAGTAGAGGTAGGGCACCTCCACGTTGGCCGTCTTCGTGTAGTAGAGGAAGCACACGCCGAGCCCGCCCATCCACACCGCCACCAGCGCTTCCACACGACCGAACCACTGCTGAACGATCAGGTATGTCGACGCGAGGGCACCGGTGCCCATCAGGACGCTGACGAGCCGCATCCCCAGATGGAGGTGCATGGCCCCAGGATTCTCCCAGGTGGCGAGCCCGTGTCGCTCGTCAGCGGCGCTCATGATGAGGGCGAGGGGCGTCCAGAGGTAGTAGGCGACCGGCGGATAGAGACTCGCCCACGGTGCGCGAAACCCCGACCCGAGACCGAGCATGAGCGTGCGGGGACTCACCTCGTCTGGCGCCCATCCGTCGTCCTCGGCTGGCAGGCCCCACATGATGCCGGGGACCGCCATCGCCGCCAGGACGGCGAGCGACGCACCCAGCCGCCAATCGGCGCGTTCGCGGGTGACCAGTGCCTGCAGCCGGCTGAACACGGCGAGGCCCGCAACCAACAGCACGACCCCATAGACCGCGTACCAGGACCAGACGACCGCAACGGGCAGGTGCTGCTGCAGCGTGCGGAGGACGCGCGCGCGGTTCGACAGCGGCCTGGGCGAGAGCTGCAACGCGAACGCCTCGATGCGTGCCCCAACGCCACCCGGAGCGCGCAGGCGCACCTCGAGCCGGTAGTCGCCGCCGTGCTGCTCGTAGCCGATCCGCAACTGATGCGGCCCGCGTGAGAGACGTACCGTGCCCAGGCGCCGCTGCGCCCCGTGCACGCCGCCGTTGTCAACCACGAGCACGTCATCCACCCACACCCACGACCCATCGTCCGACACGGTGGTGAAGGTGTAGGGTCCGTCGGCGGCTGCGTGGAACACGCCCGTCCAGGTCGCACGAAACGGCTGGTCGAGGGCGACGTGCCGCAGTGACGCCAGTGCGTGCTGCGTCGGCAGCGAGGCGCGCACCGCTTCCGCGAGCACCTTGCGCCCATCGCGCTGGACGTCGACCTCGAGCGTGAGGCCGGCACGTTGGTCGGTGGCGGGCGACCACATCAGCAGGGCCGTCAGGCCGAGGGCACACGACACCGCTGCGGCGAGGGGCCAGCCCACGAAACGCATGAGCCTGAGGATATCAACGAAGTGTGAAGCGTTCCCTGCCCGGTCAGCGCGGGGGGCGTCGGTCGCGGGTAGCTGACGGCGACCGCGTGAAGGACCTCACGAAACAGCCGACTTCGCGGACGCCTGGCGGGCGCGCGCACTCGCCCAGCCCGGCACACGCGCCGCAAGCAGCACCGCGAGGACGGCCGCATACATCAGCGGTTCACGCAGGTCGTTTCCCTTCACCAGCCAGAGGAAGTGCACGACGCCGAAGATCGCGGCGACGTACACGAGGCGATGCAACTGTGCCCACCGCTTGCCGCCGAGCCGGCGAATCCATCCCGCCGTGGACGTGATCGCCAGCGGGATCAGGAGCACGAACGCGGCGAACCCCATCGTGATGTACCGGCGCTTCGCCACATCGTCCCAGACCGCGGCAAGGTCGAAGAAGTGATCGAAGACGAGATAGGTGGAAAAGTGCAGGCAGACGTACGCGAACGCGAA
>CAYMAG010000112.1:0-11335 GCA_964388335.1 uncultured Vicinamibacteraceae bacterium | reverse complement strand
GGCGACAGGCTTCGCCCTAATAATTCTTCCTCAGATCCATCCCCGCATAGAGGGACGCCACCTGCTCCGCGTAGCCGTTGAACGGGAGCGTCTTGCGCCGGAAGAGTTCGCCGATGCGACGCTCGCGCGCCTGGCTCCAGCGCGGGTGATCGACCTCTGGGTTCACGTTCGAGTAGAACCCGTACTCCGACGGTTGCAGCACGTTCCACGAGCAGTGCGGCTCGGACGTCGTGAGCCTGATCTGCACCACGGACTTGATGCTCTTGAAGCCGTACTTCCACGGGACGACCAGGCGCAGCGGCGCACCGTTCTGGTTCGGGAGGGTCTTGCCGTAGAGGCCGACCGCGACGAGCGTGAGCGGGTGCAGGGCCTCGTCGAGGCGCAGCCCCTCGCGGTAAGGCCACTGAATCGACGGCTGTCGCAGTCCGGGCATCTCGCTCGGGCGCTGAATCGTCGTGAAGGCCACGTACTTCGCTTTCGAGGTCGGCTCGACGCGCTTGATGAGGTCGGCCAGGGGAAAACCTACCCACGGCACGACCATCGACCACGCTTCGACGCAGCGAAGGCGGTACACGCGCTCCTCGAGCGGGAACCACTTCAGGATGTCCTCGAGGTCGTACTCACCCGGCTTGCCGACCTCGCCGTCGATCTTCACCGTCCACGGCCTGGGCTTGAAGCGGCCGCTGTTGTTCTTCGGGTCGCTCTTGTCCGTGCCGAACTCGAAGAAGTTGTTGTAGCTGGCGATGTCGTCGAAGGGCGTCAGCTCCTCGCCGGTGGTGCTGAGCGGGCTCTTCCGCACGTTCGCGAGCGGCTCCTGCGCGTGCAGCGGGTCGCCGGGCAGCCAGAGGCCGCCGAACGCGCCGCCCACGGCCGCCGCAGCCGTGCGCATGAACTCGCGACGCCGCAGGTAGAGGCGCTCGTCGGTGATCTCGCGCGTCGGTATCGTCGGGGTACGAATCAGCATGTCTTCATCCTTGCGTCCGTTCGTAAGACCTGACCAGGCGCTCCGGCGGCACCCCTGCAGCGTACCGCGTCAGCACCGTGAGATTGCGCAGTGAGCGGCGCCACCAGCCGTCCTGCTCCCAACGCCGCGCAGAGGTCTGCAGGACGAGGGACGACCGGAACGGCGGTCCGACCCGCACGAGTCGCCGCACGAGCGCCACGTCTTCCATCAACGGGTACGGCGGAAATGCCCCGACCGATCGAAACACGTCACGCCGCACGAAGATTCCCTGATCGCCATAGGGCAGGCTCCACCACTGCACGCGTCGCGCGACGCCCCACTCGATGAGACGCGCCTGCCACGCGTCCGAGTCGAGCCCGAACCTGAAGCATCCCCAGGCGTGCGTCCCGTCCGACGCCACGCGGCCGATCTCATCACGCCAGCCGGACGGCAGGGTCGAGTCGGCGTGCAGAAAGAGCAGCCACGCGCCGCTTGCCTCCGCCGCGCCGGTGTTCTGCTGAAGCCCTCGGCCCATTGGCCCGCGCACCCACCGGACTGCCGGAAACCGGCCTGCCAGCGCGGTGAGTGCCGGGTCGTCCGGGTCGGCGTCACACCGCGACACGATCCACTCGTCGCCTGCTGGCTGATGCCGGTCCAGCAGGCTTTCCAGCGCGGCGACATCACGCCACACCGGGACGACGACCGACAGCCGCGAAGCCGTGTCACACTGGCGCCCACGCGCCGTGTCTGTCCCGCTCACACTCGTCATCATCAACTGGAACGCCCGCGAGCACCTACAGCAGTGCCTGCGCTCGGCCCTCCCGCTCGGCTATCCGACCATCGTGGTGGACAACGCCTCGACGGATCGCAGCGCCGGATTGGCGGAGCTGAACGCTCCGTCGGTCACCCTCATCGCCTCCCCCGCCAACCTCGGCTTTGCCGGGGGCGCCAATGCCGGCGTCGCGGCGAGTTCCACACCCTGGGTGCTCATCCTGAACCCCGACCTGCAGGTCACCGCCGCCGGCGTGGAGCGGCTGCTGGCCGAGGCCACGCGTGACGAAGCGATCGGCGCCGCCGGTGTCCGCCTGGTGGACGGCTCGGGGACGCCGCAATCCGGCTTCGCGGTGCGCCGCTTCCCCACGCTGGCGCTGTTGGCCGTCGACCTGTTGCTCATCGACAAGCTCTGGCCAGGCAACCCCGTGTCGACCCGCTACCTGGCACGCGATGTCGACCTGACCGTGACGCAGGACGTGGAGCAGCCCGCCGCCGCCTGCCTGCTGCTGCGCCGGGCGGCGTTCGACGCGGTTGGAGGATTCGACGAAGCCTATCATCCCGCGTGGTTCGAGGACGTCGACTTCTGCCGTCGCCTGCGCACCGCAGGCTGGCGCATCCGCTACGTCGCCGACGCGCCGATGCTGCACGAGGGCGGCGGCGCGATGCGATCGATGGGGCTGGGTTCGTTCAATCAGGCGTGGTATCGCAACATGCGCCGCTACGTGGATCGCCACCTCTCGACGCCCGCGCGACTGGCCTTTCGCGGGCTGCTGGTCACCGGCATGCTGCTGCGGGCGGTGCTCAGCGCGGTACGGGGACGGCCGCGCGACGCCCGGGCCTATCTGGCGGTGGTGCCGCTGGCGTTCGACTATGCTTGAGCCTCGCATCGAGGGCCCGCCGTGGTGACGTTTCCAGACCTGACCCCACACGCCCCGGCTCGGAGAAGCTGGAGGTGGACGGCTCGGAGAGCCGTCCCTGCCTTACTCACGGTGTGGGTGCTCATCGTCGGCGCGGCGCCGGCGTGGGCGCAGCGGCCCGTCCTCGACGCGCAGGATCGCGCCGCATTCACCGCCTGGTTCACCCTGCTGAGCGATGCCCAGTTCTACCGCCCGACGCCTGACGTCACCGACTGTGCAGGCCTGATCCGCCACGCCGCGCGGGAGGCGCTGCGCGAACACACGGCCGAGTGGCTGCGACGCCTCGACATGCCAGTGGGCCCCGTGCTGCCCGACGTCCGGGCTCGCCTGCATGCACAGGACGGCCAACTGCCGATCTTCCGGGTGGCCGATACGACACCCGCGCGGTACGCCGAGTTCGCCGACGCCCGCACGATGCTCCGCCTCAACGCCGTGCTCGTGAGCCGCGACGTCAGGGCCGCCCGGCCGGGCGACCTGCTGGCCTTCCACCAGTCCGGCCAGGCGATGCCTGAGCACCTCATGGTGTTCGTCGGCCGCTCGCACTTCGAACGCGAGCACGACGACTGGCTCGTCTATCACACGGGGCCGGACTCGACCGGCGGCGAGGCAGGCGAAATGCGGAAAGTGCGCCTTCACGATCTGCAACAGCACCCGGCTGCACGGTGGCGTCCGCAGCCGTCCAACCCGTCGTTCCTCGGCGTCCATCGCCTGCGCATCCCATGACGCGTCGCCTGCCGCTCGTCGCGCTCGTCCTCGCCTGCCTCGCCTGCACCTCGGGCGGGGTCTTCGCACAGCCGGCGACTGACGGCACGGGCGCGGATGCCCCCGCCTTCTCGCTGTCGAGCAGTGAGATCTTCAGTTCGCGGAAGGCGCCGGAGATCACGCTCACCTTCGAGCGGCTCGGGTCGCTGGACTTCCGCGTCTACAAGGTGCGCGACCCGTTTGCGTTCTTCGCAGGCCTGAAAGACCCGCACGTGCTCGGCAGTCCCGAGTACACCGTGCCGCAGGAGCGCACGCTGCTCGAGCGTGTGGCGGCGTGGAAGGCCGCCCGACGCGCGGCATGGCGCGGTTTCCTCAGACGCCAGGCGAGCCCCCGCCTGCGCGCCGAACGGCAGGCCGCCGCGCGGACGGCCACGGTGCAGCGCCGCGTCCAACTCGGGCTCAACGCCTTCGCGCAAGTGCCGCTGCTCAACGACCAGCAGGTGGTGGCGACCTGGCGCGAGATGCTGCCGAATCTCCGCGACGCGGATGTGCGGCGAATTCCGGTCGAGGTCACCGACCCCGGCGTCTATGTCGTCGAAGCGGTCTCGGGCCGGCAGATGGCCTCGACGGTCGTCATCGTCTCAGACATCGCCCTCATCTCGAAGGCCGCGCCGGGGAGCGTCCTGACGTTTCTCGCGGACCGTTTCACGGGAGCGCCCGCCGGGGGGTGCGACGTACGGTTGCTCGCGAACCAGGCGCCGATTGGCGAGGGCCGTACGGACGACGATGGCGTCTTCCGGGTCGATCTCGCGACGGAACTCGAGGCAGACGACGTGATCGCCGTCGCGCGGTGCGGCGACCAGGTCGTGGCCAGCGCTCCAGCCACCTACACGCTGCGCCAGCCGACACGCGGACTCGTGGGACACGTGTACACCGACCGCCCGATCTACCGTCCCGGACACACGGTGCGGATCAAGGTCGTCCTGCGCTGGCGGGACGGAGACACCCTGCTGCCCTTCGATCGCCCGGACGCCGAGGTATCGGTCTCGGACCCCCAGGGCGAGGTCATCCAGCGTACGAGACGTCCCGTGGACCGGTTCGGCGCGCTCGACACCGATGTCGTACTGCCGGACGGCGCCGCGCTCGGCCACTACGTGGTCGCCGTGCACGTGGACGCCGTGCGGGCGAGCGGCAGCTTCGAGGTGCAGGAATACCGCAAGCCCGAGTTCGAGGTCAGCGTCACACCCGAGCGGCGCTTCGCGCGACAGGGCGACACCGTCGAGGTCGTGGTCTCGGCGCGGTACTACTTCGGCCAGCCTGTCCGTCAGGGGCAGGTCGAACTCGTCGTGCAACAGGCGCCGTACTACTCGCCGCTGCGCTGGGTCGACGGGCAGGACGAAGGTGACGACACCCCCCAGCCTTACTTCTACGGCGGCGACGAGCGCGAGACCCTGCGCGCGACGCTGAACGAGCGCGGCCAGGCGACGCTGCGGGTAGTCGTTCCGGTCAGCGACACGGGGACGGACGTGCTCGTGCGCGTCGATGCGCGCGTGCGCGACGCCAGCGACCTTCTGGTGTCGCAGGCCGCCACCGTGATCGGCACCTTCGGCGACTTCCTCATCGCGAGTCGTCTCGGCAGCTACATGGCGCGCCCGGGGACACCCGTCACGCTGCGCGTCCGCACCGTGGACTATCGCGGCACGCCGGTTGCGGGGGTGCCGGTGTCGGTCGAGATGCTGCGTTCGGAGTGGAACAGCGAGACGGGCCGCCTCGAGCGGGAGTCTGTGGCGACCGCCGCGCTGACGAGCGGGGCGGACGGACGCGGCGAGGCTACGCTCACCGCCCCGACACGGCCCGGCAGCTATCGCATCGCCTCGCGCGCAGCGTCCGGTGACCGCACGGTCGTGGACGAGACCTGGTTGTGGGTGCCCGGCGATGGCGACGCGACCTGGAGTGCTGGCGAGCAGTCACTGGAGTTGATTGCCGACAAGAGCACGTATGCCCCTGGCGACGTGGCACGCATCGCCCTCCGAGGCGACCGTCCGACGGTCCGGGTGCTGCTGACCAAGGAGGCCCGCACACTGACGTGGCACGCCGTGCGCGGGGCCGGCGCCGACGGGACGTTCGAGGTGCCCATCACCGACGCCGACGTCGGCGACACCTGGGCACATGTCCTCTACCTGGAGAACGACAAGGTGTACTACGCGGAGCGACGCCTGCGCGTGCCGCCGGCCTCGCGTGCAGTGCATGTGGACGTGACCGCCGATCGCGCGGTCTACAAGCCGGGACAGCCGGGCGTGTTCAGCATCCGGACGCTGGATGCGGCAGGGCGGCCCGTCTCGGCGCAGGTGACCATCGGCGTCGTGGACGAGGCGGTCTATGGCGTGAAGCCTGATCACACCCCGGACGGCCTGCGCGTCTTCTACCGGACCGAGTACAGCCGCGTGACCACGGACTACTCGCGCCAGTACTACTTCGTGGGCTATGCAGGGACACAGCGGATGCAACTCGCCGCACGGCGGCGTCCGCTGTCACTCGCGGACTTCAAGGCCGACATGCCGGAGCGCCCGGAAGTGCGCCGCGAGTTTCCGGACGCGATCTACTGGAACACCAGCGTCGTGACCGATGCCGATGGACGGGCCGACGTGCGGGTCGGCTACCCCGACTCGCTGACCACCTGGCGTCTCACCGCACGCGCCGTCACCGCCGACACGCGCATCGGCGCCGCGGTGCTTCGCACCACCACGACACGCGATCTGCTCATGCGAATCGTCGCGCCGCGCTTCCTGACGGAGCGCGACCATGTCGAACTGCCGACCCTCACGCACAACTACCTGCCCGGCGGCGCCGCCGATGTGACCGTCGTCCTCGACGCCACGGGCGTCACGCCGGAGGCTCCGCTGACGCCTCGCGTCGCCACGGTCGCCGCCAACGGTGAGGTGCGGCACGCGTGGCCGTTCGCGGCCGGTGCCCCCGGCACGGCCACGTTCACGGGGACGGCTCGCGCCGGCAATGACACCGATGCGCTGGTCGTCAGCCTGCCCGTCCTGCCCTATGGGGCGAAACGTGAGGTCGGAGGTTCCGGCCTCGTCGCACCGGGGACGTCCGCCACGATCACGCTCGACGTACCGGCCGGTTCGAACCCCGGTGCACGGACGCTGCAGGTCAGCGTCACGCCGTCACTTGCCGGCTCGATGCTGGGCGCCCTCGACTACCTCGTCGCATTTCCCTATGGCTGTACCGAGCAGACCGTCTCCAGCTTCGTGCCCAACCTGCTGCTCATGCGGACGCTCGCGCAGCTCGACATCGCGCCGACCGAGCGCATGTCGGCGCTGCCCCGAACGACGCGTGACGGCCTGGCGCGCCTGCTCGCCCTCCAGCACGACAACGGCGCCTGGGGGTGGTGGGCGACCGACGCCGACCATCCGTTCATGACGGCGTACGCGACGTATGCGCTGCTCGAGGCACGGGCGGCGCAGATCGCCGTGCCGGAGACGAACGTGCGGCGAGCGGTCGAGGCCGTCGAACGGCAGCTGACCGAGACACCTCGCATGGTGCCCGAACTGCGGGCCTATCTCGTGTACGTGCTCGCTCGCGCCGAGGCCGCCGGCCTGACCCTCGAGGCGCCGGGCGTCGACGTTGGCGCCGCCACGGACGCGTTGTGGAGTCGCCGCGCCGACATGACGGCGTACGGCCAGGCCTGGCTCCTGCTGACGCTGCACCTCCGCGGCGACGCGAGGGCCGGTGAACTGGCTGCCGTCCTCGCCAATCGCGCCGCGACGCAGGGCGACATGGCCTGGTGGTCGAGCGACGGCGATCCGCTGCTCGGCGGCTGGGGCGATGCCAGCGTCGACACGACGGCAACCGTGCTCCAGGCGCTCGCGACGGTGCACCCGGACCATCCCCTCGTGGACCCTGCCCTGCGTTGGCTGATGGTGAACCGCCGCGGCGGCGCGTACTGGGCGACGACGAAGCAGACGGCGATGGTGCTCTACGGCCTGCTCACCGTCCTCGAGCAACGGCAGCAGCGGCCAGGGCCGGTCACCGTGACGGTGGACGCGGGCGGCCGGCAACAGACCATCGCGTTGACCTCCGCCGACTGGACCAGCCCGGCGCCGAAGGTCGTGCACGTGCCCGCTGTGGCTGGCGCGAACGAGGTGACGGTCCGTGCCGAGGGCGGGCCGGCATACTGGACGGCAGCCGCACGCTACTACGACATGGAGGAAGGCCTCGAGCGCACGGGCTCACGCCGTCTGGCCGTGAGCCGCAAGTACTTCGCGCTGGCACCGGTGCGGAAAGGCAACCGGATCGTGTACGAAGAGCGGGCCTTCAACGGGACGGCCGCGCCCGGCGACCTCGTACTCGTCCGGCTGGTCGTCGCCGGCTCGGACGACTGGCAGTACCTCATGGTCGAAGACCCACTCCCCGCAGGCGCCGAGGCCGTGCCCGACCCGCAGACACTGGACCTCGCCCAGCCTCCGCCGTGGACTTTCGGCAGCCACCGCGAGTACCGGGACGACCGCGTGGCCCTGTTCCTCCAGCACTTCACCGGCCGCGCGGAGTTCGTCTACCTGCTGCGCGCGACGACGCCCGGCCGCTTCCGCGCGATGCCGGCTCAGGTCACGCCCATGTACCTGCCGGACCAGGTAGCGTCGAGTGCGGCGGAGACGTTCGTGGTCGCGAGTCCGACGCCAGGTGCTGCCGGGGGAGAGCCGTGAAGGCCCTGATCACGGTCACGCTCTGGCTGATGCTCGGCCATGCGGTGGTGGCCGGCGCCTACGTCGCGCTCATCCACACCCCCGAGTCCAACGTCCTCACGCTGGCGGTGTCGGCCATGCTGGTCGTGAGCGGCGTGGCGGCGCTGGTGTGGACGTCGGCGTCCGCGGTCGTGGCGCTGCACGGCGGCAACGCCCCGTGGCGAAGACCGCGACAGGTCGTGGCCACGCTGCCGGCCGTCATGGTGACGGTCGTGGTCGTGGGCCTGCTCTGCTGGCTCACAGGGGTCGCTGGCGACGCGTGGGCGGCACGGGCCGGCGAGGTCGACGCCGCGGCCATCGCGGCGGGCGACGTCACGCGCACCGCGTGGCTGCACGCCACGGTGCACTGGGCCGTCACGCTCGTACGATGGGTGGTCGTCCCGGTGTGGCTCGCCACCGGTCTCGCGTGGGCCTCGGCCTACGGTGCCCGTCACGTCGTCACGCTGAAGTGGCTGGCCGCTGCCCTGATGCCCCGCGTCCTGCTCGTCGCGCTGATCGCCGTGGCGATGCTCGTGTGGATGCCGTGGCGGGCCGTGTACTGGCGCCCGGCGGGCCTGAACTCGGCATGGGTCGAGATGGCGTTCACGGGCGCCAAGCTGCTGGGCCTGTATGGAGCCGCCAACCTGGCGTGGGCACTCGTCATCGACGCGGCCGCGCGAGGGGTTCGACGTTGAAGGCGCTCGGAGTGGCTTGCCTGGCGCTCGCCTTGTGCCCGGCGCTGGCGGCACACGTACAGACGTTGGCACGTGGCGCCATCGTCTGCACGTCGATCGGTCTCGACCCGGAGCGCACGTGGACGTTCGAGCCCCAACAGGATACGTGGCGAGTGACGCACTCCGCCGCCGGGCAATCGCACAGGGCGATGCTCGTGCTGCCGAACGCTACCGCGTCGTTCGGCGAGACGATCAGCCTGCGCGCACGGACGGCGAACGGCGGCATCGACGTCACGTTGAGCGGCTCGTGGCAACGTGCCACGCTCGACGCGTACGTCAACTACGAGCTGGAAGTGAATGTCGACGTCTCGTTGACGCCTGACATCGACGAGATTTCGACCGACGCGCCCACCGGTGTCCGGTGCGCGCGTTCCGCGCCGTAGCCGGTATGCTGTGGCGTGTTGCGGCCGCCTGTGGCGTGCAACCCGAGGACGTTCAATGCCAACGAGACGAGAACTGTGCGGATGGCTCGCAGCTTCCACTGCTGCAGCGGGACTGGGTTCGCTGGCGCCGGTCGCGGCGTTCGGGCGGGCGCCCGTGGCGACGAGACAGGCCGGTGGCGGGCTGCGCATTGCGCCGAAGAGCCGGTGGGTGCTCATCGGCGATTCGATCACCGACACGGGACGCGCGCGCCCCATCGGCGAGGCGCCGGGCGGACTCGGTGACGGCTACGTGCGCCAGATCGACGCTCTGTTGAACGCGTGGTATCCGGCGCATCGCATCCGGCTGTTCAACACGGGAACCAGCGGCCACACGATTCGCGACCTGGCGGAACGCTGGCAGACCGATGTGCTCGATCTCCAGCCCGACTGGCTGTCGGTGATGATCGGCGCCAACGACGTCTGGCGTCAGTTCGACAGGCCGGCGCAACCCGAGCGCCACGTGCTGCCGGACGAGCACGAGCGCACGTACGACGAGTTGCTCACGCGCACGCGTCCGGCATTGAAGGGTGGGCTGATTCTCATCACGCCTTTCCTGCTCGAACTGCGTACCGATGACCCGATGCGGGCACGCATGGACGAATACGGCGCCATCGTGAAACGGCTGGCGGCGAAGCACGACGCGGTACTCGTCGACAGCCAGGCCGCCTTCAATATGGTGCTGCAGGATCTGCCGTCGCAGGCCATCAACGGCGATCGGGTGCACCTGAACCACATCGGGGCGGCCGTGCTGGCGCGAGCGGTGCTCACCGCCGTCGGGTTCAGGTGGGACGGGGAGTAATGCTTCATGCTTCATGCTTCATGCTTGCCTCATGAAGCTTCGGGCTTCAGGCTTCGGGCTTCTGGCAGCCTCATTCAGGCTTCAGGCTTCAGGCTTCAGGCTTCGGGCTCTTCGGGCTTCAGGCTTCTGGCCTCAGGCTTCAGACCATGACCACGCCTACTGATCGCATCACCGTCGATTCTGCGCAGGGCGGCGGACGTCCCTGCGTGCGGGGCGTCGATCAGTTCGTGTCCGTCGGCGGCTTGAATGGATTGCGAATGGTCAGCCGGTCGTCGATGACCTGGCCGTCCTGCATGTCCTCCGTGTACAGCGTCTCGCAGTCCGCCGCGAGTGCCGAGGCGACCACCAACGCATCGTAGAAGTGGAAGCCGTAGCGCTGCGCGAGCCTCAGGGCGTCGTCGTGGGTTTCAACGGCGACCGCGAGGGGAGTCGGGCACAATGCGCGGATGGCACTCGCCGCCTCGGAGATCTCGTCCCACGACATGGCCAGCTTTCGACGAGCCGTCGCGACGAACTCGTTGAGCACCTGCACACTGACCATGCCCCCCGCCGCCAGGAGGGCCTCGGCAACCGCGGTGCGTGGCTCGTCCTCGGCGACCGAATAGAGCAGGACGTTGGTATCGAGAAACGGACTAGCGGGCATTGGCCTCGTCTCGGTCGAAGACGAAGCCAGGCGGGAGTGGTCGTCGCAACTTGCGGAGCTTCTCGAGCGCCTCGTGTCGGCTCCGATCTCGTCGCACCTCGAACGTCCTTTCGTCGGCGATCCGGATCTCGATCTGGTCGCCCTCCTTCAGCGCGAGCGCCTCGACGACCGCAGCCGGAAGGCGAACCGCCAGACTGTTCCCCCACTTGGCCACTTGCATCGCGTCTCCCTCCTCGAGGATATACGTATCGTATTGTATATCATTCGCAGAGGGCGACAGGTCGCCAAGGCGAGCATCACGGCATGGCAGGTGGTAGACCCCGCGGGCGAGCTTGCGGCGAGCTTGCGGATGGCGCCCGCGCGCGCGTTCCGGCTCAAGGCCAGATCGACGGCGTTCCGCGGGCCCAGATCGACGAAGTCGGCGGGAGTGAAGACCGTCCCCATCGCACGCCCTGCCCTCGGCCACACCCGGCTGTATACCTGGTGATTCGCTCTCAACGCCAAGCAGTTGGCCGAACGCAGACGCTGCGGTCGCAAGACCCTGACTGTCGTCTCAAACATCACGTCATGTTCGGACGTGTGCCTCGTGAAGCCGATTCCGACCACGGACTCGCCGCATTGACGAAACCTAGCGGTAGGTTTACGCTCGCAAGGTGACCTGGGCC
>CAYMAG010000111.1:1828-14664 GCA_964388335.1 uncultured Vicinamibacteraceae bacterium | reverse complement strand
CATGAAGCATGAAGCATGAAGCATGAGGCATCAGCCCCCCTCCCCCACCGTCGCTTCCGAATCGTCGACCTGCAGTTCGCCCCGCTCGATGATGCGCAGCAGCGCGTCCACGACCGCCGGGTCGAACTGTGTGCCGCGCTGGCGCTTCATTTCCTCGAGGGTTTCCGTCAGCGGCCACGATTTCTTGTACGTGCGCTGATGCGTGAGCGCATCGAAGACGTCCGCCACGGCCACGATGCGGCTCACGAGGGGGATGTCGGCCGCCCGCAGCCCCCGCATGTAGCCCGAGCCATCCCATTGTTCGTGGTGCGTCCGCGCGATCTCCTCGGCCATCTGGAGCAGCGGGTGCGCACTGCCGGACAGCAGTCGCGCGCCGATCTCCGTGTGCGTCTTGACAACGGCGAACTCGTCGTCGTTGAGACGCCCTCCCTTCAGCAGGATGCTGTCGGGCACCGCGATCTTCCCGAGGTCGTGCAGGGGCGACGCGAGCCGGATCAGGGCCTCCGTGTCGCCAGACAGGCCGAGTTCACGCGCGAGGGCCGCCGACGTCCGACCGACCCGCTCGGTGTGCTGCATCGTGTCGTCGTCGCGGAGGTCGGCCGCGCGTGAGAGCCTGTGCAGCAGTTCGAGCTGCGCCTGCTCGAGTTCTTCGGTCCGTTCCTGGACGCGCTGTTCGAGGATGTTGTTCTGCTCTTCGAGAGCCCGGTACAGGAAACGTGCCTCCAGCAGGTTGCGGATGCGCAGGACGATCTCGGTGGCATCGAAGGGCTTGTTGACGAAGTCGTTCGCGCCGAGTGAGAGCGCCTTCTTCTTGAGGTGGGTGTCCGCATCGGCCGTGATGAACACCACCGGAAGGTACGTGTTCGCCGGAATCTGCGGGGTGATGGCGTCGAGCACCGCGAAGCCGTCCATGCCGGGCATGTGCAGGTCGAGCAGCACGAGGTCCGGTGTCATCGACTCGAACAGTCGCACGCCCTCGCGCGGGTCGGTCGTGGTGACGACGTGCACGAAGCCGGCGCGCTCGAGCAGACGCTTCAGCACCGCGACGTTGTGCGGGTGGTCGTCCACCGCGAGAATCCGGGCGTCAGCGAAGTTGAACTCTGACATCGGTCAGCTCATCCTGACGCGAGCCAACAGGCAAGTCAATCGATGGCGGCGGTGTCCGGACCGTCGTGCGCGCCGGCGCGGGCCATACGCTGGTACAGGTAGGACGCCAGCAGGAGCAGGCCACCGACGCCCAGCACGCTGAGCATCTGGTAGACGCGATCGAGTTCGGCGATGTCGCGCGTCATCACCTTCACGATCGTCAGGCCGAAGAGCGCGATTCCGAGGTAGCGGGCAGGCGCGTACCGGCGCACGATGCCTGCCGCGATGAGCACCACGGCGTAACACGCCCAGGCGACGGAGAGCGCGACCTGCTCGAACAACTCGGCTCTCGCCACGCCGACGGGCCGGTCGGCCGCACTCGCCGCGTACGCCCGCTGACCGAAGAGTGCCGTGATCTCGGCCGACATCCACGCGATGGCCAGGACGTGCGCCCCGACGATCAGCACGTGACGCAGCCGCGCATCGGTGGTCGGCGTGCGGCGCAACACGTGGGCCACCCACAGGGCCGCGCCGACGACGAGCGCGGCGGCCAGTGTCCGCGTGTTGGCGACGGGCCAACTCGTGACGGCGAGCGGCCGCCCAAGCATTTCGAGCAGGCGCAATGCGCCAATCACGAAGAGCACGGCGCTGCCGGTGCCCAGCCACCGGTTCTGCCGCGACACCGCGAGCCAGCCGAGTGCCGCAGCCTCCATGGCCCAACCCACCGCCGCCGCCGGACCGTCGAACCACACCCCGATGGCCACGGCGGCGAGCGTCGCGGCGAGCGCGGCGAACTGCCAGGGCAGCGTCTCGACCCGCTGGCGCGTCACCCACGCGATGCCGCCGTTCCACGCGGCCAGCACCGTCAGCATCGGCGGGTTCCACCACACCGCGCGATCGTCCAGGAACATGTACAGCGTGGCCGGGAGGACGAGACCGTTCAAGTGCGTGTGCACGACCTCGGCCAGCGGCACCTTCGCCGGCGCGTCATCGTCGCTGACGGCGCGCCACTGTCCGGCGAGATGCAGGCCATACAGCGCACAGGCGGTGATCACGGCGCCCGGATACCAGCCCGGACGGCGGAGTCCATTCATCCACGCCATCAGCGGGATGCCCGCGAGCAGCACGACCGCGGAACGCAGCCAGGGGAGGTTGGTGTGGTGACTGATCGAGAGGCCCGCGACGGTGAACAGCACGAAGTAGACGAGCAGGGCCCCAGGCTGCGGCGCCAGGATGGTCACCGACGCGAGGTGATACACGATGGGACTGGTGGCGAGGACCCACGACACCAGGCGCGCCACGACCGAGACGCCTGACACGCGCCGCATCGCGAACCACGCGTAGAGGAACAGAACCGCGTAGATCGTGAGAAAGATCTCGGTCCTCAGCCAGGCCGTCCCGGCGTAGTGCCAGGCGCCCCAGGCGGCGACGATCAGACACGTGAACAGGTAGCCGAGGGCGTGCAGCATCGGCCACGCGTGTCGCAGCCCGAGCACGGTCGACCCGGCCAGCAGCAGTGCGACGTAGGTGAACAACACCAGCTGCGCATCGCGACCGCCACCCACGAGGTATGGCGTGACGAACCCGCCGACGAGCGCCATGATGGCCAGCGCCTGCGCCCGCTCCCGGTGCGCAAGGAACGCGGACGTTCCGGTCACGAGCACCATCGCGACGAACGCCGTGGCGGGTGCGATCAGCTCGTAGGCGTGCAGCGCCGCATACAGCGCGAGGTACAGCGAGACGATGCCGCCCCCGGCCAGTACGTGGCCGAACAGCCGGACCCCCTGACGCGAGAAGCGCAGGCCCCCCGCCAGCAAGGCGACCCCTGCGCCAAGCCCCACCGCGACGCGCAACGGTTCGCTCACCCATCCGTTGTCGAAGGCGAACGTGATGAAGTAACTGATGCCGAGGAGCAGCGCGGCCATGCCCGCGTACAACAACCAGCGCGCGCCGATGCGGTGCTCGAGCGCGTCGGCGCTGGTCATCGTGACGAGTGGTGGCGGGACGGGCAGGGCGGGCGGCGCCACGGGGGACGACTCGTCGGCGGCGGGCGCCGCGGCCGGCGCGCCGGCATCGGGCACAAGGCCAGGCGCGGCCCCACCAGGAGGCGGCGGCACGGCCGCGTCGACCGGCGCGGCGCCATCTGTCGCGGGCGCGGCACGCTGCAGCGCCTGCACCGTGTCGTGCCACGCGGGATCGGCGGGGCGGACGGGCGAGTCGGCCGGCGCAGCCGCGCGCAGGCTGTCGATCTCGCGACGGAGCGTCACCACCTCGAGCGCGAGGTGCCTGACGTCGCGCTCGGCCCGGGTCGCGCGCAGAAACGACAGGACAGGCAGCACCAGGGCGAGCGCCAGCGAAGAGGCGACGATGAGCAGCCCGATGAGCATTTCCACGACTGGTCAGCGAGTATAATCGCATGGTCGTCCTTGCGTTCGCGGGCTCGTGAACGCGTGTTTTCCAGGAGTCTTCCCTGCATGACAATTCGTGTGCTCCATGTCGGCCTCGGGCCGATCGGCAATGGCGTGGTTCAGCAGTGCGCAACGCGCAAAGGCCTCGTGATCGTCGGCGCCGTGGATGTCGATCCCGCCAAACTCGGCAAGGACCTCGGTGACGTCGCCGGAGTCGGACGAAGATTGAGGGTCAAGGTCGAAGACCGCATCGGCGTTGCCATCGAGCGGACCAGGCCGGACGTCGTCGTGCTGTGCACGAGTTCGTCGCTCGCCAAGGTGGCCGATCAGCTCGACGAAGTGCTCGAGCACAAGGTGCCGGTGGTCTCGACCACCGAGGAACTCGCGTATCCCTGGCACTCCAACAGGAAGCTGGCACGCCGCATCGACGCGGCCGCGCGCAAGGCGAACGTGGCCGTGCTGGGCACGGGCGTCAACCCGGGCTTCACCATGGACGCGCTGCCCATCACGCTGACCGCCGTGTGCGAGCGTGTCGACAGCATCCGCGTCGAGCGCATCCAGGACGCCTCGGTGCGACGTCTGCCGTTCCAGCAGAAGATTGGCGCCGGCCTCACGCCCGAGCAGTTTCACGCCGAGGTGGATGCGGGCTCCGTGCGACACGTTGGCCTCACCGAATCGGTCGCGATGATCGCCGACGCCATGGGGTGGAGGCTCGATCGCATCACCGACGAGATCGCGCCGAAGATCGCCACGAAGGTCACGCGGAGCCAGTACCTCGAGGTGAAGAAGGGGCAGGTCGCAGGCATCATCCAGACCGGCACCGGCTATCGGGGTGACGAACCCCTCGTCGTGCTGCACATGGAGGCGTACCTCGGCGCCCCCGCGTCGTACGACGCCGTCAACGTCGAGGGCTCGCCGCGCCTGCACATGAAGATCGCCGGCGGCGTCCATGGCGACGTCGCCACCGCATCGATCACCGTCAACTCCATACCGAAGGTGGTGCGCGCGCCTGCCGGGCTGCAGACCATGAAGACGATGGAATTACCGTCGTACTTCGGCGGCAGGTAGCGTCGGCTCGGGAGGGGCCTCAGGCATGGGACACCGCCTCGGACGTACCGCCGCGCTGTTGGCGCTCGTCGCCTCGCTCACGCTGTCGTGTGCGACCAATCCGGCCACGGGCAAGCGCGAGTTCAACCTCATGAGCGAAGCCCAGGAAGTGGCCATGGGCCGGCAGAGCGACCCCCAGATCCGCCAGGAGATGGGCGTCTACGACGACCCGGCCCTGCAGCGTTACGTCGAGAGCGTCGCGATGCCGCTCGCGAGGAACAGCGAACGGCCCCACCTGCCGTGGACGTTCGCCATCGTCGACTCGCCGTCGGTCAACGCGTTCGCCGTGCCAGGCGGGTTCATCTACCTGACGCGTGGCATCCTCGCGCACCTCAACAACGAGGCGGAACTGGCCGGCGTGCTTGGCCACGAGATCGCCCATGTCACCGCGCGACATTCCGCCGCGCAATACAGCAAGGCCGCTGGCGCATCGATCGGACTGCTGCTTGGACAGATCTTCGTCCCCGAGCTTCGGCCCTTCGGCCAGGCAGCGGAGACCGGCATGGGCGTCCTCTTCCTGAAGTTCGGGCGCGACGATGAACTCGAAGCGGACCGCCTGGGAGCCGGCTATGCCGCCCGCAATGGCTGGGACCCCGCCGGAGTGCCCAGTCTGCTCGAGACGCTGGGGCGCCTGAGCGAGGGGAGCGACCGCAAGGGCATACCCAACTGGCTGTCGACGCACCCGATGCCGGAGGATCGAGTGGCGCGCGTCCAGGATGTCGTCGCGTCACTCGAGGCCGGCGCCCAGACGTTCAACGTGCGGCGCGCCGAGTTCCTGCAGCGTATCGACGGCATGGTCTTCGGCGACAACCCGGCGGAAGGCATCGTGCGCGGCGACACGTTCCTCCATCCCGTACTGCGCTTCTCGTTGCAGTTCCCCGCGCAATGGCCCGTGCAGAACGCGCCCACGCAGGTTGCCGCACGCGCCCCCTCCGCCAACGCCGTCGTCTTCCTGCAACTCGTGCCTCAGCCCCAGGGGAACGGCATGGAGGCCATCGCCGCCAACGACGTCCGCAACTCCGGCCTGCGCATCGTGACGGGGGGCGAGACGCGCATCAACGGGCTCGACGCCTACGTCGGCACGTTCCAGGGACAGATGCAGGGCGTGGGCAATGCGCAGCTCCGTATCGCGTGGATCGCCCACGACCGTCGCGTGTACCGCATCGCGGGGCTGGCGCCCGTCGACGTGTTCCAGCAGGTGGAGCCCGCCTTCAGCAGCACCCTGCGGTCGTTCCGTCCCCTGCGCATCGACGAGGCCAGCGACATTCGTCCGAACGTCGTTCGGCTGCACACGGTGCAGGCTGGCGAGACATGGCAGAGCATCGCCGCCGGTCCCGGTGCGTCGATCGTGCCGGCGTCCACGCTGGCCGTGATGAACGGTGTCGCTGCCAACGAGCAGCCGCGCGCTGGCGACCGAATCAAGATCGTGCAGGAACAGGGCCGGTAGCGGGCGCGACGGTCGTGTCGTGCTGGCGCACGATCGCCAGCATCGTGACGTCGTCGTCGAACCGGCCCTGCGTCCAGGACGCGATGGCCGACAGCACGTCGTCCCGCAGGACGGGCGCCGACCGGTGCTCACGCGCGACGAGGTCGGCGAGCCGTTCGGCGCCGAACTCTTCGCCATCCGGCGTACGCCCCTCGGTGACGCCGTCGGTGTACAGCAGCAGCCGGGTACCTGGCTCGAGAACGACTTCGGCGTCGCGATACGCGTGCGTCCGGCGCAGGCCGAGCGCCGGCTCGCCGAGGCCGAGTTCGAGGACCGTCGCAGGCAGCGCGAGCACCGGAGGATTGTGTCCCGCGTTCACGAACGTGAACCGGTGCTGGTTCACCCAGAGGATGCCGAAGAAGAACGTGATGAACCGGCTGCGCCGCAGATTGGCCGCCATCGTCTCGTTCACGCGCGTGCAGAGGGCGGCTGGGGTGACGTCCGGCCCGGCGAGGGCCTTGACCGTGGCCTGCAGGTTGGCCATCACGAGGGAGGCCGGCAACCCCTTGCCTGAGACATCGGCGATGCAGACCGCCAGCGCGTCGTCGGCGAGCCACCACGCATCGTAGTAATCGCCTCCGACGGCGAGCGCCGGATGCCAGGCACCTGCCAGGCTGTAGCCCGGCGGCTGCGGCACCTGCTGCGGCAGCATCGCCTGCTGGTTGTCGAACGCCTCGCGCAGGGACGCGTCACGCACCCGCGTCTGCAGTCCGCTGATGGCCATCGACGTCTGCGCGGCGATCGACGAGAGCAACTCGTGGTCGCGGTCGTTCCAGCGCTCGTCCGAGCGCTTGCGGCCCAGCCCCACGACGAGGTGCACCACATCGGCATGGCGGATCGGCAGCAGCAACTCCACGCCCAGCCTGCGCCACGGACCCCGCGCCACGGCAAGGCTCTCGTCATCCACCGCCATCGGGCCGTGCAGCGTGGCGGGGTGCTCGTCCATCCATCGCATGGCCTCCGTGACGTCGATGAGATCGGTCTCCCCGGGCGTCACCAGGTCGTACCCCGCGCGCTCGTCCCGCGCCCGGAACACGAGGGTGTGGCGGTGAGGGATGGCTTCCTGCAGCGCCGTGGTGAGACGGCGTTCGAGTTCCTCGCGGCGCGTGACATGCCGCAGCGCATCGCCGTGACGCGCCAGGACGCCCGCGGGGTCGGGTGCCTGCTGGTGGAAGCCCACGTCGAGCGCCCGCTGGATGCGGCGCCGGATCGGCTCCACCATCGCCACCACGAGCAGCGTCAGCACTATCGTCGCGATGCGTCCGCTGGCAGCGGCCTGACTGACGAGCGCACTCACCAGAAGGACGAGCGCCCCGGCACCGATGGCGACCGATGCCGACGTGACGGCATAGATGAACGTGAGTCGGACGATGACGCGGATGTCCATCAGCCCGTAGCGCAGGATGGCTGCGGCGAACGAGAGCGGAATACACGAGTACGCGACCCACGTGGCGATCTCCAGGACCGAGTAGAGCTGGGCGGGCAGCGTGTCACGGCCGAGCGACCACCCGGTCGCCACGAGTGACAGCACGATCGCGATGGTGAGCGTGGCGCCAATCCCCATCAGCGGCCATCGGATCTGCTGGCGCTCGGCCGCATCGGCGAACGTCCAGGCCGACCACAGGCCGACGACGGCGCTGACCGGGTACACGATCGTGATGCAGACGCCCGTGCTGACCAGGGCGGCGATCAGCATGCTCGCCGTGGCCACCCCCATCCACGCGGGCCAGACGATCGCCACCACGGCCAGCGCACCCTGCGCCAGTGCGAGACCGGCCAGAGTCGCCATGACGGCCGAGTACACCGGCGCCTCGACCAGCCGTCGCCAGACGCCCGTCCCGGTGCGCCACCACCGGCGTGCGACAGGGGCGGCAGCCATCGCGAAGGCAAGCGCGGTCGCTCCGAGCACCGCCGCACGGACGCCATCCGGCTCGTCCCGCACGAGGTAGGCCGGCACGACCGCCGTACCCGCGAGCAGGCACACCACCTGCAGCTGATAGCTCCAGGCCAGCCACGGCCGGCGTGTTCCTGGACCGAGTCTCGGCCTCGGAAAGAGCGTCACGAAGTGCAGCAGCAGCGGGCCGCCTGCCAGGCCGCAGGTCGCGACGATGGCGAGGGCCGTGATGTTGATGCGACTGAAGGCGTCCGGCAGCGGCAGCACGGTCTCCGGCGGCTGGCTGACGCCGCCGGGAATGGCGGTCATCAGCAGCGACGTGCCGAAGGCTGCCGACACCAGCATGAACAGCAGGGCACGCGGATCGGTGGGGCGCCACTGGTGGACGAGCGCCGCGAGGCCGAAGAAGAGCCCGAAGACCACGACCAGGCGTACCCCGATCCAGACCCACTGGCCGGTCGTCCGCAGGACGCGGTCCACCGTGAGCGTGGCGATCGCGACCTGTCCGTCGCGTACGTACTCGACAGGCAGCGATCTGCCCGGCCTGAGGCTGTCGTGCAGGGCGAGCAGGCGTGTTCCGTCCGTCGCCGGCACGCCGTCGAGCCGGAGAATCTCGTCGCCGGCGCGCAGCCCCGCGCGCGCCGCCGGCGACGAGTCGGACGCGACACGTACGACCACGCGTGCCTCGGCACCCTGGCTGACCCTGGCTGTCGTGAGGCCGGTCCACGGGCGGTCGACGGCGCGCAACAGGGACACCGCGACGAACAGGGTCGACGCGCCGGCGAGCGCCACGGCGACGGCAGTGATGCCGAGTCTCCAGCGCAGCATCGCGGCCGTGACGTCGTCGTGCTCGGGCGGGACGGCGCCGTCAGGCGCGGCGGTCATCTGCGGATTGTAGCCGCGCTACACTTCCCGCCATGCCTCGGGCCGTCCGACGCCGTGTGTCAACGTCCCGTGGGGGGCGCTCCGCCGGGGCGATGGCGCGGAGAGCCGGGCGCGTGCTCGCCGGCGTCGTGGCCGTGGCCTTCACCTTCCTCGCGTACCTCTATCTGACGCTGCCCGACGTGCGCCCGATGGTGGACACGCCACCGGCCGAGACGGCGTTCATGCGACTGCGCGCGGACGAGGCGCACGGCCGCGGCATCCCCGCGCGCCGCGACTACCGCTGGGTGCCGTACACGCGCATCGCCCAGACGCTGAAGCGCGCCGTGCTGGTTGCCGAAGACGATCTCTTCTGGGAGCACGAGGGCGTCGACCTGGAGCAGATCCGCGAGGCGATCGAGGACCGCCTGGCCAGGGGAGTGCCGCTGCGAGGCGGCAGCACGATCACGCAGCAGCTCGCGAAGAACCTGTACCTGTCGCCGTCGCGCAGTCCGGTCCGGAAACTGCGTGAGCTGATGATTACGCGACTGCTCGAGCGCGTGTTGACCAAGCGTCGCATCCTCGAGCTGTACCTCAACGTGGTGGAGTGGGGCGATGGGATCTGGGGCGCCGAGGCGGCCAGCAGGCGGTACTTCCGCACGTCGGCGGCCTCGTTGTCGGCCCCGCAGGCGGCCCTGCTGGCGGGCGCCCTGATCAACCCCGTCCGCTACAGCCCTGCGTCGCCGCCGCCTCGCCTGCGCAATCGCCAGGCCATGATTCTGCGGCGCATGGGCTCGCTCGGCGCGCCGAGCCTCCCGGTCGAGTAAGCTCGACCCTTCGAGTGGCGATCCCGGCTCAGCTTGACCGCAGCCCGCGTCCAGTGTCTGATGTGAGTCCCGGCCCGGGCCGATTCCTCAGGCAGCGATGCTGCATTACACCGACGCCCTCACCCTTCTGATGCGTGATATCGCGCAACGAGTGCCCGATCTCTCGCACGTGCCGATGGATCGTCTGCTCGTGTTCGCGCGCCCGGGGCGCGCGGGCGCGTCCGGACCCAACGCGACCTGTCACGCGCTGGGACTACCGCCGACCGAGCCCGGCTACTTCTTCTGGACCGACCCTGAGACCGGTCTCATGACCCGCCGCACCCCGTGGTTCGTGACGCGCTGGCCCGAGGTGTCCGTGCATGGCCGGACGATGGCGTATCTGATTTCGGTGAACCTTCCGAGATTTGCCGAACAGCCCCCGGCCACCAAGCGTCAGCGTTACTTCGATCTGCCGCCCTGGGTGTGCAGGCTCGACACCATCGTGCACGAGATGTTTCACGTCGCGCCCGAGGCCCATGGGTTGAGAGAGATGCGGTTCCCCGACGGACGGCTCGACGCCCGGTCCCACCCGCCGGCGTTCTTCGATGCCGTCGAGCTGCTCGTGCGCGAGTATCTCGGCACCGAACCAGACCCCTCGGTGCTGGCCGTCGTGCGCGACGACCTCGGCACGCTGGTGGAACGGCACGGGCGGGTGCTCGCGGCGACCTTTCGTCGCTATCCGTCGTACCCGCGGCGCTTCGTCGAGGTGCTGGCCGACCAGCCAGACGGCCCGGCCGTCCCGCTCGAGCCCCTGCCGTCGCCGCGTCGGCCCTCGTGCTTCACCGAGGACGACATCGTGACCCGCGACATCACCGCGATGGTGCTGTCGAGGACGCGTCGCGCGGCGTAAGACCCGCAGTCTGCTACGATGCGCGGTTGATGACCGCGCGCGCGCCGGCCGTCTTCCTCGATCGTGATGGCACGCTCATCGAGGAGGCCGGATACCTCGACACCCTCGATCGCCTGTACCTGTTCCCATGGACGGTGGACGCCCTGCGCCTGCTCGAGCGCGCGGGGTATCGTCGTGTCGTGGTGACCAACCAGAGCGGCATCGCCCTGGGGCTGTTCGACGCAGCCTTCGTCGAGCAGACGCACGACGCCCTCGCCGCACGTCTCGCCGAGGCCGGGGCGTCCATCGACGCGTTCTACTACTGCCCGCATCATCCGCACGGCCACGTCGAGGCGCTTCGCCAGGCGTGCGACTGCCGCAAGCCGGGCGCCGCGATGCTGCAGCGGGCGGCCGCCGACCTCGACATCGATCTGTCGCGCTCGTACGCCATTGGCGATCGATGGGGCGACGTGCAACTGGCTGCCGCGGCGGGCCTGCGCGGCGGCATCCTCCTGCGCACGGGCCATGGACGCTCCGCGGAGCAACGACCCGTCGAGGGCGTCGACGCGGCGTTCATCGCCGACGACCTGATGGGCGCGGTCAGCTGGATGCTCCGCCAGGACGTGCCGTGATGCGTGACCGGCTGCTCGGCCTCGTCGCTCGCTTTCCGCGCCAGCGCACCCTCGTCGTCGGCGACGTGGCCGCCGACGAGTTCCTGTACGGCCGCGTGGCGCGCGTCTCGCGCGAGGCCCCGGTCCTGATCCTCGAGTACGACACGACGCACGTCGTGGCGGGCAGCGCCGGCAACGCCGCCAACAATGTGGCCGCTCTCGGTGGCCGCGCCCACCTCTTCGGCTGTCTCGGACGCGACGAGGCAGGAGAACGCCTCGCCGCGAGTTTCCTCCCTGGCGTCGACACACGTGGGCTCGTGAAACTGGCCGGCTACGCGACGCCCACCAAGACCCGTGTGCTCGCGGGCGGCATCCATTCGGCCAAGCAGCAGGTCGTGCGCATCGATCGCCGTCAGGGGCCGGTGCCCGTCCGCGACGTGCACCTCGCGTTCGAGGCCCGGCTCGAACGCGCACTCGCCACGTGCCATGCCGTGATCGTCTCGGACTACGGGGCCGGGCTCGTCACGCCCAGGCTCGTCGGGCGGATACACCGCACTCTGCGCCGGCGGAAGGGATCGCGTGTCCCCGTGCTCGTGGATTCACGCCACGCTCTCGACAGGTTCTCAGGGCTGACCCTCGCCACGCCGAACGAGTCGGAGGTCGAGCAACTGCTCGGCATCCGCATGGACGATGACGCGAAGGTGCTGGAGCAGGCCGGCCGGACGCTGCTCGAGCGGACGCGGATGGAGGCGGTGCTCGTCACGCGGGGCAGCCGTGGTATGGCGCTCTTCCAACCGGATCGCCCCACCGTGCACGTTCCGATCTTCGGCAGCGACGAGATCGCCGACGTCACCGGGGCGGGCGACACGGTCATCGCCACCATGTCGCAGGCGCTCGCAGCCGGGGCCACGTTCGAAGACGCGGCGCACCTGGCGACCTGTGCCGCGGGCCTCGTGGTGATGAAGCGTGGGACCGCCACGGTGAGCGCTGCGGAATTGCGCGCCGCGGTGGAGCAATACGCATGATCTTTTCGCGCACGGAGGTCGCCGGCTACGTCGCTGCCGCACGCCGTGACGGCCGGACCGTCGCGCTTGCCAACGGGGTCTTCGACCTGCTGCACGTCGGACACCTGCGCTACCTGCAGGGCGCTGCCGCCGAGGCGGACGTCCTCGTCGTCGCCGTCAACGACGACGACTCGGTGCGCCGTCTGAAGGGGCCGGGGCGGCCGATCATGCCCGGCTGCGACCGCGCGGAACTCGTCGATGCGCTGCGCGGCGTCGATGCCGTCGTGCTCTTCGGCGACGACACGGTCGGTCCGTTGCTCGAGGCCCTGCGGCCCGACGTCCACTGCAAGGGTACCGACTACACCGTCGACACCGTGCCGGAACGCGCGATCGTCCTGGCCTACGGCGGTCGCACCGCGATCGTCGGCGACCCGAAGGATCACGACACGCGAGAGATCATAGGGAGGATTGGAGGAAGGGAGGAAGGAAAGAAGGAACTAAGGAACTAAGGAACTAAGGAAGGAAGGAAGGAAGGAAGGAAGGGAGGAACAGGAGAAGGAACCAAGGAAACAAGGAACCAAGGAACGAAGGAACGAAGGGTGCGAGGAACGAAGGAGTTGGGGAGGCGTAGGAAGGATAGTCCCGATTCCCGATCCGCGATCCCCGATTCGCCCGACAGGCATG
>CAYMAG010000111.1:0-1728 GCA_964388335.1 uncultured Vicinamibacteraceae bacterium | reverse complement strand
AGGAAGGATAGTCCCGATTCCCGATCCGCGATCCCCGATTCGCCCGACAGGCATGAAGCATCAAGCATGAAGCATGAAACATGAACCCTCCCCTTCCGTCCTGATCGTGAGACTCGGCGCGCTGGGCGACGTCGTCCACGCGATGCCGGTCGTCGCGGCGGTGCACGAGGCCTGGCCGGATGCGCGCATCGGGTGGCTGGTGCAGGCGGGGTATGCGCGCCTGGTCGCGCGCGTGCGGGGTGTGGCGCGTGTCCATGCCGTGCGCAGCGCGTTCGACCTGTCGGCCGTGCGGGACGTTCGCGCGGCCGGTTACGACATCTGCCTCGACCTGCAGGGCCTGGTGAAGTCGGCAGCGTACGCTCGCGCGAGCGGCGCCCGGCGCGTCATCGGGTTCTCGCGAGGGCTGGCGCGCGAGACGCTCGCGACGCTGGCGTATGGGGAAACCGGCGGACGGCCGGATGGGCACGTCGTCCAGAAGAATCTGTCGCTGCTCGCGCGGCTCGGCCTCACACCGTCCGGCCCACCCGTCATTGACCTCGACGTTCCCCGGTCCGACGTCCTGTCGTCGTCGCGCACACTGCTCGGGGGAGACGCCGTTCCGTTCGCGCTGCTGAGCCCCGGGGCTGGATGGCCCAACAAGCGGTGGCCGGCAGAGCGCTTCGGTGCGCTGGCCGACAAGGTGCTGGCCGCTCACGGCCTGCGCAGCCTCGTGCTGTGGGGACCGGATGAAGCGTCGCTGGCTGCCGCCGTCGTGCGGGCGTCCGCCGATGGCGCCGCGGTGATGGCGCCGCAATCGGACGTTCTCGACATCCTGGCGCTCGCTCGCGCCGCGGCCGTCGTGGTCGCCGGTGACACCGGGCCCCTCCATCTCGGCGCAGCCGTCGGCGCCCGGCTGGTCGGGCTGTACGGTCCGACGCCGCCCGAGCGGAACGGTCCCTGGGCGCCAGACGATCGCAGCGTGTCGCGGCATGCGGACTGCAGGTGTGTCTTCAAGCGCGCATGTACGGCCGACGCCTGGTGTCTCGGCAAGGTCACCGTCGACGACGTGGCTGAGGCTGTGGCGGGGCGGCTCGCCGAGGCGGGCGAGATGGATTCGCGCCTCGACGGTGGGACGGAGGATCCGCGCTTCGGCGGTGGGTCGGAGGATCCGCGCCTCGGCGAGGCGCGGCCTACCTGATCCATGGTGGCGACGTCTCCTCGATCGGGACTGGCCCGCTGGCGCGTGCCCCTCGGCTTCGCGCTCGCGGCCGTCGTGCTCTGGTTCGTCGCGCCGACCCGGCGTTCCGTCATCTTGGGACTGCCGATTGCCCTGGTCGGGCAACTGTTGCGGATATGGGCCGCCGGGCATCTCGAGAAGAGTCGCGAGGTGACCCGTTCCGGGCCCTACCGCTTCACGCGTCACCCGCTGTATGCGGGCTCGGCGCTCATGGGTGCCGGGTTCGCCGTGGCATCGGCATCGTGGGTCGTGGCCGGCGTCATCGGCCTGTACCTCGCGGCGACCATCGCCATCGCGGTACGCACCGAAGAGGCGTACCTGCGCGCGACCTTCGGTGACGCGTACGACCGCTATGCCCGGGGGACGGCGCCCATGGTGCACCGTCGCTTCAGCCCGGCCCGCGCAATGCGCAACAAGGAGTACCGGTCAGCGACCGGTTTCCTGATCGTCAGCATAGCGCTCGTGGTGTACGCGCTGATGTAGCGTCGCGTGGCCCTCGGCGCGATCCGGGT
>CAYMAG010000110.1:6507-14684 GCA_964388335.1 uncultured Vicinamibacteraceae bacterium | reverse complement strand
GAGGAGCAGGCCCGCCAGAAGGCCGAGGCGCGGGCACGGCGCGAGGCCGAGGAAGCGGCCGAGCGGGCGCGACGCGACGCCGAAGACCGCGCGCGCCGCGACGCACATGCCCACGCCGTCCGCTCGGCGCTCGACATCGCGAGCAGCCAAGCCTCTGCCGGCGACTACGCCGGGGCACTGGCTGCTGTGGAGGCGCTTCGGTTCGACGACCCGTTGCTCGAGTCTCCGCCGCTCACCGAACTCGAGCGCAGCGCCCGCCGCCTCACGAAACAGTGGCGCGCCGCTCAACGTACGTCCGCGCACACACCGGCCGCGACGAGGGCCACCGACCCCGCGGACGTCACACTCGTCGCGCCGCGTTCGGCCATTCCGGCTGCGTCGCCACACGTCGCTTCCGCGCCGCCGAGCGCTCAGCCGTCGCCGGCCAGCAGACTCCGCCCCGCCCACTGGATGACCGCGGCCGCCCTGCTCCTGGTCCTGGCCCTCGGCGTGGTCTGGGTCGGGATGTCGTCAGGCCCAGACAGCTCGTCGCAGAACAGCGACACCGGGGCAGACGCCGCGACTTCAGACGCCCCGACTCCGGGCGGGGCGACGTCGGAACCGGCACCCGGCGACGACCCCGAGGCCGACACGGCCGCTGCCGATCCTCCAGCCGCCGCGACCGAGGCTGCGCCGGACGTCACGACGCCGCCCGCCGTGCGTGCTCTGCACGACCGGCTCCTTCCAGCCATTCGGCGTGGCGACGTGGCCGCCGTGCTCGCGCTGATCGAGCGCGCCGAGCCGGGGGTCGTGCAGGACCCGCTGGTGCAGGCCGACCTGGATCCGATCATGGCCACGGCACGCAGAGCCGCCCTGTCCGCTCGTGCAGACGCGGACAAGGCAAACGCGCCACAACTCGCGACAGCCGCATACGATACCGGCGTCGCGCGACACGCGGCAGCGACCAACGCCCTGCGCCAGGGCAACACGCCTCGGGCGCTTCAGGCCCTGCTCTACGCCACGACCGCATTCAACGAGGCCGCTGAGGCCGGCCGGGCCGCCACGCTGGCCCGGCAACAGACGACACCGCCGGAGGGCGTCCTTCAGCCCCCGCAGCCAGCGGAGCCCGTCAAGACGGCTGGCCCCACGTTGCCGCCTCCGCCGACGGACGTGCCTCCGCCCCAACCCGTCGTGCGCGAGCCAGCGAAGGGTTCGCCTCCGGTCGTCACGCCCGCCCAGCCTGTGGACGAGACCCCCGCCATTCGTGCGGTCCTCGACCAGTTCGTTCGCGGATACGAGACGCTCGATGTCGAACTCGTCCGCCGGGTGTGGCCGTCGGCACCCGCGAATCTCAGCTTCGACGACGTGCGCTCCCAGTCGGTTACCCTGCAGAACGTCCTCATCTCGCAGACTGGCGATTCCGCCACCGTGACCTGCACGCGACAGACCACCGCGCAACTGACTGCCGGACGCCCCCGGTCAGCCTCGCAGGCCGTCACGTTCTCCATGCGCAGGAGTGCGGGAGGATGGATCATTGCCAGCGTGTCGCCCGGCCGGTGATCGCTGGACTGTTCGAAACTCCGCGCAACGTCGTTATTACGTTCGTCCCGACTATCCGAACTCCAGAGGCAACATGCGACCGATCCTCCTCTCGTGCGCCGTGACCGTCATCGTCGGCAGTCTTCTACCAGCGGCGGCGACCGCGCAGGACGTTCCTCTGTCACAACTGCTGCCCCAGCTCATTCAGTCGGAGGTGCGGCTGGCTCCACCGCCGCCTGGCTTCATCAGCCACGAAGCGCACTTCATTCCCGGCGAGGATCAGGTACTCGCGCCTTACCTCTTCAACCAGCAGCTCGTGACGCAGTTGGCGACGTTTCCGATTGGGTCATCGTCGGGCGGCTTCAGCTTCAAGTTCGATCCCACCCTCGGCACGTTCGAGCGCGCGACCCAGAGCTTCGGGCCCGCCTTCGCCGAACGCGCGTTGACCAACGGCAAAGGCAAGCTCACCTTCGGCGTCAACACGCAGTACTCGAGCTATTCGTCGTTCGAAGGGCAGGACCTCGAGAACGGCGAGGTGAAGTTCTACCTGCGGCACCAGGACAGCGGCGGGCTCTTCTTCGAGGGGGATCTCGTCGAAGCCGCCCTCGATCTCGACGTCTCGTCATCCACGACGACGGTCTTCGCCAACTATGGCGTGACCGACCGCTTCGACGTCGCCCTCGCGGTGCCCATCGTGTACGTAAGTATGAACGCGCGGATCGACGCAGAGGTCCTGCCGTTCTCGACGCCGAACATTCCCGGCCTCCACGTGTTCCCCAACGGCACGAAGACGTCACCGTTCTCCTCGTCTGGCAGCGCGTCCGGGCTGGGTGACATCCTCGTGCGCTCGAAGTTCCGCTTCATGGACTCCACGGGCGGAGGCCTCGCCGCGGGTGTCGACATCCGCCTGCCGACGGGCGACGCCGAGAACCTGCTGGGGACGGGCGCCACGGCCATCACGGGCACCCTGATCGGCTCGAACACCATGGGCCGGTGGGCCCCTCACTTCAACGTGGGATTCACCAAGTCGAGTTCCGGGGACGTCGTCAACGCGCCCGACGAGTTCGGCTATCGATTCGGCGTCGAGTTCGTGGCCTCGCCGAAGGTCACGCTCCTCACCACCTTCATCGGCCGCACGCTCATCGACGCGGGCCGGCTGGAACTCGCCCCGACGACCTGGCACTACACCAACGCCATGGGCGTCCCCGGCTCGACGACCTTCGAGGAGTACGTGCTGCGCGACGAGTCGCTCAACCTGGCGACGCTCGCGATGGGCACGAAGGTCAACGTGGCCGGCAACTTCCTCGTCTCGGCCAACCTGCTCGTCGCCCTGTCGTCCGCTGGCGTGACCGCGAGCGTCACGCCCGTGTTCGGCATCGACTACTCGTTCTGACCCGCCCCCGACACCGCGAGATCGGGCCGTGGATGCCGGCCCTCGTGGGAGCCGGAGAGCCGGACTCATCGCGTGCGGCTTGCACCAGCTCGTGCTCGCGTGCCATCTCCACATCAGCAGACCCGCGTGACGATTCCCGTCGAGCCCGTGAATTTGAGTACCATGGAGGGCTGATGCCCTCCGCCTCCAGGGTGCGCCGAACCATCGCCGCGTGGGCCGTCGCGCTGTTCGGAGGCACGGTCACCGCGATTCTGGCCCAGCCTGCCCCGCGTATCGTCCAGCCCGGAGCCCCCGGACAACCCACCCGTACCATCACCGCCGCTGACGCGGCTGACGTGTCTGCGGTGCGCCACACCGATGCGGACGTCCGCTTCATGCAGGACATGCTCGGACATCATGCACAGGCGCTGGAGATGACCGCGCTCGTTGCCGCCAGGTCTGCCCGTGACGACCTGCGTGCCCTGGCTCTGCGCATCGAGGTCAGCCAGGCCGACGAAATGGCCATGATGAAAGAGTGGCTCGGTCAACGGGGCGAGGCCATCCCCGACGGCCACGGTCATGACGGGCATGGCGGTGCGTTGATGCCCGGAATGCTCACCGCCGACCAGATGCAGCGTCTGCGCGACAGCGACGGGTCGGCGTTCGAGACAGGGTTTCTCGAAGGCATGATTCAGCACCATCAAGGCGCACTGGTCATGGTGCGCGCGCTGTTTGCGACACCGGGTGCCGGCCAGGAGCCGGCGCTCTTTTCATTCGCGTCGGACGTCGAGGCCGACCAGGCCATGGAGATCAGGCGCATGCGCGCCCTCCTGAAGGAGTTGCAGAAATGAGTCGTTTCGTCGCGCGCCTCGTGCCCGCCCTGTGTGCGGCCGGTGTTCTCGCTTCGCCGGTGATCGCCCAGCACGCGGGTACACCGGCGGTCGATCCCCGCGTCGGCCTGAAAGCCGGCCTCGAGGACGCCGGTGTCGCGGCCCGGCACATGGAACTCGTCGCTCACCTGCCCAAGCCCGACGGGTTCTTCGATCCGAAGGCACCGGCCGGAGTGCCGACGCCGCCGGATCGAGGCGACGATACGCCGAAGCCGGAGTCGGCACCGCCACCCGTGCCGTTCACAGGACTGAACTTCGCCAACTCAGACCTCGCCTTCAGCGGCCAGCATCTGTTCATCGGCAATTTCAACGGGTTCAACGTCTACGACATCGCCAATCCGCGCGCGCCGAAGCTCGTGACGTCCGTCGTGTGTCCTGGCGGACAGGGTGACGTGTCGGTGCACGGCACGCTCCTGTTCATGTCCGTGGAGCAGACACGCGGACGGTTGGACTGCGGCACGGGCGGCGTCGAGACGCCGGTGAGCGCCGAACGTTTCCGCGGCGTGCGCATCTTCGACATCAGCGACGTCAGCACGCCGAAGCAGGTCGCCGCCGTGCAGACCTGTCGTGGCTCGCACACGCACACGCTGGTCAGCAGCCCCGGCGATCCCGACAACCTGTACGTCTACGGATCCGGCACGTCGACCACGCGGTCTGGCGACGAACTCGAGGGGTGCTCGGACGGCGACCCGACGAGCGATCCGAACACGGCGCAGTTCAGCATCGACGTGATTCAGGTGCCCCTCGCCGCGCCCGGCCAGGCACGCATCGTCAGCCGGCCGCGTATCTTCGCCGATGAGACCACGGGCGCGATTTCTGGCCTGTGGCAGGGTGGTGACCACGGGCCGGGGACGCAGAAGACGTCCGTCACCAACCAGTGTCACGACATCACGGTGTTCCCTGCCGTCGGGCTCGCGGCCGGCGCGTGCTCGGGCAATGGCATCCTGCTCGACATTTCTGACCCTGTCGCGCCGAAGCGCATCGACCAGGTCGTCGACAAGAACTTCGCCTACTGGCACTCGGCGACGTTCAGCAACGACGGGACGAAGGTGATCTTCACCGACGAGTGGGGTGGGGGCCTGCGTCCGCGATGCCTTGCCAGCGATCTGCCGAACTGGGGCGCGAACGCCATCTTCGAGGTCGTCGACCGCACACTGCGCTTCGCGAGCTACTACAAGATGCCCGCCCCCCAGACGCCGCAGGAGAACTGCGTGGCGCACAACGGGTCGATCGTGCCGGTGCCCGGCCGCGACATCAAGGTGCAGGCGTGGTACCAGGGCGGCGTGTCGGTGTTCGACTTCACCGATCCCGCGAAGCCGTTCGAGATCGCGTTCTTCGACCGCGGCCCGCTCGATGCCGCGCACCTCATCACCGGCGGCTACTGGTCCACCTACTGGTTCAACGGCCACATCTACGGGGCCGAGATGGCGCGTGGCCTCGACGTGTTCCGCCTGACGCCGAGCGAGCACCTGTCACAGGCCGAGATCGAGGCGGCCGAAAGCGTCCAGGTGGAGCGATTCAACGTGCAGCACCAGGACCCCATCGTCTGGCCTGCGCATCCGATCGTGGCTCGTGCGTACCTCGCGCAGCTCGAGCGCTCCGGAACGCTGTCAGCCGCACGTGCAACGGCGGTGCGCAACATGCTGAGCGCGATGCCCGGCGGTGGTGGCACGACGCAGAATCCAGAAACCATGGCTTCGCACAAGGAGGTCGTGGCGGGGCTCGTTGCCGAGGCGAACAAGGCCCGAGGCGTTGACGCCGCCCGGCTGCGCGGGCTGGTGTCGACCCTGGGGGCACTCACCGGCGAGCGGGACTGAGGCACACGCAGCGCTTCACCGCGCGCGACGTTCTTCTGCCACACGTGCGTCGAGGCGCGCCCTGGCTGCGGCGGCATACGCCCGGCAGCCCTCCGGATCGATGAACGGATCCGGCGTGGCGCCCTCCGCGCGTCGTGCCAGCTTGCCGTCGATGTCGGTGAAGCCGGGGTGTGCCGCGATGACGATGTCGCAAGGCAGCCCGGCGACCTTGTCGATGCTCGCGCGAAACACCTCGACGCGACTCGGTGTCGAGGAATCCCCGGAGAACCGGAAGCCCTCGGCCGAGACCGCCGTGAGACTGTCGGCGTAGACTAGGTCCAGGCAGCGCGGGCCGTCGCACGACCGCCAGGCGGAGGTGGTGCCGCCAGGCGTGTGACCCGGCGTGTGGTGCACGGTCACCGCGACGTCACCGACGTGCAGCACCTCGCCGTCGGCGACGCTGCGCACCCGCGACACGGCCGGGAAAGCGTTCACCGCACGTCCAAAGGCGAACTGCGGGTCGTCCGCTGTGGGCTCGCCGGCCTGGAGCGCACGCGCGCCGGCGGCGCTGGATGCCACCGTCGCGCCGCTCAGACGCTGCAGGGCGGCAATGCCGCCTGCGTGATCGTAGTGAGGATGCGAATTGAGTATCAGCCGCACGTCCTCGGTTCGGAATCCGAGGGCCCTGATGTTGGCATCGATGAGGGGCGCCGACTGCGGCAGCGCGCCGTCGATCAGCACGTGCCCGTCCGGCGAGGTGACGAGTACCGCCGACAGACCTCGTGTACCCACGAAGTACGTGTTGCCGAAGATACGGAACGGCGCGCGCGGCTCGTTCCACTCGACGCAGGCGTCGCAGACGATGGGGGGATCGGGCCGCAGGCCTGATGTGGCTTGCGCCAGAACGAATATGGTCGAGAGAAGCGCTGGCAGGGTGGCTGATGGCGACATGCAGCCCGGAGGATAACATCGCGCCGCGAGGGCCTGGCACGGATTGTGTAACGTAGTTGGGAAGATAGTCGCAAGAAGGAGACACCTCGTATGCGTTCCCGTCCCGCGGTATCCGTGCTGATTGTCGTCGCGCTGCTGAGTGGGGGGCTGGCTGCCCAGACGCGCATCACTCCGCCCAGGAACAAGTACACGCCCGAACAGGACGTGGAGCTTGGCCGCGAGGCGGCAGCGGAGGTGCGACGCGAGTATCCGATTATCCAGGATGGGCGGATCAAGAGCTACCTCGATGACAAGGGCCGGCGACTCGTCGCCGCTTCTCCGAGCGAATTGAACCTGCCCGTGTTCGAGTACTCGTTCACGCCGGTCAACCTGAAGGACATCAACGCGTTCGCCCTTCCTGGCGGCCCGATGTTCGTCAATCGCGGCATGTTCGATGCGGCTGGCTCGGAGGGTGAGGTCGTGGGCGTCATGGCGCACGAACTCGCACACGTGCTGCTGCGGCATGGAACGGCGAACGCGACCAAGGCCCAGGGGTTCCAGTTGGGCGCGCTCGCCGGCGCGATTGCCGGCGCCGTCATCGGCGGAGGCTGGGGCGAGGCCATCGCTCAGGGCTCGCAGTTCGGTCTCGGGACGTGGCTGATGAAATACTCGCGCGACTACGAGAAGCAGGCGGACCTGCTCGGCGCCCAGATCATGGCGCGTGCCGGCTACGACCCGCGCGATCTCGGCCGCATGTTCGAGACGATCCAGAAAGAAGGCGGCGCGGGCGCACCGCAGTGGCTCAGCAGCCACCCCGATCCCGGCAACCGTTCGCGCTATATCGCCGAGGAGGCCGCGAAACTCCGAATCGCGCCGGCCCCTGATACGCGGGGCTTCGACGTCGCGAAGCAGGCGTTCGCCTCGCTGCCGCCGGCCGGGTCGATGGCCGACCTCGCGCGGCGAAGCGAGGGCGGCGGCGGCTCGACGGGCAGCGGCGGCCCCGTGGCCACTGGCGTCATCGGACAGCCCGTACCACCGCCTGCGACGCGCTACCGCACGGAACGTGGAGGACAGCTGTTCCAGGTGAGCGTGCCGACCAACTGGCAGGCGGTTTCATCGAACAACTCGGTGAAGTTCGTGCCGCAGAACGGGCTCGGACAGAGCGGACAGCAACTGGTGCTCACCCACGGCGTCGAACTCGGCGTCGCGAGGGCCTCGTCGCGCGACCTGCGCCAGGCCACGCAGTCGCTGGTCGACGGCTTCGTTCGCGCCAACGCCGGCCTGCGCGTGTCGGGTCAGCAGCAGTCGGTGCGCATCTCGGGCCGCACGGCCATCGGGACGCCGCTGGTGGGCCGGTCGGCGCTTGGCGGCGACGAGCGCATCGGGCTCTACACGACGCTGCTCGCGGACGGCAACCTGTTCTACTATCTGACGGTCGTCCCCGACCGCGACGCGCGGACGTACACAGAGGCGTTCAACCGCGTCGCACAGTCGATCAGACTGACGGATAGGTAGGAAAGGAGCGAAGGAACGAAGGAGCCAAGGAAGGAACACAGGAACGAAGGAAGGAAGGAGGAAGGAAGAACGTCAATCGACCGCGCTCACGCGCGCCGAGGAGTTGCTTCAGTAACTGCCGAACCTGGTTGTCTCAAAGTCGTCGACACGGCCCGC
>CAYMAG010000110.1:5074-6407 GCA_964388335.1 uncultured Vicinamibacteraceae bacterium | reverse complement strand
TTCCTTCGTTCCTTCGTTCCTTTATTCCTCCCTTGGGCTACCCTAGTACGACGTATGTACCAGCGGACCGACGACCTCCGTATCGCCCAGGTGCGGCCCCTCCTGCCGCCGGCCATTCTGATCGAAGAGATCCCCGCGTCCGAGCGTGCGTCCAACGTGGTCGCCAGCACTCGTGAGGCCATTGCCCGGGTCGTGGTGGGCACCGACTCGCGCCTGGTCGTCGTCGTGGGCCCGTGCTCCATCCACGACACCCGCGCCGGGCTCGAGTACGCGCAGCGCCTCGCAGTCCTGGCGGAGCGCTACCGCGACGACCTCATCGTCGTCATGCGGACGTACTTCGAGAAGCCGCGGACCTCGGTGGGCTGGAAGGGGCTGGTCAACGACCCGGACCTCGACGAGAGCTTCCACATCAACAAGGGCATCAGGCTGGCCCGCCGGCTGCTGCTCGACGTGAACGACCTCGGGTTGCCGACGGCGTGCGAGTTCCTCGACACGCAGCTGCCGCAGCACATCGCAGACCTGACCAGCTACGTGGCGATTGGCGCGCGAACGACCGAAAGCCAGGTGCATCGCGAGCTGGCATCTGGTCTGTCGATGCCTGTGGGGTTCAAGAACAGCACGGAGGGCACCACCCAGACCGCGGTCGACGCGGTGCTGTCGGCCCGGTCGCCGCACCTGTTTCCGTCGGTCACCAAGCAGGGCGTCTCGGCGATCTTCGAGACCACGGGCAATGACACGTGCCACGTGATCCTGCGGGGCGGCAGCCGCACGGGGCCCAACTACACGGCGGAGCACGTGCAGGACGTGTGCACGAGGCTAGGGGCCAAGGGGTTGCGTCAGGCCGTCATGATCGATTGCTCGCACGGCAACAGCCAGAAGGACCATCGCCGACAGATTGGCGTGGCGTCGTCGATTGCCGAGCAGGTGGCGGCCGGGTCGACACAGATCATGGGCGCCATGCTGGAGAGCCACCTCGTCGAGGGGCGGCAGGACTACATTTCGGGCGTCGAAGCGGTCTTCGGCCAGAGCATCACGGATGCCTGCCTGTCGTTCGACCAGACGGAGCCGCTGCTCGAGCAACTGGCCCGCGCCCGGCATGCCCGTGGCACGCGCCCCGCTGCCAACGAACTCGTCCAACGCTGACGCGCGCGCGTCAGGTACGCCGAGACGCGGCCGGCGGCCGGCGACATCCCGCGGACGCGCTACCCCGCCTGATCGAACGCCTGCCGCAGCCAGCCAATCAGCTCGGCGTCGACAGCGTCGGCGCTTGTCAGCTTCTCGCTTCAGCATGTCTCGCAGCTCGCCGTGCTTCTGCAGCCCGCTGGCCTCGAGG
>CAYMAG010000110.1:0-4974 GCA_964388335.1 uncultured Vicinamibacteraceae bacterium | reverse complement strand
CGACGTAGAACCAGCCCGTGCCCATGATCGCCATGATCGTGGTCAATGACCCAGAACGGTTCGACGCGACGAACCGCACATGCTCGCCAGGGGCCACGTCGAACTCGACCGTCTTCCACATGAGGGTGTTGTTGGCGCGCAGGCGGTGATGGCCCGGCTCGATCTCGCGCGTGGCGGAGCGTCCGGCCATGAGCCTGGCGATGGGCTCGCCATCCAGCGACATCGTGATCGGGTAGTTGTCGCTGAGCGTGCCCGGGCCGGGACGCGAGACGGTCAGGTGAGCGGCGGCCGTGGACATGATGAAGCCCGGCCACGAGGCGTGACCTGGCCTCAGCCTACTCCAAGCGAACGGGGCGGCGCGGGAGTCGAGCGTCCATCGACCACCGATACCCGGCGCTGGCGCCGAACGCGCCCCGCACCTGCACAGGATTCGCACCGGTCATCCTGGGGCAGGATTCGTCAGCCGGCCGCCCGGTGCCAGAAACGTTGTCCCGCGGTCGAGGACGTGCGCTGACCACCGTGCCGGACGTTTTCAGCAGATATCCGCATGTACCTGGTTCGGGAAAGTCGAAACGTCATCCCTTCGTCATACGATAGTATTGCGTTGAGAAGTCGATTCGAGTATGCTGTGTGCGAGTCGAGACACATGGCCAAACAGATTGTCACCCTGCGGCTGGACGAGGACGACCTGACCTATCTCGCGGAACTCGATGTGCCGGGCGCGACCAATCTCAGCGAGAAGATGCGCGTGCTGCTCGCTGAGGCGCGGGCTCAGCGGGCCGGCCTCGGCGATTACGGCGCGGCGTACGACTTCACCCGCCGGCTGTTCGCTGGACCCGATCGCTGCGTGCGTGACGCTGAGGTCCAGGCTGGCGTGCGGTCGGAGTTCATCGGGCGCGTGCTGACGTGGCTGCCCGACACCGCGGCGTACCTCCTGTCGGCTGCGTGCCCGCGTCCCTCCGCCGAATCGGACGAGGTCGGACGGTTGCGGCAACTCGAGAAGGGACTCGGGGAGCGCGTCATCGCGCTGGTCGACTCGGTACTGCAGCAGGCACACGCCGGGTTCCCGGGCTGCTACGACGCGGACCTGTTGTCGCAGCGTACCCGGTCGGCCCTGGGCATCGTCACGGCACATCGGGCAGACCACGCACGTGGGGAGACAAGGAGAGAGTCATGAGCGAATCGCTGACCAGTCGAGTCGGACGCATTGTCGCGGGCGGGTTCCACGCGGCGCTGGATGCGGTGGAGAACGCGGCCCCCGAGCACGTGCTCGAGCAGGCGATGCGTGAGGTGGACGCTGCCATCGCCGACGTTCGTACGGACCTGGGCCGTGTCGAGGCCCAGCGTCACCTCACCGCGAAGAGGCTCGCCGAGGACAGTGCACGCCAGGAGTCGCTCGCCGACCAGGCGCGCGAAGCCGTACGCCAGCAGCGCGACGACCTCGCAGAGGCCGCGATCGAACGTCAGATCGACCTCGAGGCGCAGGTGCCCGTGCTCGAGGCGCGTCTGTCGGAGCTGGGTGAGGACAAGACCAGGCTCGAGGGCTACATCACGGCCCTGCAGGCCAGGAAGCGCGAGATGCGGCAGGCGCTGGACGACTTCCGCGCGTCACGGCAGCAGCAGGCCTCGCCGACGGGCACTGCCACCGGTGGTGACCACCGGGGTGAATCCGTACAGGCGCGAGCCGAGAGGGCCACCGACGCGTTCGATCGCATCTTCAAGCGTCAGACCGGCCTGTCCGGCACCTCTGGCGCCAGCGACGCCACGGCCGCCAAGCTGGCGGAACTCGAAGACCTCGCACGCCGGCACCGAGTCGCCGAGCGGCTCGCCACGCTGAAGGCAGGAGAAGCGTGACCGAGTGGTTCCTCGCGCCGGGCAGCGGCCCGTTCGTGGTGGCACTGCTGGTGATGCTCGGCCTCGCCCTCGTCGAGGTCGTGGCGGTGGTGAGCGGCGTCGGCCTCAATGACGTCATCGACGAGTACGTCGTCTCGCACAGCGGGATCGAGGTACTGGGCGACGGGGGCGGCGGCCTCGATGCGACCACGCCTGCCGACGCGGATGGAATCATCAGCAGGTTCCTGGCCTGGTTGTACGTGGGACGCGTCCCCGTCCTGATGATGCTGGTCGTGTTCCTCGGCGTGTTCGCCCTGGTCGGGCTCGTCGGGCAGGCCGCACTGCGCGGCCTCATCGGCTGGCCGTTGCCGGCGCTCGTCGCCGTGCCCCTGGTAGCCTTTGCATCGCTGCCGTTCGTACGGACGTCCGGCGCGGTGCTTGCCCGATGGCTGCCGCGGGACGAGACGACCGCGGTCGACCCGGCGACCTTCGTTGGCCGGACCGCCGAAGTGACCGGAGGGACCGCGCGCAGCGACCTGCCGGCGCAGGCCCGCGTCGTGGACGCCTTCGGCACCCAGCACTACGTCCTCGTCGAGCCCGATGTCGCGAGCGAACAACTGGCGACCGGGACCCGTGTACTGTTGGTGCGGCAGATCAGCGGGGGCCGCTTCGCGGCCATCCTCAACACCAACACGTCGCTCGTCGACAAGGACTCCTGATGGAGAGTGGCATGGACCCGATCGTTCCGTACCTGGCGCTGCTGATTCCCGCCGGCATCATCCTGCTGGTCGTCTTCACGCTCGGCCTCATCATCGCGCGCCTGTACCACCGGGCCAGCAAGGAGATCGCGTTCGTCCGCACCGGTCTCAGCGGTGAGAAGGTGGTGCGCGACGGCGGCGCGCTGGTACTCCCCGTGCTGCACGAGACCATCCCCGTCAACATGAACACGCTGAAGCTCGAGGTGCTGCGGGCGAGGGACGCGGCTCTCATCACGCGCGACCGAATGCGCGTCGACGTGCAGGCCGAGTTCTACGTGCGCGTGAAGCCCGACGCGTCCGCGATTTCCACCGCGGCGCAGACCCTCGGCCGTCGGACGATGGAGCCGGCGGCGCTGAAGGAACTGGTCGAGGGCAAGTTCGTCGACGCCCTGCGCGCCGTCGCGGCGGGCATGAGCATGGAGGAACTGCACGAGAACCGTGGCGACTTCGCGCAGAAGGTTCAGGTCGCCGTGTCCGAAGACCTGCACAAGAACGGGCTCGAACTCGAGTCGGTGTCGCTCACCGGGCTCGATCAGACGGCCGCCGACTTCTTCAATCCGCAGAACGCCTTCGACGCGCAGGGGCTGACCAAGCTGACGCAGGAGATCGAGCGACGTCGCAAGGAGCGCAACGACATCGAGCGCGATACCAAGATCGCCATCGAGATGAAGAACCTCGAGACCGAACGGCAGTCGCTCGAGATCGCCCGCGACCAGGAGTACGCGCGCCTGATGCAGGACCAGGAGGTCAAGATTCGCACCGCCGAGGCCTCGGCCAGCATCGCGCAGCAGGAAGCCGAACGGCGCCGCGACGCCGAGCACGCCAGGATCTCGGCGGATCGATCGATTGCCGAGTCGGAGATCGAGAAGCGCCGCATCGTCGAACAGCGTGACATCGAGCGCGAGCGGGCCGTCCACATCGCTCAGCAGGAGCGCGAGATCGCCGTCGCGCAGAAGTCGCAGGAGGAGTCCGCCGCCAAGGCCAAGGCTGACGCGGCACTCGCCGCTGCGGTCGCCGCCGAGGAAGAGGTCAAGAAGGTGCGCGAAACCGCGGTGGCCGAACGTGCGAAGGCCGTGCGCCTCGTGCAGGCGCGAGAGGCTGCCGAGCAGGACGCCATCGCCGTGACCGTGGCTGCCGAGGCCGAGCGCAAGGCGTCGGAAGATCGTGCGGCTGCGCAGCGGGTCGGCGCAACCGGCGAGGCCGACGCCGTCCGCATTCGCGCGCTGGCTGACGAAGAACGCTATCGCGTCGAAGCCGAAGGCCGCCGCGCCATCAACGAAGCGCGCAATGCGCTCAGCAACGACCAGGTGCTGCTCGAGATCAAGCTCGAGCTGCTGCGCCGGCTGCCCGAGATCATCGAACAGTCGGTCAAGCCGATGGAGCGGATCGATGGCATCAAGATCGTCGACGTGCGTGGGCTGGGCCAGATGGGAGGCGGCGATGGCTCAGGGGCTTCCGGCCACGACGGCAACCTCGCGAGATCGGTCGTGGACCACGCCCTTCGCTATCGGGCGCAGCGGCCGATGGTCGACGCGCTGCTCAAGGAAGTGGGCCTCGGTGACATCGCAGACCTGAACGGCCTGGTGGACGGTCCGGGCGCGAAGCGCGACGCCCCAGGTCCGGACAAGGCATAGAGGCACGCCGGTCAGGCGCGGCCGGCGAACTCACGCGTTTCGGTGTGCACCTTGACGCGCTCGCCCTCGTTCACGAACAGCGGGACGCGCACCTCGAGCCCGGTTTCGAGGCGCGCCAGCTTGGTCACCGCGCCGCTGGCGGTATCGCCGCGCGCGCCAGGCTCGGTGTAGGTCACCGTCAGCTCCACATGCGGCGCGAACATCAGGCCAATGGGGTTGCCGTTGTACTTCTGGATGTGCAGTTCGACGTTGTCGGCGAGCAGCAGCCGGTCGTCGCCCACCATGTCGGGCGACAACGTCAGCGTCTCGAAGGTCTCGAGGTCCATGAAGTGGAGGCCGGCGGCGTCGGCGTACTGGAACGACGCGGGCGCTTTCACCAGATCGGGCTCGCGAAACTTCTCGCCCGCCTTGAACGTGCGGTCGAACACCGCGCGGGTCAGCAGGTTGCGCATCTTGATGCGGACGAGCGTCTGCCCGCCGCGGGCCGTCGGGCGCGACACCTCCACGTCGAGGCAGTGGTAGGGCGTGTCCTCGACCTCGACGAACATCTTGCGCTTCACTTCGATGGCTTCAATCAGCGCCGGCATCGCCCCATATTCTAGCCGGCCTCCGGCCCCGCGAGGGCCTCGGCCCGCAACGGTCACTCGACACGCCGAAAACTTGACTCAAGAGCCAGGTTTCGGCGTGTCAGGGGTTCTAGCCGGCCTCCGGCCCCGCGAGGGCCTCGGCCCGCAACGGTCACTCGACAC
>CAYMAG010000109.1:2620-14899 GCA_964388335.1 uncultured Vicinamibacteraceae bacterium | reverse complement strand
CTCCGCGCCTCCACGTGACCCCCTGACCCTCCGCGTCCTCCGCGCCTCCGCGTGAGCCCCGCTCGATGAGTGGTGCGGGAGCACGGGTGCCGGCGTACACTCGTCCCCGCCATGGCAGACCTCCCCATCACCGAGCAGGAGAACGAACGGTCGCGCAACCTCGACACCCTGACGATCGGCGACACACTGGCGCTGATCAACGACGAGGACCACGGCGTTCCCGCCGCCGTCCGTCGTGAGCTGCCGAGCATCATCCGCGCCGTCGAGGGCGTCGTCGAGCGTCTGCGCCGGGGCGGACGGTTGCTGTACGTGGGCACGGGTACCTCGGGGCGCCTCGGCGTGCTCGATGCCTCCGAATGCCCGCCGACGTACGGCGTGCCGGCAGATCTGGTGCAGGGCATCATCGCGGGCGGCTACGACGCGTGCCATCGTGCGGTCGAGGCGTCGGAAGACGACCGCGAGGCCGGCGCCGGCGACCTCGCGACGCGCGGCGTCAGCGCTGCAGATGCCGTCATCGGCATCGCCGCCTCAGGGCGGACGCCGTACACGATCGGCGCCGTGGCACACGCCCGAGCGCTCGGCGCGTTCACGGCGGCCATCACCTGCGTCCCCGGTTCGGCGATCACCGAGGCGGTCGACGTTGCCATCGCGCCCCTCGTCGGTCCCGAAGTGCTCGCGGGATCGACGCGCATGAAGGCCGGCACCGCCCAGAAGCTCATTCTGAACATGATCTCGACGACGGCAATGGTTCAACTCGGGTACGTGCGCGGCAACCGGATGACGAACATGCGTGCCCGCAACAGCAAGCTGCACGAGCGCGCCGTCCGCATCCTGCAGGCCGAGTTGCGGCTCGGCCCGTCGGCCGCCGCGGCGGCGCTCGAGGCAGCCGGCGGCGATGTGGCGACAGCCGTCGTGATGTGTCGGACCGGCCGCACGCGCGAGGCGGCGAGCGAGGCGCTGCAACGGGCTGGCGGCGTCATCGAACAGGCAGTCGCGGCCCTGACGCTGCCAGCGAAGTAGCCCACGAGCGCGGCTTCGGCTCCGTGCGGACGTGGCGTCGACCAGGGAGACACTGGGCGTCCAGCTGTGTAGAAGCTTCCAGCTACATGGGGCGGGTGATGGCTCTCGGGAACGTCGCGGCGGGCGACCCGTCAGGATTGCGCTGCCGCTGCTGCCCGCCACGCAGGGGATGGAGCGGAATCGCCATCCCGTCGAGCCGCGACAGCTCCGCGAACAACTGCGCGCGCATCTGCTGCACGAGCGCCTGGTGTTCGGGTGCATCGATCAGGTTGTGCGCCTCGCCGGGGTCTTCGCGCAGGTCGAAGAGCATGTCGATGTCCCACACCCCGTGCGTGAAGACGTACTTGTACCGGTCGCCGCGCAGCGCGAACTGCGTCGGCGTCTGGGGGAACGAGTACTCCCAGTAGTACTCGTAGAGCAGCGCGTCGCGCCACGGCACCGGCTCGCCGCGCAGCAGCGGCACGAAGCTCTGGCCGTCCATGTGCGCCGGCCGTTCCAGGCCGGCCGCCTCCAGCAGCGTCGCCGCGATGTCGATGTTCGCCACGATCGGCTCGACCACGGTACCGGGCGTGATCACGTCGGGCCAGTGGACGACCATCGGCACCCGCATCGACCAGTCGAACGCCGTCCGCTTGTCGATGAGGCCGTGCTCCCCGAACGCGAACCCGTTGTCGCCCATGTAGACGACGAGCGTCGACTCGAGCAGGCCCTGCTGCTCGAGCCAGTCGAGCACGCGGCCGATGCTGTCGTCCACGCCGCGCAGCGTCTCGAGATAGCGCCGGTAGTACTCGGCGACGTCGAGCGTCGAGTGATAGGGGAAGTCGACGCCGTGCCAGCTGTTGCGCTGGTTGCGTACCCATGTCGGCCAGTTGCCCTCGACCGCGGCCTCCGGACGCATCGTCGCCGGCGGCGTCACCGGTGACGTCGCGTAGCTGCCCTTGTGCCGCTCCGCCGGGACGAAGTCGGCGTGCACGCCCTTGTGCGACAGATACAGCATGAATGGACGGTCGCGCGACGTCCTGCCGAGCCAATCCATCGCGTAGTCGGTCAACTCGTCGGTGATGTAGCCGCGCTGCGGCACGTGCTTCCCATCGACGTTCAGCATCGTGCGGCCACCGTTCGGCAGGTAGCTGCCCTGGCCGCGGAAGCTCACCCAGTGGTCGAAGCCGGGCTGCGGGTCGTCCGTCGCGTCGCCGATGTGCCACTTGCCGACGTAGGCCGTCTGGTAACGGCTCGTCTGCATGTACTGGGCGAAGTTGGGCAGGCCGGGGGCGATCGGCGTGAAGTTGTCGACGACCCCGTGACGGTGCGCAAACGTGCCGGTCAGGATCGACGCGCGCGAGGGTGAGCACAGCGCCGTGGTCACGAACGCGTTGCGCACGTGCGCGCCGCCCTTCGCCATGCGGTCCATGTTCGGCGTCTGCACGAACGGGTGGCCCATGAAGCTCATGGCGTCGAAGCGATGGTCGTCACTGAGGATGAAGACGACGTTGCGCGGCGTGGCACCGGGCCTCGTCGCGAGCTGCCCCGGATTCGCCACGGCCGGCTGTGCCGCCGCGAGCCGGGCGGCGGCGGCGGCGACTGCGAGTGTCACGGCGAACGCGGCGACGAGCGTCTGGCGGGTACGCATGCGATCACACCTGCTTCCCCGTGCCGCGGATGCCGAGCCCCAGCGCGTCCCGGCAGTACGCGAGGCTCTTCTCGAGTTCGCGGCGTTGATCGGCGGCGTCGTTGGGTTTGGCCATCGTCGGCACGGCTGGCGCCTTTCGGCGCATCAACCGGATGAAGCGCGCGAGGCTGCTGCCGTCGACGCGCGGCCAGGCTTCCCAGAACTCGGCGTCCAGGAAGGGGAGATCGCGACCCACGCCAGAGATCGTCTCGATGTGCAGTGGCACGCCCGGGCAGGCGTCGGCGAAGCGCTGGGCCATGAGCGGCAGATCGACCTGGCCGTCCCCCATCGCGGTCCAGCGCACGCGCGCGCCGCTCGGGATCTCGGTGACGACGCCGTCGCGGACGCTCGTGGTGACCACGTGCGGGGCCAGCCGCTCGAGGGCGTCCACCGGATCCTCGAGGGTCCACAAGGCGTTCCCCGCATCGAAGTTCACGCCCACGTAGTCACGCCCTGCCATCTCGACGAGCGCGGCGAGTTCTTCCGATCGCATGTCGCCCGCATGGTTTTCGACGGCGATCTTCACGTTGGCGTCGAGGGCCCGCGAACGCGCCGACTTCAGCACGCCGACGAGGCTGTCGATGTGGCGATAGATGCCCCCGTCGGTCAGCCGGTCTTCCCACGTCCCCAGGACGATGCGGATGACCGGCGATCCGACCGCGCGCGCGACGCGGATGCCGTTGGCCAGCTGCGCGTCAGCGGTGCCGTTGTCCTTCCGGAACGCCTTCGAGGTCGGGCACACGCTCCACATGCCGACGTGCAGGCCCACGTGCGCCGCCGCCGCCTGTTCGCGCAGGGAACTCAGCAGGGCCTCGTCTGCCGCGTCGAACGACTCGAGATCGGAGATGAACAGCGAATCGACGTGGAGCGACGCCGCGTACTCGATCAGCCTGGCAGCCTTCCAGCCCGAGGCGCGGACGGCGAAGTTGTCGAGTCCGAGGGCCACGGGGCGGACCAGCGGTGGCGGGTCCAGTGAGGCACCGGCGGGCGGGTCCTGCGATGCGCCGGCGCGCGAGGGAACCGCCGCGGCCGCGAGCGTCGCCGCGGTGGACGCGAGAAAAGCACGCCGGGACGGCGAGGGTTCGGGCACGAAGGCTGTCTCCTGAGTTGAACGCGCGTAGTGTATCAGCGGATTCCCGCCCAGTAGCCGTCGCGAGCCGTGACCGTCCCACGTCGCCCCTTGAGCCGCACGTCCAGCGTGCGCCACCCGGCCCGTGTCACGGGCGGAGGGGTGAACGTGATGATGTAGCGCTGGCGAAATTCGTCGACCACCCGCCCGAAGAGCCCCCGAAGGCTCCGGTCGTTCGGCGACACCAGGGCCTGGCCGCCTGTCAGCGACGCCATCGCCTGCAGCAGCGTACGAGCGTCCGACGGGCGTGGCAGCCACCACGTCTCGGCCGAGGGATAGCCCGCGCTTCGGCGGTCGCTGCCGCGGACGTCCGGCGGCAGCATCGCCACGCTGTAGACGACCACGTCGGTGCGCGCCAGCGCCCGGAGGACGGCCGCGGGCGGCGTCCAGCTCGCCGTGTCGACACCGTCGGTGAACAGCATGATGAACACGGGACGGTCGCTGTGCGGGACGAGCCGGAGGGCGGTCACGAGCGCGTCGAGCATCACCGTCTCCCCCCGGGCCTGGACGCCGGCCAGCGCCTCGGTGACACGCGGGCTCGCGGGCTCGTCGACGATGAGCGTGTGGACGGCATCCGAGAACGTGACCAGCGTGACCCGATCGTCCGGGGAGAGCCTGTCGATCAGGTCCGCGCAGGCCACCCTCAACTGCGCGAGACGCGCGCCGGCGACGCTCGAGCTGGCGTCGAGCACCAGCATGGCGTGCAGGCTCTCGCTCTGCGTCACCGACAGAATCGGCTGCACCTGGCCGCTGTCACGCACCTCGAAGTCGTCGGCGTCGAGACCCGGAATCGGTCGCCCACGGTCGGTTGCGAGCGCATCGATGCGCACCAGCGCGGTCTCGGTGCGATACGACGGCTCTGTGGGCTGCGCGTGCGCGCATTGCACCACGACCGCGGTGACGCCTGCCGCGACCATGACCGGCCACGTGCGTGGCGCACTCATGGGCGGCTGGCCTCGCGCAGGCGAAGCGTCAGCACGTCGAGACGTTCGATGTCGCCCGACAGATAGCGGGACCACGGGTCTGGCGTGCTGGCAGCGTCCTCGGGACAGCTCGGCGCGACCGCGCCCATCGCGGCGTGGTACTGCAGGCCCGCGCACGCACTCGACCCGTGTCCGATGGCGAGCGCGTCGCCGTACGACGCGACGGCGTCTCGATCGTTGCCCTCACGTTCATGCCACCGTGCGAGGAACAGATGGGAGAGGTAGCGGACGGCGCGCGACTCCGCGGCGCCGGCCAGCCGCTGGAGGGACGGTACGAACTGGCCTGGCGGGCGGCCCAGCGCGAGGCGGACGCCGCTGATACGCAGGTGGACCGTCTCGACGTCTGGTACGAGGTGCTGAGCCTCCTCCAGGGCGCGCTCGGCCGAACGCAGGTGGTCGAGGCGCCAGTGCTCGAAGGAGGCGTGGCCGATCGCCACCGACCATGCCGGGGCGTCGTGGGCCCGCCGGTCGAACGACGTGCCGGTGGCCAGCGCCGTGTCGCCGCTCCAGTGGCCGCTTCGCCGCAGCTCACCCGCGAACTCGATGAGCTGCGCATGGTCGCCGAGTATGGCCAGCTGGTGTGCGTGCGTGTCGTGGACGATCTGCCGGAACCCGTCCGCGGTGGCGCGCGGGTCGATGACACGGGCCATCCAGTCGAGCGCATCGAGCGCGTCGGTGGAGGCCCGGTAGTGCCAGCGCGCGGGTATCGTGTCGCGGTGCTGGGCATGGAGGAGGTAGGCCTCGATGTGCGCAGCGGCCATCGCCTGAAGGCGCGGCATCAGCTCGAGGACACCGCGTTCCTGTGCGTGGATGGACTCCTTCGCCCGCCTGACGGCACGCTGTGGATGATCCTCCCGCGTGACCCTGGGGTGCGTCAGCGCGCGCATGGCCTCGGCGACCCTGCCGTCCCGATACGCGGTGATCGCCGCCTCGTAGTCCGGCGGCGCCTGCGCGGCCGGGCGAGCGGCGTCACCGAGCATGAGCGACAGCAGCAGGCCAGCCGCGGTAATCGGCAGCGGGGCGGCGCGGCCCGTTCGGCCCGCGCACCCGAAGAGACCCGCGCGCCGTGCGCAACTCATCGCGGCCCCGCCCAGTAGCCGTTGCGTGCCGTCACGGAGACACGCTGCCCGGGCACGCGCACCTCGAGGCGGTGCCAACCGTCGTCGCGTGCCACGCCCGTGGGCTCGAACGACAGGACATAGCGTTGTCGATAGCGGTCGAGCACGTCCGCGAACGTCTCGAGCAGCCGCGCAGATGCGCGCGCGGTCACGACTTCGCCACCCGTGACGCGTGCCGCCTGGTCGAGCAGCCGCTCCGAGTCGCCGGGACCTGGCGCAATCCAGAACGGGTGGACGAGCGGGTCGAGGATGCTGTCGGTCCCGCGTCTCGGACCGGTCGGCCGGTTGGCCGCCGGAACGATCGGGAAGACGACGGCGTCGTGACGGCGCAGGTGCTCCAGTGTCCGGAGTGCCGACGCCCAACTGGACGAGTCACCCCCGTCCGTGAAGAGGAGCACCACGGCCGGACGTTCATCCTCCCGCGCGAGGCTCGACGCGACGACCAGTGCATCATGGAGGGCGGTGCCTCCGCCGGCGCGCAGCGGCGCCACGTCGTGCCCCAGCATGGCCCCGTCGGTCGACACGCGCGCCAGCAGGCGGACGTCGTCGGCGAAGGCCACGACCGAGGCCCGGTCGTCGGGCGTGAGACGCGCCAGCACTTCCAGCACGGCTTCCTTTTCCTGGTCGAGCACGTCGCCGTCGACACTGCCGCTCACGTCGATCGCGGCGATCACGTGCGCGCCCCGAAGCGGTTCGGCGCTCAGCAACTGCTGCGGGATGCCGTTGTCGCGCACGTCGAAGTCTCGCGCGTCCAGCCCTTCGAGCGGCGAGTCTCCGCGGCGAACGCCGACTTCGAGCCGTACCCGCTCGGCCTGGCTCGTGAACGTCGGCGCCGGCTGTTGCGCACGCAGGTCGAGCGTGCAGAGCGCGGCGGCAGCGACGCCGCCGGCGACGGACAGCCGCACGATCACGTGACCCGATCGCGTCATCGCGCCTCCGCGCGCAAGGCCGCGATCATCGTCGCGTGGCGCTGGCTGATGCCCAGCACGTGTGCACGCCATGCGGGGGCGGTGTCGCCGGTGCGAGGCGGCGCTGCCGGCACATCCCCGCCGAGCGTGAGCAGCGCCACGGTGGCCGACCCTTGCACGAGCGGCACCGCGTGCGCCTGGAGGTACGCCTCGCGAGCGGCGTCGCGGTCACCCTGTATCTCGAGCGCCTCACCCTTTCCGAGCCAGGCCATGCCACAGACGACGTCGTCGCACCCGGGTCGCAAGAGCGGCGCCAGCGTCTCGAGCGCCACGTCCGGCGTGTTGCGCTCCAGTTGTACGCGCCCGAGGCGCAGGCGTGCCTCGTGAGCGTCTTCCTCGAGCGCCAGCACCTGCTCGTACAGGCCGGTGGCGTAGCGCAGGTGGTTCTCGAGCCACACGCGCCGCGCACCTGCCATCGTCGCCGACTGCAGCGGCGCGGTCGCGCGGGTTGGACGTCGATCGACGCGGGGCGGCGTGGCGCGGGCACGGGTCTCGTGCGAGAGCGCGCGCGCGAACAGCACGTCCGCCTGCACGGTCGCGGGCACTTTCAGTCCGGCCACGAGGCGGTCGACTTCGTCGTGGCGTCCCGCGACGACGAGGTAGTGCAGGCGAGCCACGACGCACCTGGCGCGGAACACGTCGCCATCGGGCGTCGCGTCGATGACGCGAAGACGGTCGAGCGCAAGGTCGGCCGCGCGCAGGTGCGGGTCGACGGCGTCCGCCCGATAGCGCTGCACGAGCCGAAACGCCGTGTCGAGATGAAGGACGGCCGCGCTGCGCCAGCGGCGGGTGTCTCCGTCCCACTGCGCCATCGCCGAGCGGGCCGTGGTGAAGACGGCGGACGGCACCACCCGGGCGAGACGGCTCCTCGCGTCGTGTTCGCGTCCGTCGGCGTAGGCGTCCACCGCGTCCGTGTACACGCGCGTGGAGATCACGTCCACCTCGACGTCCGGCAATTGCTGGGCGAACGCCGGCGCGAGACCTGCCATGACCACGACGGACGTCGCCAGCAGGCGTCCCGCGAGGCCCCCCGACACCCGTCGGGCCGTCATCTCGCCCTGCTTGTCGCGCACGAGAGAGGCGCGATAGCATGACTTGCGGTTATCGGTGCTATCAGAGATTCTCATGATCACAGCTGACCCCACACGTCGTGCCGCCCTGCTCGCCGAAGTGCAACGCCTCTCGTCAGACCGGGCGTCGGACGAGGATCGCCCGCTGATCGAGACCCTCGTTCCCGCCATCATCGACCAGGTGCCCGACAATCTGGCGTTTCGACTGTCGCCCGAGACGTTCGCGGCTCGCATGAGCGAGTACCTGCGCTTCCTGTGCCACACGATGCCGCCCGAGGTGCAGCTCTACAAGGGGCTCCCCGGCCTGCACGTCTCCGTGCGCAATCCCGACCCCGATGCCGACGGCGCCATCCGCGCCGACGACGGCCGTGCGCACGAGGTCACCATCGTCGACACGCACACCCCCGACGCGCCGTTCATCTTCGAGAGCCTGAAGAACTTCTTCCAGAACGAGGGCCTGCGCGTCTTCTCTGCCATCCATCCCCGGCTCACGGTGCGGCGGCAGTGGGAACGCGTGGTGCACGTCGGGCCGCACGGTGAAGACGGCTCGCAGGAGCTGTTCTGCCAGTTCCGGATAGAACGTATCGACCGCACCGACAGGCTGCGGCGGCTCGAGCACCAGATGTTCTCGCTGCTCAAGAGTGTGTTCCTCGCGGTGGACGACTTCAAGCCCATGGTCGCGGCGGTCGGCCAGCTCGGCCCGAGGCTGCGCGCCCGGGGGGCAGACGACGCGGCACAGGTCGAGTCGGCGCGCCGCTTTCTCGAGTGGCTCACCGACGACAACTTCGTGCTGCTCGGGCTGATGCGGTACGAGATGGGACCGGACGGCACGCTGCAGCCGGTGGCGAGCAGCGCCCTCGGCGCGTTCCAGGACTCGTCGCTGCTGCCCACGGTGTTTCCCGGCCTGCCGGATGACATCGAGCGCAACCTGAACCCCGCCGAGACCGACAGCCGCATCGTCGACATCGACTACTGCGTTCGTGGCCGCGCGATTCATCATCTCGAGCCCATCGAGGATCTCTTCGTACGCGAGTGGAAGGCGGATGGCACACTCGCCGCGATGACGCTCGTGCTCGGACGCTTCGCCAAGAGCGCGTTCACGTCGAGAGCGCAGCACATCCCGCTGCTCAGCGAGAAGATCGCCTTCATCCTCGACACGAGCGGCCTGTCGAAGAACTCGCACGTCTACCGTGAGGCGCGCGCCATCTTCAACCACTTTCCCAAGCGCGAACTCTTCTACGCCACGGCGGCCGACCTCAAGACCATCATCGAGCAGATGGTGCACATGGTGGGCGACGACGAGATCGCCGCGGCCGTCCGCGAGGGCACCGGCTACGCCGCGGCATCGGTCGCCTTCTCGGACATCCGCTACTCGTTCAAGGCGGGCGACGACCTGAAGCGCCTGCTCAGCGAGGCGTTCGGCACGATCCTGTTCAGCGAATGGGCCGACTGCGGTACGAAGGCCGCGATCATCTACTACTTCGACGCCGCACAACTCGAGAAGCCCCTCGACATCGAGACCGTCCGTCAGTTGACGTCGCGCGCGACCGCGACGTGGGAAGACCGTGTGTCGGTCGAACTCGAGGCCGCCTTCGGCACGATCGAGGGACGGCATCTGTTCAACAAGTACGTGCGGCGCGACAGTCGCAGCGGGCTGTACCGCGAGTCGACCTCCCCGTCCGAGGTGCCGGAGGATCTGCGCCGGCTCGAGGCGCTCGAGGGCCGTCTCGAGATGAGCGTCCTGCGCGAGTCGAGCGACAGCGTCACCATCAAGCTGTTCGCGCCCAAGCCCCTCGGCCTGACCCAGACCCTGCGCACGCTGCAGCACCTCTCGTTGCCCGTCGTCGAGGAACTCACGTTGCCGCTGGTCCTGCCGGAAGGCCGGACGGGCTACCTCGAGCGGCTGCACATCCAGGCACCGAAACGTGTGGTCGATGCGGTGACCGAGGCGCCGGATCGCCTGCTCGATGCGCTGCGCGCCCTGCACGAAGGCCGGGCGACCGACGACCCGCTCAACGGCCTCGTCATGCTGGAGGGCCTGGCCTGGCGCCAGGTCGAGGTGCTGCGGACGCTGCGCAACCATCTGGTGCAGATCCGGTCCAACTACAACGCCGAGACCGTGACGGCCGTGCTGCTGCGCAACAGCGCCGCGGCCGCCGCGCTGTTCCGCCTGTTCGCCGCACGGTTCGATCCCACGCAGCAGGACCAGCGCGACGTTGCCGTCGACCGCGCGGATGCGGACCTGCGCCGGGCGCTGCAGGAGGTCGAGAGTCTGCTGGACGACGAGGTGCTGCGCGGCGTCGAGAACCTGATCGAGGCGGCGGTCCGCACCAACGTCTACCAGCGGCCGGAGCGTCCGGTCATCTCGATCAAGGTCGAGTGCGCCAGGGTCGCCGGCATGGTGTCACCGCGACCGATGTTCGAGATCTACGTGCACTCGCCGTACATCGAGGGCATTCACCTGCGGGGCGGCAAAGTGGCGAGGGGCGGCATCCGCTGGAGTGACCGTCACGACGACTTCCGCACGGAAGTGCTCGGCCTGATGAAGACGCAGATGGTGAAGAACGCCATCATCGTGCCGGTGGGCAGCAAGGGGGGATTCGTCCTCAAGGGCGCCGTGCCCGCGCGTCCCGCGCTCGATCAGTACCTCATCGATCGCTACCGCCAGTTCGCATCGGGACTGCTCGACGTCACCGACAACATCATCGAGGGCCAGGTGGTCCACCCGCCGGACGTGGTGCGGTTCGACGGCGACGATCCGTACCTGGTGGTCGCGGCCGACAAGGGCACCGCGCACCTGTCGGACACGGCCAACGCGGTCTCCGCGCAGTATGGGTTCTGGCTGGGCGACGCGTTCGCGTCGGGCGGCAGTCAGGGGTACGACCACAAGAAGGAAGGCATCACGGCGCGCGGCGCGTGGGAATGCGTCAAGCATCACTTTCACAATCTCGGGCACGACGTGCAGGCCGAGCCGTTCACGATGGTGGGCATCGGCGACTTGTCGGGCGACGTGTTCGGCAACGGGCTGCTGCAGAGCCGCGTGACGAAGCTCGTGGGCGCGTTCAACCACCAGCACATCTTCATCGACCCCGACCCCGACCTCGAGCGGTCGTTCGCCGAGCGTGAGCGGCTCTTCGTGCTGCCGCGCTCGACGTGGCGCGACTACGACGTCTCGACCATCTCCGAGGGTGGCGGCATCTTCGACCGGTCGGCCAAGTCGATTCCCGTTTCGCCGCAGGCCAAGGCGCTGTTCGGCATCGACAGCGACGAGGTGACCGGCGAAGAGATGATTCGCCGCATGCTGACGAGCCGGGTCGACCTGCTCTACAACGGCGGCATCGGCACGTACGTCAAGGCGAGCGACGAAGACGCTGCGGAGGTCGGTGACCGCGCGAACGACCGCGTGCGCGTGGACGGCGCCGACGTGCAGGCACGCGTGACTGGAGAAGGCGGCAACCTCGGCATGACGCAGAAGGGCCGCATCGAGTACTGGCGGCGGGGCGGGCTTTGCAACACCGATGCCGTGGACAACTCGGGCGGCGTCGACATGTCGGACCACGAGGTCAACATCAAGATCCTCATGGACCTGCTCGTCGGCCAGAAGGTCATCGAGAGTCGCGACGCACGCAACGAGATTCTGCAGGAGATGACCGACAACGTGTCGGAACTCGTCCTGGCGGACAACACGTGGCAGGCTCGCTGCATCACCCTCGACGGCATGCGCAGCCGGGCGCGGTACGAGGAGTTCGTCGACCTCATCGACCAGCTCGTGGCCGCACGTGTCTTCAGCCGCGACGACGAGGACATTCCGACCCGCGACGCGCTGCTGACCAGCCCCGACCGGTCGCGCGGGTTGCCGCGGCCGCTCCTGGCGGTGCTGCTGGGCCACTCGAAGATGCTCGGCTACAACGAGACGCTGGCGTCGCGCTTTCCGGACGGCGAAACCGCGCCCCGCCTCCTGCACCGCTATTTTCCCAGGCTGCTCCGTGCGCGCTTCGCCGACCACTTCGCCAGACATCCGCTCAGGCGCGAGATCGTCGCCACGGTGGCGATCAATCAGGTCATCAACCAGGCCGGCATCGCGTTCATTCCCCGGGTCGCCGCCCGAACCGGTGCCCGGACGGGTGACATCGTCGCGGCGTACGTGGCGGCCGACGCGGCGGTCGATGGCGAGGCGCGCCGCGCGAGCATCCTCGCGACGGACGAGGATCTGGCGCACCGCTACGACTTGCTGCTCGCGCTGGAGGACGACATCGAGCGCGACGTGCTGGCGGCTGTGGCTGGGGATCAGGTCTGAAGTGACACACGCGAAGTGCCAGGTC
>CAYMAG010000109.1:0-2520 GCA_964388335.1 uncultured Vicinamibacteraceae bacterium | reverse complement strand
GCCGCGCTCACTGCGGTCTCGCCGCCGCCCTGCCGCTCGGCGCTGCGGCATCGTAGCGCGGGTTGGCTGTCGGCATCACCGCGCCGACCTCACGCTGCCAGGCGTGCAGCTCGCCGCGCAACTGCGCCACGCGGCCGGGCTCGGCGGACGCCCGATCCTTCGTCTCGCCGATGTCGTGCGCGACGTCGAACAGCTCGACGCGCCCATCCTCCTGCCACTCGATGAGCTTCCAGTCGCCGCGGCGGATGGCAGCGGACGGCGCACCGCCCTGGTTGCCGTAGTGCGGGTAGTGCCAGAACAGGGGACGCTCGGCGAGCGGCTGGCCGGCGAGCAGCGGCAGCAGGCTGATGCCGTCCACCGTCGAATCAGCGCGCGGATCCACGTCCGCCGCAGCGAGGACGGTCGGCAGCAGGTCGGGACTGGTCACGGGCGTCTCCACCTCCGACCCCGGCCGCGCCACCCGTCCCGGCCAGCGCACGATGAAGGGCACGCGCAATCCCCCCTCGTACATCCACCCCTTGCCGGCGCGCAGCGGCGCGTTCGAGGTGGGCCAGCCCTCACTCGTCGACAGCCCGCCGTTGTCGCTGGTGAAGATGACCATCGTGTCGTCGCGCAGGCCCAGCGCGTCGAGCTGCGCCAGTACCTTGCCGACGGCTTGGTCCATGGCGTCCACCATGCCCGCGTAGACGGCGTGTTCCTGCACGAGGCGGACGTCGCGCTCGAACTCGCGTCCCCACGCGGCTTCGAGACCGAGCCGGCGGCGCTTTTCCGTGTACTTCTGCTCGAGGTCGGGGCGGGCCATGAGCGGCGTGTGCACCGAGTAGAAGGAGAGGTAGGCGAAGAAGGGACGATCGCGGTGCGCCTCGATGAAGCGCGTGGTCTCGGCGGCGAGGCGGTCGGGGAGGTGCTCGCCATCAGGTCCATCGGTAAGCCGAGGGTTGCCGTACGGCGAGAAGTAGCGGTTGCCGCCATAGGGGCCGCCGCGGTCGATGCCGCCCATGTTGACGTCGAAGCCCTGATCCTCGGGCCACCAGCCTTCCGGGCCGAGGTGCCACTTGCCGGCGAAGAAGGTCGCGTAACCCGCCGATTTCATCTGCCCGGCGAGGGTCGTGGCGTCGTGCGCGAGGCGGTCGGCGAAGGGTGCGGGGAGGGCGCGGGTGTTGCGCGTCCAGCGGTCGGGCGTCGGCGGTGCGCCGATGTAGTCGGTGATGCCGGTGCGCTGGGGCCACTGTCCGGTGAGCAGGCTGGCGCGGGTCGGCGAGCAGACCGGCGCCGCGGCGTAGGCGGAGGTGAAGCGGAGTCCGTCGCGCGCGAGCTGGTCGAGGTGCGGCGTCTCGTGGAAGGTGCTGCCGTAGCTGCCGAGGTCGCGCTGGCCGAGATCGTCGGCGAGGAACACGAGGACGTTGGGTGGGCGGCGCGCCGGGAGTTGCCCGGTCGGCTCGGGCGGTGCGGTCTGGCCGGCGGCGCAGGCGGCGGCGAGCAGCGCCACGGCGGCTGCCAGGACGAACCGAGAGGTAGACATGGAGGCGAGGATAGCCGACGCGGCGCGACCGGGCACGTGGCGTGTGCCAATCCAGACCTGACCCCGGTACAATGCGCCAATGGACAGACGGACGTTTCTCTCCTCCGCAACCGCGGCGGCGGCCGCCACGCTCGTGCCCGCTGCCGCCTCGGCCATCGACCCCATCAAGCGCGTCGGACCGAGCCAGCTCCGCGTGGGCCTGGCTGCCTACTCGATGCGTCAGTTCCTCCAGGCCAAGCCGGGTGCACCGCGCGCCATGGACCTGATGGGCTTCGTCGACTACTGCGCGGGCCTCGGCGTGGACGCCGTCGAGCTGACGTCCTACTTCTTCCCGACGCAGATAGACGACGCCTATCTCAACAACCTGAAGCGCCACTGCCACATCAACGGCCTCGACATCTCGGGCGGCGCCATCCGTAACAACTTCACGCTGCCCGACGACGACCCTGAACTCCAGAAGTGGTTCGCCCACGTCGACACGTGGCTCGGGCACTACCAGAAGCTCGGCGCGCCGGTCGTCCGCGTCTTCAGCGGCGTGCCGCCGAAAGGCGTCACCGAAGAGCAGGGCATCGCCAACGGCATCAAGAACCTGAAGAAGGCCCTGGCGAGCGCCGAGAAGCACGGCGTGATCCTTGGTCTCGAGAACCACGATTACCTGACGAAGATCGACCGGATGCTGCCGATCATCCAGGCGATCGACTCGCCGTGGTTCGGCGTCAACCTCGATTCGGGCAACGTGGACGTGACCGACGTCTACCCCGAACTCGCGAAGATCCTGCCCTACGCGGTGAACGTCCAGTTGAAGGTGGACACGGGGCCGTCGAAGCAGAAGGTGCCGACCGACGTGCCGCGCTTCGTGAAGATGCTCAAGGACGGCGGCTACCGGGGGTACATCGTCCTCGAGTACGAGGCACAGCCGGATCCGTACGAGGCGATTCCGCGCCACCTCGACGCGCTCCGCGACGCGATCGCGAAGGCCTGACCGAAGCGGCGCCGGC
>CAYMAG010000108.1:5219-15309 GCA_964388335.1 uncultured Vicinamibacteraceae bacterium | reverse complement strand
CAGAGAAACGGAGACGCAGAGAGCCTTCGTGGCTCTGCTCCTTCGTTTGAACCCGTTCCCTCCGTCTCCTCCGCTGACTCGCGCAACCATGGCCGCTCCGATCACTCGGCCTGGTCCGCCAACTCCAGGATGCGATGCAGCGTGCGCTCGGTGCCCTTCAGCGGCAGGTTGCTCACGTAGAAATGCCGCACGCCGGCCGAACGCAAGGCTCGGATGGTCTCGGCGCAGATCGCTTCCGGGCTGTGACCGGCCGCGAAGTCGTCCAGCAGTCCCTGGATGGGCACCGGCATGAACTCCGACAGCATCTCGAGCGTGGCACGTCTGGCACTGCGGTAGTAGAACACCCCGAACATGCCGGGTAGCGTGACGGCGCGTCGTGACGCCTCCGCGAGAAACGCGGCGACCTTCGCGACGTCGTGGTGCGAGACGACCTGCGTCAGGAAGTACTCACCCGTGAAGTGGGGGTCGAGCAGGAACTCGACCTGCCGCTCGGGATTCCGGTGCGGATTCGCCCAACCGCCCAACCGGAGGGCGGGCTGGCGCTTGCGGATCGCCTGCCGCAGCTCCCACGCATGCGAGACACAGCGCGGCACGCCCACCGCCTGATCGCCGCCGAGGACGACGAGCGACGGGAAGCCGTGCTGTTGCGCGCGATCCGCGTACGTGAGGCAGTAGTCGAGCGTGTGCTTCGACGTCAGGAACGGGACGATGCGTTGGCGGTCCACGTCGTCGCCGAGGTTGAGCACGAGATGCCTGAGGTTGTCTTCTTCCTGTGCGCCGACGGCGCTGTCGGTGAGGCAGACATGGTGACCCTGCCGTACGAGGCGCCGCACGGCATGGTAGGTATCGATCCAGGCGTCCATCCCGGCAACGGCGCCGAGCTCCGCGCGGGGCGGGCGAAGCTCGACGGCCAGAACGCCGGGTTCGGTCTGCAGGGCATCGACGAGCGCAGGCAAGCTACTTGACCTTCTGCTCCTTGACCTTGTAGCCGTCGGGAATCTCGAAAAGCGCCTCTTCGAGAGGCTCGTCGGACACCTTGGTGACGGTCGTGGCCATCTCGCCGCCACCCATCTTCGAGAGCAGTCCGGCCATCGGCCCGCTGGCCGACATCTTGACCGTCTGCTTCGACTCCAGCGGGATGCCCTTCGATGCCATCTCGCGGTACATCTGCATCATGCCGCGGGCATTGCCCGGCTGTGCACGCGCCGCGCGTGGGTCACCGAAGAAGAAGCCCTTCTCCGCGGCGTTCTGGTAGAAGTTCGTGTAGCTTTCCACGCCAGGCGCAGAAGTCGACAGGTAGGCCGGTCCGCTGATCGTCATCGTCATCTTGATCGGCGCGTCCGGGACCCCGGCATCCACCGACACCGAGACGTCGTGTCCGGCCGCCTGATACCCGGCGATCTCTTTCGTCTCGCCGGTCGGCGTGATCTTCACGTCCGCGCCAGTCACGTCCACACCGCTCTTCTGCAGCGAGGCCGACAGGTCAGCCATGTTCCACACCTCGGCCTCCTTCTTGCCGTGGTGGATGGTGATCATGCGCCCGCCGTCCACGTCCATGATGGTGCTGGTCTTGTCACGACCCATGGTCTGGTCGGTGCGCATCTTGTTGCCCTTGATGTAAGTGATGGTCTCCCCGGATGCGTTCATCCCCATCATCTTGCCCTTCATCTGGGCGACGAGCGTCACGTCGGCATGCGCGGACCCTGCGCACGCGAGCACTCCGAGCACTCCGAGCACGAGTACGGTCTGTCGTATGAGCATCAGTGTTGCTGCCTCCTTTCAGGAACAAACGCTGCCGAGGCGTCGCCTGCACGCACCCGGCGTTCGGCCTCAGTCGGGAGGCCCGAACCGGCAGTATAGAATACCGACCGCAGCGCAGCCCGCCGCACCCGGTATCGGGCGCCGCCCGCAGGAGATCACGTGGCCGACATCACCTTCCTCGGCGCCGCGCAGACGGTGACCGGCTCGAAGCACCTGCTCACGACCTCGACGGGCCGGCAGGTGCTGGTCGACTGCGGGCAGTTCCAGGGCCTCAAGGCATTGCGGGAGCGGAACTGGCAGGGATTGCCGCTTTCTCCCGCGTCGCTCGACTCGGTGCTCCTCACCCACGCCCATCTCGACCACTGCGGCCTCCTGCCTCGGCTCGTGACCGCCGGTTTCAAGGGACGCATCTTCTGTACCCCGGGCACCCGCGACTTGTGCTCGCTCATCCTCCCGGACGCCGGGCGTATCCAGGAAGAGGACGCGCGACAGGCCAACAAGCACGGGTACACCCGGCACCATCCGGCCCTGCCGCTGTTCACGGAGGCCGACGCGCTGCGCACGCTCACCATGCTGCAGCCCGTGTCGTACCGCGTCCGCGTGCCGGTCGCCGAGGGCGTGGAGGCCGAGTTCCTCCCTGCGGGCCACCTGCTCGGCTCGTCGTTCATCCGCGTCACGCTGGACCACGACGCGCCGCGCACGCTCCTGTTCGGCGGCGACCTCGGGCGCTACGCTCGTCCCATCCTGCCCGACCCCACCGTCGTGACGGAAGCCGACGTCCTGCTGCTCGAGTCCACCTACGGCGACCGCTCGCACCCGCCAGACGATGACGGTGCGGCACTCGCCGAGGTGATTGGCGAGACGTGGCGGCGCGGGGGCAAACTCGTCATCCCGTCCTTCGCCATCGGTCGCGCGGGCGAGTTGGTGTACTGGATCGAGCGGCTCGAGCGCGAGAAGCGCATCCCCTCGATGCCCGTGTTCGTCGACAGCCCGATGGCGCGCGCCGCGCTGGTCTTCTACACCAGTCATCCCGCGGAACTCGACGAGGAGGTGCGGCCGACGCGCCGCGGCGAGCCGATGTTCTCGACCAACCGGCTCACGATAATCGACTCGGCGCAGGAATCGAAGGCGCTGACCGAAAGCGAGGGCCCGGCGATCATCATCTCGGCCAGCGGGATGGCGACCGGCGGCCGCGTGCTGCATCACCTCAAGCGCTTCCTGCCCGATGCGCGCAACACCGTGCTCTTCGTCGGCTTTCAGGCACCGGGCACGCGCGGACGTCAGCTGGTCGACGGCGCGAGCTTCGTCAAGATTCACGGCCAGGTGGTGCATGTGGGCGCGCGCATCCTGCGCAACGATCAGATGTCGGCCCACGCCGATCACGACGAGATCCTGCGCTGGCTGAAGGGTTTCAGCCGACCGCCCCTGTGCACGTACCTCGTCCATGGTGAAATCGACAGCATGACGGTGCTCCGCACCTCGATCGAACGAGAGTTCGGCTGGACCGTGGAGACGCCGCGGCAGGCCGACCGCATCACCCTGCCGACGGGGCCGCACCCGTGACCGACGAGTCGCTGCTGCTCGAACGTGTTGGACCGGCGGCCGTCGTCCAACTCCACGCTGAAGGCTTCAGGGAGCTGACGCTGCAGGAGAAGATGCTCGCGTGGCACCTGTACCAGGCCGCGCTCGCCGGGCGTGACATCTACTTCGACCAGCGCTACGAGCATGCCCTCGTGCTGCGCGACCTGCTGGAGACGGTGTACAGCCATCGCCAGACACTCGACGAGCGCGTCGCGGCTGCCGTCGACACCTACCTGAAGCTCTTCTGGATCAACTCGGGGCCGTACGAGCACCTGACGTCGCGCAAGTTCACGCTCGATCTCCCCGCCGCAGCGTTCGGTGAAGCGCTGCAGACCCTTGCCGACCGCGGCGTGGCCCTGCCGCTCGCCGACTGCGCCACGGTCACGGCCTTCATGGACCGCCATGGCCGCGATCTCTTCGACGGGCAGTGGCGGCCCATGGTCACCAGCAAGAACCCCGGCCCGGGCGAAGACATCCTCACGGCCAGCGCGAACAACCTCTACGCGAACGTCACACTCGCCGATCTCGACGCGTTCGACGAGACGCACGCGCTGAACTCACGTCTCGTCCGTGACGAGGGGGGGGCGTTGCGGGAAGAGGTGTACCGCGTCGGCGGCCGCTATGGCGAGACCATCCGGCGCATCGTGTCACACCTCACCGACGCCCGGGAGTTCGCGCCGTCGGCGACGAGACAGGCCCTCGATGCGCTGATTCGCTACTACGAGACCGGACGCGATGCCGACCGTCGGGCGTACGACGTGGCGTGGGTCGAGGACGCGGCGTCGCGCGTGGACACCATCAACGGCTTCATCGAGGTCTACCTCGACGCCCGCGGGCGCAAGGCAGCGTGGGAGTCGCTCGTCTACTACGAGAACCCGTCGCGCACGGAGGCGATGCGTCGCATTGCGGCGCATGCCCGGTGGTTCGAAGAGCAGATGCCCTACGACGCGGCATACAAACGGTCGGAGGTGGTCGGCGTGTCTGCCCGGGCCATCGACGTCGTGGTCGAAGCCGGCGATGCGGGCCCGATGACGGCAATCGGCATCAACCTGCCCAACGACGAGGCGATTCGCGAGATCTACGGCAGCAAGTCGGTGTCGCTGTCGAACGTGATTGCCGCCTACGAAGCGTCGCAGCCGCACAGCCTGAAGGCGGAGTTCTGCTGGTCGCCCGAGGAACTGGAGCGCGCCGAGCGCTGCCAGGGACTGGCGAGTGAGCTGGCGACCAACCTGCACGAGGTGATCGGACACGGCTCCGGACGAATGGCGCCACACATCGAGCGTCCGCCACAGGAAGTGCTCGAGGAGCAGTACTCGACGCTCGAGGAGACTCGCTCGGATCTGATCGCGCTGTACTTCATCGCCGATCCCGTGATGGTCGAACTCGGCCTCGTCGACGCGGACGCTCACGCCGACGTCGTCCTCGCCGAGTACGAAGGCTACGCCCGCAATGCGATGGTGCAGCTGCGCCGGGTCCGCGTCGGGACGCAGCTCGAAGAGGATCACATGCGCAACCGCCAGGCCATCGTGCACTGGCTCATGGCTCACACGACGGCCATCGAGCGGCGCGAGCGCGATGGCCGCACGTACTACGTCATGGTCGACGCCGGGGCCTTCCGCGAGGGCGTGGCCCGGATGCTGGCCGTCGTTCAGCGCATCAAGTCCGAAGGCCTCTACGACACGGCCCGTTCGCTCTTCGAGACGTACGGAACCCACTTCGACGCAGCACTGCGCGACGAGGTCGTCGCCCGTGTCGATGCGCTCGACCTGCCAACCTACACGGCCTTCGTGATGCCGAAGCTGAGTCTGGTGCACGACGAGAGCGGCGGCGTCGTCGACGTGGACATCACGTACCCGCGCGACCTGGCGACACAGATGCTCGAGTACTCGGGGGTGTTCGCCATGTCGCCGGATGACCGGCGCACGCTGTCGTCGGCAGTGCGATGAGCCTTCACGTGGCGACCGGCCTCACGGCGGTGCTGCTCGGTGTCGTCCAGCCTCCGCCGGGTCCGCCATCCCTCCCGAGCGACGTGCCGGCCGCCAGGCAGGCGCTGCTCGACGCCGAGGACGCGCGGGCCTCGACGCCGGCGCAGCTGGCGACACTCGTGGCAGGACTCACGCATGCCGACGTGGCGGTGCGGCTGCAGGCCGTGCGCGCGCTGGGACGGCTCGAAGACCCGGCGATCATTCCCCGCATGGCCGGGACGCTCGACGACCCGTCGCTCGAGGTGCGCATCGAGGCGGCCCATGCCCTCGCGCAGTCGGCCGTGACGGTGGACGCCACGCCGGAGGTGTTCCGGACGTTGTCGGCGCGTCTCGCCGTCGAGGTCGACGGCGGGGTGCGGGGCGCCATAGCTGCCGGTCTCGGACGGCTGCCGTACGGCCCGTCCGTCGACCGGACCGATGCGGTGACGGCGTTGCAGCGCCTCGTCGCGCCAGCGGCGTCGACAGCGTCGCGTCCGTCGGTGTTCACCCTGATCGGCGTCGCACGCGGTGCCGAAGCGCTCGCCCGGGGGTGTGCCCGCGATCGCGCGCCGTGTGAGGCACTGGTGGAGTTGCTCGAGGGGCTTCTCGGCACCGGCCGCGGCGAGGCATCGTCAGTGGTCGCGCCGGTCGTCGCCGCGCGCGTCCGGCGACTGGCTGCGTCCGGGATCACGGCGCTCGACGCCGCGTCACCGGCCACGCGTCAGGCAATGGTAACCGACGTCGACGCCGAGGTCCGCCGCATCGCGATGCTGTCGCTGGCGCCCGCGCCATCCACCACGGAGGCCTCGGCGCTCGGCTGGCTGAAGGACGAGTCGTGGCTCGTGCGCCACGCCGTCGTGCAGCGCGCCGGTGACAGATGGCCATCACTGGCGACGCAGGCGCTGGTCGACGCCAACCCGCACGTGAGGCTCGCGGCCATCGACGCGCTCGGGAACGCGCGTGCGTGTACGACCTGCGCCGCCATCATGGCCGCCGCCCCGCCGGCGCCAGGCTCGTGGCACGTGTTCGGTCACGCCCTCGTCGCGCTGGCCCGCACGTCCCCGGCGCTGGCGGCAGGGCCTGTGGAGGACGCCGCGCGCAGTGACGTGTGGCAGGTGCGGATGTACGCCGCTCGCGCCGCAGGCGAGGGCGTGCAGATCGCCGTGCTGCGTGTGCTGGCGCGCGACATGCACCCAAATGTGCGTGAGGCGGCGCTGGCGGGCCTGTCGGCGGCGGGTCACAGGGAAAGTGACGATCTACGCATCGAGGCGCTGGGCTCGAACGACTATCAGCTCGTCCTGACTGCAGCGCGCACGCTCGAGGGCACCCCGCGTCGCGAGGAGGCGCAGGCGGCGCTGCTCGCGGCGTTGACGCGCCTGACAGGCGGTGGTCGTGACACCTCCCGCGATACCAGGCTGGCGCTGATCGACCGCCTGGAGGAAGTGGGTGACGCCACCGTGAGTGACGCCCTTCGCCCCTGGCTCGACGACGCGGACCGCGTGGTGGCCGAGCGGATTGCGCGCCACATCGAGACGCGCGCCGGACGCCGTGCCGCGCTTCAGCCCGCGCCCCCGCTCGCGCGTGAGCCGCTGCCCTCACTCGACGAGATCGCGCGCCTCGAGACGCAGCAGGTGGTGCTGACGCTGCGCGGCCTCGGCGAGGTGACGATTCGTCTGGCATCCCGCGAGGCGCCCGTCAACGTGGCGCGGTTCGCGCGGCAGGTCGCCGCAGGTGCCTGGAACGGACTCACCTTTCACCGCGTGGCGCCCGGTTTCGTGGTGCAGGGTGGCAGCCCCGGCGCCAACGAGTACGCCGGTGCCGACCGCTTCACGCGCGACGAGCGCAGCCATCTGTCCCACGTCCGAGGCAGCGTGGGCATCTCGACGCGCGGCCGCGACACGGGTGACGGCCAGATCTTCATCAACCTCGTCGACAACCCGCGTCTGGACAACGCCTACACCGTCATTGGCACCGTGACGGCAGGCATGACCCTCGTTGACGGCATGCTCGAGGGCGCCGTGATCGAACGGGCCAGACTGGTCGGGCCGTGAGCGATCCGGCCGCCGAACGCGATGCCGCCGTCGGCTTCCTCCTGCGGCTCGGCAAGGCCCTCCACAGCAACGGGCTCGCAGCCGAGGGCCTGGAGGACGCGCTCAGCGGCGCCGCGAGGCGACTGGGGCTCGAGGCGCAGTTCTTCACCACCCCAACCTCCATCTTCGCGGCCTTCGGACGTCCCGAGCGGCAGGTCACGCACCTCATCCGCGTCTTCCCGGGAGACGTCCAGCTCGGCAGGCTCGCGCAACTCCACGAGGTCACACGCGCGCTGCACGCCGGCGCGATCACACCGGCAGATGGGTCGGTGCGCATCGACGCGATCATTGCGGCGCCGCCTCCGTACGGACGCGTGCTGCGCTTGCTGACGTGCGGCGTGGCGTCGGCAACGGTCTGCCGTGTGCTGGAAGGAGGCATGCCCGAGGTGACCGTCGCAGGTGTCGCGGGGTTGCTCGTCGGCCTGCTCGCCCTCGCGTCGAGACGACTGCCGCACGCCTCGCACGTCTACGAACTCGTCGCGTCGATGGTCGTCGCCGCGTTCGTGTCGCTCGTCGCCACGGTGGGCGGCGTCACGGTCTCGGTCTCGACGGCCACGCTCGCCGGCGTGATCGTGCTGCTGCCCGGCCTCACGCTGACGCTGGCCATGACCGAACTCGCCAGTCGCCACCTCGCATCCGGCACCGCGCGCCTGAGCGGGGCGTTCATCGTCTTCATCGCGATGGCCTTCGGGGTGGCCGTGGGCCACCGCGTGGCCGCCGCGATGGCCGGGGCGGCGGTATCGGTCAATCCCGTAGTGCTGCCCGACTGGACGCTGTGGCTGGCGCTGCTCATCGCGCCATTCTCCTTCGGCGTCTACCTGCGTGCCCGTCCGAGGGACCTGGGCTGGGTGCTGCTGGCCAGCCTCCTGGGATACGGATCGGTGCGCCTCGGCGCTGTCGGACTCGGGCCGGCCCTGGGCGCGTCCATCGGATCGCTCGTCGTGGGGGTCATGGCCAACGTCTACGAACGCCGGGGCTACGGGCCCGCCAGCGTGCCGTTGGTGCCGGGTGTCCTGCTGCTCGTCCCCGGCAGCATCGGCTATCGCTCGCTGGCGAGCCTGCTGGACCAGAACGTGCTGACCGGCATTGCCACGGCGTTCACGATGATTCTGACGGCGGTCGCGATTGCCGCGGGACTGCTGATGGCCAACGTGCTCGTGCCGCCCGGCGCTTCGACGCGCAGGTGAAAGCACCAGCCCCCGGCCTGCTCACCACCGGGATCAGGTAAGGCACGTCTCGCCGAGACGGGCCTTCCGGAATCCTCGCCGAGGCGCGGATCATCCCCCCGCCAGCAGGCGCTCCAACTCCTCGGGGTGTCCCGCGCGCGTCCGCGCCACGTCGGCGTCCACCTGGCCGCTGCGCACGAGCGCGGCGAGCGATTCCTCGAACGTCACCGACCCGAAGCGGCGCGTCATGGTGATCTCCTGATGCAGGTGGTGCAGCTGGTTCTTCCGCACGTGCCGCCGTGCGCCGTATTGCACCATGAGCAGCTCGACGGCCGGCACCAGCCCTCCGCCGGCACGCGGCAGCAACGCCTGCACCAGGACGGCGCCGAGCGCCATGGCGATCTCCTGCCGTATCGTCGGCTGTCGCTCTGGAGGAAAGGCATCGGCAATGCGCGCCACGGTCGACGTGACGTCGGTGGTGTGCAGCGTAGAGATGACGAGATGGCCGGTCTCGGCCGCGGTCACAGCCAGGTGCATCGACTCGGGGTCGCGCATCTCGCCCACGACGAGCACGTCCGGCATCTGACGCAGCGCCGCGCGAAGGGCGGTGGGGTAGTCGGGCGCGTCGACGCCGATCTCCACCTGCTCGACGAGCGACTGCCGATGGGTGTGCTCGTACTCGATGGGGTCTTCGATGGTGATGATGTGGCGTCGATGTCTGCGGTTGATCGCATCCACCATGGCCGCGAGCGTCGTCGTCTTGCCCGACCCCGTGGCACCGCCGACGAGCACGAGACCTCTCGAAAGCTCGACCAGCTGCTGGACCTGGGGCGGGAGGCCCAGCGAATCGAGCGCCGGCACGCGGCGCGGGAGCGCACGAATCGTGGCGGCGGCCCGGCCACGCTCCCGGTGGAGGTTCACGCGGAAACGTCCGATGCCCGCGAGGGCGAACGACGCGTCGGCGATGCCGTCAGCCTCGTACAGACGCCGGGCGTGCGGCGGCAGGACGGGCAGGACGGCCCGCTCGATCGCAGGCCCGTTCAGCGCGGGTCCGCCCAGCGACTCGACCCGCTTCTCGATACGCGCCGACGCGGGCGCCCCCGCCACCAGCAGCAGGTCGCTGCCCTTGCGGGTGACGACGTCGCGGCACCAGTCCCCGAGGGGCGACGCGTCACCGTCGAACGACATGGCGCCGTGCGTCGGAGGTGCCTCTTCGGCCGCGCCGCCGGTGTCGTTCTCGTCCCCGTCCACCGAGGCGGGCGTCGTCCCCTCGTCGAACTGATGGAGTTCTCGAATCAGCCGATCGATATCCGACTCTGGCATGCCCGATTCTTGCACGCCGGCCGCGGGGCACGCGTCGACAGACTGCAGACTGCAGGCTGCAGGCTACGGGCTGCGGGCTACGGGCTCGTTCCATGCGGTGCCTCGCCGTGTCTTCGCGTGTGTTATTGAATGTACTGAATCATCGGACCTGCAGATACCTCCATGACCCTTCAGTCTCCATCAGTCATCGCCCATCGCCCCCGTC
>CAYMAG010000108.1:0-5119 GCA_964388335.1 uncultured Vicinamibacteraceae bacterium | reverse complement strand
GCAGATACCTCCATGACCCTTCAGTCTCCATCAGTCATCGCCCATCGCCCCCGTCGTCGCCCGTCGCGGGTCGCTCTCTGCATCGTCGGCCTCGTGCTCGCGCTCAACACGACGTCCGGCGCGCAGTACCGCGTTCAACCCGTCGCCGAGCGTCCGGCCCACGACGCGCTGGGCCTGATGCTGCGCCGGCTGGCCAACGTCGGCACGCTCATGATGACGACCGCGCATCCCGACGACGAGAACACCGCGTTGCTGGCGATGTACCGGCACCGGGACGGCATGCGGACGACGCTCGTCAGCGCGACGCGCGGCAACGGTGGCCAGAACGAAATCGGGCCGGAACTCTTCGAAGCCCTGGCCGTGCTGCGCACCGAAGAGCTGCTTGCCGCTCACCGCGTCGACGGTGCCGAGCAGTACTTCACGCGTGCCGTCGACTTCGGCTTCTCGTTCAGCCGCGACGAGACGTACGAGCGGTGGAACCGCGAGAAGATCCTCGAGGACTACGTGCGCTTCATTCGCGCCATCCGGCCGGATGTCATCGTCGGCTTCATCTGGGATCACACACGCGGTGGCGGACAGCACCACCAGGCGTCGTCGGCCATCACCGCCGAGGCGTTCCGTGCGGCGGCGGATCCGGCCAGGTTCCCCGACCAGATCACCGAGGGCCTGAAACCGTGGCAGGCCGCGAAGTTCTATTACACCGCCCCTTTCTTCGGCGGCATGCCGCTCTCGGCGCCGCCCGAGCAGATCTGCACCGTGGACGGCAACCACTTCGACCCGTTGCTCGGCACGACCTACAACGAGCTGGGGTCTCACGCACGCAGCATGCACAAGTGTCAGGGCATGTCACAGATCTACTCGCTGCCCGGTCCCCAGCCCAGGCAGTACGTGCTGCAGGACACGGTGCTCACGGCGCCGCCCGCCGACCTGAACAGGGACATGATGGCCGGCGTCGACACGCGCATCCGGAGTCTCGCCCGCTTCGGACGCGGCGGATCGCCGGCCCTCCCACTGGCGCTCGAGGCGCTCGAGGGCCAGGTGCGCAACGCGCAGTTCGTCTTCGAGACGAAGGGAGTGGCGGCGACGGTGCCCGTGCTCGCACAGGCGCTCACCACGGTGCGCGCTCTGCGCCGGCAGCTGCCGAACATGCAGCCGGATACCGATCAGGCCTACGAGATCGACCTCCGCCTCGAGCGGAAGGAACGCGAAGCAGAGGAGGCCCTGCGAATCGCCGCCGGCCTCAGGTTCGACCTGCTCGCCGATGACGGGCTGATCGTGGCCGGGCAGAGCGTGAAGCTGTCGCTGCGCGCCTACGCCGGCGCGGCGGATGGCGTCGGCGTGAAAGAGGTGGCGTTCAGCGGCTTCGAAGGGTCGGCCACCTGCGGCGGTGCGGAGATCGTACGACCCGTTCCCTACACGTGTGAGGTGGACCTTACAGTTCCGGAGGCCTCTCGCCTGACGACGGCCTACTGGAAGCGCCTGCCCGACCGCGACTACTACGACTTCGATCCGGAGGCGCCCTTCGGCCTGCCCTTCGAGCCGACACCGTTCCGCGCACGCGTGACGCTGGCGGTCGCGGGGCACGACCAGGAACTCGACCTGCCCGTGCAGTATCGCAACGAAGGCAATGTCTTCAGCGGCGAGAAGCGTCATGAGCTGCTCGTGGTGCCGGCGCTGGCCGTGAGGCTCGGCAGCGACGTCGTCGCCTTCCCCGGTGCTGCCCAGCCGCGCGAGCTGCGCGTGACCGTCACCAACCACGCGAAGGGCAGGGCCACGGCGGACGTGGCGCTCGAGCTGCCGGCCGGCTGGACCAGCGCGCCGGCGTCCTCGCCTGTCGCGTTCGCACGCGAGGACGAATCGCTGACCGTGCGGTTCCAGGTGACGCCCGGCCCGGGCACGAAGGCGGGTCGCTACGACGTGCGGGCCGTGGCCGGTGTCGCCACGCAGCGGTACGACAAGGGCTACGAGACGATCGAGTATCCGCACATCCAGCGGCGCCATCTCGTGGCCGATGCCGCAGGCAGCCTGCGCGTGCTCGACCTGCAGCCCATTGCGGGTGTGACCGTGGGTTACATCATGGGCGTCGGCGACCTCGTGCCACCAGCGCTCATCCAGCTGGGCGCCGGCGTCGAACTGCTGACGCCCGAGCAACTGGCCCATGGCGACCTCTCGAAGTACGACCTAGTCATGACCGGAGTCCGGGCGTACGAGAGGCGCGCCGACCTTCGCGCGTACAACCAGCGTCTGCTCGACTACGCCGCGTCGGGGGGCACGGTCATCGTCCAGTACAACAAGTTCGAGTTCAACCAGGCGCAGCATGGGCCGTACCCGGGCCAGGTGAGCAGCAACCGCGTGACGGACGAGCGGGCACCGGTAACCATCCTCGTACCCGACCACCCGGTCTTCACGACGCCCAACCGCGTGACCGAGGCGACGTGGGCCGACTGGGTGCAGGAGCGTGGGCTCTACTTCTTCGACAGCGCGAAGGCCGACGAGCGCTATGTCGACCTGCTCGAGATGACCGACTCGTACCCGAACAACCCGGGGGCCAGACGCGGCGCGCTGGTCGAGGCCCGCGTCGGGGAGGGACGCTGGGTCTATGTCGGCCTGAACCTCTGGCGTCAGCTTCCGGCAGGCACGGAAGGCGCGTACACGCTGATGGCGAACCTGCTGCACCTGGGCAGGAAGTGACGGCGGCCCCTACGCGTACACCGCGCGCAGCGCCGCGTCCAGCGTCGAGTAGCGGAAGGCGCAGCCCTCCGCCAGCGCACGCGCCGGCGCCGCCCGTTGACTCGCGAGCAGCAGCGCATCGGCCATTTCGCCCAGGGCCAGACGTAGCGCGAATGCCGGGACCGGCACCAGCGCCGGCCGGTGGAGGACGCGCGCCAGCACCTTCGTGAACTCGGCATTGGTCACGGGCGCCGGTGCGGTCAGGTTCCAGGCGCCGCTGTCGGTGGTCGTCATCAGGTGTCGAACGAGGGCCACCCAGTCGTCGAGGTGAATCCACGACATGAACTGCGAGCCACTCCCGACGACCCCGCCGCCTCCCAGCTTGAACGGCAGCGCCATCCGAGGCAGCGCGCCGCCGTGCCGCGCCAGCACCAGACCGGTGCGGATGCAGGCGATCGTCGTCCGTTCGCTGGCCATCGTCTGCGCGGCCGCTTCCCACGCCACGCACAGGCGCGCCAGGAAGTCGGAGCCGGCCGCCGACTCCTCGGTCAGGAATTCATCCCCGCGTGACCCGTAGTACCCGACGGCCGACCCGCTGATGACCCGCGCCGGAGGGCGCTCGACGAACGCGAGGGCTTCTGCGAGGGCGCGGGTGGCGACGAGGCGGCTGTCCCAGATCCCGACCTTTCGACGGTTGGTCCAGCGCCCGTCGGCAATCGAGGCACCGGCCAGGTTGACGAGCACGTCGGCCCCGTCGACGGCCATCGCCCACGTGGACGCGTCGGTCCCCGGGTTCCACTGGGCGAACGACACCCCACCGCGGGGCGTTCGTGCAGTCCGCGTGAGCACGACCACCTCGTCCCCGGCGGCAACGCACGCCGACGCGAGCGCGTCGCCCAGGAAGCCCGTCCCGCCTGCAACGACAATCCGCATCCATCCTCCCGTCAGGCCCTATACTGTCGCATGCCGCCAGCCCACTCTGACGGACAGTCGCTTCTGTCGCCGCCGTTCGACCAGTATCCGCTCGGCCGGGCGTACGACGAGATGTTCGCCGCGCCCTGTGCGCCGCGGCCCCACTACGACACGCTCTTCAAGCAACTCTGCGTCCTTCCGGTCGAGGAACTCGAGCGCCGGCAGCAGGTGGCCGACCGCGCGTTCCTGCACCAGGGGATCACCTTCACCGTCTATGGCGACAAGCAGGGCACCGAGCGCATCTTTCCGTTCGACCTGGTGCCGCGCATCATCCCCGGAGCCGACTGGGACGTGGTCGAGCGGGGACTGCGCCAGCGCATCACCGCGCTGAACATGTTCCTGCGTGACATCTATCACGAGGGCCGCATCCTGCGGGAAGGCGTCGTCCCGCGCGACCTGGTCTTCAGCTGCCCGCACTATCGCCGCGAGATGCGGGGCCTGCGCGTCATGGGCGATCGCTACGTGTCGGTCGCGGGCATCGACCTCATTCGCCTGCCCGACGGCCGCTTCGCCGTCCTCGAAGACAACCTGCGGGTGCCGAGCGGCGTGTCGTACATGCTCGCCAACCGGGCGGTGACCAAGCGGACGTTCTCGCGATTGCTCGCCCGCTACAACGTGCGCCCCATCGACCACTATGCGCTCGATCTGCTTCGGACGCTGCGGGAACTCGCCTCGCCGAACAACGCCTCGCCCACCGTCGTGCTGCTCACGCCGGGCGTCTTCAACTCGGCGTACTTCGAGCATGCCTTTCTCGCGCGGCAGATGGGGGTCGAGCTGGTCGAGGGCCGCGACCTCTTCGTCCACGACAACGTGGTGTACATGCGAACCACGTCGGGTGCGCAGCGCGTGGACGTCATCTACCGCCGCGTGGACGACGATTTCGTCGACCCGCTGGCATTCCGTGTCGGCTCGCAACTCGGCGTCCCCGGGCTGTTCAATGCGTACCGCGCCGGCAACGTCGCGCTGGCCAACGCAATTGGCACTGGTGTGGCCGACGACAAGGCCGTCTATACCTATGTGCCGGCCATCATCAGGTTCTATCTGTCCGAAGAGCCCGTTCTCGACAACGTCGAAACATATCTGCTGGACGACGCCTCGCAGCGCCAGCACGTGCTCGAGCGGCTCGAGTCGCTGGTCGTGAAGGCGGTCGGCGAGTCGGGCGGGTACGGCATGCTCATCGGACCGCACAGCACGGCGAAGCAGCGGGACGAGTTCAGGGAACGCATCCTCGCCAACCCGCGCAACTACATCGCGCAGCCGACGCTCGATCTGTCCTGCGCGCCCTGCTTCATCGATGGACGCGTCGAGCCGCGTCACGTGGACCTGCGTCCCTACGTCCTCGCGGGCGAGCGCGTCACGATCGTGCCCGGGGGACTCACCCGGGTGGCGCTGCGCAAGGGCTCGCTGGTGGTCAACTCCTCGCAGGGCGGAGGCAGCAAGGACACGTGGGTGGTGGAGTAATGCTTCATGCTTCATG
>CAYMAG010000107.1:14287-15502 GCA_964388335.1 uncultured Vicinamibacteraceae bacterium | reverse complement strand
CTCAATCCACGAACAGGCGATGCTCGATGGCGTACCTGACGAGTTCCGCCGTGGAATGCACGCCGAGGGCCTCCATCATGTCGTACTTGTGCGATTCGACAGTCCTCGTGGACAGGTTGAGCGCGGCCCCGATCTCCTTCATGCGCCGTCCTTCGACGATCAGACGCAGCACGTCGAGCTGTCGCGGCGTCAGCTCGTGCCGCGGCGCGTCCCGTGGCCGGGCCATCAACTCCATGACGCCTTGCGTCAGGGCGGGCGTCAGGTAGACCCGGTGCAGCAGCACCTGGCGAATGGCGCTCACCAATTCCTCCCCCGCCGCATGCTTCAGCAGGTAGCCGGACGCGCCATCCCGCATCGCCCGCACGGCCAACTCGGGGTCGTCGTGCATCGTGACGACGACCACCTTGGTGTCGGCACGTTCGGCCTTGAGCAGCGACAGCACATCGAGGCCGCTCAGCCCTGGCATCGACAGGTCCGTCACGATCACATCAGGTCGAAGCTGCCTGGCCGCGTCGATGAGGAGGCGGCCGTCGCCAACGGCGCCGACCACGTCGAAGTCGTTGGCCTCGAGCAGGAGCACGAGACCCTCACGAACCATCGAGTGATCATCCGCGAGGAGGATCGTTGGTTGCCGCATGGCGCGTCCCCGACGTAGTGATCATTCCGGAAGGGTCTTCGTTCAGGCGCGTCGTGCGCAGTCTACTTCTTCGGTGGATCGACCGAGATCAACACCGCGTTGGTCCAGGTCATGTCGAGCATGTCTCCGACCTTCAGTTGAGCGAACGCCTTCTTGTCGGTCACTCTGCGGCTGTAGACATAGCCGTTCGGTCCCGTCACCGTCACCGACGATGCCTTCGGATCGATCGCCGTCACGGTCACCGTGATGGTTCGCTGCATGGCGGCGGTTCCTGCGGGCGTGTTCCCGGCGCCCCGCGTGAGCGCCCCCGTATCGACGTCCACGGCGGCTTCGCCGGGCTTCTTCAAGCGGACGACCACGTTCTCGTAGTAGCGCGCGGTGATGCGGTCCCCCACCTTCAGCTCCGAGAACCGCTTCATCTCCGGGGACACCTCGATCGTCTCGTGAAAGCCGCGGTCGTCCTTGATGGTCAGCGTCCGGGTGGTCGTATCGATCGCTTCGATGGTGGCCGCCACCGTGACGGAGTCACCCTGGAACGTCTTGGTCTGGGCCGCGAGCGTGTGAGAGGCGAGCAGGAC
>CAYMAG010000107.1:0-14187 GCA_964388335.1 uncultured Vicinamibacteraceae bacterium | reverse complement strand
GCTTGCCAGTGGTCGCGCACTCACCGTATGTTGTGACGCATCCGTCGTGCGCCACCTGCGACGCACCTCGAGTGGTTGCGGTGTCGCCGCAACGAAGACGGCGATGCGAGAAAGGGATCAGGCGATGACGTCGATTCGTGTGCTGACGGGTGGGTGGAGGGTGGCAGGTCTGGCGGCGCTGCTCGCGGCGACGACCGCCTGCCACGCCGCGCCGCGTACACGGCCCCTCCCTGTCGGCAGCGTGGCCAGCGGCCCCGGCACGCTTGCCGAAGCGCGCAAGTATCTGGCTGGCCGCTGGACGCTCGAGTCGTTCGAGGTGCGTCCGCCCGGGCGGGAGCCGATTCTGCTGAAGGGGTCCGGGGTGCTGAACTACGACGACTTCGGCAACCTGACGATGGAACTCCGTGCCGACGAGAGTTCGTCGGACCTGCTGCGGGCGGCCGGCATCGACATCCGCGACGGCGTCATCTCGACGAGCGGGCAGACGGTCATCGACCTGCAGCACCGCACGCTCACCTACGTCCTCGAAGGGCAGCCATCCTCCTATGCCACGGGCGGTGGGCCACTCGCGCCGAATCGGCCACGTCACTGGGAAGTCACCGCCGAGGTGCTCACACTGTCGACCCGCGACGACAGCGGCGCGCCCCTGTCCATCAGCCGGTGGAAGAGAAGCTCGTAAGTCGAAGAGGAGAATGACGTGCGCACTCTGTTGACACTCCTGATCGCCGTTCTGTTCGTGGGTAGTCCCGCCCGGGTCGCGTCGCAGGCGACCCCTTCGACGACTGGTGCGCCGGAGGTCTTCACCGCCACGGCGACGGCGAAGAGCGCAGCCGCCTCTGTCTCGGGCAGGCTCGAAGTACGCGTCGGTCGCTACACGCCGGAGTTCGATCGCAAGACCGTGGAGGAGGCGCTCCGTCTGGGCGGCTACCCACGCTTCGTCACGGCCCTGCGGAGCGCGCCCGAAGTCGGGGAGCTGGTGCTCGGCGAGGGCAAGCCCTATGCGATCCGGTATGCGCGCGAGACCATCGAGCCAACTGGCCGCGCGATCGTCGTGATCACCGACAGGCCCGTGCTCTTCCTGGGCGGCGGGCAGGCAGATGCCAAGCCGCGGGCCGGATACGAAGTGGCCCTGGTGCGGATTCAGCTGGACGGTACGGGTCAGGCGCAGGGGACGATGGTGGCGGCCGCGCGGGTGCGTCCCGCCGGCGACGGCGACGTGCTGCTCGACGACTACGCCGACGAGCCCATCACGCTGACCGACGTGAAACGCACGTCACCGTAGCAGCGTCGCGACGCGTCGAACGAGGCGGAGGCAGGGCAGGCGCCGCCGGTGGTGTTCGCCTGCCCGAACCGCTTCCGCTTCGCGTCCAGCCCGGCGCGTCCGCGCCTGGCGCCGGGTTAGGTCGGCGCCAGCCGGCACTACCTCCTGACGTCGAGTTCCAGGTTGTTCAGGCGGACGGGTTCGCTCGAGTAGTTCTCGAGTTCGATCGAGTTCTTCTCCTTGTCGAACTGGATCTGAGTGGCGTACGCCATCCTGCCTTCGCCCTTACCGGAACTGTCGAACCGCATCTCGAACAGCGTGAACGGATAGTCGGCCGTACGGGGCTGGTTGGCCGCTTCGCGAAAGCCGATCACGCGCGGCGTGATGATGACGATGCGTCGACCGCCGTCTTCGCCGGGGAAGTTCATGGCGTAGCGAATGTCCGTACCCAGGCGCATGACGTTGTTCGGGTCGGGCCCCATGTAGCCGGGGAAGTTGAACCGGCCGAGTTCGGGCTGGTCTTCGAGTTCGCGGACCAGCCCGTCCTGTTTCTTCTCGAGGAACGTCTCGATCAGGTGCTGGCGCTGCGAGGCACTCGACCAGTCGTTGATCGTGATGTGAATGGTCTGGTTGGCGCCGGGGGCCACGGTGCTCATGCTCAGCGCCCAACCCGTGATCTCCACCTTGTCGGTGGAACTCGGTGCCTGAGACTGGGCCCCGGCGGGTGCAGCCACCAGGCTCGCCGCCAACGCACACGCAACGAGACTTGCTCCGTCTGCAACGTGAAGTTTCATGACTCCCTTCCTTTCAGCGGCACGCGACCATCGCGACCCCGAAGCCTCCTTCGCTCCTGCGAAGCAAGAGACGGGCCACGCCGCGCGGACGCCGGGCGCCGCGGTTTTCCGCTGACAAGCTGCCCCGGCAGGTGCATGATGCCATCGATGGAGGGGCCGCCGCTCGCGGGCCGCCGGGATCGCGCTCACAACATGCGGTGACACGGGCGGCGGTGACGGCGGACGACACGGTGTCGAGCAACCCCGCGGCCGGTCCACTTCTTGCAACAGATGAGGCGCCATGCATCCAGCAAATTCAAAGCTCGTCGCCCTGGGAATCACGATGGCCGTCGCGCTCGGAGGTCACGTGGGACTCGCACGCGTGGAGGTGCGCGTCGAGCACGACAAGGCCTTCGACTTCACGACGGTCCGAACGTGGGCATGGCATCCCGAAGCCCCCGGCGACGTGAAGATGGTCCGCACACCTGATGACGAGCCCGAGGTCATGAAACGGCGGTTCGAACCGACCATTCTGGATGCCGTGGCGACCGAGTTGGCCGCACGCGGGCTGCAGCAGGCCACGTCCGCGCCGGACGTGACGGTCAAGTACTTCGTCCTGCTGACCACCAACATCTCGAGGCAGACCATGGGGCAGTTTCTGCCCTCGACCACGGCGTGGGCCCTTCCGCCATTCGCGCCGGCCACCCAGTCGATGAAGGTGATGAATCAGGGGTCGCTGGTGCTCGACGTGAACGCACAGGGCACCGTGGTGTGGCGCGGCGTCGCCGAGGCGGAGATCAAGACCGACACGGATGACAAGAAGCGGCAGGCGCTGCTTCGTGAGGCGGTGCACGATCTGCTCCGGCGGTACCCGCCGAAATCGTAGGCGGGCCGCTCGCGCGGCTCAGCGAATCACGATCCCGGCACCCAGCGACCAGTAGTTGCCCATGACGTCTGGTGTGCTGCCGGCCGCAGTCCGCAGGTCGCCGAGGGCGGCCACGTGCTGGGTGCCGAACACCTGAAACCCGAACCGCTGCGCCGGCCGAAAGGCCCACCCCGCACCGATGACGACCGACAGGGCCTTCGAGTTGATCGCAGGGGAACCGATGACGTCGACCCAGTTGCGCACGAAGGCCATGCCCGCGCCGCCTTTCAGGAAGAAGCCCTGAGACGTCCACGGACGGAACTGCGCCACGGCGTCGACGTGGGTGGTGCGAACACGGCCGTCCGCGGTATCGACCGGCATCCAGAACACCTCTGCCCCGGCATCCATACGCTGGTTGACGCGGTACCCCAGGTTCGCCAGCAGCCCGCCGGAGTGGCGGTACGGATAGTCGCCTTCGCAGGTCTGGCAGTCGCCGCGCAGCGTCGAGAACGTCCCCCCCGCGGTGAGCCAGAGGTGCGAGGCGCTGCCCGGGCCGGTGGTATCTGACGCTGGACGCGCGGAGGCCGCCGTGACGGACCTCGCCGGTGCCACGGCGACGGGGTTCCACGTCACGTAGGCCCGTACCTGAGGGTAGCGATAGCCGCCCTCGGTCCGATCGGGATCCTGGAAGAAGGTCCGCCGGTCGAAGTACTCGGCGGAGGCGCCGATGCCCACCGGGCCGCGAACGGGCAGCAGCACGTCCAGGCGCCCGCGCTGCAGGAAGTGGTTCGCACGCACGCCGTCGATCGAGTAGAGGTGCCGGCCATCGTACGACATCACGGCGACGGGCGAGTCGTCCCACGACAGCGTTGCGGTGGCGCCGAAGTTCCCCCCAGGCCCGTAGTCGTAGAAGCGTGGGCCCTCCGACACGCCCTGACCCGCTTCACCCTCCACTTCCTCGGGCCGTTCCGTCAGACCGAGTGGCAGCGAGTCCACGGCGCCGAGCACCGTCAGCCCTCCCCACCCCATCACGCGCACCCGTGCCCTGGACGAGATCTCGTGCGAGATGCCCAGCGCCGCGTCGAACGACTGCGCGCCGGTCTGGTAGGCGTCGTTGTTCTGGTAATCGTAGGTCTGGACGACGTCGAACTGGACGGTGCCGTTCCTGAAGGGCTGCCCCATGAGCCGCCCACGCACGCGGGCCTCGCTGAACGCCGCACCCCCGCCGAAGCGGAGTCTCGTCGCGAAGGCATCGTACGGCGTGCGACTGCGGCCGGTGGTCAGGTTGCCGTAGTAGCCATCAATCTCGAGGAACGGCTGTCCGGTGGCGCCGAACGCGCTCGACTGGGTGCCTCGCCACAGCACGCCGGCCGACGAAAACATCGTCAGGCTGGACGGGACCATGTCGTCGGGTTTCTCGGTGACCCGCGACGCGTCGCCGGTGAGAAAGCGATTGAGGCCCGTGACCGGATCGACCACGGTAGCGCCGATCTCGCGCCACAGTCGGCCGCGTCCCGTCGCGCGGGTGTCGCGAATCAACCACGCGGCGCGGTGGAACATCTCGCCGAGCGCGACGCCGCCAAGCGTCGTGTTGACCAGGTCGTTCAGCGACGCGAAGTTCGTCTCGCCGTAGTACTCCCAGGTGCCGGAGCCGAAGGCAGTCACGGCCGCCGACTCCCAGAAGCTCAGGCCGTTCGCGCGGCCGGTGTTGTAGTAGTTGCTGCCCTGATAGGGGTGGCCGACCTGGTTGACGACGAAATCGTCGAGATCCCAGACCCAGCCCTGCTCCATGTTGGCCCACCACGTCTTCGGCGTGACCCTCGCGGTCACCTGACCCCGCGCGAGGTTCGCGAGGCCGTAGATCACGTTGACGCCGGTGGTCTGGAACAGCGCCGTGCCGACGCTGCGCTTCGGGCACCCCTCACACGCGCGGCGCTCGGTGAGCCAGGAGGGCGGCCCTGCCACCGGGACGACCTGTCCGCCTTGCTCACGCGGGACCTCAGCCGCGGAGAACGGTACGGGCAGGTCAGCGGCCCGCTCCGCCAACGGGGGGCGCTGAGCCGGGGGCGTGAGTTCCTGCCCGCCCGTGGTTGTCGTGGCCCACAACAGGGCTGCACACACCGCCATCGCCAATCGTGTCGTCATCAATCCCCAGTGCGCCGTGGCAGGCGGTCGCCCGCGGAACGGCGAGCAAGTATCTCACTACCTCCGCGCCGTCAGCCGAGCCCCGGTCGAGCGCGTCACGATACTCGACGCCGCCGGCCCGACATTCGTTCGAGAGCAGGTGAATTCCCACGCCCGTGTCAGAATTGCTATTGACGACCATTCGAGTCGTATATAGACTGCAGCATTGTGAGACCGATTCTCAAGTCAACATTGCCTCTCCGCCTCCTGCAAGCCATCCTCATGGGCATCGTCCTGACCGGCGCCGGGACGTTCAACGGTAGTGCACAGGAGGTCGCGACCTCCGACGCGGCGGCGTCCGGGCTGACCGGTACCGTCACCGACGCGGATGGCCTGCCCGTCAGGGGCGCCATCGTCGTGGTGCGGGCCACACGCGGCGGCCTCGAGCGCCTGACCGAGTCGACCAGTGATGGGAGCTACCGGCTGGCCCTTCCGCCAGGCGCCTACGAGGTCAGCGTGTTCAAGACCGGTTTCACGGCGGATGGCGCGACCGTGCAGCTGCCGACCGTCGGCCCCCTGCCGCTCCACCTTCGGCCCGCCCCGGTCGTCGAAGAAGTGCTCGTCCAGTCGGCATCGCGACAGGACGAACTGCGCGATACATTGAACACGCGCGTCGATGTGGTCACACGTGAGCGCATGGACGAGAGCGCGGCCGTGACCGTGGCCGACGCACTCCAGCAGATGCCGGGGGTGCTCACTCGACGCGGAACCGAGACCGCGGGCGCCGCTGGCGAACAGATTCAGGGCATCGACTCGCGGCAGGTGCTGGTGCTGCTCGACGGCCAGCCGGTCGTCGGTGCGCGCGGCGTGAAGCGCGGCGCAGCCATCAACCTCGATCGCCAGTCGACGGGCCGCCTGGATCGGGTGGAGGTGGTCAAGGGCGCCTCATCCGCGCTGTACGGCTCTGACGCCATCGGCGGCGTGATCAACCTGATCACGCGTGAGCCTACGAGTTCGCTGGACCTCGGCGGCGCACTCTCCTTCGGCAACCTCGGCGATCAGAGCGCGCGGGCGGAAGGCGGCACGCGGCGTGGCCGGCTCTCGGCATTCTTCACCGCCGAGCGTCGGGAACACGACGGCTTCGACCTGACCCCGACCACGTTCGATACCACCGGCGCACCCAACCAGCGTACGGACGGCCTCGCCAAGGTGAGGCTTCAGCTTTCGCACGATGTCGCCATCCAGGCGCTGGCGACCGGGTACCTGAGCGAGACACAGGGCCGCTCGGTCGGGGAACTCGGCCCCCAGTCGGACGATGTCGATGAAGACGCCTTGAACGCCGGACTCACGGTCGACTGGATGGCGCGGCCGCTGACGTCGGTGCAGGCCCGTGTGTACCACGCGCTGTACGACGAGACGTCGGCGGCTGCGCTGGCGTCCGGCACGTCGTTGCCCCCTGGCGCCCTCAACGAGCGCCTGACGAAGGTCGACATCTCGGCCTCGCACGTCCTCGGCTCGCGGCAACAGCTGCAGGGTGGAGCCGAGTGGTGGCACGACCGGTACGACGGCATCAACCGCCTGCGTGACGACCGTGCGCAGGAAGCACGCACCGCCGTGGCCTGGGCGCAGCATCGGCTCTCGCTGGGGACGCGCGTCACCACGACCGCTGGTGTCCGCGTCGACAGCCATTCCGTCTTCGGCACCGCAGTGTCTCCCAAGCTGGCGGCGCAGATGCGCCTGACCGACACCGTGCGGGCGCGTGCCTCGTACGGCGAGGGTTTTCGTGCCCCGGACATCGGGCAGTTGTACTACCGGTTCCTCAACCCGACGAACATCTACCAGGTGATCGGGAACCCGGACCTGCGGCCGGAATCGGCACGCTCGTACCAGGCGGGGGCCGAGTACGTGTCGCGGGGGCGCCGTCTGCGTGTTGGCGCGAACCTCTTCCGCAATGACGTGCACGACCTGATCGACTCGGTCAGCCTGGGCTTCGTGGCGACGCCTGCGCAACTGCAGGCGCTCATGGCGCGAGAGGGCGTGGACCCGTCCTTCTCGCCGACGCCTGGTCGCCTGCTGTTGATGTACCGGAACATCGCCGACGCCCGCACCGAAGGTCTGGAAGCGGACGGCGACGTCGCGCTCTCGTCCTCATGGTCATTGGGTGGCGCGTACACCGCGATGCGTGCGGTCGACCAGGCCACCGACCTCGACCTGACGAACCGCCATGCCCACCAGGGACACGTGCGTGTGGCGTGGCAGGCGCCGCGTCACGGCCTGCGCGCCAACGTCCGCGGCACGTTCTTCAGCTCGTGGATCGCCGCGCGCGCCACTGCCAACGGCACGGTGACCGACACGTCGGCGCCGGCATTCGCGCTCTGGGATGCGTACCTGTCGCGCGACGTCGGTGGGTGGGCCACCGCCTTTGCGTCCGTGCACAACCTGGCCGACAGCCAGGATCCGAACACCGGCGTGTTGCTCGCCAATGGCAGCCCCGCCCCCATCTACCGGCCGGAAGCGGGACGCACGTTCCGCATCGGTCTCAGACTCCACTGGACGAGCAACTGACAATGACCCTCACACGACGCCTCGCTCTGATCGTGCTCGGCACGGCCTGCTTCGGTCTGTCGCCGACCTGTCTCGGCGCGCAATCGCCCACCACCGGTATCCTGCTGCTCGCCCACGGAGGGAGACCGGAGTGGAATGCCCGCGTGGAGGAACTCGCGCGCGCGGTTGATGCCGGCCAACCCACGGAGGTCGCGTTCGGCATGGCGACGCGCGCCAACATCCAGGCCGCGGTCGATCGCCTGGTCGCGCGCAAGGTCTCGCGCATCGTGGCGGTGCCCCTCTTCGTCTCGTCGTACAGTTCGGTGATCACCTCCACCGAGTACCTGCTCGGCTTGCGTAAGGACATGCCGCCGGATCTGCATGTCTTCGCGCGCATGAGTCACGGCGCTCACGGGCATGGAGCCCCAGCTGCCGCCCAAGGCTCGGCGGCACCTCCGCCAGCCGACCAGCATGCCGGCCATGCACCCGCGGCTGCCTCGATCCACGTCGACGGCACGACGCCCGTGGTGAGCCCGGTGCCGATCAGCATGACGCCGGCGCTGAACTCGCATCCCCAGGTGGTAGCCATCGCGGTCGACCGTGCGCGCGCCATCAGCTCGAGGCCTCCGGACGAGGCGGTGGTGCTCGTCGCGCACGGTCCCGTTCCTGATGAGGACAACGCCCGGTGGCTGCGCGCACTGCAGGTGGTCGCAACCGGCGTCCAGGCCTCGGCGCCGTATGCCGGCGTCGACTACCTCACCGTACGAGACGACGCGCCGAAGCCGGTTCGAGACGCGGCCGCCGCGGAGCTGCGGGGCGTGGTCGAGCGCCACACGGCGCAGGGGCGACGCGTGCTGATCGTGCCGATGCTGCTGTCGTTCGGAGGCATCGAACAGGGCCTGCGGACCCGGCTGGATGGCTTGTCGTTCACGATGGCGGACCGGGGCCTGATGCCCGACGAACGCATACTGGCGTGGGTGCGCGAGATGGCGTCGGTTGCGCCGGTGCCTCCTCGCTGACCGGACGGCACCATGTTCTGGCCACAGCCGTATCGACCGTCGAAGGGCAGCGGGTGGTGCCGTCGGCGCGTGTTGCAGCGCACCGGCCCATTCCGCTACTGTGACGTGTCATGACGCTGGTGCGCAGGCGTCTGCGGCTGTGCGTGCTGGTCTGGTGCTGCCTCCAGGTGGCGCCGGTCGCGGCCTTTGCTCCTCCGGACTGCTGCGCCGGGCATCGACCTGTGGCCGTGGCGTCCGACTGCCATACTCCAGCCCATCCGCCCCTCTGCCCGATGCGGGCCAAAGACGGTACGCCGTGCCCCATGCATCAGGCGTCCCGGCCCCAGGACCACGCGGCCGGTCACGGCACGAACGACGTGCGCCAGCCAACGTCTGACCGCTGCGTCCTGCGTGGGACGTGTGAGGGGCCGCCGCTGTTCACCCTGTTCTCGAATCCCGGCATTCTGCCCGACCTCGCGATTTCGTTCGCGCAGGTCGAGCCCCGCCCGGCCGCGAGCCACCTCGACGAGCAGCCCCTCGCGCCGACACGCGCGCCAGACCCCCGCCCCCCTCGCCTCTAGCCGTTCGCGTCATCGCTCTCGAGGGCACCCGTGTGCCCTCACGGACGTCGGTCACGCCTCGTCGTGCCGTCGGGCTGAGTCCCGGCTCGGCATGACGAACGGCGCATGGTCGGAGAAGAGGTGTCCATGTCGTGCTTTGACAGGTTGCTGCTCGCGAGTACGCTGCTGGCGGCCGCGGTTCCCGTCGTCGCCCAGCAGACGATCGGCGACGCGAGTCTCGCCGGACAGATCCTGGATCCATCGGGGGCCTCCGTTGCGGGCGCCGATGTCACGGTTCGACACGTCCCCACGCAGGTGGCGACCGCCGTGGTCTCGGATGAGAACGGCAGGTTCCGGTTCCCCTACTTGCGGGTTGGCCCCTACGAACTGGTGGCGAGCCACCCGGGCTTCGCCACCACGACGCAGTCGCTCGTCCTCACGGTCGGCAGCGCGTTCGAGATACCCGTGCGACTTGCGCTCGAGGACGTCACCGCGCTCGTGACGGTGAACGCCGAGCCTCCGCTGCTCGAATCGGCACGCAGTCAGATCGCCGTGACCATGTCGGAGGTCGAAGTGCGAAACCTGCCGCTGAATGGGCGGAACTTTCTGGACATCGCGCTGCTCGCCCCCTCCGTCGCCCCTCCCAACATCAGCAGCACGCAGCTGTTCGCCGAGACGTCGGCCGTGCCAGGCGTCGGTCTGTCGGTCGGCAGTCAGCGCAACCTGTCGAACAGTTTCGTGGTCGACGGCCTCTCGGCCAACGACGATGCCGCCGGCCTTGCCGGCATGACGTACGGCGTCGATGCGGTCGAGCAGTTCCAGGTGATCACGTCGGGCGGGCAGGCCGAACTCGGACGCGCGCTCGGCGGCTACGTCAACGTCGTGACCCGCAGCGGCACCAACCAGCGACAGGGCACGGGGTATGCGTACGTTCGCGACGACCGCTTCAACGCGGCGAACCCGTTGTCCGGGACCACGCTGCCGATGTCGCAGCAGCAGTACGGTGCGAGCCTCGGCGGACCCGTCGTGCGTGGGCAGACGTTCTTCTTCGCCAATGCCGAGCAGCGAACCCTGGATCAGACGGGCGTGGCCACGATCAGCCCGGCCAACGTGGCGACCATCAACGCGCGACTCGCGGAGGTCGGCTATCCCGGCGCACCTGTCAGCACGGGACTCTTCGACACGCCCGTCGACACGCTGAACGTGCTCGGCAAGGTCGACCACAGACTCGGCCGTCGCGATCACCTGACCGTGCGGTACAGCCTCTACGACGTCTCGGCCGCGAACGTGCGAGGCGCGGGCGGGCTCGCGTCGCCGTCGGCGTCGGCCGGTCTCGACAACCGCGACCATGCCGTCGCCGTCGCCAACACGCTGACCATCGGTTCGCGGACGGTGAACGAGACGCGCGCCCAGTTCACCCACAGCGATCTGCGGGCGCTGTCGTCCGACCCGATTGGTCCAGCGGTCAGCATCGCGGGAGTGGCGACGTTCGGCACGTTCTCCTCCAGTCCGCAAGGACGGCTCAACCGGATGGTCCAGGTCGTCAACAACCTGTCGCAGCAGCGGGGATCCCACGCGCTGCGCGCCGGCGTGGACGTCGTGCACAACGACGATGGCATCACGTTTCCGCGGGCCACCCGGGGCTCGTACGCCTTCGCGTCGATGGACGCGTTCCTCGCCGGCACGTACAACAACGCCGGATTCACGCAGACCTTCGGCGCGACGGACGTTGCGCAGCACGGCACGAATGTCGGGCTGTACGTGCAGGACGCGTGGACGGTATCGCCGTCGCTCACGATGAACCTTGGCCTGCGCTACGACCTGCAGGTGCTCGAGTCGATCGAGACCGACGCCGACAACCTGTCGCCGCGCGTCGGATTCGCGTGGACCCCGCGGGGCTCGCCGTCGCTCGTCCTGCGCGGCAACGCCGGCCGGTATGTCGATCGCGTGCCGTTGCGCGCGCTCGCCAATGCGCTGCTGTCTGCGAACAACAGCACCGACCTCGGCCAACTCAGGCAATCGAACGTGAGCCTGTCGCCGGGCCAGGCTGGTGCTCCGGCGTTCCCTGCCGTGCTCGCGGCGCCGGTCCCCACCGTCACACTGGTCAACCTGACGTCGATGCAGCGCGACCTGCAGAACGCGTCCTCGACGCAGGCCAGTGTCGAAGTGGAGCAGCGGGTGGGTCGGGGTGGCACGGTCAGCCTCGGGTACTCCTACCTCTCCGGTGGCGGCCTGCTCATGGCCATCAACCAGAACGTGCCGTCGTGCGTCCCCTCGGGGCTGAACAACGGATGCCGTCCCGTCGCCGCGTATGCCAACGACAGCCGCTACTCGTCGGCGGGCGACTCCACGTATCACGCGCTGCTCGTGACGTTCACGCAGCGGCCGGCGCGCTGGGGCTACTATCGCGCGAGCTACACGCTGGCGAAGGCCATGAGCAACGTGGGCGAGTTCTTCTTCAGCGGCCCGATCGATCCGTTCGACCTGTCGAAGGACTGGGCACGGGCCGACAATGACCGGCGGCATCTCTTCGTGTTCTCCGGGGGGCTGCAGTCGCCGAACACCCGCGCGCAGTCCGTCTGGCAGGCGTTGACGCATGGCTTTCAGCTCAGCACGATGCTGCAGGCCTACTCGGCGACCCCGTTCAACATCACGTCTGGCGTGACGACCGTACAGGGGACGGCGGGCCGGCCGGTGGTCGGCGACGCGTTCATCCCGCGCAACGCGGGCGTGGGCGACGCCTTCTTCACGATGAGCACCCGTCTGAGCCGGCAGTTCACGCTCCGCGGCACCGTTCAGCTCGAGGCCCTTGCCGAAGTCTTCAATCTCTTCAACACCGTCAACGAGAGTGCACGCAACACGAACTTCGGCACGGGCGCCTATCCGACCAATCCGTCGGCGTCGTTCGGTCAGGTGACGGCGGTGGGCGACCCGCGCAGTGCCCAGTTCGCGGTGCGGCTGCGCTTCTGAGAAGGACGAACTGATGTCATTCCACAGCAGGACACGCGCATGGGCCGTGGTCGGGATTGCCGTTGTGTCGGGCCTCTTCGGCGCGAGTGCTGCCGACGGGCCGACGCCGACGGTCCTGGACGTGCCGGGACGGTCGAACGCGACACCGTGGGTGGCGGCGTCCGGCCGTTTCGTCGCCGTCGCGTGGGGAGCCGCGATCGACGGAAAGACCGACGTCTTCGTGTCTGCGAGCCGCGACGGCGGTGCGACGTTCGGCACGCCCGTGCAGGTGAATCGAGTGGCCGGCGAGGCGCGGCTGGGTGGTGAACTGCCGCCTCGCATCGCGCTCCATCGCGCCAGCGAGGACCAGCTTCCCGTCATGGTCGTCCTGTGGACGGCGCGGGGACAGGCGACGGAGATCAAGACGGCGCGGTCCCTGGACGGCGGCAGAACCTTCGACGAGCCGGTCATCCTGCAGGCGCAAGGCGCGGGCGGCGATCGCGGGTGGCCGGCGCTGACACTCGACCGTGACGGTGTCGCGCACGCGGTCTGGCTCGACCATCGCGGGCTTGCGGCGCGCCGGGCCGCCGCGTCCACTGGCGCTTCGCCTGCAGGCGCGAACCCACACGTCCACACGCCGGCTCCCGTGCACGATGGCGCGGCGATGGCGCAGGGATCGTCACTGTTCCATGCAGCGAGTGCAGCGACCGCAGCTTCGGAAGTGGAGGTCACGAAAGGTGTGTGTTACTGCTGCAAGACGGCGTTGGCGATCGGGCCGGATGGCGCCCTCTACGCCGCGTGGCGGCACGTCTACCCGGGCGACCTCCGTGACATCGCGCTGGCCGTGTCGCGAGATGGAGGCCGTTCGTTCGCGGCGCCGACCCGCGTGAGCGAGGACGGGTGGGCCATCAACGGGTGTCCCGACGATGGGCCGTCAATGGCGGTGGATGGCGACGGGACGATCCACCTCGTGTGGCCGACGGTGGTCGGCGGTGACGAGCCGGAAGGCGCCCTCTTCTATGCCACGTCGCCGGACGGCATCCGATTCACGCCGCGGATGCGCATCCTGACGGCAGGGGGGCTCAAGCCGACGCACCCGCAGATTGCGATCGGCCCGGCGGGCCGCGTCGTGGTGTCGTGGGACGAAAACGTTGAAGGGCGGCGTGTCGCCGCAATGCGCGAAGTCATCCGCGCCGCGGCGGGCGCCGTTCGATTCGGCGATCTCGTCACGGTCGCCGCGGGTCCGGGCGTCAACCATCCCGTGCTTGCGGTGACGGACACGGGCCTGGTCGCCGTCTGGGCAACCGGCGGCGATCCGTCGCGGGTCGAGACCCGGCGACTCTCGCTGCCCTGACCTGCCGGCGATCTGACGCCCCTCGTCACGCGCCGGCGGGCGTTCGACGCGCCGAATGGCCTCAGCGCATGGCCACAGTGGGCGGCACACTGGCGGCGCGACGTGCCGGGATCAGGCAGGCCGCCAGGGCGGCGAGCCCGAGCGCTGTCCCTGCGAACGCAAACACCACCGGGTCGTGCGTCGACGTCTCGAACAGATCGAGCTGGCTCGCGAGCAGCCGACCGAGGCCGAGACTGCCGGCCATCCCGGCAATCAACCCGATCAAAACCAGACGCAGCCCGGCGTGGCCGACGAGCCGGAGGATGTGTCGGGGCTCCGCACCCAGTGCCATCCGGATCCCGATCTCACGCGTGCGCGTCGCAACGAGGTACGAGAGCACGCTGTACAGGCCCGCCATCGCGAGAACGAGGCCGAGTGCCGCGAACGCACTGAACAACGCCATCGTGAAGCGGGGCTGCGCCGTTTCACTGTCGACGATCTCCTCGAACGTGAACGGCGTGGACAGCGGCTGCGCCGCATCCAGCTCGAGCACCTGTGCCCGCAACGCGCTGATCAGCGGAGGCAGCGGGCCCGCCGCGCGCACGGCGAGCGTCCGCTGGGGCGGCGCGACGATCGTGTACGGCACGACGACGGTGGGCTGCGATTCGCGCTGCAGGCCGTCATTGCGGATGTCGGCCATGACGCCGACCACCGTGACGAAGGGCGATGTGCCTTCACGGGTCAGCACGGTCGCATTGCCTGTGCTCTCGAGCAGCTCGA
>CAYMAG010000106.1:0-15665 GCA_964388335.1 uncultured Vicinamibacteraceae bacterium | reverse complement strand
GCGGAGTCCTCTGCTGCTCTGCGGCTCCGTGTGAACCCGTTGCCTCCGTGATCTCCGTTCGCTGTCTGGACACCATCCACCGACGCGACCGGCCGGACCGGACGCTGCTTGACGTGGTTGCCTGGAACGACTCCAATGCACTCGTGGCCTCGTGGCCCGTTGGAGTCTCACCGCATGAGCGACGCCCTCATCCAGCACGCCCGTCGTCTCTCCCGTTCGGACGCGTGGGGCGTAGGCGCCACAGGCGGCACGGCAAACGCCATCGACGACCTGCGCGATGGATGGTCCGTCGCGGACACCTCGACCCGGCAGGGATTGCCTGCGGCGACAGTCGAGGGCGTGCGCTCGTTCTATGACTTCCTGCGCAGCACGGGCGCGGGGAGCCTGATCGGGACGCCCTGCGCCGGCACGGCCTGCTCGTTTCCCCACGGCGCACGAGGGTCTGGCGACACCCTCGAGTCCGGAACACCGGGAGAGCCGCGCGGTCTGCATTGTCTCGGGAGGTGCTACGAGGCTCCAGCGCGGCTGGAGGCTGGCTCGTTCCCCATACCGCGCCGCAGCCTCGCCAGGCCGCCCATGGTCTTCCGCCATGTGCTCGGCGAGCGTCCGTCACTGCGCGCGCTGTACACCGTGCCTGACGCCGACACCATCCTCGACACGCTCGACCGGGTGGGGCTGCGGGGACGCGGCGGCGCGGCCTTCGGCACGGCCGCCAAGTGGCGCACGTCGCGCGCGGCGCACGGGACACCGAAGTACGTGGTGGCCAATGGCGACGAAGGCGACCCAGGCTCGTTCGTGGACCGTCTCCTGCTGGAGGAAGACCCGCACGCCATCCTGGCGGGCATACAGGCCTGCGCCGTCGCTACCGGCGCGTCCGAGGCGATCGTCTACGTCCGCGCCGAGTACCCGCATGCAGCGCACGTGATGCGCGCGGCGATTGCCGAAGCGGAGGCGGCGGGGTTGATCCGCCCCGGACTGCGTCTCACGGTGCACGTGGGGGCCGGCTCGTACGTGTGCGGCGAGGAAACGGCGCTGCTGCGCGCCATCGAGGGCCTGCGCGCCGAGCCTCGTCCCAGGCCGCCGTATCCGGCCGAGCGCGGCCTCTACGGCAAGCCGACGGTCGTGCAGAACGTCGAGACCCTCGCCATCGTGCCGGAGCTGCTGCGGACGCAGCGACGCTCGTCCACCAAGGCGTTCAGCCTGTCTGGCGCCGTGGCGCAGCCTGGCGCGGTCGAAGCCGAACTCGGCATCTCGCTGCAGGCGCTGATCGACGAGGGGGCCGGTGGCATCCGCGATGCGCAGACGGCCCGGATGGCGCTCGTGGGCGGGCCGATGGGCCGCATCGTGCCTGCCACGCGCTTCGCCGAGGTCCGGCTCGGCTACGACACCTTCCCCGGCCTCGGTCACGGCGGCGTGGTCGTGCTCGACGACACCGTCAGCGTACGGGCCCTGGCACGACACCTGTGCGCGTTCGCCGTGGCCGAGAGCTGCGGCGCATGCACGCCGTGCCGGGTGGGCACGGCGCAGCTGGCACGGCGAACCACGCCGGAGGATCTCACACGCCTGCTGGACACCCTGGAACTCGGGTCCATGTGCGGTTTCGGACAGGCGGTGCCACGGCCGCTGCGCGATCTGCTGGAGCACTACCCCGACGAGCTGTTCGCCGGCACGGAGCGTCTGGAAGGCACGTCGTGAAGACCGTCGATAGCCGGGTCACGGATGTCTGCGGAACGATTCTGGACGCGTGCCGCAGTGTCGGCGCCGACGTCCCCACGCTCTGCCACGACGACCGCACGACCCCCGGCGGCCATTGCCGCGTGTGCCTCGTGGAAGTGGACGGCCGCCATGTGCCGGCGTGTTCGACGCCGGCCCGCGACGGGTGCTCCGTTCGCACACGAACGCCTGCGCTCGACGCATATCGGCAGGATCTCGCGGAACTGATGCTCAGTGAGTCGCAACCGCGCGGCCGTGCCGCCGTCCTGTGCACGACGCTGGGCGCGGACGGTACGCGATATGCCCCGGCGTCTCCCGTGGCGCCGCGCCTCGACGACAGTCATCCCTATCTGCGTCTCGACACTGACGCCTGCATCAAGTGCCGGCTGTGCCTGTCGGTGTGCGACGAGGTGCAGGGCCAGTTCGTGTACGCCTTCGGCGGACGCGGCGCCGACGCTCACCTCACATGGGGTGTCGGCCCATTCGCCGACTCCGCCTGCGTCGCCTGTGGTGCATGCGCCAGCGCGTGTCCGAGCGAAGCCATCAGCGACGTCGATCGACAGCGGGCACGGCACGAGCCACCGACGCGCGTCGTGCAGACGACGTGCGGCTACTGCGGCGTCGGCTGCCAGCTCGACGTGCACGCCAGCGCCGGAGACGTCATCCGCATCGAGGGAACGCCCGGCGCAGCCGTCAACGACGGACACCTGTGCGTGAAGGGGCGCTACGCGCACGGCTTCGTTCGACACCGCGACAGGCTCACCACACCGCTCGTCCGCCGGGATGGACGGCTGGAGCCAGCGTCGTGGGACGAGGCGCTCTCGCTCGTGGCTGCCACGTTCGACGCGCATCGCGGAAAGGTTGCCGCACTGTCGTCCAGCCGCTGCACGAACGAAGAGAACTACCTGCTCCAGAAATGGATGCGTGCCGGCTTCGGCACCAACAACGTCGACTGCTGTGCACGCGTGTGCCACGGACCCACGGCCGCGGGCATGCGGCGGGTGTTCGGAACTGGCGCCGCCACCAACTCGATTGCCGACATCGCGCTGGCGGACGTCCTGCTGGTGGCGGGCTCGAACGCCACCGCAGCGCATCCCGTGACCGGCGCGCACATCCGGCAGGCGGCCCTTCGAGGCGCATCGCTCATCGTGATCGATCCGCGCCGGACCGAACTCGCCGCCATCGCCGACGTCCACCTGCAGTTGCGTCCGGGCGCCAACGTCCCGCTCCTGAACAGCCTGGCGGCGGTGCTGCTGGAGGAGGGCCTCGTGGACCGCCGCTTCCTGGACGAGCGCGCACTCGGGCTTCCCGAACTCGAAGCCTTCGTCCAGGACCACACGCCCGAGCAGCTGGCGGGCGTGACGGGCGTGGCCCCCACGCACGTGCGGCAGGCCGCGCGGCTGTGGGGCGCGGCGCGGCGTCCGCTGTCGATCCACGGCCTCGGCATGACCGAGCACCATCAGGGCAGCGAGGGCGTGATGCTGCTCTGCAACCTGGCCCTGCTCGTGGGCGCAATCGGGCGCGAGGGCGTCGGCATCAACCCGCTGCGCGGTCAGAACAACGTGCAGGGCGCGGCCGACATGGGGTGTCAGCCCGATCTGCTCACCGGCTACGTGGGGCTGGCGGCCGGCGCCGAACACTTCGGCACCGTGTGGGGCCGTCCGGTGCCGCAGGACGCGGGCCTGACCATCCCGAAGATGTACGAGGCCGCACGACGCGGCGACGTGAGGGCGCTCTTCATCCTGGGCGAAGACGTCGTGCAGACCGACCCGGCTGCGCACGTGGACGAGGCGCTCGCCGCGCTCGACTTCCTGGTGGTGCAGGAAATCTTCCTGTCGGAAACCGCGGCACGCGCACACGTCGTCCTGCCTGGCGCATCGTTCTTCGAGAAGGACGGCACGTTCACCAACGGCGAGCGTCGCGTGCAACGCGTGCGCAAAGTGCTCGAGCCGCCGGGCGACGCGCGGGCCGACTGGGAGATCCTCGTGGACCTGATGGAGCGCACCGGCCTGCGACAGACGTTCTCGAGCCCGGCCGCGATCATGGACGAGATCGCCATGGTGTCACCCGCGCTGCGCGGCGTGTCGTACGACAGGCTCGGCCCGGATGGCCTGCAGTGGCCCGTGCCTGGACCGGCGCATCCCGGAACCGCCATCCTCCATACGGCGCAGTTCCCGCTGGCACAGACCGGCGGCAAGGCGCCGCTGGCCCTGGTGGACTACGTGCCGTCACCTGCGCTGGCCGGCACCACCGACGACACGCTGCTGCTCTCGACCGGCCGTCTGCTGGAACACTACAACTGCGGCACCATGACGCGCCGCACCGACAACGTCCGCCTCCAGCCAGACGACCCGCTCGAGATCCATCCCGATGACGCCGCCCCGCGTGGCATCGCCGACGGCGGGCGCGTGCGGCTCTCGAGCGCATGGGGCGAGACGACGCTGCGCGCGCGCCTCACGACCGACGTCCGGCCGGGCACCGTGTTCACGACGTTCCACTTCCCCGAAAGCCGTACCAACGACCTCGTCAGCGACGTGCTCGATCGGCTCGCGGATTGCCCCGAGTACAAGCTGACCCCCGTGCAGGTGACGCCGGTCACGGCCGCGCGATCACCGGCTGCTGCAGGGCGCGCCCGAAGCCGGCCATGATGGCGCGCGGTCGACGTCAGCACGTCGGGTGGGTGCGCGAGGAACCGGTCGTCAACGCACGCTCTTGTGCTGGCCACCGTCCGCGATGAGCGTCGCCCCCGTGACCCAGCCCGCGCGGGGCGAGACGAGGAAGACGGCCGCAGCGGCCACCTCCTCGGCCGTGCCCATCCGGCCCGACGGAATCGTCGCCAGCACGAGGTCGTAGAAGGGTCGCTGATGCTCCTTCACCCTCGCCCAGACACCGCCGGGGAACTCGATGGACCCGGGGGCGAGCGCGTTGACGCGGATGCCGTGCGGCGCCTGCAGGATGGCGAGTTTCTTCGCGTAGGCGATCAGCGCGGCCTTCATGGTCGTGTAGGCAAAGTCCGGCATCGGCGACGCGTCGAAGCCCGAGATCGAGGAAACCAGCAGGATGCTGCCGCCTCCGCTCTCCTTCATCCACGGCACGACGCGATCGCATGCATGAACGGCGGCCATGAGGTCCACCTGCACGCTGGCCTGCCACGAGTCCGCGTCCGACCCGAACGCCAGTGCCGAGGCGTTGTGCACGAGGACGTCGACACCACCGAGCACGTCGCGCGCGCCGTCGAGAAAGGCGCCCAGCGCGTCCGCGTCTCCGATGTCGCACGCTGCGGCGTGCGCTCGGACGCCCTTTGCGCGAATCGCCTCAGCCGCCTCATCGAGCGCGGTGGTACCTCGTGCGCAGATGGCGACGTTGGCGCCCTCGTCAGCCAGCGTCAGCGCGATCGCACGCCCGATGCCACGGCTGCCGCCGAGCACGATGCAGTTGCGTCCTGTGAGTCCGAGATCCATCGCTTCACCTCGACCGTCGCCCTCGGAGCCTGCCGACGACCGCCTCGTGAGTCCGTCCCCTGATGCCGGTACAGAATAACGTATCGTCAGGGCTTCCGGGCGGCGGTTCCTGGAAGGCCTTTCCACACCTGAGATCGAGGCTCACGGCATGGCCGCAGCTCATTGTGGCGCCACGTGTTGCCGAACGGTTCGCCACGGGCACGCATGGTACGGTGGTATGCACCCATGCCGACACACGATCGTCTCGCGTCGGTTCGGCATCCGCCGGCAACCAGCCCTCGCCCCGCATGCACACGCCGCAGGCTGGAGCGTGGCGGTGAATCGCTGAGCCGAACGCACGAGTCGTGACAGAGGACGCCATGCCCAGTAGTTCCGTCCCAGCCCTTCGCACCGCCGACCGCCAGGCCCTGCTCGCGTGGTACCAGCGCAACCGTGTACGCGCCGCGCAGGTCTTCGACATGGTCACCGATGAGGTCTACTACTCCCGGCCCATTGCGCTCCGCAATCCCATCGTGTTCTACGAGGGACACATTCCGGCGTTCAGCTTCAACACACTCGTGAAGAAAGCCCTCGGCCGGCCGAGTATCGACGCGCGGCTCGAGGAACTCTTCGCGCGGGGCATCGACCCCCACGAGTCGGCCGAGACGACCAGGGCTCGTGGCAACGAAGCCGACCTGTGGCCCACACGCGCGGAAGTACGGGCGTTCGCCGACGAAGCCGACCGCCAGGTGCGCGACGCCATCCTCCACGGCGACATCACGCGGCCGGGCCATCCGCTGCTCGACGCGGCCGAGGCGGTCTACGCCATCATCGAGCACGAAGCGACGCACCTCGAGACGCTGATGTACATGTGGCATCGCCTGCCCCTCGATCAGAAGCGGCGCCCCGCCGGGTATCGCCCGGTGACGGACGGCTCGCCCGCCTCGCAGGCATGGATCGACATCCCGGAGGGACGCGCCACGCTCGGCGTGAATCGCGGCGACGTCCTCTTCAGCTGGGACAACGAACGTCGCGCCCACACGGTGGACGTGCCTGCGTTCCGTGTCCAGCAGCACGACGTCACCAATGCCGCCTACATGGAGTTCGTCGACGCTGGCGGCTATGCGCAGGCGCAGTGGTGGCGTCCGGACGACTGGGCGTGGGTGCAGGCCGAAGCACTCGCACATCCGACGTTCTGGCGACGCGAAGACGACGCGTGGTTCTGGCGCGGCATGTTCGACCTGCTGCCGCTGCCGCCGGCATGGCCGGCCTACGTGAGCCAGGCGGAAGCGCATGCCTACGCGACGTGGCGCGGGCTCGCCCTGCCGACGGAAGCGCAGTATCAGCGGGCGGCATACGGGTCGCCCGATGGAGCCCCGCGTGCATGGCCCTGGGGTGACGCCGAGCCCGATGCTGAGACTCATGGGGTCTTCGACTTCGTCACGTGGGACCCGCAACCTGCCGGCTCGCACCGCGCCGGACAGAGTGCCTGGGGTGTCCACGACCTCGTCGGGAACGGCTGGGAGTGGACGGCGACACCCTTCGGCCCGTTCCCCGGCTTCGAGCCCCTGCCCTCGTATCCGGAGTACTCGGCGGAGTTCTTCGATGGCGAACACTACGTCATGAAGGGCGCGTCGCCGGCGACGACGCGCGAACTGCTGCGCCCGTCGTTCCGCAACTGGTTCAGGGCGCGCTATCCGTACGTGTACGCGACGTTCCGCTGCGTGGATGGGGGCCGGCCGTGACACCGGCGACGGCACGCGTGTCGATGCGTCCGCCGGCCGAGGAGGTATCCACGCGGCAGTTCGCGGAGGACGTCGCCTTCTCGCTCTCGCAGGCGCCGCGCCAGCTCCCGTCACGCTACCTCTACGATGCCCTCGGGTCGGCGCTGTTCGACGCCATCTGCCGTCTGCCGTGGTACGCGCTGACGCGCGCCGAACTGCGGCTGCTCGACCACCACGGGCCGGCCATTCTGGAGGCGTGCGCACCGCTCACCGACATGGTGGAGCTTGGCCCGGGGAACGGCGAGAAGCTGATGGCGCTGCTGCATGCGCGTGACAGCGCCGCACCCTCGCTGCGCGTGCACCTCGTCGATGTGTCACGCGACGCCCTGGCCATGGCGTCGGGCCTGCTGGCGGGGCTGCCGGCCGTCCAGATCGTCACCCATCAGACGACGTACGAGTCAGGTCTGACCGACGTGAGCCGCGAGCAGTCGGGACACGGACGCACGCTGGCGCTCTTCCTCGGCTCGAACCTCGGCAACTTCCATCCGCCGGACGCGAGCGCGCTGCTGCGACAGATGTTCGACGCTCTGCAGCCGGGCGACCTCTTCCTGATGGGCGTGGATCTCGTGAAGCCGGAAGCCGACCTCGTGCGCGCCTACGACGACCCGCTCGGCGTGACCGCGGCCTTCAACCGCAATCTGCTCGTGCGGATGAACCGGGAACTCGGCGCCGACTTCGATGTGGCGGCCTTCAGCCACCATGCCGTGTGGAACGCGCGTGCCGCACGCATCGAGTCGTACCTCGTGAGCGCACGAGAGCAGCAGGTGCGCATTCCTGCGGCCGACGTCGAGTTGACACTCCACGAGGGCGAGGCCATCTGGTCGGAGAGTTCGTACAAGTTCACCGTGGACGGCGTCTTCGCCCAGCTCGAGGCCGCCGGCTTCACGCGTCGTCACGCATGGGTGGACGACGACGCGCAGTTCGCCCTCACGCTGGTCGAGCGGACGGCGTGACGTTCGCGTTGCGCCGGAACAGGTTCGTCGGGTCGTAGCGGTTCTTCACGGCAACGAGGCGCGTGATGTTGGCGCGGTAGTTGGCGTCGATCACGGCGCGTGATTCGTCGTCGACCTCGTTCGTGTACCAGCCGGCCGTGAACGGCTCGAGGGTCTTCCAGTACTCGCGTGCCCAGTCCATGTGCGCGCGGCCGTCGGTGCCGGCTTTCCAGCCGACGCCCATGAGCAGGTTGTGTTGCGCGTCGCGATGCGCGAAGGCCGTGGCGTCTGGCGCCACGCGATTGATGGCCCCGCCTGACTGCTGCGTGAAGAGTACCGTTTCTCTCGACGGGTCGCCTGCGAAACCCGCGAGGGCCGCGTCGATCAGCCCCTTCGGTACGGCGTTCACGAAGCCCGTTTTCATGTAGCTGCCCATGGAGCGCGGATCGGTCTCGTCGCCGGATCGCTGCAGCGCCACGTAGCTCATCGCCTTCAGGCCGTCCTTCAAAGGCGCGCCGACCTTGCGTACGGCCGCGAGGGCCTTGTCCGCTCCGCTGACCGGTCCGCTGTAGCAGAGTTGGAGGATCGCGACGCGGTCGGCTCCGCCGGGAGGACTGACCAGCACGAAGTCGATCTGGAGGTCGTCCGGCGCCTGGGGGCCGTAGTCGTCCAGGAACGTCATCAGGTCGCGCGCCTTGTCGCCCGCGAACACCAGTTGTCCGCCGACGACTTCACGCTGCATCGGATGCAACTGGAACTCGAAGCCCGTGACGATGCCGAAGTTGCCCCCGCCACCGCGGACGCCCCAGTACAGGTCGGCGTTCTCGTCGGGGTTGGCGTGATACAGCACGCCGTCGGCTGCGACCACATCGACGGCCGTCACGTTGTCGAGCGCGAGTGCGAACCGCCGCGCCAGACGACCGAATCCGCCGCCGGTCGTGAGTCCCCCCACGCCGGTGTGCGACACGGTGCCCATCGTGGTCACGAGTTCGTAGGGCGCCGTCTCGTGGTCGATGTACCCGAGCAGTGTGCCGCCTGACGCCCAGACGCGCCGTGCCTTCGGTGAGATGCGTACGGCCCGCATGCCCGACAGGTCCACCATCAGGCCGCCGTCGCAGGTCGACATGCCCGACACGCTGTGCCCGCCGCACTTCACGGCTGTCAGCAGCGCGTGCTCGCGCGCGAAGGTGACGACGCGCCGGACGTCCTCTTCACCGGTGGGCTGTACGATGACCGCCGGCCGTCTGTCGATGGACGGGTTCAGCACCTGCCGGGCGGTCTCGTATCCGTCGCTGCTGGCCAGCAACAGGCGTCCCCGCAGCCCGTCTCTCAGATCCTTCACCGCCTTGCCGGTCAGCGTGACCGCCCCACCATCGCCCCGGACGGCGGGGACGTCGGCGATTGTGGCACCGGAGGGCTGGACGAAGCCCGCGAACGACGTCCGAGGAGCGAGCGCGGTCGCCGCCGCGGTGGCGAGCGTCGTGCGCAGGAAGGTACGTCGTTGCATGGAGACTCCCGGAGGTGGTTGGCTCTCCTGACAACGATCTGCACCCGCGAAGCGAACGGATGCGTCGGGACGCGCAGGCGGCTGGCCTACCTACCCCACCTGCGTCCGCGCCCCCGGCGTGCCCATCGGACGGTCGTCAGTTGTCCGGCGTCCCGATGACGCGATACACGGTCGCGCCGAGGAGGCCGCCGACGATCGGGGCCACCCAGAACAGCCAGAGCTGTGTGATGTAGCCGCCGCCGGCGAACAGGGCCACGCCCGTGCTGCGCGCCGGGTTCACCGACGTGTTGGTCACCGGAATGCTCACGAGGTGGATCAGCGTGAGGCCCAGGCCGATCGCGATCGGCGCGAAGCCCTTCGGCGCACGCGCGTCGGTGGCCCCGAGGATGATCACGAGAAACATCATCGTCATGACCACCTCGATGACGAAGCCCGCGAGCAGCGAGTAACCACCCGGCGAGAGGGCACCGTAACCGTTCGACGCGAAGCCCGCCGTCACGTCGAAGCCCGCCTTGCCGCTGGCGATGAGATAGAGGACGGCCGCGGCGACGATGGCCCCGGCGACCTGGGCGGCGATGTACGGCGCCAGTTGCGAGGCGGGGAACCGGCCGCCGGCCCAGAGGCCCGCCGACACGGCCGGATTGAGGTGGCAGCCCGAAACGTGGCCGATGGCGTAGGCCATCGTCAACACCGACAAGCCGAACGCGAACGACACGCCGAGCAGACCAATGCCGACGCCGGGAAAGGCCGCCGCGAGCACGGCACTGCCACACCCGGCGAGGACGAGCCAGAACGTTCCGACGAACTCCGCGAGATACCTGTTCATCTGTCTACCTCTCGATCTGGACGGACGTGCAACCATCAGCACACGCCATCAACTGCCGACTGCACCACCGAGGAGATTGAAGGCGTTGATAGCATGAAGGCCGGGTAGGGAGCGGTCGGCAGTATAACATCGGCCAGTTGTCGAACATGCGACCCTGCGGGAGCACGAGCAACGATGCGCAACGTACGAAAAGCAGGACGACGGTGGTGTGTGGGTGCGCTGATGGTCCTGGCGCTGACGGTCACGGCCGGAGGACAACAGGATGCACGTATCCAGGCGCTCGACGCGCAGATCGGGCGCATCTTCAACGAGCAGGCCTATGCCGCTCCACGTTTCGGCCCCGCCCGATGGTTGCCCGACGGCACTGGCTACACGACCGTGGAACCTGCGGCGCCTGGCGGTGGCGGATCGGACATCGTGCGCTACGACGCGACGTCGGGCGCACGACAGGTGCTCGTGGCCGGTACGCGGCTCGTCTCCCCTGGTGCGACCGCACCGCTCTCGATCGCCGACTACGCCTGGTCGGAGGACGGCCGGCACCTGCTGGTGTTCACCAACACGCGCAAGGTGTGGAGAGACCACACGCGCGGCGACTACTGGGTGCTCGACCTGACGGGTGACCGTCTGCGCAAGCTCGGAGGCAGCGCCGGCGCTTCGACGCTCATGTTCGCGAAGTTCGCGCCGGACGGCACGCGGGTGGCGTACGTCCGTGAGAGCAACCTGTATGTCGAGGGCATCGCTGACGGGCGCATCACGCAGGTGACGAGCGACGGATCCGAGACGACGATCAACGGCACGTCCGACTGGGTGTACGAAGAGGAACTCGGCGTGCGGGACGGCTTCCGGTGGAGTCCAGACAGCCGGCATCTCGCCTACTGGCAGTTCGACACGACGGGCGTCGGATCGTTCGCGCTCATCAACAACACCGACACGCTGTACCCGGTCGTGACCCACATCCCCTACCCCAAGGTGGGCACCACGAACTCCGCGGTGCGCATCGGCGTCGTCTCGGCCGAGGGCGGCGCGACCCGCTGGATGCAGACGCCCGGTGACCCTCGTGACACGTACCTCGCGCGGCTCGACTGGCTGGACGCGCACACCGTGATGTTGCAGCAGCTGAACCGGCTGCAGAACCAGAACGACGTCCTGTTCGGTGACGCGCAGACCGGCGTCGTGCGCCGTGTGTTCCGCGACGCGTCCGCCACGTGGGTGGATGTGGCGGATCGCGTGCACTGGATCGATGACGGACGGGCCTTCCTCTGGGTGAGCGAGCGCGGCGAGTGGCGGCACGTCTACAGGGTGCCGCGCGAAGGCGGTGAGCCGCAGCGGCTGACGCACTTCGACGCCGACGTGCTCGACATCGCCGGACTGGACAGGGGCGAGGGCTGGCTCTACGTGATCGCGTCACCGGCCAACGCCACGCAGCGTTACCTGTATCGCGCGAGGCTCGACGGCAGCGGCGTGCCCGAGCGCGTGACGCCGGCCGACGCAGCCGGCTGGCACACCTACGACGTCGCACCGGACGGCCGCTTCGCCTTCCACTCGCACTCGCGCTTCGACCAGCCGACGGTCACCGCTGTCGTCGAACTGGCCAGCCACCGCCGGCTTCGTGCGCTCACCGACACGTCGGCGCTGGTCGCGCGTCTCGCGCCGATCGTCCAGCCGCCGATCGAGTTCTTCACCGTGGACATCGGCGGCGGCGTCAGCCTCGACGGGTGGATGCTCAAGCCGTCGGACTTCGACGTGGCGAAGCGCTATCCGGTCATCTTCCACGTGTACGGCGAACCGTGGAGCCAGACCGTCGTCGATCGCTGGACCGGCAACCGCATGCTCTTCCATCGCGCGCTCGCCGAAGCCGGCTTCATTGTCGTCTCGGTGGACAACCGCGGGACGCCCGGGCCGAAGGGCACTGCCTGGCGCAAGGTCGTGTACGGCAGCGTGGGCGACCTGTCGTCGAAGGATCAGGCGGCGGCCGTGCGCGCGCTGACGGCCCGGCACCCGTTCCTCGACGCGTCGAGAGTGGGCGTCTGGGGTTGGAGCGGCGGCGGCACGAACACGCTGAACGCCCTCTTCCGCTTCCCCGACGTGTATCACGTCGGCGTGTCCGTGGCGCCCGTCCCGGACCAGCAGTTGTACGACACGATCTATCAGGAACGATACATGGGCCTGCCCGACAGCAACGCCGACGGCTATCGCACGGGGTCGGCGATCAACTTCGCCGCCGGTCTGAAGGGCCGCCTCCTCCTGGTTCACGGCACGGGGGACGACAACGTGCACTACCAGGGCACCGAGCGGCTCATCAACCGGCTGATCGAAATCGGCAAGCCATTCGACATGATGGCGTATCCCAACCGCACGCACTCAATCGTCGAGGGAGCGGGGACCTCGGAACACCTGCATCGGCTGATCGCCAGGTATTTCGTCACGCATCTGAAGCCCTGAATTGGGGGCAATGCTTCGTGCGCTCGGCACCGGCGGGCGGCGCGGACAGTCCGCGAGGCATGCGACGCACCCTGCGGAGCGGGCCCGCGGCAAGGCCGCCCCGCCGCTGAGCGTGCACGCGTCACGTGTGCAGTACTGGCACGCGCTCTTCGTCGAGCAGGGCAAGCCCTGTGGACCGTGGACCTGCCAGCCGCCGACGGCTGCGGCCGGCAAGCCGTGGCGGCTCAATACTTCGGCCGCATGTGCACGATGCCTTCGTAGACGGGCATGCGATCGGCGCCAGCCTCGGCTGACGCCTGGAGGAACAGCGCCTCCATGCGCACACGCTGCCCGGCGTGCGCGGCATCGTCGATGAGATTCCGCAACTCGTGAGGGTCGGTCTCGAGATCGTACAACTCGGCGGTGAAGCGATCGGGCGTGTCGTCGCCGTTCGGATAGCGAATCAGCTTCCAGCGGTCGGTACGCACGCCGCGGACGTTGGGGGTGTAGGGGAACTGCTTCTCGTAGTTGTACTCGTACACGAACGCCTCGCGCCACGCGCCCGACGACCCGGTCAGCAGCGGCAGGAACGAACGCCCCGTGACGTCTTCGAGCGGCGGAGCGGCGGCGACCTCGATCACGGTCGGTGCAAGGTCGTGGCTCAGCACCATCTGCGGGACGACCGTGCCAGCCTTCACCAGCCGGGGATAACGCACCAGCATCGGAATGCGGATGCTCTCTTCGTACATCGTCCGCTTGTCGACGCGCCCGTGCTCGCCGAGGACGAAGCCGTTGTCACTCGTGAAGACGATGACCGTGTCGTCGAGCTGGTCCGACGCCTCGAGCGCCGCGTAGAGGCGGCCAACGCTCTCGTCCACCGACAGCAGTGTCGCGAGGTACGCGCGGACGAACGCGTCGTGCTCCTTCAGGTCGTACAGCGGGCCCTTGTGGCCGTGCCACGTGTCGAGGCTCTCTTCGAGCCACTCGGGCTTGCCGTCGGCGGCGCGGTAGCTTTCGTAGTTGACGGGTGTGCGGATCGTGAACTGATCCAGGGCGTTGGCGAAGCGCGGCTCGGGCTGAATCGGTCCACCGTGCGGGGCCTTCTGCCCGACGACGAGCAGCCAGGGCGTGTCGTGCGGCCTGCCGATCCACTCGATGGCGTGGTCGGTGACGACGGTCGTGTAGTAGCCGGGAATCTGCTGGCGGGTACCGTTGATGTTGAACTCGTTGTCGAAGTAGTTGCCCTGGCCGCGGTGGCTCATCCAGTGGTCGAAGCCGGGACGTTGCGCGTCGTTGTCCTCGCCCATGTGCCACTTGCCGATATAGGCCGTTTCGTAACCCGCCTCTTTCAGGCGACGGGGATAGCTCGGCAGGTCGTTCGGGTACTCGGTGAAGTTGTCGAGCACCTGGTGGCGGCGGGCGTAGCGGCCGCTCAGGAACGACGCGCGACTCGGCGAGCACAGCGACGTCGTCACGAACGCGTTCTGGAAGCGCGCGCCCTCCGCGGCGAGGCGGTCGAGGTTCGGCGTCTCGAACCACGGGAACAGGGCGTCCTTGCCCATCTCGCGCTGGACGACACCGAGGGCGTCCCAGCGCTGATCGTCGGTGAGGATGACCAGGACGTTCGGCCGCGTGAACGGCGTCTGCGACGACGCGTCTGGCGGTGCGGACGAGGACGAGCAGGCGGCGGCGAACAGCGCGCAGGGAACGAGCAGCAGCAGAAGGTGGCGGAGCATCGGGCACATCGTTGCCGACCACGCGCGCCGGGTCAAGGCGACGTGGCGACGGCCCGCGCTATGGCTCCTCATGCCGTTCCAGCAGCGAACGACCACGTAGGAATAGCGGTGTGGCTTCAATGGCCCTTCTCGGAGAGATCGAATCACTTCGCGCTCGAACTGCGGCCAGTGAGCGAGGACGGCGTCGAGGTGGTGACGAACGTCGAAGGCGACGTCTGCCCACTCGCTCCGAATGCTACTACAAAGGTCCGCCACAGCCTCGCTGCCGACTTGCTGGAAAGGCTCCAGAACCCGGTGCCAGTCGACGGGCGTTCCCGCTCCAGCGCCAGACATGCGGAAGCTCCCCCATCCACCGCATGTCACCGGACAACAGCGCGTGAAGGCGCTCGTGACGCTTCGTGAGGACCTGGAGCGCGTGCCAATGCGCCTCGGCCATGATCCCGCCGATGTCGGCGACGTACAACTCAATCAGATTCACCGGCCACTTCCGTCGCTCCAACCCGCTGCTCGAGGTCGCCAAGGATGTCGTCAATCTGCGCCAGCGCGGCGCGCAGGTCGTCGGCAATCTCCTGCGCCAGGATGTGCGGATCGGGCAGGTTGGCTGAGTCCTCCAGGCTCTCGTCGCGCAGCCAGAAGAGGTCGAGGCTCACCTTGTCGCGCGCGACGATCTCCGCGTACGAGTACGGACGCCACCGCCCCTCGGGCGCCTGCTCCGACCACGTGGCCACGCGGTTGTGCCGGTCGCCGGGCCGGTAGCACTCGACGAACTCATCGAGGTCGGCGCGCGTCATCCGCTTCGTCTTGAGCGTGAAGTGCCTGTTGGTCCGCAGGTCGTACACCCACACGTCCTTCGTCCACGCCTCGGATGCGCCCGGCCGGCGGTCGAAGAACAGAACGTTCGCCTTGACGCCCTGCGCATAGAAGATGCCCGTCGGCAGACGCAACAGCGTGTGGACGTCGCACTCCTTCAGCAGGTTGCGCCGGATGGTCTCGCCGGCCCCGCCCTCGAACAGCACGTTGTCGGGCACGACGACGGCCGCCCGACCGTGCACCTGCAGCAGCGACTTGACGTGCTGCACGAAGTTCAGCTGCTTGTTCGACGTCGTCGTCCAGAAATCGGGCCGGTTGTAGGTGAGCGATTGGCGGTCGGCCTCGCCCTCCTCGTTCACGATGGTGATCGACGACTTCCTGCCGAACGGCGGATTGGTGATGACGACATCCGGGTGGCTCGACGGCGCGTCGCGCAGCGCATCGTCGGTGGTGATGGGCGGCGCGTGGCCGTCGGTGCCGTCTGGACCGATGCCGT
>CAYMAG010000105.1:0-15835 GCA_964388335.1 uncultured Vicinamibacteraceae bacterium | reverse complement strand
CCGAGATCAGCGTGCCGGCGTGGCCGATGCCGATCCACCAGACGAAGTTGATGATGGCGAAGCCCCAGCCGACCGGGTTGTTGACGCCCCAGATGCCGGTGCCCTTGAACACCAGATAGACCAGCGCCACCAGCAGCAACTGGAGGACGCTGAAGCCGATCAGGAAACCGATGAACCAGCTGAGCGGCGTCGGCCCCGTGATGAGGCCGCTGATCTTGTCGGTGATCGACCCGAAGTTGTGCCCTGGCGCGAGAAAGCGCGCTCCGGGTACCGATTCCTTGGCGTGGTCTAGCACGGTGTCCCTCGTTGTCGTCACCTGGTGTCCGAGGCCAGCGTCTCGGGCCGTCCGATCAATGCGTTTCGGTGCCGTGTCCACCCGGGCCGTGCGCCGCGGCGGGCTCGATGACCGGGTTCGGGTTGCGTACCGCCGCGAGATATGTCGTGCGCGGCCGCGTGTTCAGATCCTCGAGCAGCCCGTAGTTGCGCGGGCTCGCCTTCGCCTTCGCGACCTGGCTCTCGGGGTCGTTCATGTCGCCGAAGACGATGGCCTCGGTCGGGCAGGCCGTCTGGCAGGCCGTCCGCACCTCACCGTCCCTGATGCGCCGGTCCTGCAGCTTCGCTTCGATGCGGGCGCTGTTGATGCGCTGCACGCAATAGGTGCACTTCTCCATGACGCCGCGGCTGCGCACCGTCACCTCGGGATTGCGCGCCATCTTCAGCGTGGGCGTGTCCCAGTCGGCATACAGGAAGAAGTTGAACCGACGCACCTTGTACGGGCAGTTGTTCGCGCAATAGCGGGTGCCGACACAGCGGTTGTACACCATGTCGTTGAGCCCCTCCTCGCTGTGCACCGTGGCCGCGACCGGGCAGACCACCTCGCACGGCGCGTTCTCGCACTGCATGCAGTTGATGGGCTGGTCGTGCACCGTCGGGTTGTCGAGATTGCCCTCGTAGTACCGGTCGACGCGAATCCAGTGCATCTCGCGGCCCACCGCTACCTGCGCCTTGCCGACGACGGGAATGTTGTTCTCGGACGTGCACGCCACCACGCACGCGTTGCAGCCGTCGCACGCGTTGAGGTCGATGACCATGCCCCACTTGTAGCCGTCGTAGCTCCACTCGTTGCCGTGGAGCGTGTCCTCGTACTTCGGCACGTGGGTCATGTGCTGCGCGAAGCCGGGCTCGGCCTTGAAGTGATCCAGCGTGGCGGACCGCACGAGATGGCGGTTCTCCATGCTGAAGTGCAACTGCGCGCTCGCCACCTGATACAGGCGGCCGGTGCTGGCGATGGCAACGTCGGTCGCCACCCACGGCGCCGAGGCCTGACGCACGGCGTACGCGTTGTAGCCGATCTCGTTGCCCACGCGCCCCGACGTGCGGCGCCCGTACCCGAGCTGCAGATTGATCGAGTTGTCGGGATGCCCGACCTGCACCCACACGGGACCGGAGATCGTGCGTCCCGCTACGGTCACGTCGGCGACGGTTGCCTCGACGCGGGTCGGGTTCTGGGCCGGCAGCCCGAGCCGCTCCGCCGTACGCGGGCTGACGATGACCACGTTGTCCCAGGTGACCTTGTTGAGCGGCTTCGGCGTTTCCTGCAACCAGCCGTTGTTCGCGTAACGGCCGTCGTGGATGGTCGGGTCGGGGCTGAAGGTGACCTCGAGCGCGTCGGCAGCCAGCGCCGCGGGCGCTGCAGGAATCGAACCGGACGGAGCAGGCGCCGCGGGCACAGCCGGTGCGGCGGACGCCGTGTCCACGGGTGCGGACGTGGCAGCGCCGTCAGCCGCGGGTGTGCCCGGCACGATCGGTGCGGCCGCCGTGCCGGAGACGTAGCCATCGTGCACGGCCCGGCGCCAGAACTTGTCGAAGCTCGGATACTCGGCGCCGTCGGCATCCACCAGCGTCCCCTCGTTGAACGTCGCCTCCCAGTGACCACGCACCGTCTCGTAGGTCGTCTGGAGCGGGTTGTCACCGAAGGCCGCGAGCACCTCGTGCGCCGACCGCGCCGGCTCGTACAGCGGAGCGATCAGCGGCTGGCAGATGGTGGCGGTGCCGTCGACGGCACGCAGGTCCCCCCACTGCTCCAGGTAGTGCGTCGCGGGTACGTGCCAGTGACACACCTCCGCCGTCTCGTCGAAGAACAGTCCGTGATGCACGCGCAGGCCGACGTTCTGGAGATGGTCCGCGAAGTTCAGATCGGCGGGAGCGGTGTAGGCAGGGTTGCCCTCGAGGATCACCAGCACGTCGACGAGGCCGGCCTCCATGTCCTTCGCGAGTTCGGCCAGGGTCTGCGTCCGCCCTTCCGGACGGACGGCAACGGCGGGTAGCAACTCGACGGTGGTGCCGACGGCGCCGAGCGCCGTGTTGATGGCATGCGCCAGCACGTGCACCGCCGCCGACTGCTGGTCGCCCGCCACGACGAGCGCGCGGGCGCCCTTCGCGCGCAGGTCGTCGACGACGGCCCGCACCCACTCGGCACTCACGGTGGCGGGCAGCGTGCCCGCCGCGGCGCCGGCCACCCCCAGCCCGGCGGCGACGGCGCGCGCCACCGCGTCGACGTCGCTGGCGCGGACCGCCAGGCGGTGGTCGGCCTTGGTGCCCGTGTTCGAGGTGCGGCTCTCCACGACGTACAACCGGTTCATCGTCGAGGAGGCATCCGCCACCCGGCGGCGCTCCGCGAACGCGCGGGCGTAGCCGATGTGCCCCGGACCACTCTCGAACAGATCGGCATCGAGCAGCAGGATCGCGTCGGCGTGCTCGAGGCGGTATCTGACCTCGACATCCTGCCCGAAGGCGAGGCGGGCACCTTCGCGCGCGGACGCCCTCGAGACCGGGTCGTCCTGCGCCCACTTCGCCTGAGGATAGACCTCGAGCAACTGCTGCAGCTGGCTCGCCAGACTCGGCGACGTCACCGTGCCGGACAGGACGCGCAGGCCGGCGCCTCCCAGAGGCGCCTGCGCCTGGACCGCACCCTGGGCCGCGGCGATGAAGTCAGGGAAGCTGCGAATCTGGCCACGGTACCGCAAGGTCTGGGAGCGATCCGGATCGTACAGATCGAGGATCGATGCCTGCGAGAAGACCGACGTGCCGCCGCCGGCGGGATGGTCGGGGTTCGGTTCGATCTTCGTCGGACGGCCCATGTGGCTGACGGCCAGGATCGGCGCGGCATAGCCGTCGAACGGCATGGCGGTGGCAAACAGCAGCGGCTTGCCGGCGGTGACACCCTCCGGGGACACGACGTACGGCAGAATCTTCTCTGCAGGCTGTCTGGTACAGCCGGTGACGCCCGCAAGCGCGAGCGACGCGCCCATCAGCTTCAGGAACTGCCGGCGCCCCGCGGGGTCGTTCCATTCGGAGGCCTGCTCCGGGAACTCCCGTTCCACATAGCGCTTGAACGCGTCCGTCTCGGCCAGCTCGTCCAGACTCCGCCAGTACGCTGGGCCGGAGGTGGAAGCGAGCCGGGCTCGAAGGGCCGACAGATCGATGTCATTCATGGTTTCGCAACGACGCTGACGAAGCGAACTCCGGCAGCAGGCAGGGACCGAGGCCTGGGGCCTCGCATCCTCGTGCAGTGGCCCACGCCATCGCGATCATCAGCGATGGCAGGTCGAGCAGGACTCGAGGCTCTGGATGTTGTATTCCTGCACGAGCCGGCGGCCAATCTCCATCTGATCGCCCTCCGGCTCGTATCCCATCGTGAAGACCGCCGCGCGCGGCCGGACGTACTTCTCCGGCGCACGGTGGCAGTCGAGGCACCACTCCATCTGCAGGCTGCTCACCTGCTGAATGCCCGGCATCCGATCGATGCGGCCATGGCAGGTCTCGCAACCCATGCCCTTCTTCACGTGGATGGAGTGATTGAAATAGACGAAGTCGGGCAGGTCGTGCACCCGGACCCACTCGATGGACTCACCGCTCTGCATACTGGCCCGGACGGGTTCGAGATACGGACTCTGCGCCCAGACCTGCGTGTGGCAGTTCATGCAGGTCTGCGTCGGCGGGATGCTGGCCGACGCGGCCTGCTCCACGGAGGTGTGGCAATAGCGGCAATCGATGCCGATGCCGCCCACGTGATGCGCGTGGCTGAACTGGACGGGTTGGTCGACGTTGGCATTCGCGCCCGTCACCAGGTCCGACCGCATCAGCATGACGACGATCCACCCCAGGAGACCCACGACCAGCAGGAGGCCGATCAGGGTGAAGCGGGCGATCGCGTTGGCACTTCTGGGAAAGATCTGGCTCATGACTCAGGACACGACGCCGTCCGCGCCGGCGTGGCGCGCTGGCGGCAGCATTCTGCCACACAACACGCGAAGCGTGGGTAGATATCGAACGTCTCGGACAGACTGCTCTCGCGCGTCGGGCTCGATGGGAACTCGATGCGCTCGATCGACTGGCACCGCCACACGCCGTGTCGTCCGGGATGTGCGGCGTTGATGGCGTCACCCGCTACGGTTGCGCTCCGCGGATTGTGTGAAACTCTTCACAAGCGGTCAATTGCGATGCGAAAGGTCGTAGATAGACGGGCGACCGGTTTCAGGCTTCGGGCTTCGGGCTTCGGGCTTCGGGCTACGCCAACGCTCCGCCGCAACTCGACCCGCTGCCCGCCGTGCACCCGAAGCAGTGCGCCTCGGTCACGATCCGGCGCGACACGAACCGCGCCGGATCGAACGACTCGATCGTCTGACACGTCGACGACTCGACGGACATCCCGACCGCGTAGTTGAAGTCGCAGTCAGAGAGCCGGCCATCCCACGCGACGTGCACCTGGTGCCGGCACATGAGGCTCTCCACCGTGTCGCCGTTGAACCGGTCGCGCAACAGCGCCATGTAGGCCGCCGCGCGGCCACCGCGCGCGAGGTCGCGTTCGAAGCGGCCGATGGGCATGTTCGTGATGGTCAGCAGGCGCGTGAACACGATGCCCCACCGCTCGCGCAGCTCCCGGCGGTAGTCGGTCTCGAGAGCCGCCTGCGGTCCTGGCAGAAACGGGCCGCCCGGGTTGTAGACGAGGTCGAGCGGCAGACGTGGATCACGTCCATACCCGACACCGTTGAGGGCCAGCAGCGCCTCAATCGACCCGGCGTACGTGCCACGGCCACGCTGCGTGTCGACGTTGTCGGCGGTGTAGCACGGCAGGCTCGCGATGAGGTGCACCCTACGGTCGGCGAACCACTCCGGCAGATCGGTGTACCCGGCCTCGAGCAGGATCGTCAGGTTCGTTCGCACGATGACGCTGACGCCGGTGGCCAGGCCGGCGTCGACGAACCATCGGAACTCGGGGTGCATCTCGGGCGCGCCACCCGTGATGTCGAGCGTCGCCGCGCCACTGGCCGTCACGGCTCGCAGGACGGCTTCCATGGTCGCCCGCGACATCGTCTCGTCGCGGTTCGGGCCGCTCTCCACATGGCAGTGCAGGCAGGCGAGGTTGCACCGCAGACCGATGTTCGCCTGAACCGTCTCGATACGCGGCGCCGGACGCAGGGCTGCCCCGGTGGCATGCCCGACGGTCTCGGCAAACGAACGTGTCTGGTGCATGGCCACCCCATGGTACGCAATGTGGACATGCCGCCGTCCACCCCGATCACCTGCCCGGACAACCACGTGCCCGCCGGGTCGGTCAGCTTGACCTGATCGCGCGGCCTCTGCGTCTCCGTTTCTCTGTGTCTACCCGTTTCCTCCGTGACCGCTCCGTTCGCGGGTGGTCAGCACGATTCGCCGGCGTGACCGCGCGCCAGCGGAGCGGACGGAACTCCAAACCCACGCGTGGGCACCTGTTACGATGGACGGACCCATGAGCTACTTCAGCGATCAGGAACAGCAGGCCATCGTGCAGCGGCTGTCGTCGATGACCGGGTCAGTGACGCTCGTGCTCTTCTCGCAGGCCTTCGGCTGTGAGACCTGCCCCGCGACCGAGCGCATCGTGCAGAGCCTGGCCGAGGCGAATCCGCTGATCACGCTCGAAACCAGGAACCCGGTGCTCGATGCGGACGTCGCGGCGCGCTACGGCGTGACCCGCGTGCCGGCTCTCGCCATTGTCGGTGACCGCGATCGCGGCCTGCGGTTCTACGGGGCGCCGGAAGGGTACGAACTGGTGTCGCTGCTCGAAGGCATCCTGCTGGCCTCGTCGGGCGATTCGCAGCTCAGCGACGAGTCGCGGGCGCTCGTGGGGGGCCTGTCCACGCCGACACATCTGCAGGTCTTCTCGACACCCACCTGACCGCACTGTCCCCGGGCGGTCCGCCTGGGATGGCAGGTGGCGATGGAGAGCGACCTGGTCACGATGGACGCGATTTCCGCCGTCGAGTATCCGGATCTCGTGCGGCAGTTCCGCGTCACCGGCGTGCCGAAGACCATCATCAATGACGCCGCGGACATCCTCGGTGCGGTTCCCGAGTCGCAGTTCGTTGAGACCGTTGTAGGCAGCGCCACGTCGGACGCCGGGTAGCGGGCCGCCACGCGAGGGCGGCGGTCGAGCCATATCGTGACCAAGCATGTGGACGCTTTTCCCCTTCGACTTCGGCTACTCCTGGTGGATGACGTGGGGCCACGTCATCCCCCTCGTCCTGTTCGGACTCCTCACACTGGTCGCCTGGCAGCTCAAATGGCGCTGGTGGCTGATCGTGATCCCCGCCCTGTTCGCCCTCTGGGGACTGTCTGGTGCCGTCATCATGTCCCAGGTGCTGGCGATCCAGCGGCCGCTGACGCTGCCAACAGAGCGGTTCCTCCCTGCTGGTACCGGTCGAGTCCTGGACCTGGGTGCCGGATCGGGCCGGGCCACGCTGATGGTCGCGCTGGCGAGGCCCGCGACACGGGTCGTCGCCGCCGACATCTACGAGGGGTACTGGGGCATCGACGACAACACGCCGGACCGCCTGCGCCGCAACGCCGAGGCCGCGGGGGTCGCCGACCGCGTCGAAGTGCACGTGGCCGACATGCGCGCGCTGCCGTTTCCCGACGGCTCGTTCGATGGCGTGGTGAGCAGTTTCGCCATCGACCACCTGAGCCGGGACGACCGCCGGCGCGCCCTCGCCGAAGCCGCCCGCGTCCTGCGGACGGGCGGCCACCTGCTGGTGATGAACCTGGCCGTGGACGGCTGGATACGCGTGGCGCTGCCGACGCCGCCGGGACATGGCTACTTCGGGCGCCAGCAGGACTCGGCTCGCTGGCGTCGGGATTTCGCTGACGCGGGGTTCGACGTGGTGGAAGAGGGCACGCGGCCCGCTACGGTCTTCTTCCTCGGCGCGCGGCGCCCCGGGTGACGGTCGTCGCGCCGCTCAGGTCCACTCGAGGCGCCGGCCCTCGCGGAGTCCGAGCGCCCTGGCGCGTCCGGCCGCGAGTTCGACGACGGCGTGCGCCCGCCGCTGCGACACGAGACGCCAGGGCCGCATCGCCTCGACGATCCGCAGCACGCGTTCATCACGGTCGATGAACACCACGTCGATCGGAAAGCGCATGCCCCAGGTGTGGATGGACCAGGCGGGCGCAAGCAGCAGTCCCTCGTCAGCCGGCAGGGACGATCGGCCGAGGAGGCCCCTCATGCGCGCCCATGTCGTGTCGGCCGTGCGCACCGTGACGCGGACCGAGCCGATCCCGCGAAGGACGCGCGAGCGGCGCGAGGTATGCGGACGTGCAGTCAGGAGCCGGCACCGATGACCAGTGACTGAGCCGCGTCGTTGCAGACCGGGCCGTGCTGACGCGTCCGTGCCCGCGCGACGGCACACGTGAGACGGTAGAGCCCGGTGCCCTGGACGAAACTGTACTGGGTGACGTCGAGGTCTCCGGTCAATCCCGCCGCCCCGTACTTCACGATGATGACGGGATGTCCGTTGATCTCCGTCCGTTCCGAGCCCACGACCCTGGCGTGAGGGGCACGCTGCGTCAGGGCCTCCACCTCGATTTCCTCGAACGTCTCGTCGATCTCGTCCGGCGCCAGCTCCACCCGCAGCACCTGGTAGTCGAGGGCCAGGCTCGCCTCGGCCTTCTTGTGCATCACGAGGGCGATGTTGCCGCCAGCGGCGGGGACGGCGATCCAGTCCTTCCTGGGGTAGCCGAACTCCACGCCGTAGACCGTGCTTCGGAAGGGCGTCATGTTCTTGGGCTGCGCGTAGCCGGCCGCTGCGACGAGCAACAGGCCGACCATGATGGGAAGCAGACGTACACGAAGCGCAGTGGTCATGCAGGATCCTGCCTTTCTCCGATATCGACGACGACCGCGGTGATGTTGTCACGCGTGCCAGCCGAAATCGCGTCGTCGATGAGTCGCCGGCAGACGTCTTCGTACGGACCGGCGAAGTGCGTGGGTTCGAGCTGTTCGACGCCGATGACGCCGTGCAGGCCGTCGCTCGACACGAGCAGCCTGAGCGGCTGCGTCGCCGGCATCTCGGCCATCGACGACACGACCTCACGCTCGACCCCGAGCGCCCTGGTCAGGGCACGCCGCGTCCCAACGAGTTCGCCCGACTCATCGAGGCGGTCGACGGTCGCCGCGTCGTCGTCGGTCAACTGACGGGGAGGGCCGGGATCGATGCGGTAGATGCGGCTGTCTCCGACGTGGGCGAGCGAGATGACCCCGCCGGCCACGAGCACGGCGGCGATGGTGGTCGCCATGCCTTCGAGTTCGGCGTTCGCCTGCGCCGCGAGGTGGACGCGCTGATTGGCCAGCACGATTGCCGTCCGAAGGCGGTTGGACGTGGTGGACATGCGCGGATCCCACCCCAGCGGCCACGTGGAGTCGTCGGCGTCACTGGCAGAGCGCGAGACGTATCCCACAACGGTCTCGAGCGCCAGTTGCGCGGCGATCTCCCCTGCCTTGTGGCCGCCGACGCCGTCGAACACGGCGTACAGCCCGAGACCGTCGTCGCACACGAAGCGGTCCTGGTTGACCTGCCGCACGGGACCGACGGAGCTGACCCCGCCGCCCGAAGTGATCAACGCGGCTGCTCGTGTCACGCCGTGACCTCGACCGCCTGCGGGGCGGCATCCATCGCAACGGTGTGATCGATGACCTCGGCCATCGACGTCTCTCCCGCGAGCACCTTGAGCAGGGCCGCTTCGCGCAAGGTGCGCATGCCTTCCTGGCGCGCCAGCGCGCGGACTTCGGCGACCGAACACCGTCGCATGACCAGATCCTCGACAGCGGGCGTCACGCGCAGCACCTCGAAGATGCCCGTTCGGCCGCGATAGCCCGTGCCCAGACAGGCCTGACATCCGTGGGATTCGAAGACCGTCACGCGCCCCCTGGTCCGCAGCGAGCCGTAAGGCGACACGAGCGGGTGTGACGACGTATCGATCTCGACCGGCCGCCTGCACTCACGGCACAGGCGTCGCACGAGCCGCTGCGCCACGACCAGCCGCAGCGCCGAGGCCACGACGAAGCTCTCGAGCCCCATGTTCAGCAGCCGCAGCACGGCGCCCGCCGCATCGTTGGTGTGCAGACTGGACAGCACCATGTGGCCGGTCAGCGCGGCCTTGAGGGCGATGTCCGCCGTCTCGGCGTCTCTCACCTCGCCCACCATGATGACGTCGGGATCCTGACGCAGGAAGCTGCGCAGAACCAATGCGTACGTCAGCTCTTCCGCATCACACTGCACCTGCGTGACGCCTGGCACGCGCGACTCCACCGGATCTTCGGCGGTCAGCACGCAACCGTCCTCCGTGTTCAGCCGATCCAGCAGCGCGTACAGCGTCGAACTCTTTCCACTGCCGGTGGGGCCCGTGATGAGCAGCAGGCCGTTCGGGAGGTCGGAGGCCTCCTCGAGCTGCTCACGCGTTTCGTCGTCGACGCCGAGGTCGCGCAGGCTGGAACGCTCACGCGCGCGATCGAGCACGCGCATCACGATCTTCTCGCCCGACACGGACGGGATCAGCGAGAACCGCAGATCGATGGGACGCCCCCAGACGATGTCGTAGCCGATGCGGGCGTCGATGGGCACCCGGGCGGTGGCCATGGGCACGTCGGCCATGGCCTTGAGGCGGGCGGTCACCGGTGTGACGACCGACGCCGGCAGCGTGTGCACCACGCGCAGGGCACCATCGACCCGCGCGCGGATGCGGAGTCGCGACTCGGCCGGTTCGACGTGGATGTCGCTGGCCCCGCTGTCGACCGCACGGACGAGCACCTGCTGCACCATCCGGATGATCACGGGCTCGCGCGCGAGCAGGTCGAGTCCCTGCCCGTCCGCGGTGCCGGCGGTGTCGCGCGTGCGGTTGGCGAAGCTCACGGCCGGGTCGAGATACGTCTCGAATGGCGCCGCGCCGATGTCACGGTAGGCCTGTTCCGCAACCGCCAGGCTCGCCTCGCCCTGATAGGGCAGCTCGCTTCCGTCCAGCCAGGCGGCGTAATGCTTGCGCAGCGCCCCACGCACCGCGGGCTCGATGGCGAGCAGCGGCACGATCTCGCACCCGGACAGCGATTCGAGCGCGCGGCGATAGCGGGCATCGGTGGGATTCACGAGGCACACGTGAATGCGGTTGACCTCCATCTGTGCCGGGAAGGCGAGCATCGCGGTCCAGACGTGCGAGGGCACCAGCGTGTTCACCCGCTCGATGAAGTCGGGGTAGACGGTCATCAACGACGGATCGACGGTACGGACACCCGTGATCTCCTCGAGCAGCGCACGCAAGGCCCGATCCGGCAGCAGCGCCAGCCCCTGCACGGCACCGGCAAGCGTTCCACCGCGGGCCGACTGGAACACGCGCGCCGAGTCGAGGCGCGACTGGTCGACCGCGTTCGACGAGACGAGCAGCTCGGCGAGGCGCTGATCGAACTCGGCGTCGGTCACTCGGCGCCTCCCTTCAACACGACCAGCCTTTCACGGGCGGTCTCCCGCCTCGGGTCCTGCGCGGCGAGCCATTCGACGGCGCGCTCGTACCAGCCGATGGCATCCGCGGCGCGATTGCGGGCGTCGAACTGACGCGCCCGGCGATAGGCATCGTCACCCGCGGCATGCATCTTCGTGCGCGCGGCCGCGGCGTTGTCGCGGGCGCCGGCGCGGTCGTACGCGGCAACAGCGGCCGACCACTCCTCGGCCGCCTCGAGCCGTTGGCCGTCGGCCAGCGCCTGGGCCTGCGCCTTGTCCCGGCCGTCCACGGCGCGGGCGAGCAGTGCCCCTGTGTCGCGGTACCCGGGCATCACGGCGAGCACGGCCTCGAAGGCGCGCACGGCCTCGCCGAACCGCTGTGCGGTCAAGGCCCGCCGACCGGCGGCGTACTGCTCCTCGACCTCGGCGGGGACGGTGGGCGCAGCTGGGGCAGCCTTCGTGCGTGGCGTCTTCACGGCCACCTTGGCGGGCGCCGGGGGGCCGGCGGCGGGTTCGGTCGCCAGGGTACTGTCCTCGGCGACTGTCCCGGCGGCGTCCTCGGGGGGCGCGACTTCAGGCTCGACGACCGGGGTCGGGTCTGGCACCGGCGCCGGCGTGGGGGCGGGGGTCGTCACCTTCACGGGCTCGGAAGCCGGCTCCCCGGTCAAGACGCTGTACGCGAGAAACGCAACGACACCGAACACCCCGACGAGTGCGAGCAGAAATACGACCAGGACGATGGGATTGATGCCCTTGCGCGTCGTCGACGCCGTCTCAGGCGCCTTCTGTCGAATGACGGGCGCACCGGCGACTGGCGCAGGCTCCTCGGCCTTCTTCGCCGAGGGCATGATCAGCGTCTCGTCGGGATTGACGGGCGGCGGAGGGGCGGGCGGCACGACGGCTGCGGGCTCGGTCTCGGGCGTGTCCACATCGTCAGCGGCCGGTACGGGTAGCGCGGCCACGCTCGCCGGATCGACGAACACCAGGCGATAGTCCCCGAAGGAGACCTCGGCGTCGTGCTCCAGCAACAACCGAGTCACCCGCTCACCGTTGTGCCAGCTGCCGTTCTGGCTGTTCAGGTCGATGAAGTACCACGCGCCGTTCTCTTCGCGCAGCTCGGCATGGAAGCGCGAGACCGACTTGCGGGGGTCGATCAACGCAATGTCGTTCGTCTCGGAACGGCCGAGGCGCCAGTCGCGATGGGTCGGGTCGAACTCGGCCTCGATCGCATCGTCGCGCCAGATGATCACCTTCGGCATGAACGGCTAGCTCCTCATCAGCGCACGGCGGCGCGTTCGTGCATTCGCGCGGATTCCTCCCTCGCGCGAACGTGCAGGTCCTCGTTCTCGAGCGTCATCGCCATGACCTGTTCCCACTGGCGCGCCGCCTCCTCGAACTTCAGCTCCGACTCGGCCCTGGTGGCCGCCGCCTGGAAGCTCTTGAGCCGGACGTCGCGCTCACCCATGACGCGCAGCAACTCGCGCCGCCCGGCCTGGTGTTCGGGGTCGCGCCACAACACGCCGTGCAGCAACCGGTACGCGTCGAGCAGCCGGCCATTCCGGAAGGCCAGCGCGGCTTCGTCGTAGATCCAATCCACCGGCGTGCCGTTGGCCGTCAGCGCCATCTTCTCGATCTCCTGCGCCTGCGGCGAGTCGAACGGCGTGATGAGGGTGTCCGCGGGCATGCTCACCATCGCGCGACGCCCCCCCGTCGTGACGCTCAACCCGCCCGAGGCCGCGGGAGCCAGCAGCAGCAGGTAGGCAGCCGCGAGGGCCCCGCCCAGGACCGTGAACGTCAGCACGGCGACGAGCAGCAGCCGCAGCATCTTGTTGGGGGGCCTGGCGGCGCGCGCCGTCGCGCCGGCATCAGCCGCGCCGGCGGCGCCCGCGCTCTCGAACGTCAGCGTCTGGTCACCGATCCGGACGACGTCGCCGCCGGACAACTGGGCCGCGTGCACCGTCAACCCGTTCACCGCAATCCCGTTGGCGCTGTCCTGGTCCTCGATGCGGACGCCGCGCACGGTCCACGAAACAATGGCGTGGCGCTTCGAGACGAACGATGACTTCAGCACGATGGCGTTGTCGTCATCGCGCCCGATGGTCAGCGTCCGCCCTTGGGCCAAGGTGTAGACGAGTTCTTCGCCTCCGGGCTGCTGCACGACCAGCCGTGGTGCCTGCGTGCCTGTACTCATGATTGCGACGCCTTCTGCAGGGGTATGGCCAGCCGCAGGTTCCCGCTGGCTTCTCGACGAAGAACCATCGGCTGCGCGTGGCCGTCCACCGGCACGAGTACCTCACTGCCCGCCGCGGGCGCGAGGCTGCTGAGGCCCATGACGACAGCATTGCACGCCGCTCCCGGCTCGAACACGTCGAGCAGGTGCCGCCCGACGGCTGTCGCGCCCCAGGCACGAACGTCGAGAAGAGGGGCGTGCGGACTCGTCCCCACGACGCTCAGCGTCGAGGTCATCTCGAGCCACGCCGGCGTCGGTTGCTCGGCATCGGCCGCGCCCAGCGCGCCGCCCGCGGACCCTCGCGCCGAGAAGCCGGCCTTGCGCTGCTCCAGCAGGTAGGTCACGACGGGCGGCAGCTTGTCGAGGCCGGGCAGCAGACTGCCCTGCATGGCCCGCGGATCGCCTCCCGATACGGCGATCTCCACCTGCCGCGTGAAGGTCGCCAGCACGCTCCCGGTCCGGCGCCGAATCAGCATCGCCACGGCAGCGGCCATGAGCGCGGCGCCAATCACCGCAATCAGCGTGACGACTGCGCGGTCTCTGGATGTCGGCACCTCGTACCGGACCCACGCCACGTAGCGGCCCGTGCCGACCGTCGCCGGGACGTAGGCATCGGTGCTCCCGACGTCCACCATGACCCGCGACTCCGTGATGCTCGCCCACGCGTCTCCAGCCGCCCCGACCCGTGTGCGCGTCTCGGCGGCCATGCGCGACGGCGCCACGACACGTCGCGTGGCCACGTCCATCACGAGCGCATCCTGCACGCCGGGCTGCCCCAGGACGCTCTGCAGCGTCGCGTCGAGGCGGCTGGGCGGGTCGCCGGGTGCCGCGCTGCTGGCGAGCCAGGCGGCCAGCGTCCGGGCCTGCCGACGCCCGAGGTCGTCGAGGGCCTCGCTCGATGCCGACATCAGCGGGATGGCGGTCAGCGCAACCGTCAACAGCGCCAACCCGAGCACCAGGAACAGCACCGTCGCCGCCCATGAGAACCGGGGAGTCCGCGCGTCGCCCTGGACCGTGGACGCCGCCGCGGGCGCGCCGCCGGGTGCCGGGGACGTCGACTGGCCGGGGGGCGGCATCGACAAGGGCGCATCCGCCAGGTACCGCGCCGTCGACACGGGATTCGGCGACATGAGGTCCGGCACGGGCGCGGCAGCCGGAACCGCCACAGGTGTCGGCGGCACCTGGCGCGGTCGATGCCGCGGCGGCATCAGGACCGCCGTCGCGTCCGCGTCCCCCGCCAGGCCCGCGGGCGCTGCCGCGATCGGCGCCGGCCGTCTGGCGGCTCCGGGGATGTCATCCCGCGCGAGTATCGCCGTCCGATCGTCGTCCGGTGACGCGAGTTCCGGCCCACTCGCCGGGTCGGCCGAGACACCGACAGTCGCGAGACCGGGCACCGTGTCGCGCTGAGCAGGCTCCGGGACGAGTTCGAGACGCACCCTGGCATCGCCGATGACGACCACGTCGCCATCGTTCAGGTCTGCCTCGCTCACCCGCTGGTTGTTGACCAGAATGCCATTGCGACTGCCGAGGTCACTGACCCGTGGTGTCGTCCCCGTCGCGTCGAAGGCCGCGTGCCGCCTCGATACCTTCGAATCGTCGAGACTGATGTCGCATTCGGCCGCCCGGCCCGCCGTCATCTGCCCGATGAACAACAGCTCGCGCGAACCCGTCGCGGTCTCCACCACCAGACGCCACGTCCGCATGTGTCAGTCGGCCTCAGTAATCCTGATAGATGAACTTCAGCACCACGGGCGCGATGACGATGATCAGCACGGCCGGGAAGATGAACAGCAACATGGGGAAGATGATCTTCTGTGTGGCCTGACCGCCGGCTTTCTCGGCGCGCTGGAAACGCTCGGTGCGCAGGAACTCGGCCTGCATCTTCAGCACGTCGCCAATCGACGCACCGAGCAGATCGGCCTGAACCAGCGTCGACACGAATGACGACATCTGGGGAATCTCGAGCCGCGCCGCCATGTTGCGCAGCGCATCGGAACGCGTGGTCCCCAGGCGAATCTCGTTCAGGACCGCCGTCAGCTCGTCGCGCAGCGGACCGGACAGCCCGCGCTTGACCAGCCGCTCGAGCGCGATCAGGAACTCGAGGCCGGCCTCGACCGACAGCGACAGGACGTCGACGGCGCCGGGCAGCGCCCGGATGATCTGGTGCTCGCGCGCCTGCCTGCTCGCCCGCAACAGGCGATCGGGCACGTAGAACAGGACGGCCGCGACGATCAGGAACATGGCCGGATTGCGCAGGACCTGGAAGATCAGCGCGCCGACGAGTCCACCCACGAGCGCCACCAGTACTTTCAGCGCCAGCAGCTGGTCGACGGTGAAATCGCCCCACCCCGAGCGGGCGATGTCGTTGGCCGCCCGCTCCCTGTAAGTGGGCCACCTGATGAAGCTCGTCACTCCCGCCAGCGCGGCGATGATCGGGAAGAACACCTTCACGAAGGCCGGCGCTCCGGCCGGCACGTCCGACACGGGCACGTCGGCCTTGTCGGGCACGACCGCCTTGCGTGTCGTCGCGGCATCCAGGAACAGATACACGCTCAGGAACACGCACGCGAGCAGTCCACCGAGCACGAGCAGGTTCATGGGATCGCGATTCCTTCCGTCGGACGAATATAGGCTTCAGGCTACAGGCTACAGGCTACGGGCTACGGGCTACGGGCTACGTCTACTGGCTACTGACTACTGACTACTGATTACTGATACTGATTGCCGCGCCGTAGCGCGCACCGCGAAGCCGGGCCTGCCCTCGCCGTAGCGCGCACGCGAAGCGGGGCCTGCCCTCGCCGTAGCG
>CAYMAG010000104.1:8121-15887 GCA_964388335.1 uncultured Vicinamibacteraceae bacterium | reverse complement strand
GCGCCGGCGGCGCCGTGATCGTCCCGGTCCAGGGCGTGCCCATGTTGACGTGCCCGCCGGTGAATCCGTCGCCCCAGTACATCGCGCGCTCTGCGACGAACTGCTCGCCGCCCGTCGTCGCGACACCGGGACATACGGCACCCGACGTGGTCGCGATCGTCTGCACGAACGAGGCGAACCGCCGGTTGCTCAACTCGGGGAAGTCGGCCGTCCACGCGTTGGCCCGTCCGTTACCGGCCACGCACGTGTCGCGCTGAATGCCGGTACCGTCTTCTTCACGAAGGAACGTCGCCCGAACGGCGATGGGTGCGGGATTCGGGTTGGCGAACAGCAGGAACGTCTGATAGCGGGCACCGGTGGCGTCGATGTAGTCCTGCGCGCCTTCCGCGAACCCCCATGTCGACGCGCGCTCGGGAGCCCCAGCGGTGGCATGGCCCTCGGCCCACGGGAGGGACGGGGTGGTCGGGTCAGTCGCCGAGGGCGTGCCCCAATACATGGCGCGCTCCGCGACGATGGGGTGCGTCGCCTGCACGGTGATGCCGAACGCGGCGTTCTCCAGCGGAGGTCCTTCCTGGTCCACCCACACCGTGAAACGCCGACGCGCCAGCACCTTGTAGTCGCGGCTCAGGGCCGTGCCCGTGTCGAGTTGGTACGTCACCGTGACGGTGGCGTCCGTGTCGCCCTGATTGGCGAGCAGGAGGAAGGTCTCGAAGGCAATGCTCGCGTTGCCGCCGGTGTAGCCCTCCGCGAAGTACCACGTCTCGCTCGGCGCCGACACGCCGAGTGCGTCGTGCCCGGCACGGGCAAACCCTTGAGAGGGGGAGGGTGGGTAGTCAAAGTACATCGCACGTTCGGCCACGAGGTCGTTGCCTGTGGTCAGCGACTCGATGACCGTCGAGAACTCTGCGCTCGCCAGTGCCGGGTGTTCCTTGCCCGGCCAGAAAGTGACGCGGCTGTCGGGCTCGGCCTCCAGTTTGCTGACGAACTCGTCGCCGTGGGCGGTGAGGTACGTCGCACGCACCAGCGTGTGGCTGGGGTTCGGGTTCGCCACGAGGACGAACGTGTCGAAGGAGGTGGTCGCGCCTTCCGCAAGAATCCAGGTGGAGGCGAGCCGGGTGACACCGCTGGCGTTGTGCCCGCCGCCGCGGGAGTCAGCCGCGAGGTACATGCTGCGTTCGACGACGATGTCGGCGGGCGTCGAGGTGCCGCTCACGACGGCCGTCACTTCTGCGGACGCGCTGCCATTGAGGCCGAAATCGGCGCCGAGCCGAATCGTGCGCCGCGACATCGCCGCCACCGGAAAGGTTCTGGTCAGGGGCTGCGCCACGATGGCATCGCCCTGCGGCAGCAGGCGGACGGTCACGTCCAGTGCCTGCGTGCTCGGGTTTCCGACGAGAATCTCGCCCGAGAAGACCGCGTTGTTCGCGCCTTCGGCGAGAAACCACGACGAGGCGGACTGCGCACGCGCCGATGCTGCCGACACGAGCAGCAGGCAAATCACGAGCGCGGTCCTGAACGTCATCTGGGAAGGAAGGGCGCCGGCTGAGCCTCAGCCGCGCAGGCCACGCAGATAGCTTACCGAAACGCCGCCCGCCGGGCAACGCCGGCGTGATCCGGCTCGCCTACTGCGGGAACAGTGCCTTGAGCTTCTGGTACAGGTCCGCAGCCATCTGGTCGTATCCCTCCTGCGTCGGATGCACGTCGTCGTTGCCGATCTCCACATCGCGGAAGCTGTGGCGCGCGAAACCCTCCTGATCGGCCATCGATGCGATGGCGCCCGCCAGCGTGTTCATCGGCGGCTCGAGAATGCCCATCACCACGGTCGCTCCGGAGGCCCTGGCCGTCTGCCCCATGAACCGCAGGGCGTTCACCGCGCTGCCGAGCGTCTGCTGCCCCTGGTTGAGGTCGTTGAAGCCTTCCATGATGACGACCGCATCCCAGGGCATGGCGTTGACCAACCCCTCGATGCGGCTGGTGCCGGAGGTCGGGTTGCCGCCACACCCGCGCACCGACGCGCACTCGCCGCCGTAGCCCTCGTTCCAGACCGTGACCCCGCTCCCCAGCTGGCCGTCGCCCGACAGGTAGCCGCGCATACCATCCGGGTACGGTGGAGACGCCGAGTAGCGCACTTCCGTGGGCGGCGTCACCAGCAGATTGCGCTCGACGATCTCACCCGCCGTGAAGCTGTCGCCGATGGCCAGCACGCGGAATGTGAAGCGCACCACTCCTGCCCCGGTCGATTGCCCGCGGTTGTTCACCACGACCGCCTTGGTACCCCCCGTCCCATAGCCCGTATCTGCCGTCCGGACAGGCGTGCGCGCACGAATGCGAGTGGGCGACAGGAACTCCACCACCGGCGACAGCCGGCCGTCGATGATGACCTGGAGCCCGGTGACCGCCACGTTCGCGACGTCGATCTGCACCCACTCGCCGCCGCTGAGTCGGCCGGTGAACGGCACCGCCACGCTTGCCGCGATCACGTCGACGGGGACGGGTGGCACCGCGATGGGGGTGGTCCAGGGCGTGCCCATGTTGACGTGCCCGCCGGTGAACCCGTCGCCCCAGTACATCGCGCGCTCCGCGACGAACTCCTCGCCGCCGGTCGTCGCGACACCGCGACATACGGCATCGTCGTCATCTGCCGCGGTCGCGATCGTCTGGACGAACGTGGCGAACCGCCGGTTGCTCAGCTCGGGAAAGTCGGCCGTCCACACGTTGGCCCGTCCGTTACCGGGCACGCACGTGTCGCGCTGAATGCCGGTGCCGTCTTCTTCACGAAGGAACGTCGCGCGAACGACGATGGGTGCGGGATTCGGGTTGGCCAACAGCAGGAACGTCTGATAGCGGTTGCCGGTGCCGTCGATGTAGTCCTGCGCGCCTTCGGCGAACCCCCATGTCGACGCGCGCTCGGGCGTGCCAGCCGTCGCGTGGCCTTCGACCCAGGGGAACTGAGGCGTCAGCGGGTCGGACGCCGACGGCGTGCCCCAATACATGGCGCGCTCCGCGACAATGGGGTGCGTCGCCTGCACGGTGATGCCGAACGCGGCGTTCTCGAGCAGAGGGTCGTACAGGCGTCCTTCCTGGTCCACCCACACCGTGAAGCGCTGACGCGCCGGCACCACGTAGTCGCGGCTCAGGGCCGCGCCCGTGTCGAGATGGTACGTCACGGTGACGGTGGCGTCCGTGTTGTCCTGATTGGCGAGCAGGAGGAAGGTCTCGAAGGCAATGCTCGCGTTGCCGCCGGTGTAGCCCTCCGCGAAGTACCACGTGCTGCTCGGCGCCGAGACGCCCACCGCGTCGTGACCCGCACGCGCAAACGCGTGGGGACCGGGATAGTCGAAGTACATCGCCCGCTCGGCGACCACGTCATGGCCCGGGGTCATCGACTCGATGACGGTCGAGAACTCTGCGCTCGCCAGTGCCGGGTGTTCGTTGCGCGGCCAGAACGTCGCCCGCCCCTGGGCGGCCGCGTTCTGCGTGGTCACGAACTCGGAGCCGCCGGCGGTCAGATACGTCGCCCGGACGCGTGTGACGCCTGCGTTGGGGTTCGCGACGAGCACGAACGTGTCGAAGAAGGTGGTCGCGCCTTCCGCAAGAATCCAGGTGGAGGCGAGCCGGGTGACACCGCTGGCGTTGTGCCCGCCGCCGCGGGGGCCAGCCGCGAGGTACATGCTGCGCTCGACGACGATGTCGGCGGGCGTCGACGTGCCGCTCACCACGGCCGTCACTTCTGCGGACGCGCTGCCATCGAGGCCGAAATCGGCGCCGAGCCGAATCGTGCGCCGCGACGTCGCCGGCACCGGAAAGGTTCTGGTCAGCGGCTGCGCCACGACGGCATCGGGTTGCGGCAGCAGGCGGACGGTCACGTCCAGTGCCTGCGTGCTCGGGTTTCCGACGAGAATCTCGCCCGAGAAGACCGCATTGTTCGCGCCCTCGGCGAGAAACCACCGCGACAGGCTCTGCGCATGGCTGGCAACGGGCAGCAGCAGGAGACCGGCGAGCGCCAGCAGGGCGGTAAGAACTCTCCCGCAGGACATGGTCAGCGTCGGTGTCGAATCCACAACCGCGTCACGGTAGCACAGGGCAACGGTCTGCCGTCCACGGGCTGCGGCCGTCCGGCCTTCCTTCGTTCCTTCGTTCCTTGGTTCCTTAGTTCCTTGGTTCCTCCCCTCCTTCCTTCCTTCCTTCCTTGGTTCCTCGGTTCCTTCCCTCCTCCCCTCCTTCGCTCCTCCCCTCCCTTCCCCGTATACTTCCCGCCGTGCATCGGATGGACCTGCTCGAGTCGTGGCGTGCCCGCATCGTGAAGCCCTGGCTGCGCGGGCGCCTGCTGGACATTGCCTGCGGCTACAACAACCTGGTGCGGGCGCATGGGCAGGGCGTCGGCGTGGACGTGCACCCCTGGACCGGCATCGACGTGCAGATCGGCGATGCCGCGCGCCTGCCGTTCACCTCGGGCGTCTTCGACACGGTCAGCATCGTTGCCGCCTTGAACCACATTCCCAACCGGACCGACGCGCTGGGGGAAGTGCGCCGCGTCCTGCGTCCCGACGGACGCCTCCTCGTCACGATGATCGGCCCGTGGACCGGCCGTCTCGCGCATACGCTCTTTCGCCACGACGAGGACGAACGTGGAGGGATGGTCGACGGCGAACTCGACGGCATGCCTCCGGCCCAGGTGCGGGCCTGCCTGCGCGGCGGCGGTTTCCGGGTCGACCGCGAGGTGCGCTTCCAGTTCGGGCTCAACCGCCTGTACGTCGCCGCGCCGGCGCGTTGAGTCGCATGTCCGCCGCCCTGCTCTCCATCATCGTTCCGGCCTACAACGAGCACCGCACCATCGGGCAGGTGCTGCGCCGCATCGCCGAACTCGAGTTGCCCATCGCCCGCGAGGTGATCGTCGTGGACGATGGCTCGACCGACGAGACGTTGCGTGTCGCACAGGCCGAAGCCGACCGGTACGACTTCATCCGCGTGGTACAGATGGAGCGCAACGGGGGGAAGGGCGCCGCCATCCGGCACGGTGCGACGCTCGCCACCGGCGACATCCTGGTGATTCAGGACGCCGACCTCGAGGTCGATCCCGGCGAGTACGGGCAGATGCTCGTGCCGATGCTGGAGGACGGCGCGGCCGTCGTGTACGGGTCGCGGTTTCTCGGGCGTCCGTGGCGCTGGCAGGTGGGCTATCTGGCCAACCGGTTCCTGACCGGCATGACCAACGGACTGTTCGGCGGCCGGCTCACCGACATGGAGACGTCGCACAAGATGATGCGGACCGACGTGTTCCGTCAGCTGGTGCTGACGGGTGACCGTTTCGAGATCGAGCCCGAGATCACCTCGAAGATCCTGCGGAGCGGGCACCGCATCCGGGAGGTGCCGATCGCCTACGAACCGCGTACGCACGCCGACGGCAAGAAGATCGGCTGGCGTGACGGCGTGGTGGCCGTGCGCACCCTCTTACGAATCCGTTTCACCGCCCGCGATCGGATCGTGCGCGCGCCACGTCCGCCATCACCTCGGGCTTCGTGAACACGACCAGTTCAGGCGAGGCGAACTCCGGCGCGGGCGCCAGCCACCAGCGCGTCGGATACGAGAAGCGCCGCACCACCTGATAGCCGTCCGGCTCGTGACGTCCGTCGAGCAGGCCCCGATAGAAGTCGGCCCGCTCGGGCCACACGTCGGCCATGTCGAAGAACCGCTGGTAGTAGTAGCGCGTCTCCACCACGACGCTCCACGTGTGGCGCAGGTAACCATCGGCTTCTTCGCGGAACGCTTCGCCACGCAGCGATCGATTCGCGATGAACGGCAGGTAGATGACGCGGAACGTCGGCTGATCGAACCAGGGCAGGTAGGCTTCGGGGCCGAAGTACTGTACCGGCGCGTATCCTGGCAGCGGCTGATCGCGAAGCCAGGCGCCCGCCTGATAGCGCGTGTCGTGGCGCAGCATCTGGTTCGCCTCGACGCAGTAGGCGACGCTGTAGGCGCCGGTGGCGACCAGCAGTCCCGCAGCCAAGCGTCTCAGCGCTGGCGCCGGCGACGCCAGCAGCCGGTCGGCGAAGACGGCACCCAGCAGCAGGAGTGACGGCGCGACGGGCATGGCGAAGCGCAGGGCGTTGTGCGGGCTCAGGCCGAAGAAGGCGATGAACGCCACGATCCAGGTCAGGTGCACGACGTAGCAGGCGCGTTGGTGCCGGGCCGCGCGTCGCATGCCGTGCATCGCGGTCGCGACACCTGCCACCGTCCACGCGAACAGCGGAAGGCCCAGCCCGCTGACCAGCCAGAGGACGTAGGTGTCCCACGACCGTCTGACTTCGGTCAGCGAGCCTTCGGGTGCGCCGGTCGTCCAGACGATGTCGAGCGCCGCCCGGAACTCGGGCCAGTTCAGCAGCGCGTACGGTGTCGTTCCGAAGAAGGCGATCTGCGAGGTGAGCCCCGCCACCAGCAGCAGGCCCAGCCCACGGAGGTCGACGGCCCCTCGTCCTCCCCGCAGCCACACGTGGGCCACGACCAGCGGCGCGCCGAGGACGAAGGCGGTGAACTTCGTGGACACGGCGCAGCCCAGCAGGGCGCCTGCCAACGCGTACGCCTGCCAGTCTCCGCGTGCGGCAACGCGCTCGCAGGCGGCGAGTGTCGCCAGGCACAACAGGAACATCACGCTCTCGGGCGTGCCGAAGTGCGCCAGGTTCGTGAACCCCATCGTCACCGCGGCACCGGCGGCGGCGAGCAGGCCGACGCGCGTGCTGAACGTGCGGCGCCCCATCCAGAACAGGAGTCCGACGGTCGCGACCGACCACGCGACGGACACGCCCCGCGACAGTCGTGCCGCCAGGAACTGCACGGCGCGTCCGGGGTGGGAGGGGTCAGTCATCGGCAGAATGCGGTGCAGCGAGACGACGAGGCTGTGCCCGGGGTACCACCAGTACGCGGCCTGGACGGCCGCCCAGACCTGGTACAGGTGGAAGCTCGGGTTGATGAAGTGGTGCGGGTCGAGCGACTGGTTGTGAATCATCAAGCCGACGATGTGCAGCTTCTCGTCGGGGTGCCAGAGGTAAGGCAGGCCCCAGTCGAGGCCGTGCACGCGTAGGACGAGGGCAAGGACGAGGATGCCGCCCAGCAGGACACGAGTGGACACCGCAGGAGTATGCCTGAACACGCCCGACGTCCGATGCCGGAGGGACGTCCCCCGACGTCAGACGTCAGGCATCAACCATGAGTCATGGACCGTGAGTCATGAAGCATGAAGCATGAAGCATGAAGCATGACTACGGGTTCCTCGGGCACCCCTTCCCGGGCTTGTCGTTCCTCGCATCGCAGGGCTGCAGTGGGAACTCGCGCGCGACCTTCTCGAGCACGAGCGCCGCCATCCGGTCGTAGCCCGCTTGTGTGGGGTACGCCCCGCCGGAGGCGATGCCGAAGAGGGCCTGCCGATAGATCTCGAGGCCGAGGTTCTCTTCCGTGAGCTGCCAGATCTGCGTGTTCAGGTCCGCCAGGCTCCCTGCCGACACGAGGTTCGTGCCATCGTCCAGGCGGGTCATGACGGGGACGATTTGACGGTCCCGCGTCTGGACCAGCATCGCGCGCAAGGCATTGCGGGCGCTGACGGCGGCCACACCTGCGCGTATGTCGAGAATGCCCTGGAGGAACACGACCGCGTCGAACGTGTCAGCCGAATTGGCCGCGGCGACGCCATCGACCAGCGTGGCGTAGCGCTGGACACCCGCCGTGGCGCCACAGCCGCCACTCGTCGCCGACACGCACTCGCCGACGACACC
>CAYMAG010000104.1:0-8021 GCA_964388335.1 uncultured Vicinamibacteraceae bacterium | reverse complement strand
CCGTCGATCGAGCCGTACACGAGGTCGTCGCCGAACGCGAGCACGTTGAACTGGAACGTGTACCCGTTCGCGAGATCCGTCGTGCTGCTGTCCGGGTTGACGACGCGTACGGTCACCGGGCCAGCCGTCTGGTAGCCGGTGTAGAAGCTGCGGGCCGGCGTGCGGAGCGTGATCGACGTGCCGTTGCTGCCGACGGCCACGTCGACGGCCTCACCCACGTCCGGAAGGACGGTGTTGCGGTCGGTGGTCCACTGCGGGTTCACGAAGAACACGCGCGCGCCCGGCTGGAAGCCGGTGCCCGACAGTGTCACGAGTTGGCCGCCTCCAAGGCGTCCCGCGCTCGGCGACACCGAAACGAGGGCGAAGTCGGGTGCCTCCTCAGGTGCGACAATCGCACCCGTCCACGGCGTCCCGACGTTCACGTGTCCGGCGAGGAACGACGGGCCGGCGTACACGGCCCGCTCAGCGACGAACGATTCGTTGCCCGCGCTGCCGCAGGTACCGCTCGGGACGGTCTCGAGGAACGCCGCGAAGCGCTGCCCGGACAGCTGATTGAAGTCGTTCGTCCAGATGTCGGCGCGCGCATTCGGCGCCACGCAGACCTCGCGCACGATGCCGCGGCCATCCTCGCGCGCGAAGGTCGCCCTGACGGCGATGGGCAGCGGGTTCGGGTTGGCCAGCAGGAAGAACGTGTCGTAGCGTGTCGCGGCCGCGCCGAAGATGCCCTGCTGACCCTCGGCGAACGCCCACCTGGGCTCCGGGCTGGTCACGCCTGCGGTGGCGTGGCCTTCGACCCACGGAAGTGAGGGCGTTGTCGGATCGCCAGGTGACGGCGTACCCCAGTACACGGCGCGCTCTGCGACGATGGGTTGATCCGACGTGATGCGGATGCCGAACGCGGCGGCCGTCAGGCGGTTGTCGTACTCCCGCCCTTCCTGGTCGACCCAGATGGTGAAGCGCGATCGCGCCGCGACGGGGTAGTCAAGCGTCACCACCTCGCCGCTGTCGAGCAGGAACTGCACGCTGGCCGTCGCCGCCGTGTGGCTGGTGTTGGCGAGCAGCAGGAAGGTCTCGAACGCCGTCTGCGCGTTGCCACCGGTGATGCCCTCGGCGAAATACCACACCGTGCTCGCCGTGGCCACGCCAAGCGCGTCGTGCCCGGCACGGAAGCCATCGAAGTACATGGCCCGTTCGGCGACGACGAGATTCCCGCTGGTCTGCGATTCGATGAATGTCGAGAACTCGGCGTTGTCGAGGGCCGGATGCTCCTCCCGCGGCCAGAACGTCACCCGGCCATTGGCCGGCGCGTCCTCCTCGCTGACGTACTCGGCGCCCGTGGCCGTCAGATACGTGGCCCGCACCCGCGTCGTCGATGGGTTGGGATTGGCCACGAGCACGAACGTGTCGAAGATGGTCGTCGCGCCCTCGGCGAGGGTCCAACTCGCAGCGGCCTGCGTCACGCCGCTGGCGTTGTGGGCACCAGGCCGGGTACCGTCGGGGAAGTACATCGTCCGCTCGACGACGATGTCGGCGGGTGTGCTGGTGCCCTGGATGACGGCACTCACGCGAGCCGAACTGCTGCCATTCAGCTGGAAGTCGGCGGCCAGGCGGACCGTCAGGCGCGCCGTCGGCCCGAGGGTGAAGACCTTCGTGAGCAGGGGCGCGATGGCGTCGAACTGTGGCAGCAGCGTCACCGTGACGTCCAGCGTGTGGCTCGACGGATTGCCGACGAGGATCTCCTTGGTGAAGGTCGCGTTGTTGGCCCCTTCCGCGAGGAACCAGGTGTCGGCCCCCTGCGCGAGGGCAGCGATGGGGTGGAGCAGTATGAGAAGCCCGGCGCACCAGGCGGCCATGGCAAGACGCGGCATGTGTAGTCCTCCGTTGACCTCTACCCGCGCCATGAGTGACGCAGTGGGTCGCTGCATTGTATGAGAGAGCGAAGCTCAGGCTTCGGGCTTATGACTCAGGCTTCAGCTTCAGGCTTCGGGCTTCGGGCTTCAGGTCTCATGCTTCATGCTTCATGACTCATCCTCATGCCTGATGCCTCATGCCTGGTCCTGATGCCTGGTCTGCACGAGGAACGAGCGTCCGCAACGCACGCCGACACGAGACATCCCCACCGTGGTGCGAAGCATGACGCAGGATTCGACTCAGAACGTCGCGACGATCGCCGCGGACGCGACGGTGTCGGCCCGTGTGAAGCCGGGAACCGGCTCGTTCCGGTAGCTCAATTCGTGCGACACCTTGAGCGACAGAATCGAGTTGAGGCCCGCCTGCAGGGCAGCGATATGGTTGACGCGCCAGTCACCCGTCCGCTCGATGTCGGTCTTGATCGCCGCGTCGTTGGTGAGGCGGTTGCGTTTCGAGAACTCCCACGCGTGGCGGACGCCGAGGTCCACCGACGCGAGGTCGCGCCCCAGACCCTGCGTCCGATCTTCGGTGAGATAGCCGAAGCCCGAGTCGATGGCGAGGCGCTGCGGCGTGTTCTGGTACAGGATGGCGGTCACACCGACCGCGGCGTCCCAGCTGTGTTCGATGCCCGCGAACGTGTTGCGCAGGTAGTTCGCGCGGCCGAAGAGTTCCGCAGCCTGTCCGATCGTGCGTGCGGAGCGGACCTGGCCGTTGAGACGGCGCGCACGCACTTCATCGTCCACTCTGTTGCGCAGGTAGGCGATCTTCGCTTCGATGCGCCAGTTCGTCGGGGTGACGAGCAGTTCGGCGGCGGTGCCGATCGTCTGCGTCTCGGCGGTGCCGCCCGTCGAGACATACGACAGCTCGGACTTGCCGCGGACGATCCGCGGTCGAGGGGCCGGCGGCCTGGGCGTGTCCGGGGGGCCAACGGCCGGCGTGTCTTCGGCGACGGCCACCGGCGCGGGCGTGGGCGGCGGCGCATCGATCCGTGTCGCGGCGACCTCGGCCGGCCACGACTCCGCGGCGATCTCGAGAGGCAGGCCCACGGTGACGGGGAGCGGCGCGGGGGCCTGCAGCAGCGTCAGCACGATCCAGAGGGCGTCGAACATGTCACCGGGGGGGCGCGGGGGAGGCACGCGGCGGCCCTCATCTTACCGCACGCATCGAGGGGCGGGATGCACTCGGCCGACGGCGTTCGCCGGTTCGGGGCCGTTCACTGACGATTGTGCCCATTCGGGTCGAGTTAGCGCCAGCTTGCCGGATTTTGGCGTTCCTCGTCTGAGAACGCGGCGCATAATCGGGCATTCCGGCGAGCGTTCAGGCCCAGCGAGGGTTCCGTTCGCCGTCTTGGCGACAGCCAGTCCAAAGGGAGCACCATGCACAAACCCGTCAAGTACGTCGAGAAGGGCCTGACCTATGTCGCGCGCGGCGCGTGGGTCGTGTTCGACACGCTCAACGGCATCAAGCCCAACCCGGGCTTCGTGCCGAACTGGTCGGACAAGCCTCTCCAGAAGTCATGGGAGAAGGTGAAGCCGACGCTCGGCTGGCCCCGTGAGACCGATTCGCTGTGCCCGGTCTGCGTGCGGGAAGCTCGGCAGGAGATCATCGACGGCAAGCGCGACGTGTCCATCCTGCTCACGGAGAAGGTCGGCGAGATCAAGGCCACCATCCTCGAGAAGGACGGCAAGATCATGATGGTGAAAGACTGTCCGATCCATGGCCACTTCGAGGACGTGATGGCCATCGACCCGGCGTTCTTCAAGCACCTCGAAGACTCGTACCCGGGCAGCGACATCCGCTCGCACAACGACGAGAAGCTGCACAACCACGGCAGCAGCACGATCAAGTACGGCCGTGGCGCCGTCCTGACGATCGACCTCACCAACCGCTGCAACATGATGTGCGACCCGTGCTTCATGGATGCCAACCAGGTGGGGTTCGTCCACGAGCTGAGCTGGGACGACATCAAGACGCTGCTCGACAACGCCATCTCGCTCAAGCCGCGCCGCCAGATGTCGGTGCAGTTCTCCGGCGGTGAGCCGACGCTGTCGCCGTTCTTCCTCGACGCGGTCCGTTACGCGAAGAAGGTCGGCTACAACTCCGTGCAGGCCGCGACCAACGGCATCGAGTTCGCCAAGAGCCCGGAGTTCGCCCGTGCCGCAGCCGAAGCCGGTCTGCGCTACGCGTACCTCCAGTTCGACGGCATCGGCAACGCCGCCAACTCGCACCGCCTCGTCGGCAACCTGTTCGACGTCAAGCTGCGCGCCATCGAGAACCTCTGGAGCAACGGCGTCGACATCGTCCCGGTCACGACGATCGTCAACGGCGTGAACAACGAGCAGGTGGGGCGCATCATCAAATTCGCGCTCGACAACCCGCGCAAGATCAGCTTCCTCTCGTTCCAGCCGGTGTCGTTCACCGGGCGTGACGAAGAGATCACGACCGAGCGCCGCGAGGCGCAGCGCTACACGCTGTCGCATCTCGCGCACGACGTGAAGAACCAGGTGCAGGTGGGCGAGCCGCTTCGTGACTGGTTCCCCATCTCGTTCCTCGGCACGTTCACCGACTGGGCCGACCTCGTGAAGGGGCCGACCCAGGACTGGGGCAACCTGGCCTGCGGCTGCCACCCCAACTGCGGCGTGGGCATGGCGGTGATGGTCGACAAGGACACGAAGGAAGCCGTGCCCGTGACGGCCTTCCTCGACTGCCTGCAACTGGCGAAGGACGTCGCGCGCGTCAACGACGCCGCACGCGGCAAGGCGTTATCGGTCGTCGGCATGGCGCTGGCGGTGATGAAGAACTACGACCCGTTCACGTCGCCGACGCACTTCAAGCTGAGCGACCTGCTGAAGAAGTTCGACAAGACCTTCGGCGCCAGCGGCAAGAACTACGGGCGCGTGGACGGGCAGCGTACCCTGGCCGACGTCGAGAAGCGCCGGTCGGATCGCTGGAACTTCCTGTTCATCGCGGGCATGTGGTTCCAGGATCTGTTCAACTACGACTTCCGCCGCACGGAGCGCTGCATCATCCCGTACGCGACGCAGGAAGGCGAGATCAGCTTCTGCGCCTACAACACCGGGATCGGCTGGCGGAACATCATCGAGAAGATGCACATGACGGCCACCCTCACCAAGTGGTACGAGGAACACGGGCGTCACGAGATCTTCGCGGGAGGCAAGAAGGTGGGCCTCGCCACCACCGGTCACACCCTGCTGCTCGACGACGTTGCCGTGTCGGCCGAACGGCAGACCGACCTCGACGAAGCCGGCATCGCACGGAACGCACGCGAAGAGAAGCTGCGTGCCCGCGACGAGGCGAAGAAGAGGGCCGAGGACGAGCGTATGGCGGCGCTGTACCGCCAGCACGTCCTGCAGGAGCCGGCGCCTGCCCTGGCCACGGGCCTGCAGATCCAGGGCCTGAAGAAGGCCGCGCCGAAGGCCGAGGCCGAGCCGGCGGGCACGACGAACTAGACCGTCATCGGGCTACGGGCCACAGGCTATAGGCCACAGGCCACAGGCTACGATTGGACGCCGGCGTTGCCCCTCGAGGGTGGCGCCGGCGTTTTCTCGTCTCACGTCACGTCGAGCAGCCATCGCTTCAAAGCGCGCGCGGCTGACGCTCATGCCGGCGAGTGCGAATCCCCGCCCCCTGAGCGACCCTCTCCTGGCTGTCGCTGTGCCGAAGGTGTGCGCGATTCGGCCTACGGGCCTCCTCGACGGCCCGACGTGGCTGCCGCTGGTACGACAATCGTCGCGTTCGGGGAGGGGCGACCGCGAGTCGGACTGAGCTAATCCGCGCCGTCGGGCGTCGGGCCCCCGCCGTGGGGCGTGGGACTGAGAATGGGCGTTCTCATGCGTCCTATCGTCCCGGTGCCGCCGACGCCGACCTCGTCCGGCGCTTCGAAACGCAGGCCCGAGCAGGCGGCAGGTCGCGACGCCGCAACATGGTGAATACGGGATCATGACCTACGTCCATGCCGGCAAGCAGTACATCGTGCTGCCGGTGACCGGGGGATACATCGCGATGGCGCTGCCGTAGTACGGCGGGTTCCGCGGTTCCTTGGTGCCGGGTTCCTGCAGGCGTCACTCACCGCGGGCGTGTTCAGACGGTTCTGACACGACCATCGTGCGATGACTCGCCGCCGGCGGCGGCCACGGTTCGCTGCAGACAAGAACGCCGTGGGAGTACAGCGGATCTGAATCGTTGGTGGTCTGCGCCAGATCGAACCACAGATCCCAGGCGGCATCGAGTTGCTCGGCGCTCATGTCCCGCAGGTTCAGGTCGTCTTCACTCAGCATCGGCATGGCCGGGCACCGTCCGGGGCAGCAGGCGTTCAGCGATCTCCAGCAGACGCGCGTGCGCGACCCGGAGAGCCAGCGCCGGGACGTCCTGCGCCCGGCACGCCTCGAGGTAGGGTTGCGCGGCGGCGGCGTAGGCGGCCACCCGGCGCCGGTCCCGCTGCTGCAAGTCGTCGATCTCTTCCGCCAGCGCCACCACCACGGCACGCCGGTCGACGGGCGTGACGCGCGCCGCACGCACGGCCCGGCGTGGTGACCCCTGTCCGAAGGCCGGCGCGAGCGCGATGATCCGATCGGGATCGGTCGTGACGGCGAGTTCGTCCTGCGGCGTCAGGCGCGCCGCCAGCTCCCCGATCACCGCGTAGTCCTTCGCGCGCTGTGTCTGCTTCAAGGCGATGAGCACAGACACATCAACCACGTGCAGGGGAGGCGGCCCATCGGTGTGGCCGGGATGTTCGAACAGCATGTTGACGACGGACGCGGCGACGCGCGGCGGCCGGCTGACGAAGTCGCACCGGACCCGCCGCTGCCGCGCGTCGGAGAATTCGAAATGGCTCGACCAGCCGCCCGCCAGCCATTGGACGTCCAACGGCGCGGCCGGACGGTATCGGGCGCCACGGGCCTCGAGTTCGTCGAGGACCCGATCGCAGGCGTCCGGCGTCTCGCGAATGATCCAATCGCCATCCTTGCTCATGATCGCCACACGGTGGTACACCACGGCCTGGCCCGACGCGAGGACCACGGTGGGTGTGGTTCGATTGAACGCCTCGGTGAGTTCGAAGTAGACGTTGCGATCGGACGTGACGGACACGGCCCGCAGTATACCGCCGGCGGTCGGCCCTGCCAGCAGGGCGTCACAGTCGATCCCCAGGTGCCCGCACGCCGACAGCAGCGCGCGGCTCGATGTGGTGGCGACGGTCGCCTCGAACATGCGCGCCATCCGACTCGCACTTAGTACTGCGTTTCACAATTGCGGTGACGTATTCGGGCGTCGAGGCACCCGGATCGCAAGGCGCGACGACCGAGAATATCGGGCAATATTCGAGGGAGGAGCAACGCAGCGAGCCAGGATGCATCGGCGGCCGATACGTTGCCGCAATTGTGAAACGCAGTACTTAGGCTGCGCCGGTCAAGCGAACGGCTGCCAGCGTCAAGGACCCGCGCGCGGGCAGCCTGTCGCTCGTAAATCCAGCCGAAATTTCCGCAGTGCTCGCGCCTCCGCGTCTTGTATGTCGTATCAGAGTGCCCGCCAAGCCGCCGCCTTTGCCGGCTTGGTCCCGCGCATTCAACAATCAGGGGCGTGGCGCGGCCGCGCCCGGCTCTCCAAGCTCGGGCCCGGCCGGGTCCGCAAGGCGCTCGACTTCCCCGCGTTGACCGCGCTCCGTTTCAACCCGGCCATTCGCGCCGCCCGCGAACGCCTGCACCAACACGGCAAGTCGAAGATGGTCATCGTCGGGGCCGCCATGCGCAAACTGATTCACCTGGCCGACGGCGTCTTGAAGTCAGGCCGGCCGTACGAGCCCCAGCCCGCTTGACTCTCAACACGGTATCTCCCTGTGTTATTGACCCATGGCGTCATTCTTCACATCGTCCACCACCAGGTGCGCCGGGACCTCGTCTGTGGTGGCCGTGTATTCCGCGGTGAACGCGGGGCCGAGTTCGGCGTGCGCGCGATCGAGGATGTCGAGGTAGGTGCGGCGGATGATGGCCTCGGGCGGATGGGCGTCCCGACGCCACAGGAATTCCTCGAGTGCGACGTACGTCCACGCCGGGCCGCCGAGGACCTGCACGCCGGCCAGGTCGTCGTTGACC
>CAYMAG010000103.1:0-16156 GCA_964388335.1 uncultured Vicinamibacteraceae bacterium | reverse complement strand
CTGGGTGTGATCCCCTGGCCCCACCCTCCGCGCCCTCCGCGCCTCCGCGTGATCCTGTCTGACACCACGATTCACCGACGCTCTACGCCCCCAGTCAACGGAGACGACGGAGGGAGCGGGTGCACAACGAAGCAACGGAGAAGCGGAGGTCCTCTGTTGCTCAGTTTCTCTGTGTGACCCCGTTACCTCCGTGATCTCTGTTCCCTCTGTTGGTCATCACGCGGTCACCCGCGGTACCCTGACGCATGCTCGACGCGATCGCCGCCGCAAACACCTGGCTGAACGGATACGTCTGGGGCTGGCCGATCATCGTCCTGCTGCTGGGGACCGGTGTCGTGCTGACCGTGGTCACCGGTGCCATCCAGATCCGCCACCTGGGCACCGCGTTGAGGGAGGTGCTCGGCCGGCTCTTCGCCAAGGCGAGCGGGGCGGGCACGGTCTCCCCGTTCCAGGCGGTCGCCACCGCACTCGCGTCAACGGTGGGGGTGGGCAACATCGCGGGGGTCTCCACGGCCATCGCCATTGGCGGCCCGGGCGCGCTGTTCTGGCTGTGGGTCTCTGGCCTGCTCGGCATGGCGACCAAGTTCGCCGAAATCGTCATCGCGATGCACTACCGCGAACCGGACGCCTCGGGGACGATGCGCGGCGGCGCGATGTACACGCTGAAGAAAGGCTTCGGCCTGCCGTGGCTGGGGGCCATCTTTGCCGGCCTCGTCGCGTTGGCAGCCTTCGGCATCGGCAACATGGTGCAGGCCAACTCGGTGGCCGACAGCCTGCGTGCCAGCTTCGGTGTCAGCTCCTCTCTCACAGGTCTCGTGCTCGCGGGACTGACGGCGGCCGTCATCGTCGGGGGCATCAAGCGCATCGGCGAAGTGACCGAGATCATGGTGCCGGCGATGGCCGTCTTCTACCTGGGCGGCGCTCTGATCGTCCTGCTGCGCTTCGCCTCGCACCTGCCTGACGCGATCGGACTCGTGTTCGAGGGTGCCTTCACCGGGACGGCCGCCACGGGCGGTTTCGCAGGGTCGACCATCATGATGGCCTTGCGGTACGGTGTGGCGCGGGGGCTCTTCTCCAACGAAGCAGGACTCGGCAGTGCGCCGATGGCGCACGCGGCCGCGCAGACCGACCACCCGGTGAGGCAGGGGCTGTACGGCATTTTCGAGGTGTTCGTGGATACCATTCTCGTGTGCACCTGCACCGGATTGGTCATCCTCGTCACCGGTGCGTGGAGCGGCGGCGGCACGGGTGCGGCCCTTGCGGGCCAGGCGTTCTCGATCGGCCTGCCCGGCACGTGGGGCAACATCGTCGTCACGACCAGCCTCGTGTTGTTCGCGTTCTCGACGCTGATCGGCTGGAGCTACTACGGCGAGACCGGCATCGTCTACCTGCTGGGCGCACGCGCCGCGGTCCCCTACCGGCTGGTGTGGCTGGTGTTCATCTACCTGGGCGCGATCGGGTCGTTGCATCTCGTGTGGGACATCGCCGACACCTTGAACGGCCTGATGGCACTCCCCAATATCCTCACCGTGCTGCTGTCGTTGCCGCTGCTGCGACGGCTCACGCGCGAGTTCTTCGCCCGACCGAGGTGACCGCGAAACCGCTCTCGAGCGCGCGCAGCCGCTCGTGGCACCTCAGTGCGTCATAGCGCGCCACGAGAGCGCCACGAGTCGCCAGAAGCCTTGACCGCCGCAGCGAATGCGGCGACTATAACCGGATGCAGCGTTCGTTCCCCCCCGTGCCAGGCGCCGTGGTGGGGTGTTGTGCGTCCAAGGGGTGTTGTCCGCGAAGCTCGACAGCTTCCACCCCTGGGTGTCGAACGCGCGCTCTCGAGTCCTGACCAGGACCCCAACGAAACCGCCGATTGAACCACGAGGCCCGGAAGCTCCAGCTTCCGGGCCTTTCGTGTTTCTGGTGGTGCACCGCACCACCCCACTGCAGAGGACGCCATCGCATGAGCCGATTCCAGATCTCGCCAGCAGGCACGCCGTCGACGCGCGACGACGCCCTGCGTCTGCGGGGCGCGGCCGTCGTGCGTCTGCTGGTGGGGCTGTGCGTGCTGACGAGTGCGGCCTGTGCCTCGCCCGCGACCACCGACGCCGACGGACGCGTGACGGTGAGGGTGGCCTATTTCCCCAATCTGACGCACGCGGTCGGGTTCGTCGCGGTGGCCACCGGCAGGGCGCAGGAGGCTCTCGCACCCCACACGGTGCAGCTGACGTCGTTCAGCAACGGGCCGTTGCTCATCGAGGCGCTGCTGGCTGGCGAGATCGACCTTGGGTACGTGGGACCGAGCCCCGCGCTCAATGGCTACGTGAAGAGCCGGGGAGAAGCCCTGCGGGTCATCGCCGGCGCCTCGAGCGGCGGCGCGCTGTTCGTCGTCCGGCCGGAGGCCGCCATCGCGTCGCCCGCGGACCTTGCGGGCAAGCGCATTGCCACGCCGCAGCGAGGCGGCACACAGGACATCGCCCTGCGCTTCTTCGCGAAGCACGCCGGCCTCCAGACGTCGGACGAGGGCGGCAGCGTGACGGTGGTGTCCATGCAGAACTCCGACATCCTCGCCGTGTTTCAGCGCGGCCAGCTCGACGGCGCGTGGGTGCCCGAGCCGTGGGGGACTCGTATGGTCCAGCAGGCCGGGGCCACGGTCTGGTTCGACGAGCGCTCGCGCTGGCCGGACGAGCGTTTCGCCACCACGCACCTGGTCGTCGCGACGCGGTTCCTCGAAGAGCATCCTGCCCTCGTGAAGGCCTTCCTCGGAGCGCACGTCGACGCCACGCTCTTCGTCCAGTCGAATCCCGCGGACACGAAGACCATCGCCAACAGGGAGATCGCCCGCATCACGACGGCGGAACTCCCGGCCGACCTGATCGACACCGCCATTCAGCGCATCGACTTCACCTGGGATCCGTTGACGGCCTCGGTGGACGTCATGGCGGACCATGCCTTCCAGCTCGGGTTCCTCGGCGGCACGCGCCCTGACCTGCGCGGCCTGTTCGCGCTCGGCGCGTTGAACGAGGTGCTGCGCGAGAAGGGGCTGCCCTCGGTAGCCGATGGGGGCGAACGATGACCGCGGGACGCGCTCTCCACGTCCGCGGCGTCAGCAAGACGTACGCGGCCAGCGACCGCCTCGTGCAGGCGCTTGCGCCCACCGATCTCGACGTGGCCGCCGGCGAGTTCGTCTGCCTGCTCGGGGCCAGCGGTTGCGGCAAGTCGACGCTGCTCGGCCTCATCGCCGGACTCGAGCAACCGACCACGGGTGTGATCGCCGTCGACGGCATCCCCATCGACGGGCCGTCGCCCGACCGCGTGCTGCTGTTCCAGGAGGCCGCGCTCTTCCCGTGGCTGACGGTCGAGGACAACGTCGCCTTCGGCCTCAAGCAGTCTGCGCTGCCGCGCGACGAGCAGCACCGCATCGCGCGTGACTGGATCGCGCGGGTGCACCTGAACGGGTTCGAGCGCGCGTTCGTGCACCAGTTGTCGGGTGGCATGCGCCAGCGCGCTGCGCTCGCGCGCGCCCTGGCGACCGACCCCTCGATGCTGCTGATGGACGAGCCCTTCGGCGCCCTCGACGCGCTGACCCGCGACCGTCTCCACGAAGAACTCGAGTCGCTCTGGGCGGCGACGCGCAAGACGGTCGTGTTCGTGACGCACAACGTGCGCGAAGCCGTAGCACTCGGCGATCGCGTGCTGGTGCTCTCGCCGCGCCCCGGGCGGATCGTCGGCGACTTCCGCATCTCGCTGCCGCGGCCCCGCGCGCTCGAAGACATCACCGTCATGCACCAGGCGTCCGAGATCATGCGCGTGCTGCGCCATGCCCTCGACGCCACCACCGAGTCCCTGACCCTGGACGCCTGATCATGGAACTGCAGACCCTGCCGCTGACCGCGTCGCATCCGATGACCACCGCGCCGGCGCGATCCGTCGCCCGTCGCGCGACCTCGGCGGCCCGCACCGCGCACGTCCGCCGTGTCGTGTTCTTCGCGAGCCTGCTGGCGCTCTGGGAGGGCGCCTCGCGGTTCGGTCCGTGGCCCGACTACCTGCTGCCTGGTCCGATCAGCGTCGGCGAAACGCTCGTCGCCGGGCTGCGCAGCGGGTTGTACCTGCAGGGGGCGTTCGTGAGCCTGCTGCGCCTGCTGACCGGCTACGGCATCTCGCTGGTCGGCGGTGTCGTTCTCGGCACGCTCCTCGTGCGCTACAAGCCGTTGCAGGACACCGTCGGCGCGGCCATCGTCGGTCTGCAGGCGCTGCCCAGCGTGTGCTGGCTGCCGCTCGCCATTCTGTGGTTCGGCCTCAACGAGCGCGCCATCATCTTCGTGGTCGTCATGGGCTCGCTGTTCTCCGTCGTCCTCGGCGTCCAGGCGGGCATTGCCAACACGTCGCCGGTCTTCGTCAAGGTGGCCCGCAACTTCGGGGCGAGCGGTGTGCGGCTCTACGCACAGGTCGTCCTGCCCTCTGCGTTTCCGACGATTCTGTCGGGCCTGAAGCAGGGATGGGCGTTCGCGTGGCGGTCGTTGATGGCAGCCGAACTGCTCTACTTCTCGCTGAGCCTCGGCAACCTGCTCCAGACCGGACGTGACCTCAATGACGCCGCCCAGGTCATGTCGGTGATGCTGCTGATCGTTGCGATCGGCGTCACGTTCAACCAGATCCTGTTCGCGCCACTCGAGCGCCGCGTGGCCGCGCGCTGGGGGTTCGGGCCCTCGGCCGGGTGAAAGACGCCATGAACACGCCCCACGATGTGAACACCCTCGCGTCGACCCTCGACGCCCTCGATCTCACCGGCCGCCTGCGCCACGTGGCCGACCGCTACCCCGGCCGCGTGGCGTTCTCGACGTCACTCGGCCAGGAAGACCAGGTCATCACCGACGCCATCTGGCGGCACGACCTGCCGATCCGTGTCTTCACGCTCGACACGGGGCGCCTGTTCGAGCAGACGTACGCGCTGATCGACGAGATGCGCGCGAAGTATGGCCGGTCCGTCGAGGTGTACGTGCCCGACACGTCCGACGTCGAAGCCCTCGTCAGCGCCAAGGGGCTGCACAGCTTCTACGACTCGGTCGAGAACCGGAAGGAGTGCTGCCACATCCGCAAGGTGCGACCGCTCCTGCGCGCCCTGCGGAACGTGGACGTGTGGATCACGGGTCTGCGGCGCGAGCAGTCCGCCAACCGCCTGGGGATGCGCATCATCGAGTGGGACGCCGGCTACGGGCTCCTGAAGCTCAACCCCCTGATCGACTGGACGTCGGAGGCGATGCGCGACTACCTCGTGCGCCACGCCGTGCCCGACAACGCCCTGCACGCGCAGGGCTTCGCGAGCATCGGCTGCGAGCCGTGCACGCGCGCGACCGCGCCGGGTGAGGACCCGCGCGCCGGACGCTGGTGGTGGGAAACCTCGAAGAAAGAATGCGGGTTGCACCGGTGAGTACCTTTCCGACTGAACTGGCCGACGAGGCCATCCACGTCCTGCGCGAGACGGCGGCGCAGTTCGAGCGGCCGGCGATCCTCTTCTCCGGCGGCAAGGATTCGATCGTGGTCACGCATCTGGCCGTGCGCGCCTTCGCGCCCGCCCCGATGCCGTTTCCGCTGCTGCACGTGGACACGGGCCACAACTTCGCCGAGACGCTGACCTACCGCGATCAACTCGCGACGTCGCTGGGCCTCGACCTCGTCGTGCGCCGCGTGCAGGACTCGATCGACAAGGGCCGCGCGCAGGAAGAGCGCGGCCGGTACGCCAGCCGGAACACGCTGCAGACGGTCACGCTGCTCGATGCCATCGAGGAACTGCGGCTGGACGCCTGCATCGGCGGCGCACGCCGCGACGAGGAGAAGGCCCGGGCCAAGGAGCGCATCTTCTCGGTGCGCGACGACTTCGGCCAGTGGGATGCCCGCCGGCAGCGGCCCGAGCTGTTCGACATGCTCAACGGGCGCATCGCGCCCGGGCAGAACGTGCGGGTCTTCCCGATCTCGAACTGGACCGAACTCGACGTCTGGGAGTACATCCGCGAACAGCGACTCGAGCTGCCCTCGCTCTACTTCACGCACGAGCGCGACGTGTTCGATCGGGACGGGCTGCTCTGGGCCGACTCGCCGTACATCAACAAGGGACCTGACGAACGCCCCTACCGCGAGCACGTCCGGTTCCGCACGGTCGGCGACATGACGTGCACGGCCGCCGTCTCGTCACGGGCGGCCACGCTCGACGCCGTCATCCACGAGATCGCGTCCTCCCGCATCTCGGAGCGTGGCGCGCGCATCGACGACAAGCGTTCCGAAGCCGCGATGGAACAGCGCAAGCGGGAAGGGTATTTCTGACCATGGATCTCCTGCGCCTCGCAACCGCCGGTTCGGTCGACGACGGCAAGAGCACGCTGATCGGACGATTGCTGTACGAGACCGGCTCGGTCACTCGCGACAAGCTCGACGCCATCGAGGCCGCGAGCCGCCGGCGTGGTGCCGAGGGCCTCGACCTCTCGCTGCTGACCGATGGCCTCATCGCCGAGCGCGAGCAGGGCATCACGATCGACGTCGCACACGTGTACTTCGCGACGCCGAAGCGGCGGTTCATCATCGCCGACACGCCCGGCCACATCGAGTACACGCGCAACATGGTCACGGGCGCGTCGACGGCCTCGGTCTCGGTGATCCTGATCGACGCGCGGAACGGCCTGGTCGAGCAGACGCACCGGCACTACTTCATTTCGGCGCTGCTGCGCATTCCGACGGTCGTGGTGTGCGTCAACAAGATGGACCTGATCGGCTACGCCCAGGACCGCTTCGACGAGATCGCCGACGCGTTCAGGCACATGGCTGCGGCGGTCCAGCCGGAGGGTCAGGTGCTGCACATCCTGCCGGTGTCGTCGCTTCACGGCGAGAACGTGACGCGGCCCTCGCCGCACCTGTCGTGGTACGCAGGACCGACGCTGCTCGACATCCTCGAGCACGCCGACACGCATCAGCGGAGGTCCCTGCCCCCGAGGCTGCAGGTGCAGCGCGTGCTGCGTCCCCGCAGCGAATCGGCCCGCGACGTCCGCGCGTATGCCGGCCGCATTGCCAGCGGCACGTTCTCCATCGGCGACGAGGTCGTCATTCTGCCCGGTGAGCGACGCAGCCGAATCGCCGGCCTCTCGCATCTGGGCGCCGAGGTCTCTCGAGCCGAAGCCGGCGCCTCGGTCACCGTCCACCTCGCCGGCGACGTGGATGCGGGCCGCGGCAGTCTGCTCGCGCCCGCGGACGGCGCCCCGCCGGCGCGGCAGCAGATCGACGCCACCGTCTGCTGGCTCGACGAGCAGCCGCTGCGCCCTGGCCGCACCTACCTGCTGCAGCACGGCGTGCACCGCGTCCGGGCCCGCGTCCTCACCATCTCGGGCCTCATCGACGTGGCCACGCTGCGTCTCGTCGAGCCGCCACCGGAACTGCGGCTGAACCAGCTGGCGACCATCGCGCTGAAGTCGAGCGAGCCCGTGTACGCCGACGCGTACGCCGACAATCCCCCGAACGGGGCCTTCATCCTGATCGATCCCGACACCAGCAGCACGGCGGGCATCGGGTTCGTGGCGGCGGCAGATGCACCCGCGTCCACGACGCACAGTAGGAGAACGACCGAATGTCCAAGTTGAATGTCGAGCAGGTCAAGGCCGAAAGCGGCGGCCTGCGCGGGCCGCTGCCGGACGACCTGGCGAGCGCCGACGCCTTCCTGAGCGAAGCGGGCAAGGTCCTCATCAAGTTTCACGGCTCGTACGAGCAGACCAATCGCGACAAGCGCGGGCCGGCACCGAAGGAGTACGCCTTCATGGTGCGGAGCAAGCTGCCGGGCGGCCAGCTCACGGCGCCCCAGTACCTCGCGCACGACGACATCGCCACACGGTATGGCAACGGATCGCTCCGCATCACCACGCGCCAGGGCATCCAGTTCCACGGCGTCGTGAAGGGACACTTGCGTGACACGATTCGCGACCTCAACCGCGCACTCGTGACGACCTTCGGCGCGTGCGGCGACGTGGTGCGCAACGTGATGTGCTGCCCCGCACACACCGACGACCCGCAGCGCCTCGCCGTGCAGCGTCTCGCGAGCCTCCTCAGCACGGAGACGTTGCCGAAGACGAAGGCCTACCACCAGATCTGGGTGGACGGCGAACCGATCGTGGCCGACGAGGAAGACCCGCTCTACGGGAAGACGTACCTGCCCCGCAAGTTCAAGGCCGCCATCGCGTTCGCCGGCGACAACTGCATGGACATCTTCACGAACGACGCGGGCCTCATCGCGTTGTTCGACGAGGCGGGCCAGCTCGCCGGCTTCAACGTCGTGGCGGGAGGCGGCATGGGGCTCACCCACAACAAGCAGGACACGTTCGCCCGTCTCGCCGACGTCGTGGGCTTCGTCGCGCCGGAGCACGCCGTCGACGTCATCAAGGCCATCGTCACCGTCCACCGCGACTTCGGGGACCGCACCAACCGGCGACACGCCCGGCTCAAGTACGTGCTGCAGGAGTGGGGGCTCGAGAAGTTCCGCGAGGAGCTGCGGGCCCGCGTCGCCTTCCCGATCCACCCGCCTCGAGCGATGCCGGCGTTCGAGGTGCTCGACCACCTGGGCTGGCAGCCGCAGCGCCAGGGACAGTGGTCGCTGGGACTGCCCGTGGACAGTGGACGCATCGCCGACGTCGGCGACACGCGCCTGCGATCCGGCCTGCGCGACGTCGTCGGCCGCTTCGGCCTCGGCGTCCAGTTGACCGCGCAGCAGAACCTCCTGCTCTCAGGCATCGCCACGGCGGACCGCGACGCGGTCACCAGCATCCTTCAGGCCCACGGCATCGTCACGGTGGACCAGATCAGTGGCCTGCGCCGCAACAGCCTGGCCTGCCCCGCTCTGCCGACCTGCGGGCTCGCCCTCGGTGAAGCCGAGCGCGTCCTGCCCTCGGTGATGCAGGACGTCGAGCGCGTCCTGGCAGAGGTGGGCCTTCCGGACGAGCCCATCGTCTTCCGCATGACGGGGTGCCCGAACGGCTGCGCACGGCCGTACGTCGCGGAGGTCGCACTCGTCGGCCGGTCGCTCGACAAGTACATGCTCTATCTCGGCGGGAACGTCGTGGGCACGCGTGTCGCCCGACCGTTCCTCGACCTCCTGCCGCTCGGCAAGGTGGCAGAGACGTTGAAGCCGCTGCTGACGCAATTCCGGGACGATCGCGCCGCGGGCGAGAGCTTCGGCGACTACTGCGAGCGGGTCGGCTTCGACTACCTGGCTACGCTGGCCGGCACCGGCCATGGAGCGAAGTTCGTCGCGTGACGTTCTACCCCATCTACCTCGATCTCCGCGATCGGCGCTGCCTGGTCGTCGGCGGAGGACCCATCGCCACGGGCAAGGTACGCGGACTCGTGGATGCTGGCGCACGCGTCACCGTCGTGTCTCCGGAAGCCGGCGACGCCATTCGCCACTGGCATCGCGAGGGCGCCATCGCGTGGCACCGCCGGGCGTTCGCGTCCAGCGACCTCGACGATCAGTTCCTCGTGTACGCCGCCACCGATGACCGCGAGCTGAATGGGCGCATCTACGACCTGGCCGACCAGGCGCAGCGTGTGGCGAACGCGGTGGACGACCTCGACCACTGCAACTTCATCGCACCTGCGGTCGCCAGGCAGGGCCTCGTGCAGGTGGCCGTTTCCACGGCCGGCAGCAGTCCTGCCCTGGCCAAGCAGATACGCGACCGCGTGCAGCACGAGGTGCTCTCGCCTGACACGGCCGTGCTCGCCGACTTCCTCGGGCGCTGGCGTCCGGAGGTGAAGCAGCACATCGACACCTACGAGCGCCGGCAGGCGCTCTGGGAGGGCGTCCTCGAGGGTTGCGTCCCCGCGCTGGTGGTCTCGCGGCAGCAGGCACAGGCTGACGACGTGATGCGCGAGTACCTGCGCCGGGCGGCGCAGCCAACCGATGCGGCGGCGCGTTGCGTCGTGCAGGACGACCGGCGGGACGTCTGCCGGGCCTGCAAGGGAGTGTAGTGATGGCTGAAGGAAAAGTGCTGCTCGTGGGTGCGGGTCCTGGTGCCCCCGACCTGATTGCGGTTCGTGGCATCAACGCGCTGCGACAGGCCGATGTGGTGCTGTACGACCGGCTCACGCATCCGGCGCTGCTCGATCACGCGCCGGCGCATGCAGAACGCATCTATTGCGGGCGCGCTCCTGGCGCACCGGGAGTCAATCGTCAGGCACGGATCCACCGCCTGATGATTCACCACGCCTGCCTGGGACGCGTGGTCGTCCGGCTCAAGGGCGGAGACCCGTTCGTGTTCGGGCGCGGCGGTGAAGAGATGATCGCACTCGCCGAGGCGGGCGTGCCGTTCGAGGTGGTGCCGGGGGTGTCGTCATCGGTGGGCGTCCCTGGCCTGGCGATGATTCCGGTGACGCATCGGGGCGTCGCCTCCGCGTTCGGCGTGTTCGCGGCGCACGAAGCCGACGATGCCTCGGGGCCAGCGGTGGACTGGGAGGTGGCGGCACGCATCCCGACGGCCGTCTTCCTGATGGGCGTCGAGCGGATGGGCACCATCGTCGAGGAACTGCTCGCGCACGGCCGGCCGGCGGACACACCGGTCGCCGTGATTCAGGCGGGCACACTCGAACACGAACAGGTGTACACGGGCACGCTCGACACCATCCTCGGACTCGCCTGGCACGTGCAGCCGCCTGCGACGGTGGTCGTTGGTCAGGTGGTGGCCCTCCGCGATGCCGTGGGGCGCGCGCGCCAGGTCCTGGAGCTGGCGCAGGGCGCGTGAACAATCTCAGGCTTCGGGCTTCGGGCTTCGGGCTTCGGGCTTCAGGCTTCAGGCTTCAGGCTTCGGGCTTCAGGCTTGATGACCTGGCCCCGGAAACTCATGGGTCGTCGCTGAGGATCGCCGTCGCCGCCAGCACCGCGAGCAGCGTGAACACGGGCGCCGAGACGTCGGGCCCGCGTCCGGGAATGCGGGTCTGCACGACTTCGAGAACGAGCATCGCAACCACGGCCACGACGGGCCAGAGCCGGCGCGCACGCCGATCACCCGCGACGTCGGCCCAGTGCGCGGCCGCCACGACCGTCAAGCCGAACCAGCCGAACAGCAGCGCGTAGTCGATGGCGCCGAGCAGCCCGCCGAGCCCGACGCGGGGCCACCAGCTGAACGCCTGCGCCGGCAGGGACGCGACGGAAGGGTCGGGGCGCAGCTCGTAGGCGGCGACCGTGACGAGCGCGGCGGCGAACAACCCGGACGCCCACACCCGGGTGCGTGAGCGCTCCAGTGACGGGCCGCCCACCAGCAACAACGGGAGCATCAGCGTCGCGGCGACGGCCATGCCGCACAGTTCCTCGAACGAGAGCGGCGCGCGGGCATCGAGCAGCACCTGCAGGAGCAGCGAGACGCCCCCCGTGAGCAGAACGCCAGCCGCCGCGTGCCAGGGCCGCTGCACGAGAAGCCGCCACGCGCACGCCACGGCCACCCACGCGCCGGCGTGCCGCAGCGCACGCCAGAGATCGAGTGGCCAGGCGTCGTCCCAGTGTCGGAGGAAGGAGAGGTTCGATCGCAGGGTGCCGACGTCCACCGAGAACACCCATGGCATGGTCTGCGACACGACCCACGCGACGGGCACGCAGACCGTCATGAGGCGCAGGCGCCCGCCGGACCTCTCGCGGTGGCTCGCGCCGATGCTCATGACGTCAGCGATGCGCTGCAGCACGAGGCCGCCAGCCACGCCGATCACGCCGCCGGCGGCGTTCGCCGCCAGGTCGTAGCTCGACGAGACACGTGCAGTCTGGCAGCTTTGCAGGGCTTCCAGGCCGAGCGACAGCAGGGCGATGAGCAGCACGCCGGTGGCGCTGAGACCGACATTGCGGCGACCCGCCTGGACGGCGGGGCCGATCGTCGCGAAGACCCACAGCATCCCGAGCGGCACGAAGGCAAGGACGTTGGCGAGCGCGTCCGAGCGCGCCACTCGTGTCGCCGTACCGAGCAGGACACCGCCACAGTCCCACGCCCCGCCATCGGCCAGCGACTGATAGGCGATGAACCCCGTGTACAACAGCAGGGCCAGGATGGCCGTCCGGCGCGCGGAGTCGGTGGGGCGCATCACATGCGGCAGATCAGCAACTCGCGCTCGTAGATCATCTCCTTCGGCAGACGCGAGTGCAGCAGCAGGAACAGCTCCTCGTGCTCGATGACCTCACGGCGCCAGCGCGCCGGGTCCACTTCCTGCAGCTGCTCGAACAACTCTTCGGGGAAATCACGGCCACGCCAGTCGATGTCCTCGTACCGCGGCATCCAGCCCAGGGCCGACTCGCGCGTCGGGACGCGTCCGCGGACGCGGTCGACGATCCACCGGAGCACGCGCATGTTGTCGCCGAAGCCGGGCCACAGGAAGCGCCCGTCGGCGTCCTTCCGGAACCAGTTGACGTTGAAGATCTTCGGCGTCTCCTTGAGCGACCGCTGCATCGTGATCCAGTGCCGGAAGTAGTCCCCCATGTGATAGCCGCAGAACGGCAGCATGGCCATCGGATCGCGCCGGACGTGGCCGACGGCGCCGGCCGCGGCGGCCGTGGTCTCCGACCCCATCGTCGCGCCCATGTAGACGCCGGACGTCCAGTTGAACGCCTGATACACCAGCGGCATCGTGGTCGCGCGACGGCCCCCGAAGATGATGGCGCTGATGGGCACGCCGAGCGGGTCGGCGAAGCCCGGGTCGATGATCGGGCACTGCGAGATGGGCGCCGTGAAGCGTGCATTCGGATGCGCCGCGGTGACACCCTTCTCCCGCGCGACCTCCGGCGTCCAGTGGTTGCCGCGCCAGTCGGTCAACTCGGCCGGCGGCGTGTCGGTCATGCCCTCCCACCACACGCCACCGTCCGGCGTGAGGCCCACGTTCGTGAAGATGGTGTTGCGCGCGATGGTCGCCATCGCGTTCGGGTTGGTCTGCACCGAGGTCCCCGGCGCGACACCGAACATCCCGGCCTCGGGGTTGATCGCCCGCAGCCGGCCCTCCGCATCCGGCTTCAACCACGCGATGTCGTCACCGACCGTCGTGACCTTCCAGCCCTTCATCTCCTTCGGCGGCACGAGCATCGCGAGGTTCGTCTTGCCGCACGCGCTCGGGAACGCCGCGGCGACGTAAGTCTTCTCGCCCTGCGGATCCTCGACACCGAGAATCAACATGTGCTCCGCCATCCAGCCCTCGTCGCGCGCCATCGCCGACGCAATCCGCAGGCCGAAGCACTTCTTGCCGAGCAGCGCGTTGCCGCCGTATCCCGACCCGTACGACCAGATCTCGCGCGTCTCGGGGAAGTGGACGATGTACTTGTCTTCGTTGCAGGGCCAGGCCACGTCCTTGTCGCCGGGGGCGAGCGGCGCACCGACGCTGTGCAGGCAGGGCACGACCCGCTTCTCGCCCTTGTCGATCTCGCGCAGGACGGGGAGTCCGATGCGGGCCATGATGCGCATGCTGGCAACGACGTACGGCGAATCGGTGAGCTGCACGCCTATCTGCGACATCGGCGATCCGACCTCGCCCATGCTGTACGCCAGCACGTACATCGTGCGCCCCGCCATCGCGGCCTTGAACAGGCCGCGCAGCTTGCGACGCATCTCGAACGGGTTGACCCAGTTGTTGGTCGGGCCCGCGCTGTCCTTCGACAGCGAGCAGACGAACGTGCGCTGTTCGATTCGGGCGACGTCCGAGGCATCCGACCGCGCGTAGTAGCAGCCGGGCCACACCTCCTCGTTCAGCCTGATGAGGGTGCCCGACTGGATCATGCCGCCACACAGGGCGTCGTATTCCTCCTGCGAGCCATCGACCCAGTGCACGGCCGCGGGCATGGTCAGGTGACGCATCTTCTCGACCCACCGGAGCAGATGCGGGTTGCTGGCAAGGGGAACGGACGGATCTCGCTCGACGATCATGGAGGCATCGTAATTCATCGGACGCCCTCTGGCACGCGCGGGCGCTCTCTGGTTGCGTCAGTGTCGCGCCCGGGCAGACAATGGCGCGGAGGGGTCGCCACACGCGACGCCGCCATCTTGAGCCGAGGTCGACACGACGTGACACCCACCGCGCACACATCCGCCACCACGCTGCCCTGGACGCTGCCCTCGTGGCAGCCACGCGCCCTGAGCATGCAGGGCGTCCTTCTCATCGCGGCCGCCTGGCTGTTGCCCTCGCTGGTCCACCTCACGGGACTGCCCGTTCGCGCGCTCCTCCCGATGCACTGGCCCGTCGTGCTCGCCGGCCTCTGCTACGGCTGGCGTTCGGGCGCCGTGATCGGAGCAGGCGCGCCACTCGTGAGCTACCTGCTGTCTGGCATGCCTCCGCCCATGGTGCTGCCGGCGATGGTCCTGGAACTGACGGCCTACGGGTTCCTGGCAGGCTTCGTCCGTGAGGTGCTGCACCGTGGACGGTTCGAGGCGGCGCTCGCGTCGCTCCTGGGTGGGCGCGTGCTGTTCGTCGGCGCCATGCTCGCGACAGGTGTCATCGCCGGTCCGCTGGCCGACTACCTGCGCAACGCGATGCTGCCGGGTCTGGCCGCAGGTGCCGTACAGGCCCTGCTTCTGCCGGCGTTGGCGGGATGGTGGGTGCGCCGCGAACAGCACCGAAGGTGACGCTTCTCCACGCCTCGGCTCCCTGACGTGTGCGATGCTGACGGACACGGGCCGGGCTCGTCAGTCGCCGTCCGCTGACTCGATGCTCCTCCGCTCAACGCGTGGGCACGAGCACCGCAGCCCCCGTGACGCGTCCCTCGCGCAGGTCGGCGAGCGCCCGGTTCGCGTCCAGCAGGTCGTACGACATCGTCCGGGTCTTGATGAATCCCTGCGACGCGACCCTCATGAAGTCCCGCGCATCGTCCCGCGTCAGGTTCGCCACGGAGCGGACGACCCGCTCGCCCCAGAGGAGGCGATAGGGAAACGCCGGGATGTCACTCATGTGAATGCCGGCGCACACGACGACACCGCCCTCGACCGTGTGAGCGAGCGCCTCCGGCACGAGTGCGCCCACGGGCGCAAACAGCAGGGCCGCGTCGAGAGGTTCGGGCGGCGCCTCGTCGGATGCGCCCGCCCACGAGACGCCGAGGCTGCGCGCGAACTGCATCGCGTCCGTGTCGCCTGGTTTCACGAAGGCGTACACCTCGCGTCCTTCATGCACAGCCACCTGGGCGACGATGTGCGCGGCGGCACCGAAGCCGTAAATGCCGAGCCGTGGCGCGTCACCAGCCATGCGGTAGGCTCGATGACCGATGAGACCGGCGCAGAGCAGGGGCGCGGCATGCTCGTCGTCATAGGCATCTGGCAGCGGCACGGCGAAGCGGGCGTCGGCCACCGCATACTCCGCATAGCCGCCATCGATCTGATGCCCGGTGAAGCGGGCCGACCGGCACAGGTTCTCGCGTCCGGCGAGGCAGTGCCGACACGTGCCACAGGTGTAGCCCAGCCAGGGAATACCCACGCGCTGGCCTGGCACGACATCCGACACGCCCTGGCCGACCGCCTCGACGTTGCCGACGATCTCGTGTCCCGGTGTGATGGGCAGGCGGACGTCCGGCAGTTCGCCATCGACCACGTGCAGGTCCGTCCGGCACACGCCGCACGCGCGCACTCTCACGAGCACCTCCCCCGGGCCGGGAGTCGGGCGAGGCAGGTCCAGCGACTCCACTCTGCCCGCCCCCCGTTCGGTCAGCACCATCGCCCGCATGGTCCACCGCCCTCCTCGGTCCGGGTCTCTGGCGCGCAGCTGGGCGACGGATGCCGAGACGAGTTCGCGCAGGACGCCGGCGTCGCGTCGGACGATCGGTTCCCCTCGAGTTCAGCCATCACGCCTCCGAGCCTGGATGACCACGCCGTCGCGACGGCCGCACGGTAGCACGGAACGCAGGTCAACGGAGGCGACGGAGGGAACGGGTGCACAACGAAGCAGCGGAGCAGCGGAGTCCTCTGCTGCTCTGCGGCTCTGTGTGAACCCCTGGCCTCTCCGCGCCCTCCGCGCCTCCGCGTGATCCCTTGGCCCCTTCCGCGTCCTCCCCGGTCTGGACACCACGACTCACCCACGCGACGCGCAGCCAACGGAGGCGACGGAGGGAACGGGTGCACGACAAAGCAGCGGAGCAGCGGAGTCCTCTGTTGCTCTGCGGCTCTGTGTGAACCCGTTGCCTCCGTGATCT
>CAYMAG010000102.1:0-16510 GCA_964388335.1 uncultured Vicinamibacteraceae bacterium | reverse complement strand
CGGTGTCCAGACCGGTGGCACAGCGGAGCCACAAGGAAGCGGAGTTGCACGCCCCGCGCACGTTGACCACGGCCTTTCAATTGAACTCCGCGCCTCCGCGTGAACCCGTGTCCTCCGTGATCTCCGCGTCTCCGCGTGAACCCGTTCCCTCCGTCGCCTCCGTTGACGTGCGGTCGCGTCGGTGGAGATCACGGCGTGGGTGATCCTCAGAAGGCGAGGACCGTCTGCACCATCGGTACCCAACCCGTCATTCCCGCGGTATACGGAGTGAAGGCCCCGCTATACGGAGACCGGTCGACCCGGAACAGCTCGGTCGTGACCCACAGCCGCTCGGTCGGAAGGAAATACCACTTGACCCCGCCGCCATACTCATGGGAGTCGCCGAACTGCCCACGCACCCACGAGCCGCGGCCGTAGACCATCACTTTCTTCGCTTTGACGAAGTGACCCACGGTGAGTTCACCACCGCGATCCACCGTGGATGCGAGAGGCAGCGGACCGTCGGCATCGAAATCGTCCAGCCACCGCACGAAGTACTGCCCGTTGATCGCGAGCCCGCTCCACTTGATGCCGCCGTCGACCGCCCACATCCGGTACGTCGCCTCGTCGAGCGTGACGCCCGCCGCAAACGCCCCGGTCGAGAAGGTCAGCACGCCGTCGGAATTGTAGAGGGACGTGTTCTCTGGACTCGACTGATCCAGATTCGAAAAACGATCCTCCCGGGATCTCGTGAACGACGTACCGATTCGAACGCGTACGTCCTTCGACGCGAAGTAGTCGTCGTACATGTTCCGTGACTTGCCGGATTCCCCGTACGCGCCCAGGGGTTCCCACCAGACACTGCTCGACAGCGCCAGATGGGTATCGATCTTGTTCGCCGAGATGTTCAGGGTATTGAGGCCGTTGCCGACGAACGCGATGTAGTTCAGCCCGTGCCCCAGCTCGCCGTTGGCCCAGGCTCCCTGCGTGAACCCGGGGCGGAAGAAGTTGTCGGCCATGCTCCGGTCGGTCGAGGTGAAGAACGGGAACGTGTTGACCAGCGATCGGCTGCCTGGAACCCCCGTATAGCCACCGGTAATCGTCAGGGCATCGTTGAAGCGCCAGCCGATGTTGCTCGCGACAACGATCGACGCGGCGCCGGCCGACGTCCACACCGTGAAGCTGTAGCGCGCCCTCTGGTCGAACACGTAGCCGCCAAGGATGAACATCGCGCGATTGACGGTGATGTCGTTGCGCACGTGCACCTCGCGGGTCGTGCCCAGGTGGTCGGTGTACGTCTCCTCGCTGTCCTGGGTATTGAGATACCGGATCTGGCTGTTGATGTTGAACTTCAACAGGAAGGGCACGGGAGCATCGGCGTCAGTCTCCCAGATGACCATGCCATCCCGGTACCGCCCGTTGTTGGTGGCCGGTGGTGCGGCCGCGGATGCGGTTGCGGGTGCGGTTTGCGCGGACGCAGACGTCGTGATCAAGGTGGCGCATGCCAACGCGACCGACGCTGTGACTGCGCGGATGGCGACACTCGCCACCGTCACGGAGGCTCCCCACTTGTCACGGACAACTCCTCAATCGGGCGAGTCATCGCCCCGGCACACAACGGGCTCCTCGGGGAACGTCGCCACAGGCGGGTTTCCACGAGGAGCCCCTTCGATCAGCAGAGCACGACGGAGAGGGCCAGGCCGGCCTCGCTGGTCTCCTTGTACTTGCTGTTCATTTCCCTGGCGGTCTGCGCCAGGGCCGTCACGGTTTCGTCGAAGTCGATGCGGTGCCGGGACGCGATCTCGTTGCTGGCGATCGCGTAGGCGGTCCACGCCTTGACGGCCCCGAACGCGCACCGCTCGATGCACGGCACCTGGACGTAGCCGGCGACCGGGTCGCAGGTCATGCCGAGGTGATGCTCCAGCGCCGATTCCGCAGCATTCTCCACCACCAGCGACGGGGCGTCATAGACAGTCGCCGTCAGTGCCGCCGCCATCGACGACGCGACGCCGATCTCGGCCTGGCAGCCGCCCTCGGCCGCTGACAGGGTTGCATGGTGCTTGCAGAGGTAGCCGACCGCCGCCGCCGCGAGCATGCCGTCACGGATCTTCTGCCGGTCGACCTTGCGGACCTCCAGGAGCGCGTAGACCAACGCCGGCATCACGCCGGCCGAACCGCCGGTCGGAGCCGTGATCACGAGGTGGCCGCGCCCGTTCTCCTCCGAGGCCGCCAGCGCAAACGCCGACAAGGCGCCGAGCCCGCGCTCTGATTCGAACTTGTCGTCCATGGCGCGCTTGTAGACGGTTGCGGCCTTGCTGTGCAGCTTGATCGGGCCGGGCAGCACGTCGTCTTCCGGCATGGACAGCCCCGATTTCACCGTGGCGACCATGGCGTTGATGATCTTGTCGAGGAACTCGTTGATCTCCGCTTCCGTCCGGCCCGAGATCGACATCTCGTTGGCAAGCATGATCTTGGCGATCGTGGTCTTGTTGGCGTCGGCGTGATCCCGCAGCTCCTTCATCGTCCTGAACGGGTACTTCGGCTCGTTCTTCTTCGGGGGCGTATAGCCTTTCCACTCGATGAAACCACCGCCCACCGAGTAGTACTCCTGCTCGAGCAGCACCTCGTTGCCGGCGAGCAGCTTGACCGTCATCGTGTTCGGGTGTTTGAAGTCGCCCTTGGGCGCATCGTAGATGACGTCCTCGAGACTCACATCGATCGACTTGTCGCCGAGCTTCACCGGGAACACCTGGCCGGGCTGGTCGCGCAGGCTGTCCAGAAACTTCGGGTCGACGGTTGCCGGTTCGTTCCCAACCAGCCCTGCGAGCGCGGCGCGTTCCGTACCGTGTCCCTTGCCGGTCGCGCTGAGGCTTCCGAACAAGTTCACTTGCAGCTTCGTCGCCTTGGCCAGTTGGTCGGCCGGCAGTTTGGCGGCCTGTTGGTAGAAGTCGTAGGTAATCCGCATCGGACCGATCGTGTGCGAGCTGGACGGGCCGGGGCCCACCTTGTAGAACTCGTCCACGGTCGTCAGAACCGGTCCCTGCCCCTTCTTCACGACATTCAAGTCCGCGTCGAGCGGCGGCGCCGATTGGGCAGCCGGCGGCATGGTGGCGACGGCCTGGGCGGTGCGCTCTTCGGGCGAGCCAGCGCAACCCGTCATCACGGCCGCGGCACTGCCCACGGCGGCCCGCATCAGGAAGCTCCGGCGATCCACGCCGGGTGGCACCTCGTGTTCGAGCACATGGCGCGTGTCCGCCAACAGGTCCTGCCGCGAGTCCTCAGCTTCTTCGTGTGACATCGTCAGCTACTCCTTTCATCGGATTGAAACCGTACGAGGTACCTCGGGGGCCGAACTCATTGGATCGGACCACCGCACCCTGCCGATAATACCGGGAATCGTCCCGGATTTGTCGGAGGCGGAGAAAACGGGTTCACGCGGAGGCGCGGAGGGCGCGGAGGGGGGCAGCGGTTCACGCGGAGACGCGGGGGACGCGGAGGGGGCAGGGCATCACGCGGAGGCGCGGAGGGCGCGGAGGGGGGCAGCGGTTCACGCGGAGGCGCGGAGGCGCGGAGGGGGCCGGGGCTCACGCGGAGACGCGGAGGGCGCGGAGGGGCCAATAGAGGACTCCGCTGCTCCGCTGCTCTGTTGTGCACCCGTTCCCTCCGTCATCTCCGTTGGCCTGCTACGGAACAGGTCCGCCAGGGGACGGACACGCAGAGGCCCCGTGCGTCCTACTCCAGCGGCAGGCACACGGTGAACACGGTCTCGCCCGGCCGTGACCGCACGCCGATGTCACCCGCGTGGTGCTGCACCACGATGCGCTGCACGATGTCGAGCCCGAGACCCGTGCCCTGCCCGACGGCCTTCGTCGTGAAGAACGGCTCGAAGATGCGCGACTGCAGCTCCGCGGGAATGCCCGCGCCATCGTCGATCACGCGCACGCAGGCGAGATGGCCTTCACGCAGGCCCTCGATGCGGATGTGCCCGCCATCCGCGATCGCGTCGAGCGCGTTGTCGAGCAGGTTGGTCCACACCTGATTGATCTCGCCGGGATACACCGGCACGCTCGGAAAGTCGTCGGCGAACTGCTGCGTGATCACCGCGCCGCGCTGGCGCACCTTGTGCCCCAGCATCACCAGCGTGCTGTCGAGGCCCGTCCGCAGGTCGGTCGGCTGCTTGTCCTGCGCCCGGTCGAGATGCGAGTACGCCTTGACGGCGCTGACCAGCCCGGAAATGCGCGTGGTGGCATCGCCGACGTCACGTGCCAGCCGCGCGCTCGCGACCATGGCATCGAGCCAGGCCAGCGCATCGGGCAGGGCGTCCCCGGGCACCGCGGCGGCCACCCGGGCGAGGTCGTCGACCGTCACGCCCGCCTCGACGTACGTGTCGGCGAGCAGCCACGACTCGGGCACGCCGTTGGCCTCGAGCCAGTCGCCCATCGCCTGTTCCAGACGACTGCGCTGGAGCGACGAGAAGGTCTCGGCTCGCGCGCCTGCCACCGCCGTGGCGCACACCTCGGTGAGCGTGGCCACCTGCGCCTCAGTCAGGCCGTGGCGTGCCAACCGGCCCGTCAGCCCGGGCATGGCCGCGAGGCGCTCACTCAGCGAGGTCGACGCGCGTCGCGCGGCAGCGGCGGGGTTGTTCAGCTCGTGCGCGATGCCGGCGGCGAGCGTGCCGAGCGCCGCGAGCTTCTCGCGCTGCTGGTCGTGCCGGGCGATGTCACGGACGCGGTCGGACATCAGGCCCACGAGCCGCGCGCCGAACTCCTCGCTGAGCGCGAGCATGGCGGGGAACTTCGCGCGCGCGATGCGCAGGATGCGGGTCGGTTCCAGCGCGTGACTGCGTCCCTGGTACACGCGCATCCGCGAGTAGGGCAGCACGCCGCTGACGGCGCCGACACGCAGCGTCAGCGTGCCGAGGAACTGCGCGCCGACGTGCCGCTCGACGTGAATCGTCCCGTTCAGCACGATGAACATCGTGTCGGCAGTCTCGCCCGGCTCGAACATGCGCTCCCCCTTGGCCAGCGTGATCACACGACCCTCGCGCGCCAGCCACTCGAGCACGGCATCGGGCAGACCCTCGAAGATCGGGAAGGCCCGCAACTCGGCAATCAGACCCTGCGTGTCCTCAGCCACGGCGCTGCGCCCCAACGTCCTCCAGCACGAGCTGGTCGGGATAGCACCAGGCCCACGTTTCTCCCGGTTCCATCGAGCGGACGATGGGATGGGACGTCGCGTGGTGGTGCGCGGTCGCATGACGGTTCGGCGAACTGTCGCAGCAGCCGACATGTCCGCACGTGAGGCAGACGCGCAGGTGCACCCACCGCCCGCCCATGCGGAGGCAGTCTTCGCAGCCTGCCGCGCTCGGCACCACGGGACGAATCTCGCCGACATGCGCGCATGCCGCGTGCGGCGGGGGCGTGAACGTCACGGTGTCTCTCGTCATCGCACCTCGACCTCCGTGTCAGAACGACGCCAGGTGGCGGTGCACGAAGTGTACGACCACCGACCCTTCGCCCACGGCCGACGCCACGCGTTTGATCGATTCGTGCCGCACGTCGCCGGCGGCGTAGATGCCGGGCACGCTGGTTTCGAACAGCGACGGCGTTCGCGGCAGGGGCCACCGCGCGAGGTGCGCGGGTGTCAGGTCAGGGCCCGTCAGGATGAACCCGTGGTCGTCACGGGCGACCAGGTCGCCGAGCCACGCGGTGTTGGGGGCGGCCCCGATGAACACGAACATGTAGCGCGCGGGCACGGACGTCTCCTCACCCGTCGCACGGTTGCGCAGCGTCACGTGCTCGAGGTGCTCGTCGCCTTCGCAGATCGAGACGTCGGTCTGGAGGAGGACGGTGATGTCGAGGGGGTCGTCTTCCGGCGCCGTGATGCGCTTGACGAGATACTGCGACATCTTGTCGCCCAGCGACGAGCCGCGCACGACCATCGTCACGCGCGCGCCCTTCTTCGCCAGATCGACCGCCGCCTGGCCCGCTGAGTTGCCGGCGCCGACGACGAAGACGTCCTGCTCGGCACACTCGTCGGGCGCGATGTTGACGGCGCCGTAGTACACGCCGCGCCCGGTCAGGCGTTCCATGCCGGAGGTGTCGAGCCGCCGCCACGACACGCCCGTGGAGAGCAGGAGCGCCTTGCACGACAGCGACGAGTCGTCCGCGAAGCGGATCATCGTGTAGGGACCGTCGCGCGTGACCGCGTCGACCCGCTGGGGCGAGATGACCTCGACCTGGAACCGCTTCGCCTGCGTCACGGCCCGGCGGGCGAGATCCGCGCCCGACAGGCCCTGCGGGAAGCCGAGGTAGTTCTCGATCAGGCTCGACGTGCCCGCCTGGCCGCCTGGACTCTCGGCGTCGATGAGCACCGTCGACAGCCCTTCGGACGCGCCATACACCGCGGCGGCCAACCCCGCCGGTCCCGCGCCGACGATGGCGAAGTCGTACATCGTGGCGCTCGCGCCGGTTTTGAGGCCCACCCTGGTGGCGAGAAACTCGGTCGTCGGGTTCACGAGTTGTTCACCGTCCGGCAGGATGACGAGCGGCAGCGCGTCCACGCCGAGGCCGAGAGCGTCGAACGCGGCGTGTCCCTCGGGGCGCTCGATGTCGACGAACTGGAACGGGTAGTGGCTGCGTCCGAGCAGGTCGCGCACCTCGTGCACGCGCGGTGACCAGCGGCTGCCGTAGACACGCGCCCCACCGTAGCCGGGACGATGGCGGGCCCGCCAGTCGTCGAGCAGGTCGTCGAGGACGGGGTAGAGGTGCTGGTCGGGCGGGTCCCAGGGCTTGGTCAGGTAGTAATCGATCTGTGACCTGTTGATGGCCGCGATCGCCGCGTCCGTGTCGGCATAAGCCGTGAGCATGACGCGCTTGCACCCGGGGATGCTGCCGCGGGCGTGCTGCAGCACGCGGACGCCGTCGACCGGGTCCATCCGCTGGTCCGACAGCACGAGCGCCAGCGGCGTGACGTGCGCCGAGAGTTCGTCGAGCACCTCGAGCGCGCGGGTACCCGACTCTTCGGCGAGCACCTGATACGTCGCCCCGTAGTGACGCTTCAGGTCGCGCGTCACCTGACGCAGCACCTGCGGGTCGTCGTCTACGGCGAGGATGTAGGGCTTGTCGGGCATGGGTGGACCAAGGCTACAGTCTACGGCCTGGAGGGGCTGGACCGCAGCGTGTCCCCCTGGTGTAATCTCGCCTCTGCACGGCACACCCGAGGAGCGACCCACATGAGCGAGTCCACGCCGCAGTACCGATTCGAAACCCTGCAGGTGCACGCCGGTCAACAGCCGGCCCCTGGGACCAACGCCCGCGCCGTCCCCATCTACCAGACGACGTCGTACACCTTCAACGACGCCGACCACGGCGCGCGCCTGTTCGCCCTCCAGGAGTTCGGCAACATCTACACGCGCATCATGAACCCGACGACCGACGTGTTCGAGCAGCGGATGGCCGCGCTCGAGGGCGGCGTCGCGGCGCTCGCGACGGCCAGCGGTCAGGCCGCGCAGTTTCTCTCGATCGCCACGATCGCCCAGGCCGGCGACAACATCGTGTCGACCAGCTTCCTCTACGGCGGCACGTACAACCAGTTCAAGGTCTCGCTGCCGCGTCTCGGCATCGGCGTGAAGTTCGTCGACGGCGACGGCGTGGACGACTTCGCCGCGCTCATCGACGACAAGACGAAGGCCCTGTACATCGAGTCGATCGGCAACCCGCGCTTCAACGTGCCCGACATCGCCGGCCTCGCGACGCTCGCGCACGACAACGGCATTCCGCTCATCGTCGACAACACGTTCGGCTGCGCCGGCTACATCTGCCGTCCCATCGACCACGGCGCCGACATCGTCGTCGCGTCGGCCACCAAGTGGATTGGCGGGCACGGCACCTCCATCGGCGGCGTGATCGTCGATGCCGGGAAGTTCGACTGGGCCTCGGGCAAGTTCCCGCTGTTCACCGAGCCCGCACCGGGCTATCACGGGCTGAACTTCACCGAGCCGTTCGGCGTGAACGGCCCGTTCGGCAACATCGCGTTCATCATCCGGGCGCGTGTCGAGGCCCTGCGCGACTTCGGGCCGGCGCTGAGCCCGTTCAACAGCTTCCTGTTCCTGCAGGGGCTCGAGACGCTGTCGCTGCGCGTGCAGCGTCACGCCGACAACGCCCTCGAGGTGGCGCGCTGGCTGGCGGCCCATCCGCAGGTGACCTGGGTGAGCTTCCCGGGCCTCGAGGATCACCCGTCGCACGAGCTGGCGAAGAAGTACCTGCAGAACGGCTTCGGGTCGGTGCTGACGTTCGGCATCAACGGCGGCAAGGACGCGGGACGCACCTTTATCGACAGCGTGAAGCTCGCAAGCCACCTGGCCAACGTGGGCGACGCCAAGACGCTGGTCATCCACCCGGCGACCACGACGCATCAGCAGCTGTCGGACGAGGAACAGGCCCAGAGCGGCGTGACGGCCGACCTCGTGCGCATCTCGGTGGGCATCGAGCACATCGACGACATCAAGGCCGACCTCGCGCAGGCCTTCGACAAGGTCGCCGCCGCCATCGCCTGACGGCCAGCGCGTGACGACCATCCAGTCGGACCGGGGGTTGCGGCAGCTGACACTCGAGGGGCCCGTGCCCCTCGAGTGCGGCCGCGAGCTGTCCGAGGTGACCGTCGGTTACCACACGTGGGGCGCCCTCAATGCGACGCGCGACAACGTCGTGGTGGTCTGTCACGCGCTCACCGGGTCGTCGGACGTGCCCGCCTGGTGGGACGGCTTCATCGGCGAGGACTGCGCCCTCGATCCCGCCCACGATTTCATCGTCTGCAGCAACGTGCTGGGCAGCTGCTACGGCACGACGGGCCCGGGCGCGCCCGCCTGGGATGCGCTGTTCGGCGATCGACCCGAGGCGCCGGCAGTCACGATCAGGGACCAGGTGGAGGTGCAGCGCCGGTGGCTGCGGGCCCTTGGCGTGCGGGGCATCCGCCTCGTCATCGGCGGGTCGATGGGCGGCATGCAGGCGCTCGAGTGGGCCCTGCTGGCGCCCGACCTGGTGCAGGCCATCGCGGTGCTGGCGGCCCCGGCGCGCACTCATGCCTGGGCGCTCGCCCTGTCGGCCGCCCAGCGGCAGGCGATTGTGACCGACGCCTCCTGGCCCGCGGGCCTGGCCACGGCGGGGCTCGCCGTGGCGCGGATGATGGCGATGATCAGCTACCGCAGTGCGGCGTCGCTCGAGGTGAGGTTCGGCCGCGAGACGGCGGCTGACGGCGAGTTCGAGGTGGCGGGCTGGCTGCAACGCCACGGGCAGCGCCTCGTCGACCGCTTCAACGCCCGCACGTACATCGCACTGAGCCATGCGCTCGATTCGCACGACGTCGGCCGCGACCGCGGCGGGGTGGGTGCGGCGCTGCAACGGATTCACCAGCCGGCGTTCGTGCTCGGCATCACCACCGACGTGCTCTACCCGCCCCAGGAACTCGAAGCGCTGTCCGGCGCGCTGCCCCGGGCCACGATGTCGTGGCTCGACTCACCGCACGGTCACGACGCCTTCCTCATCGAGTTGGACAGCGTCAGCGCGAGGGTCAGGCAGTTTCGCGAGCAGCTGACCGCTTCGATATGATGAGCGGCGCATGCTGCGCTCTTTCATTCGCCGTGATGTCGGCCGCCTCCGCCTTCGCCGGGCCTTCGGCGGACGAGTCGGAGAGGCGTCCCTACCGATTCCAGCGCTCGCGCTGTTCGCGCTCGCCATCGCGCTCGTGCCGGTCGGTGCGCAGGTGCGCCCGGTCTACAGCGAGGGCGCGGCCGGACTCGTCCAGAAGCTGCAGCGCCTGACGACCACCGCCAGCGCCATGCACACGGGCGCGCACCCCGATGACGAAGACAGCGCCCTCATCGCACGCCTGGCACGCGGCGACCACGCGCGCGTCGCGTACCTCTCGCTGAACCGCGGCGAAGGCGGACAGAACATCCTCGGTCCCGACTACTACGAGGCCCTCGGTGTCATTCGCACCGAGGAACTGCTGCAGGCGCGCGCGCTCGACGGCGGCGACCAGTTCTTCACGCGCGTCGTCGACTTCGGCTACACGACGAACATGGCCGAGACCGAGCGCAAGTGGGGGCGCGAGGTGGTGCTTGGCGACATGGTGCGGGCCATTCGCCTGTACCGTCCGCTGGTCGTGCTCTCGCGCTTCTCGGGCACCGAGGCCGACGGCCACGGCAACCACCAGCTTGCGGGCTTCCTGACGCCGGTCGCGATCGAGGCCGCCGCCGACCCGGCGCAGTTCCCGGAACACCTGCGCGAAGGCCTGCGGCCCTGGCGCGTCCGCAAGTTCTACCGGGGACAGGGCTTCAGGCCGGCGCCCGGCACCGAGCCCACGCTGCGCCTGCCGACGGGCGTCTACGACCACGCGCTCGGCCGCAGCTACTTCGAGATTGCGATGGAGGGCCGCACGCAGCACAAGACGCAGGAGATGGGTGCGCCGCTGCTGCGGGGCGCGCAGGTTTCGGGGCTGCGCACGGTCGAGACGAAGGTCACCCCCGCGGCAGCCGCGACGGGCGAGACGTCCGTCTTCGACGGCATCGACACATCGGTGCGCGGGCTCGCCAGGCTGGCCGGGCTGCCGGACGAAGCGCTCGCCGAACCGTTGAGCGTCATGGACGATGCGGCGCGTGGCGCGCTGACGCAGCTCGACGTCCGCAACCCGTCGGCCGTGGTGCCGATGCTGGTCCACGGGCTGACCGCCGCACGAGAGGCACGAACCGCCGTCGCCGCGCTCCAGGCCGACCCCGACGCGAAGGCCGAGGCCGGCTTCCTGCTCGAACACAAGGTGCGTCAGTTCGAAGAGGCGCTCGTGCACGCGAGCGGCGTCACGTTCGATGCGGTGTCGCAGGCCGAGACGCTCGTGCCCGGCGCCACGACGACGGTGAGCGTCCGCGCGTTCGTGCCTGAGGGCAGCCCCGTCACCGTGGGCACGATGAACGTCACCGCACCTGGTTTCGCGATTGCCGACACCGAGGCTCCGACGCCGCCCCCCGGCAACATGTACGCGCGGTTGTTCCGCGAGCAGCCGTCCTCGGTCGTCCACAAGGCGATCACCGCACCCGCCGACGCCCGTCCCACGATGCCGTACTGGCTCGAGCAGCCGGGCACGGGTGACGTCTTCCGATGGGCGGACGCTGGGCCGAAGAGCGTGCCGCTCGCACCGCCCGTCGCGGAGGGCGTGCTGTCGCTGACCATCGGCGGCGTCGACGTCGAGGTGCGCACGCCCGTGCAGTTCCGGACGGTGGACGCGGTTCGCGGCGAGCTGCGGCGGTCGCTGAACGTCGTCCCGGCGCTGTCGGTGGCCATCACGCCCGGGCTCGAGATCGTGAAGCTGTCGCAGCGCGCGGCGCCGCGCGAGGTGACAGTGCGCGTCGAGAGCCACGCGACGATGGCGGTGGACGGCGACGTGGTGCTCGACCTGCCCGCCGGCTGGACCTCCGAGCCGGCGGCGGTCCCGCTGAGCATCGCCCGGCCCGGCGAAGGCGTCACCGCACGCTTTCGCGTCACCCCCGCCGCGACGGCAGCGGCCGGCAGCTACCGGATTGCGGCCCGCGCCCGCGCCGCAGGCCGTGAGTACACCGAGACGCTGCGCGCGCTGGCGCACCCGCACATCCAGACCCACCGCATGTACGAGCCGGCCGTGCTCGACGTGCAGGTGATCGATCTCGAGGTGGCGCCGGTGACGCTCGGCTACATCATGGGCACGGGCGACGAGGTGCCGATGGGGCTGCGGCTGATGGGCGTGGACGTGACGCTGCTCACGCCCGCCGATCTCGCCTCGGGTGACCTCGCGAAATACGACACGATCATGGTGGGCGTGCGGGCGTCGGAAGTGCGGCCCGACTTCGTGGCCAACGTGGCGCGGCTGCACGATTACGTGCGCAACGGCGGCACGATGATCGTGCAGGAGCAGCACGCGGTCTACACGACGCGAGAACTCGCGCCGTTCCCCGGCGAGATCGGATCGCGCGTGACGGATGAAGAGGCGCCCGTGACGATGCTGCAGCCGTCGCACGCGGTGTTCACCGTCCCGAACCGCATCGCGGCGTCCGACTTCGACGGCTGGATCCAGGAGCGCAATGCGTACGGCTTCACGACGTGGGACGAGCGGTATACGCCGCTGCTCGAGAGCCACGACCCGTGGGACACCGAGCAGCAGGGCGCGCTGCTGTACGCGCGCATCGGCAAGGGGCACTACGTCTACTCGGCGTACTCGTGGTTCCGGCAGTTGCCGGAGGGCGTGCCCGGCGCCTACCGCATCGTCGCCAACCTGATCAGCCTCGGTCAGGCTCGGCCGTGAGCCACGGCGGGGTGGCCACGGCTTCTCAATCGCCGATCTGGATCGGGAGTTCGCCGTCGGGGAACCGGGCCGCGAGCACGAGTTCCCCGCCCATCGCCTCGATGAACCGGCGCAGCGTGCTGAGGTAGACGTCCTGCCGGTGTTCGATCTTCGAGATCTCTCCCTGCGGCAGTCCCATGGTCTCCGCGAGCGTGACCTGTGTGAGCGCCCGCGCCTTCCGGAGGTCTGCCAGGCGCATCGCCTGGCGCATCTCACGGATCCTGCTCCCGAACTCCGCTTCGACCGCCGGCGACCGGCGGCCTCGGACGTCGCGCCACTTGTGCGTCTTGATCATCGTTTCTGCTCCTGGAGGTAGTCGGCAAACAGCGCATCGGCGCGTGGAACATGAAACTCGTACCATCGGTCGTCGCCCGTCTTGTCGCCGCCGAGCAGCAGCACGGCGGCGCGCGCCGGATCGAAGGCATAGAGGATCCGAGAGTCTATACGCTGGACGCAATATTCTGTCCACAGAATAATCAACAGCGAACGAGGAGGATTGCCGCGCGTTCTCCGAGGTCCAGATGCTCCATCTCCCCGTCGCCAACGACAGCGTCACGCACATCAATCCACGACGGAAGATCGGACGCCCACGTCCGAACGGCGTCAGGCGCGGCCGGATCGGCCAGTTCGACGATAACCTGCCGTGGCACCACAACGATGCCGTACAGCTGTCGCAGCACGTCGATCGCGTGGAGCAGGATGAGGTAGTTGAGAGGAGACGTATCGGCGACAACGACGGTCATCGCGATGATGCGAGGGCCGCTTCAGCGTCCTTCCGTACGTCATCCACGGTCAGGCCGAGCAGCACGCCGTGCGCCTTCAGGATGCCGTCCATCTCGTGGCGCGAGCGAACGCCGAGCAACGTTCGCGCCTCGAAGACAGAGAACTTCCCGGAGCGGACTCCCTCCGCCGCGAGCGCCTCGAGCGCAGCACGCGCCAGGCCGGCGGCGTCGGGGGCGATGCGTCGGGCCAGTTCCTCGGGGACTTCGAGATGAATCGTCATCGGCACTGTTTGACCCTCATTACAGCGCGACCGTCATCGGCTACGCGGGTGTGCACGCTCCCAGGCTTCCCGCTGTGCTCGGGTTTCCTACAGGATCTCACGCGGGAAGCCACAGCAATCGATCGCGGCGTTCCGTGCCCATGGCGCGCGCCTCCCTCAATGGTTCGAACACCGGTCAGCATGCATCGCGACGCTGGGTCCGCGCCGGATCGTCTGCGGTGCGCTGCGTGATGGACCAGGGGCTCAGGCGGAGAGTGCACGCACGCCCGTCACGACGTGGCGCTCCACGACGGTTCCCACATCGCCGGCGCGGATGCCGTGCTCCGGGACGTCGCGGGTCAGAATCACGTCGCCGTACATATCGAGGGGCATGGCCTGCGCCGCTCTACGCCGCGTGTCCGGGAATCCGTTCGAGTTCGGTTGCGAGTGCCTGTTCTGCGTGCCACACGTCGAAGGCCTGCTGCATCCCGAGCCACAGCGTCGGCCCGTTGCCGGCCCACTTCCCGAGCCGAACGGCCATTTCTGGCGTGACGGGCGCCTTGCCTGCCAGGATCCGGTGCAGGAGCTGTCGTGACACGCCGAGTTCGCGGGCTGCCTGCGAGACGTTCATCCGCAGCGCCGGCAGCACGTCCTCACGCAGGACCTCTCCGGGATGGGTCGGTTCCCGCTTCAGCGGGTGTCGAACCGGGAGCACCTTCGTCCTCTTCGTCGTCGCCACGCGTCACCTTCCGTTCAGTGATACTGCTCGAGATCCAACTCGTGAGCGTCCTTGCCGTCCCAGCGGAACGTGATGCGCCATGGGCCACTGACGGCCATCGCATGACGGCCCTCTCGACTGCCCTTCAACGGATGTACGCTCCAGCCCGGCATGTTCAGGTCTGAGAGCGACGTCACGGCATGGAGCGCGTCCATCGCCCTCTTGCAGCGTTTGTGCAGGTCTGCCTGCACCTGCCGACTCCTGCCGGTCTCGAAGATCGCCCGCAACCCGGCGTGTCGAAAGCTGGCGATCACGGTGCCAGCGTAAAGCGCGACACGACAGGTTGTCAACTATCTGTGGACACGTCGAGGCCGGCCGGCGTCGGTCAGAATGCATCGCGACGCTGGAGGGTCCTTGCCCAAGGGTGGTCCGACGGTGACGTGCTGAGGCGCTATCGCCCTTAATCGCCGGCCACCTCCAACTCGGTGGAATCGATCCGCACGAGTCTGCCGACTATGTCGTCATTCGCCGTTGAGTAAACGATATCGGGGCCAGGCAGGGGCTAGGCTGGGACGAGTTCGAAGGCTGGCGACGAAGCCGCATGCCGCCCGAAGAAGCGCAGAAGGTCACTCGCTTCCGGATCGGCGAGATCTGCCTCACGGAGCTGGCGCCGAATGTCTTGCCGGTCGACGTCCGGGATGCGCACCGCGAAGAATGGAAAGAGTGCGGTGGACCGGTACACACGGTCGAGGTCGTCAAACCCTTCGAGAGGCCGTAGATCGCGCCTGGCGCGGTACTCGTCGTGGTACTCGAACGTCCACACCTGGCCGTCGAAGTCGAGCGTGCCGACCGTCAGGGAGGCGTCGTTCGGCGGCGTGTAGAACAGCACGAACCGTGCAACGCGGTCAGCGTGCTGTCGGCGCCGTGCCCAGAGCGTTCTCACCAGCCGCATCGTCTTGCTCAGCATATCGGTGTGGTCAAGCCCGGCCGTGAATCGCCCGCCAAACGGCGCGGATCCGTCGGCGCAAGCAGTTCACCATCAACTGACGACGACACGGCTGGCAGAGTCGAGGATCGAGACTCTCTTGCATTCCGGCCGTCCGCCGCTGAAGATTGAGCCATTGCGGTAGGTGGAGAACACACACATGGACACCCGATTCACCGAGTCCGACGCTTCGAGATCGCGGCTCCCTACACGCTCGTGCTGGAGTTCGACGATGGCACCCATCAGCGGATAGACTTCCGGCCTGTTCTCGAGGGAGAGGTGTTTGGTCCGCTACAGGATCTGCAGGTGTTCAACGCGGTAGAGTTGGACCCGACGTTTGGAACGATTCAATGGCCGAATGGCGCAGACTTCGACCCCGAGACACTACACGATTGGCCCACGTACCGCGATGAGTTCGTCGCGATGGCCAAGCGTTGGGCGGCAGATCCTGCTCGACGAGCGGGCTGACCCGGCCTGTTCAGGAAGGCCTGAACAGGCCGCCCTTCGGAAGGATCTCCTCGGACTGATACCCGCGCTGCATCAGCGCCTGCCCCACTCTCCCTGTCGAGCATGCCGGCACATGCCGCCGTGAGGATGTCGAAGATCGACCATGGACCTCGCTACCGCGTGTACTACACCGAGCAGGGCGCCACGATTGTCGTCCTGCTCGCCGGCGGCACGAAGAAGACGCAGGCGGCTGACATTGCCGCCGCACAGGCGATGCGCAAGGACCTCATCTCGGACAAGGAGCCGTGACCATGAGCCCCCTCACGACGTATCCATGGGACACGGCGGAGTTCCTCACCACCGAGGAATCCATCGCGGCCTACGTCCAACTCGCAATCGAGGACAGTGCAGACGACCCCGCCTCGCTCCTGGAGGCGCTCGGCACGGTCGCACGAGCGCGGAGCATGACCGCACTGGCGCGTGAGGCCGGTATCACCCGCGAGGGGTTGTACAAGGCGCTCTCGAGCACGGGCAATCCGAGCTTCACGACCGTCGTTCGGCTCACCCGCGCGCTCGGGCTGACGCTGTCGGTCCGTGCGGCGGAGACCGCGACCGCGCCGGCGCCGCGGGCGGCACGCGCCACGACACGTAAGGATCGCCGCACGAAATCGGCAGAGATACGTGTGCCGCGGACGATCAGGAAGCGACGGACGCCGACGGCATGACGCACCACGCCGGCCGCACTGATCCTCCTTGCCGTCGCCGACAGGGCACCGGCACCATTTGCCTGCGTCGTGGACGCGACACGTCGGCGGCGTGTGCCTGAGCCCCTGCCTGCCCGGCCCTGCAGAACGCGTGATGTGAGCCACCCCAGCTTCCTCTGCCGCGTGTCACCGATTGGACCGGCATCTCGAAGACCTCGACCGGCCACACGTCCGGGTGAAGGTCGGCCACCTGCCACGGGCCGTCCGCCGCTATGCCGTCTTCTCCGCTGCGGATCTGCAGGCTCCTGCTGTTCGCCAGCCGCGCA
>CAYMAG010000101.1:0-16595 GCA_964388335.1 uncultured Vicinamibacteraceae bacterium | reverse complement strand
TCCCGTGGTCGATGTGCCCAATCGTGCCAATGTTGACGTGCGGTTTCGACCGATCGAACTTCTCTTTTGCCATGGCGTTCAGTCTCCGGTATCACACAGACGGCCGCGAGCCGCCCTACTTGTTGGTGCCCTGCATCTTGGCGATCACTTCTTCAGACACGTGACTCGGTGCCTGCTCGTAGCGATCGAAGTGCATCGAGTACGTGGCGCGTCCCTGGGTGCGTGATCGCAGGTCCGTCGCATACCCGAACATCTCGGACAGCGGCACCCGCGAGCTGACAATCTGCGTCCCGCCCAGATCTTCCTGCGACTGGATGTGCCCGCGCCGGCTCGCAATGTCCCCCATGATGTCGCCCATGTACTCCTTGGGCACCACCACCTCGACGCGCATGACGGGCTCGAGCAGCACCGGCTTCGCGCGCTTGGCCGCGTCCTTGAATGCCATCGATCCGGCAATCTTGAACGCCATCTCGTTCGAGTCGACGTCGTGGTACGACCCGTCGTACAACTCGATGCCCACGTCGTCCACCGGGAAGCCGGCGAGCACGCCCGTCGTCAGCGCTTCCTTGATGCCCTCGTCGATCGGCTTGATGTATTCCTTCGGAATCACGCCGCCGACGATCACGTTCTTGAACTCGTAGCCTTCGCCGGGCTTGCGCGGAATCAGGCGAATCTTCGCGTGCCCGTACTGCCCGCGACCGCCCGTCTGCCTCACGTACCGGCCTTCGCCGTCGGCGGCCATCGTCAGGGTTTCCTTGTAGGCGACCTGCGGCCGGCCCACATTGGCCTCGACGTTGAACTCGCGCTTCAGGCGATCGACGATGATCTCGAGGTGCAGTTCACCCATGCCGCGGATGATGGTCTGCCCGGTCTGCTGGTCGGAGTTGACACGGAAGGTCGGGTCTTCGGCCATCAGCTTCGCGAGGCCCTGTCCCAGCTTCTCCTGGTCGCTCTTCGACTTCGGCTCGATGGCCAGCGAGATGACCGGCTCGGGGAAGTCCATCGACTCGAGCACGACCGGGTGCTTGTCGTCGCAGATCGTGTCGCCCGTCATGACGCTCTTCAAACCGACGGCCGCCGCGATGTCACCCGCGTACACTTCCTTGATCTCTTCACGCTTGTTGGCGTGCATCTTGAGCAGCCGGCCCACGCGCTCGGTCTTGCCCTTCGTCGAGTTGAACACCGACGAGCCCGACTGCATCACCCCCGAGTACACCCGGATGAAGGTCAACTGGCCGACGAACGGGTCGGTCATGATCTTGAAGGCGAGCGCGCTGAAGGGCGCACTGTCGTCGGACGCACGCTCGAGCGTCGCGCCTTCGTTCTCGGGGTCGAGACCCTGAATCGCCGGCACGTCGATCGGCGACGGCAGGAAGTCGACGACCGCGTCGAGCAACGGCTGCACGCCCTTGTTCTTGAAGGCTGAGCCGCAGAGCACCGGCACGAACGGAGGCTCGGCCTGCCCCTGCTTCGAGTGCACCGAGCTGTTGGTGCGCGTGCGCAGGGCCTTCCGGATCTCGCCCTCGGTCATCTCTTCGCCCGCCAGGTACTTCTCGAGCAGGGCGTCGTCTGCTTCGCTGACCTTCTCGAGCAACTGCTCGCGGTAGTGCTGCGCCTGCTCGAGCAGGTCGGCCGGAATGTCCTCGACGACGTAGTCCGCGCCCATCGTCTCGTCGCGGTACACCAGCGCCTTCATGCGAATCAGGTCGACCACGCCGAGGAACTTGTCCTCGCCGCCGATCGGCAGCTGCAGCACGCAGGGGTTGCCCTGAAGACGCGTCTTGATCTGTTCGACGGTGCGCTCGAAGTTCGCGCCGATCCGGTCCATCTTGTTGACGAAGCAGATCCGCGGCACGCGGTACTTGTCGGCCTGACGCCACACGGTCTCGGACTGGGGCTCGACGCCCGCCACCGAATCGAACACGGCGACCGCCCCGTCGAGCACGCGCAACGACCGCTCCACCTCGGCCGTGAAGTCGACGTGGCCGGGCGTATCGATGATGTTGATGCGGTGATCGCGCCAGAAGCACGTCGTCGCCGCGGACGTGATGGTGATGCCCCGCTCCTGCTCCTGCTCCATCCAGTCCATCGTCGCCGTGCCTTCGTGCACTTCGCCGATCTTGTAGGTGATGCCGGTGTAGAAGAGGATGCGCTCGGTCGTCGTCGTCTTGCCGGCGTCGATGTGCGCCATGATGCCGATATTGCGCGTTCGACCGAGTGATACCTGACGAGCCATGATGCCGTTGCTTTCCTTGCGTCCCTTGAAACGAACCCTGCGAAACTCCGAACCTACCAGCGATAGTGTGCGAAGGCCTTGTTGGCCTCGGCCATGCGGTGCGTGTCTTCGCGCTTCTTCACCGCGCCACCACGCATGTTCGACGCATCCAGCAACTCGTTGGCCAGACGCTCTTCCATGGTCTTGCCGTCGCCGCGCGACCGCGCGTAGCTGACCAGCCACCGGATCGCGAGCGAGAGCCGGCGGTTCTGTCCAACCTCGATCGGCACCTGGTAGTTGGAGCCACCGACGCGGCGCGACTTGACCTCGAGGGCCGGCTTGGCGTTGTCGACGGCCTTCTTGAAGACCTTGAGCGGCTCTTCGCCGGTCTTCTCCTGAATCATCTCGAAGCTCTTGTACAGGATGCGCTCGGCGGTGCTGCGCTTGCCGTCACTCATCACCGATCCGATGAACTTCGTCACCAGTCCGCTGTTGTAGAGCGGATCCGGCACGACCTCACGCTTGGCAACTACTCGTCTGCGGGGCATATCTCAACTCGCGTCGTTCGATGGTTTCAACCAGGCCTACGACTTCGGCCGCTTCGCGCCGTACTTGGACCGGCCCTGGCGACGATTCGCCACACCGGTCGCGTCGAGCGTACCGCGCACCACGTGATAGCGCACACCGGGAAGGTCCTTCACACGGCCGCCGCGCACGAGCACCAGCGAGTGCTCCTGCAGGTTGTGGCCGACGCCCGGGATGTACGTGGTCACCTCGATCTGATTGGTCAACCGTACACGGGCGACCTTGCGGAGCGCCGAGTTCGGCTTCTTCGGCGTCTGCGTGAACACACGCACGCACACACCGCGCTTCTGCGGGCTCTCCTGCAGCGCAGGGCTCTTCGTCTTGAAGTTGACCTTCTCTCGGCCCTTCCGTACGAGCTGGCTGATGGTCGGCACAGTGTCTCCACCTGCACGCGCCGGACAGCCTGCGCCGCCGACACGCCTCTAGGGGCTGCGCCAAAGCGCGGCCCCATCAAACAGTCCACGGGCGCCTTGCGGCGCGCCATGGCGGCCCGGGCCTGAAAACCGCTCGCGCGATCTGGCACCCGAACCTGGTTACCCTACGTCTCGAAGTTGTCGCTCGCGGGAGCCTGGAGCCCGCCGCTCGGATGTGCCCGCCAATCCCCGCCAGTCCCCGTCCGGGGCGGCGTCAGAGGATCCGGGCCGCACTTCGTGTGGCATTCGCAGTCAGATAGGGTGTCCTGACTACGACAGAACCTTGCGACTCTAGCACGACCCGCAGAACGGGTGCAACTGCCGGTCTGATGTCGGCCCCACGAGGAGCGGGCCGAACGCAGAGTATAACACGCCCGTCAGCGGTCTCGGGCGACTCCCTGACGGCGCGGCGGATCGGTCCCGCGTGGCGGATCGGTCCCGCGTGGCGGATTGGGGCCCGCGTGGCGGATCGGGCGTCAGGGCTGTCCCGCCGGCACCGCGAACACCTCATCCGCCAGCGACGGGTTGACGTCCACCTGGGTCACGCTGGTGCGCTGCATGACCTCGCCGTCGACGGTGGTCGTGCGGGCGTAGGGCAGCGTCAGTCCGCCAACGGGACGGAAGTCGTCCAAGTCGGTCACGATGTCGGCCGGGGCGCCCGTCGGACCCGGCCCCCGATAGCTCACCTGGCGGATGCGCCCCTCGGTGTCGATGCCGAGCGTTACCGCCGTTCCCTCCGCCTCCACGCGAACGGCCTGCAGCGTCACGCCACCCGCGACGGTCTCGCCTGCCGCGACCGCCGTCAACCCCGCCTCCGTTCGCCGCTGCAGCAGAACGATGGGCGACTGCCGCACCTGCTGACGCATCTGATCGCGCTGTGCGGACGGCATCGGCCTGGCCGACCCATCTGGCATGACCGCCGCCGCCCCGTCGGGCGACACCACCATGCTGATGCGGCCCATCGGCGTCGTCATCTCCTGTCGAACGCGATCCGGAAAGGCGAACGTCGCGGTCGTGACGAGCGACATCTCGCCCTGAGGTGAGGTCACGTCCATCGTGGCGCTCTCGCGGTACGTCTTGACGCCATCGACGGCCGCGGCCCCGCCCATCGCCGCCACGGCGCGATCCAGAAGGACCCGCCCTGCGGCCAGAGCCTCGGGAGTCGCACCGGCCGCACCAGCCGTCGCGTCCGCGGCGGCCGTGGGCTCTGGAATCGCGATGTCGAGGCGCGTGACGGGCCCGAACGTCGACAGCGGCCGGTCGCGGCCCTCCTCCGGACCGACCACCAGGATGGCGAACCGCTCCGGCTCGATGTACTTCTTCGCGACGGCGGCGACCTCTGCTTCCGTGACCGCTTCGATGCCCGCCCGATAGCGGGCGAGCCAGTCGCGCGGCACGTCGTAGTACTCATAGGTCAGCTGCTGACCGAGCACCTGCTGCGTGGTGGCGGAGTTGAAGATGAACGAGTTCAGAATCGACTGCTTCGCCCGGGCAATCTCCTGCGCGGTCGGGGGCTCGGCGATGATGCGACGGGCCTCGGCGATGAGCGTCTCGATGGCTTCCGCGGTGGTGGACGTCTTCGTGTTGGTGACCATCGCGAACGGCGCCACGCGCGTGAACTGACTGCCCACGCTTCCCCCGACCGAGTAGGCGAGCCCCTTCTCCGTCCGTACGATCGAGAACAGCCGCGACGTGAAGCTGCCGGCCAGCACCTCGTTCAGGATCTGCACGGGGTAGTAGTCGGGGTGCGTACTTCGCAGCGTCCCCTGGTGGCCGATACGGATCGTGGACTGGGCCACGTCGTCCTTGATCGCCTCGTACACGCCGGCCGGAGACGACGATGCGGGTTCCGGGAACGTGACGGGCGTCGCGTCGCCGGCAGGCCAGTCGCCGAACACCTCGGTGAGGGCCGCGATGGCGTCCGCCGACGAGATGTCGCCATGCACGGCGAGGATGATGCGGTTGGGATGCACGTACCGGGCGTGCCATGCCTGCAGGTCGTCGCGGGTGACGGCGGCAAGGCTGTCGTACGTCACGGAGCGCGCGAACGGCGAGTCGGCCCCGTAGATCAGCTCGCGGAACTCGCGGCTCGCGATCGACCCCGGGTCGTCGTTCTGCCTGGCGATGCCGGCCTCGATGCCGCGCTTGGCCACCTGCAGTCGAGCCTCGTCGAAACGCGGCCGCCGGAGCACGTCCTCGAAGACCTGCAGCACCTCGCGGAAGTCCTCCCTGAGCACGCTCATGCTCGCGGTTCCCGAGTCGTCGCCAATGCCCGTCTCGATCGATGCCGCCCGGTTCTCGAGAAACGTATCCAACTGGTCGGGTGTGAGCGCTTCCGTGCCGCCTGCGCGCCAGACGCTTCCGGTCAGCGATGCCAACCCGGTCTTGTCGGCGGGCTCCAGCAGTGAGCCCGTCCTGATGCGGGCGGTCACGCTCACGAGCGGCAGCTCACGGCTCTCCATCACGAGCACCACCATCCCGTTGGGCAGGACCGTGCGCGTGGGGGTCGGCAGCGAGAAGTCTGGCAGCGGCGGGTACGTCAGCTGGTCGACGCTGGTCACCTGCGCGGAGGCCGAGGACGGAGCGGCGAACGGCGCAACGGCTGACAGGAACAGGACGAGGACAACAGCGCGGCGCATCACTTCGTGCCTCCGGGGGCCGGGGCGGCCTCGTTCTCGAGGCGCGCGACCGTGCGATTCGAGGGCCTGAACACGTCCGCCGCCACGCGGCGGATGTCGGCCTTGGTCACCGCAGCCATGCGGTCGACGTACGTGAAGAGTTCGCGCCAGTCGCCGGTCAAGGTATGGTACGTGACCAGTTGCGATGCGAGTCCGCTGTCGCCCGTGAGCGAGCGGATCAGGTCGGCCCTGGCGCGCGTCTTGAAGCGCTCGAGTTCCGCGTCCGTCACGTCCTCGTCGACCATCTTCTGCAGTTCCACCCGCAGCGCATCGCGCACCTGATCGTTGCTCACCCCGCGGGCCGGCACCGCCAGCGCGAGGAACAGGTGTGGGTACTTCACGCCGGGCAGGCCGCCGCCCACCTGAGCCTGCACCGCGAGCTTCTGCTCTTCGACAAGGCTGCGGTAGAGGCGCGAGGTACGGCCCCGGCCGAGAATCTCCGCAATGGCATCGTAGATGGGCTCATCGGGGTGCGTGGCCGCGGGCTTGTGGTACGCCTCGATGTAGAACGGCTGCGCCTGGTCCCTGAGCGTGATGACGGTCTCGGCGATGTGCGGCGGTTCGATCGTCCGCAGCGGCGCGGGCTTCGGCTTCGATGGCAGCCGCCCGAAGTACCGCTCGATGACCGGGATGATCTCGCTGGCCTTCAGTCCTCCCACGATGGCCGTGACCATGTTGGCGGGGGCGTACCACGTGTCGTAGAACGCCCTGGCGTCGGTGATGGTGAACCGCTCGAGGTCGCTCATGTAGCCGACCGTGGGCTGCTTGTACGGGTGCGCGAAGAACGCGGCGCCCAGCAGGCGCTCGACGAGCCGCCCGATCGGCTGGCTGTCGGTACGCTGGCGGCGCTCTTCCATCACGACGTCGCGCTCCTTGTAGAACTCGCGAAACACCGGGTGCAGGAACCGCTCGGACTCGAGGTACGCGAACAGCTCGAACTTGTTGGTGGGCAGCGAGTAGTAGTAGGTCGTCGCCTCGGCGCTCGTGCTCGCGTTGAGCCCGACACCTCCCTCGCGCGAGACGGCCTCGTCGAAGGCGTTCGGCACCACGAAGACCTGGGCCTCGGCCTCCTTCGCCTTGAACGCCTCGCGCAGGCGCTCCACCTCCGCGGCATCGGGCGCGGTCGCCGACCTCGCGCCTTCGTACGCCTGGTAGGCCGCTTCCATGGCGTCGATGGCGCGCTGCTCCGCCTCGTAGTCGGTCGTCCCGAGCCGCGGCGTGCCCTTGAACGCCATGTGCTCGAACATGTGCGCCAGGCCTGTGATGCCGGGTACCTCCTGCGCAGAGCCCACGTCGACGCGCGTCGCGAACGAGAACGTCGGCGCACCGTCGCGCTCGAGAATCAGAAAGGTGTACCCGTTGGCGAGCGTGTGCACGGTCAGGCGCTTCTCGAACGACGCCAGATCCTGCGCGCCTGCGGGCGCGGCGAGCGCGACACAGATGGCCGCGGCTGTGGCCGGCACCGCCAGTCGGTTGAATACTCTCAGCATGAACGGCTCCTCGGGGGACGTGCAGGTCTCCATTGTCGGACGCAGATGCAGCAACGGCGGCTCGCCCCGCGAGGGACGGACCGCCGTCTGGTCATGCCGGCGACATACGCCGGTGCAGGCCGTACGCCACGTTCGCCATCTGCCTTACTCGACGATTTCCCCACGCTCGCGATCGAGGAGATCGTCCGCGTCGGCCAGGTAGTCGAGATCGCGCTCCAGGTCCACGTCGTCCGGCGAGGACGGGGGAGCCGGAGGCGGCGAGTCGAGCGGGATGCGGATGTGCTGGTAGATGTCGAACCCGGTGCCGGCCGGAATCAGCCGTCCCATCGTGACGTTCTCCTTCAGCCCCCGCAGGTGATCCACCTTGCCCGAGATCGACGCCTCGGTCAGCACGCGGGTGGTCTCCTGGAACGACGCCGCCGAGATGAACGAGTCGGTCGACAGCGACGCCTTGGTGATCCCGAGCAGCATGGGCCGTCCCTTGGCGGGCGCCCCGCCGTCAGCCAGCACGCGCTCGTTCTCTTCGAGGAAGCGGAAGCGATCCACGATGTCGTCGATCAGGAACTCGGTGTCGCCGACGTCCTCGATCTTCACCCACCGCATCATCTGCCGCGTGATCACCTCGATGTGCTTGTCGTTGATGTTCACGCCCTGCAGGCGGTAGACCTCCTGGATCTCGTTGACCATGTACCGCTGCAGTTCCTTCTCGCCAAGCACCGAGAGGATGTCGTGCGGATTGCTCGGACCATCCATCAGCTGTTCGCCGGCACGGACGCGGTCGCCGTCCTGCACGTTGACGTGCACGCCGCGCGGCAGGCTGTACTCTCTCGGATCACCCTCGTCCTCGGGGACGACCATGATCTTGCGCTGGCCCTTGACGACGCCGCCGATCTTGACGATGCCGTCGATCTCGCTGATGACGGCCGCCGCTTCCCGTGGCTTGCGTGCCTCGAACAGTTCGACCACGCGCGGCAGACCGCCCGTGATGTCCTTGGTCTTGGTCGTCTCGCGCGGAATCTTCGCCAGCACGGCGCCGGGCGTCACCGCCTCGCCGTCGTCCACCATGAGGTGGGCGTGCGACGGGATGTGGTACTTGCGCAGCGCCTTGCCGTCGGCATCGCGCACCTCGATGAGCGGCTGCTTCTTCTCGTCGGTCGTCTCGATGACGATCCGGCGCGAGAGGCCCGTGACCTCGTCCACTTCCTCGTGCACCGTGACGCCGTCGATGATGTCCTTGAACTTCACCGTGCCGGCGTCCTCCGTGAGGATGGAGAACGTGTACGGATCCCACTCGAGCAGCACCTGGCCCGGCTCGACCTTCTGGCCGTCCCGAACCCGGAGGCGCGCGCCGTAGATGACCTGGTAGCGCTCGACGTCGCGCCCCTTCGCATCCTGCACGACCACCGAGCCGTTGCGGTTCATGACGACGAGTTCCCGGAGGCCCGCGGCCGTCGTCGCCTCGACGTGCGTCAGGGCCTCGAAGCGCACCGTGCCGGCGTGTCGCGATTCCTGCGTGGACTGCTCGGAAATCCTCGACGCCGTGCCGCCGATGTGGAACGTCCGCATCGTGAGCTGCGTGCCGGGCTCGCCAATCGACTGCGCCGCGATGACGCCGACCGCCATGCCCTTCTCCACCATGCGCCCCGTGGCGAGATCTCGCCCGTAGCACTTGGCGCACACGCCCCGGCGGCTCGCGCACGTCAACACCGAGCGAATCTTGACCATCTCGATGCCCGCTTCCTGGACGTCGGTCGCGAGGTCTTCGGTGATCTCCCCGTTGGCCTCCACCAGCACGTCGCGGGTCACCGGATCGATGACGGGCTCGAGCGCGACACGGCCGATGATGCGGTCGCGCAGCGGCTCGATCGTCTCCCCGGCTTCCACGATGGGCCGTGACTCGATGCCGTCCATGGTGCCGCAGTCGTCTTCGTGGATGATGACATCCTGCGCCACGTCCACGAGACGCCGCGTGAGATAGCCGGAGTCGGCGGTCTTCAGCGCCGTGTCGGCCAGCCCCTTGCGGGCGCCGTGCGTCGAGATGAAGTACTGCAGCACCGTCAACCCTTCACGGAAGTTCGACGTGATGGGCGTCTCGATGATCTCGCCCGACGGCTTGGCCATCAGCCCGCGCATGCCCGCCAGCTGGCGAATCTGCTGCTTGCTTCCGCGCGCGCCCGAGTCGGCCATGATGTACACCGGATTGAACGACTGGCCCGTCCGGTCCAGTTCCTCCATCTCGCTGAACATCTTGTCGGCGATCTTCTCGGTGGCCTCCGACCACAGGGCGATCACCTTGTTGTAGCGCTCGCCGTTGGTGATGGCGCCTTCCTGGTACTGCTGCTCGACCTTGATGACCTCGCTGCGGGCGTGCTCGACCAGGTCGTGCTTCACGCGCGGGATGATCAGATCGTTGATACCGATGGACATGCCCGAACGCGTGGCGTACGTGAAGCCCAGCGTCTTCAGGCTGTCGAGCATCTCGACGGTCTTCTCGATGCCGAAGTGCAGGTGGCAGTACTGCACCGCCTGCTGCAGCCCCTTCTTCTTCAGCATGCCGTTGATGAACGGCATGCCCTCCGGGAGGGCGTCGCTGAAGATGACGCGGCCGACCGTCGTGTTGATGATCCGCCGGTCGACGTCCTGCAGCGGCGTGTGCAGCACCGACTGGTCGTCGCGCGCCAGCGTGAGGTCGATGAGCTTGCCCGAGTAGCGCAGCCGGATGGGCGTGAGCGTCTCGAGTTCGCCCATCTCGAGCGCCACGATCACGTCGTCGAGGTTGGCAAACAGGCGTCCTTCACCGATCGCGTTGGGCTTGGCCTTCGTGAGGTAGTAGCACCCGAGCACGATGTCCTGCGAGGGCACCGCAATCGGCGCGCCATTGGCCGGCGACAGCACGTTGTTGCTCGACAGCATCAGCACCGAGGCCTCGATCTGCGCCTCGGGCGACAGCGGAATGTGCACCGCCATCTGGTCGCCGTCGAAGTCGGCGTTGAACGCCGTGCACACCAGCGGATGAATCCTGATGGCCTTGCCTTCGACCAGCACCGGCTCGAACGCCTGAATACCCAGGCGATGCAGCGTCGGCGCGCGGTTGAGCAGCACCGGGTGCTCGCGGATCACGTCCTCGAGCACGTCCCACACCTCCGGCCGCTGCTCTTCCACCATCTCCTTGGCCTGCTTGATGGTGGCGACCAGGCCGCGCTCCTCGAGCTTGTTGTAGATGAAGGGCTTGAACAGCTCGAGCGCCATCTTCTTCGGCAGCCCGCACTGGTGCAGCTTCAGCTCCGGACCGACCACGATGACCGAGCGGCCCGAGTAGTCGACACGCTTGCCGAGCAGGTTCTGGCGGAACCGGCCCTGCTTGCCCTTCAGCGTGTCGGACAGCGACTTCAGCGGACGGTTGTTCGCCCCGCGCAGCACGCGGCCACGGCGGCCGTTGTCGAACAGCGCGTCGACGGCCTCCTGGAGCATCCGCTTCTCGTTGCGGATGATGACGTCCGGCGCCTTGAGTTCCATCAGCTTCTTCAACCGGTTGTTCCGGTTGATGACGCGACGGTACAGATCGTTCAGATCGGAGGTGGCGAAGCGGCCGCCATCGAGCGGCACGAGCGGACGCAGTTCCGGCGGAATGACCGGAATCACGTCGAGAATCATCCACTCCGGCTTGTTGCTGCTCTTGCGGAAGGCGTCGACCACCTTGAGGCGCTTGGCGAACTTCTGCCGCTTCTGCACCGACTGCTCGGTCCTCATCTTCTCGCGCAGGTCGACGGCGAGCACGGCGATCTCGACCCGGCGGAGCAGTTCCTTGATGGCCTCGGCGCCCATCTGCGCCGTGAAGGCGGTGTACCCGTACTCTTCCCGCGCCTTGCGATACTGCTCGTCGTTGAGCAGTTCGTTCTGCTTGAGATCGGTGTCGCCCGGCTCGATGACGACGAACGCCTCGAAGTACAGGATGCGCTCGAGATCGCGCAGCGAGATGTCGAGCAGATGGCCGATGCGGCTCGGCAGTCCCTTGAAGAACCACACGTGGCTGACGGGTGTCGCCAGCTCGATGTGGCCCATCCGCTCGCGCCGCACACGCGCCTGCGTCACCTCGACGCCGCACTTGTCGCAGATGACCCCGCGGTGCTTCATGCGCTTGTACTTGCCGCAGAGGCACTCCCAGTCGGTCACCGGGCCGAAGATCTTCGCGCAGAACAAGCCGTCACGCTCGGGCTTGAACGTGCGGTAGTTGATCGTCTCCGGCTTGGTGACCTCTCCGTACGACCACTGCCGGATCTTTTCGGGCGACGCCAGGCTGATACGGATCGCGTCGAAGTCGGCTGTCAGGGGTCCCTTGATGGAAAAGTCTGGTCTCATATTGCTCCCGTCAGTTCGTCTTCCCGATCCCTCACGCGTCCTGTCCCACCGGTTCCGGCTGGGGCTCCGGACCACCCGCCCCCAACTCGGCCACGATCACGCGCTTCGTCTTGACCAGTTCCACGTCGAGACACAGCGCCTGCAACTCCCGGATCAGCACGTTGAACGACTCGGGCAGGCCAGGCGTGAAGCTGGCATCGCCCTTGACGATGGCCTCGTAGATCTTCGAGCGCCCCGTCACGTCGTCCGACTTGGCGGTCAGCAGTTCCTGCAGGATGTGCGCGGCGCCGTAGGCTTCGAGCGCCCACACCTCCATCTCGCCGAAACGCTGGCCGCCGAACTGCGCCTTGCCGCCAAGCGGCTGCTGGGTGATGAGCGAGTACGGCCCGATGGAGCGCGCGTGGATCTTGTCGTCCACCAGGTGCGACAGCTTCAGCATGTAGATGTAGCCGACGGTCACCGACTGCTCGAACGGCTGCCCCGTCATGCCGTCGTAGAGCGGCGTCTTGCCTTCCAGCGGCAGCGCCGCCATCCGGAAGTAGTCGACGATCTCGTCTTCCTTCGCCCCGTCGAAGACCGGCGTCGCGAAGTGCACGCCGTCGCGCAGCGTCCCGGCGAACTCGAGCACGTCGGCATCCGACGCGAGGTTGTCGACACGGTCTGATCGCTTGAAGATCTCGCCGAGCTTCTCGCGCACGGCCGCGGCCGGCGCCTGGTCGCGGAGCATCCCGTCGATCTGCTCGCCGATGCCGTGAGCCGCCCAGCCGAGGTGCGTCTCGAGCAGCTGCCCGATGTTCATGCGCGACGGCACGCCCAGCGGGTTCAGCACGATCTCCACCGGACGCCCGTCCGGCAGATACGGCATGTCCTCCTCGGGAAGGATGCGGGCCAGCACGCCCTTGTTGCCGTGGCGGCCGGCCATCTTGTCGCCCACCGACAGCTTGCGCTTCATGGCGACGTACACCTTCACCAGCTTGATCACGCCCGGCGGCAGCTCGTCGCCACGGCGGATCTTCTCCTTCTTCTCCTCGAAGACCTCGCGCGTCACCTCGACCTGGCGGTCGGTGCGGTCTTCGATCTCGCGCAGCTGGTCCTCGACCCGCGGATCGTCGCCGTCCACACGTGCGCGCACGAGCGCGAGGAACGGCACGTCGTCCATCTCGGCGCGGCTCAGCGTCGTGCCCTTCCTGAGCAGCCGCTGCTGGCCGTGCTGGTCGAACAGGTCGCTGCGCAGCGCCTGTCCCTCGAGGAGCGTCATGACGCGCTTCTTCACTTCGTCGTGAAGGATGCGGATTTCGTCCTGGAGGTTCTTCTCCATCATGTCGAGGTCTTCGGCCTCGATGGCCTTGGCCCGGTCGTCCTTCTCGATGCCCTTCCTCGAGAAGATCTTCACGCCGACGATGATGCCTTCGATGCCCGGCGGGCAGGTGAGCGACGCATCCTTCACGTCACCGGCCTTCTCGCCGAAGATGGCGCGCAGCAGCTTTTCTTCCGGCGTGAGCTGCGTCTCGCCCTTCGGCGTGACCTTCCCCACGAGGATGTCGCCCGGCTTCACGTACGCGCCGATGCGGATGATGCCGCTGTCGTCGAGGTCGCGCAGGTAGGTCTCGCCGACGTTCGGAATGTCGCGCGTGATCTCCTCGGGACCGAGCTTGGTGTCGCGCGCCTCGATCTCGAACTCCTCGATGTGAATCGAGGTGTAGTAGTCGTCCTTGACCATCTTCTCGGACACGAGAATCGCGTCCTCGAAGTTGTAGCCGCGCCACGGCATGAAGGCGACGAGCACGTTGCGGCCGAGCGCGAGTTCGCCCATCTCGGTGCACGGGCCGTCGGCCAGCACCTGCCCCTTCGCCACCGGGTCGCCCACGCGGACGATCGGACGCTGGTTGATGCACGTGTTCTGGTTGCTGCGCTTGAACTTGATCAGGTTGTAGATGTCGGCGCCCATCTCGGTCGCCATCTGATCGCCATCCACGCGCACCACGATGCGCTGGCTGTCCACGAAGTCGACGACGCCGCTGCGGCGCGCCACGACCACGGCGCCCGAATCACGGGCCGTGGTGTGCTCCATGCCCGTCCCGACGTATGGCGCCCGTGCCTGCAGCAGTGGCACCGCCTGGCGCTGCATGTTGCTGCCCATCAGGGCGCGGTTCGCGTCGTCGTTCTCGAGGAACGGGATCAGCGACGCGGCCACCGACACGAGCTGCTTCGGCGAGACGTCGATGAACTGCACGTTCTCGCGCGGCGACAGGATGAAGTTGCCCGCCTGCCGGGCGTTCACGCGCTCGTTGACGAACTCGCCGGTCGGGCCGACTTCGGCGTTGGCCTGCGCGATGACGTACTGATCCTCTTCCCACGCCGACAGGTAGTACGCGTGCGGCTCCCACTCGATGCCGCCCTTCTTGCCTGCCTTCGCCGCCAGGACGTCGTCCAGGCGGACGACATCGCCCGCGTTGAACTTGCCGGCCCCCTTCACGATGCGCACGTACTCGACCACGTGGCCGTCTTCGACCCTGCGGTACGGCGACTCGATGAAGCCGAACTCGTTGATGCGCGCGTAGCACGAGAGGGACGAGATGAGGCCGATGTTCGGCCCTTCCGGCGTCTCGATGGGGCAGATGCGGCCGTAGTGCGTCGTATGGACGTCGCGCACTTCGAAGCCCGCACGCTCGCGCGACAGACCGCCCGGCCCGAGCGCCGACAGCCGACGCTTGTGCGTGATCTCCGACAGCGGATTGGTCTGGTCCATGAACTGCGACAGCTGCGAACTGCCGAAGAACTCGCGGATGGCCGCCATCACCGGCTTGGCGTTGATGAGGTCGTGCGGCATGGCGGTGGCCATTTCCTGGTACACCGACATCTTTTCCTTGATCGCACGCTCCATCCGCACGAGACCGATGCGGAACTGGTTCTCGAGCAGTTCGCCGACCGACCGGACGCGGCGGTTGCCGAGGTGATCGATGTCGTCGACGTTCGCCGGGTTCTTCCGCAGCTTCAGCAGGCAGCGAATGACCTCGTAGAAGTCCGCCGGATGCAGGATCTTCTCGTCGAGGGGCGTGCTCAGCTTGAGCTTCGTGTTCAGCTTGAGGCGGCCGACCCGCGAGAAGTCGTACTTCTGCGGGTTGAAGAACATGCTCTCGAACAGCGAACGCGAACTCTCGAGCGTCGGCGGGTCGCCGGGACGCAGGCGGCGGTAGATCTCGATGAGCGCTTCTTCGTGCGTCTTCACCGGATCCTTCTTCAGCGTGGTCGACAGCACCGGACCGACGTCGTCCTTCTCGGGGAAGAAGATGTCGATGCGGTCGATGCCCTTCTCCTGCGCCATCGCGATCGTGCGCGCCGACAGCTCCTCGTTGGCGTCCAGCAGCACTTCGCCCGACGACGGGTCGACCACGTCGGCCGCCGTGAACGGCTGTTCGCCTTCGAGCTGGCTGATGTCGACCGGCACGTCGGTCACGCCTGCGGCACGCAGGGCCTTGATCGCGGCCTTCGTGATGCGCTTGCCGCGGGTCAGGACCACCTCGCTGCCCGGGATGCTCATGTCCTCGCCGGCTTTCCAGTCCACCGGGCTGTCGTTGACCGTCCAGAGGACACGGTCATTGCGCAGGTGCAGCTGGTCGACGTCGTAGAACGAGCGCAGAATCTCGTCGGCGCCACGCAACCCGAGGGCGCGCAGGAAGACCGTCCCGAGGAACTTGCGCTTGCGGTCGATGCGCACGTACAGCAGGTTCTTGCTGTCGTACTCGAACTCGACCCACGAGCCGCGATACGGGATCAGCTGGCCGATGAACAGCGACTTGTCTTCCGTGTGGAAGAAGGCGCCCGGCGAGCGGTGCAGCTGCGAGACGATGACGCGTTCGGTGCCGTTGATGATGAACGTGCCGTTGTCGGTCATCAGCGGAATGTCGCCGAAGTAGACCTCCTGCTCCTTGATGTCGCGGATGGTCTTGGCCCCGGTCTCCGGGTCCTTGTTCCACACCACCAGGCGGATGGTCACCTTGAGCGGGATCGCGTACGTCATCCCGCGCTCGAGACATTCGTTGATGTCGTACTTCAGGTTGAGCGCCATGCGGCGCCCACCGATCTCGTGCACCTGGCCGCGGGCTTCGTCACCCCAGCCGCACTCGTCCCAGTTGCCAATCGAGTATTCGATGAACTCGAGCGACGAGTTCTCGCGGAAGTCGCTGATCGGGAAGACGGACTTGAAGACGGCCTGCAGGCCGATGTCCTCCCGGTCGGCCGGCAGGGTGTACATCTGCAGGAACCGATCGTAGGACTTCTTCTGGATCTCGATCAGATTGGGAATCGGAACCGTCGTCCGGATCTTGGAAAAGTCGATGCGCTCGCGGTAGACGTTGTTCGGCAGGCTGCTGCTCATACTTCACGGTTCCTTGGGTGATCGTCGCCAGGGGCGCCCGTCTGCGCGGGGGTCGCGCCGGGGCCAACACACGAACGGCGAAAGCCGCGCGGCCTCGCCGAAGCGTCCGAAGGACGCGTAGGCGGGCGCACGCGGCTCGCTTGCGGTGCCGAACCTACTTGATCTCGACCTTCGCGCCAGCCTCTTCGAACTTCTTCTTGATCGTCTCGGCCTCGTCCTTGGTCACGGCTTCCTTGATGGCCTTGGGCGCCGCCTCGACGAGGTCCTTGGCCTCCTTGAGGCCCAGGCTGGTGACTTCGCGGACGGCCTTGATCACGTTGATCTTGTTGGCGCCCACCTCCGTCAGCACGACGTCGAACTCGGTCTTCTCTTCGACCGCCGCCGCCGCTGCTGCGGGTGCCGCGCCGGCCACCATCACGGGCGCCGCGGCCGCGGCCGACACACCCAGCTCTTCCTCGAGCGTCTTGACGAGCTTCG
>CAYMAG010000100.1:0-16865 GCA_964388335.1 uncultured Vicinamibacteraceae bacterium | reverse complement strand
CGTCTCCGCTTCTCCGCGTCTCCGCGTGAACCCGTTCCCTCCGTGATCTCCGTTCCCCGTTTGGCCCTCACGATCGTCAGACGCCTCCCTGCCTGCGTCGCCGGTGCTCGGCCCAGGCGGCGGCGCCGAGGACGAGGATGTTGGCGGTGATGACGGGCAACGCCCGCGTGGCAACCCCGTAGGCGAGCCACATGGCCGCGCCGCCCATCTGCACGCGCCGCAGCGTGTCGTGATGCTTCGCGAAGTACGATGCGGTGAAGACGGCCGTCGCCGCCCACCCGATCGCGTCAGCGGTGAGGAAGGCATTCATGCCGTCCGCACGCCTTCAGCGGAGTCCAGGTCGCTCAGCGTGATCCGGTCCGTGCGCGCCCGCTCCCATTCGGTGAGTTCGAGCCCGTAGCTGCCGAACAACTCGCGCATCCGCGCCGAGTTCCAGCCGGCCACATGACGCAGGGCCGGCACGAGCACGCTGAAGGCACTGTCACTCAGCAGGGTCCGGCGCGCGATCCGGCTGAGGTGTGGATTCTCGGACACGGCGATCGTGAACCCATCGCGGTTGTTGACGTGCAGCATGACGTGCACGTCGGAGCCGCCGTCCCCGATGTAGATGGTGTGCTCGGGCGACACGCCTTCCTGCGCCTCGAGTTCTTCGAGCACGGCCACCTTGCCGTAGCCCGCCGGCACGCGCACCACCGACCGTACCTCGCCGGACTCGTCGTACTCGAGTTCGGTGCCGAAGATGTGGTCGGACGGGACGATGCCGTCGAGCGCCGAGGTGATGACCTCCCGCGGGGCCGCCGAAATGACGAAGAACGAGAACGTGCGACCATCCACCCCTCTGGCCAGGAGGTCGACCAGGAGAGGGATGTCGCGCTTCAGCCGGACGCGGCGCCCTGCCTCGATCAGATGTTCGCGGCGGACGCTGCGGAACTCGGGGTCGTGACGCAGCAGGTAGGCGAGTTCGCCCCCCTGCTGCACGAGGTTGCTGCGGGCGAGGCCCGCGACCTTGGCTTCGAAGTCTGACGCGCCGATGATTTCGCTGAGCACGAGGCCAGAGTCGTTGAAGCTGAGCGTCTGGTCGAAGTCGCTGGCGACGAGATAGTGATGACGTCCGAGGGTGCTGGACATGATGGACTCCTTGGCTGGTGCGAACCGCGCCAGCGAAGTGAGTATAACAACTTGTGGTCTTACCACCTACCTATTTGTCAATATCCGACTGGACAGCACGAGGCATTTGTCATACTATCGTCGCGCCATCATGCAACGGGTCGAAGCGCGGGTGCCGAAGTATCGAGTGGTCTACGACGCCTTGCGGCGCCAGATCGAGAGCGGGCGACTCGCCCCAGGCGAACGCCTGCCCAGCGAGGTTGCCCTGGTGTCGACGTTCGGCGCGTCGCGCATCACGGTGGGACGGGCGGTGCGCGACCTCCAGCGTGCGGGACTGGTGGCGCGACGAGTCGGCTCGGGCACGTACGTCAAGGCACGGCCGTCGGACGATGAGGCCCTGACGTTCGGCGTGCTCGTCCCTGACGCACCCGACGCCGACATCTTCGAGCCGATGCTGGAGGGGTTGATGACGGCGCCCCACGATCGTCGGGTGGCGTTCGTGCGTCACGGCCTGCCGGAGCAACCGTCGGCCCGGGCCGAGGCGGCCTGGGCCACCTGCCAGCAATACCTCGAGCGTGGAGTGGCCGGGATCTTCTTCGCGCCCCTCGAAGGCCTCCCGGATACCGACCGCACCAATCGTCGCATCGTGGACGCCTGTGACGCCGCCCACATCCCCGTCGTCCTGCTCGATCGATCCGTGTACCCGTATCCGTTGCGGGGACCGTACGACCTCATCGGCATCGACAACCGTCGCGCGGGGTATCTCGCGACGTCGCATCTGCAGGCGCGCGGCGCCCGACGCATCGCGTTCCTCGCGCGGCCTCTCGGCTCGCCGACCGTGCAGGCGCGACGTGCGGGCTATCGCGAGGCGTTGGCTGCCGGTGGAGTGCGTCCCGACAGCGCCCTGGAACTGGAGGTCGCCCCGACCGACGTCGAGGCGTTCGCCGGCGAACTGGCACGGACGTCACTCGACGCCATCGTGTGTGTCAACGACCGCGTCGCGGCCGAGGCGATGCGGGCGCTGCGAACGCTCGGTCGGGTCGTGCCCGACGAGGTCCGCCTGGTCGGGTTCGACGACGCGGATTTCGCGAAGTTCCTGCCGGTGCCGCTCACGACGGTCCGACAGCCCTCCCGGCAGATCGGTGTGGCCGCGGCCGCGGCGATGATGGAACGCCTCGATCATCCCGACCTGCCGGCGCGCGACATCTTCCTGCAGACCACCCTCGTGGTGCGCCAGTCGTGCGGCGAGCCGTCCGTGGCTCAGTAGCGTACCCCCGCCTGGAGTCAGGTAGCCCGCGCCTCGCCGAGGCGGGGGTTCGTTCCATCGACATCTCCCGTCACGTCTCGATGACGTACGGCCAGCGCTGCGGCCGAGACAGCCAGCCGTTGGCCTCGTCGTCATTCTTGAAGCGCTCGCGCAGCGGATCCCAGTGCAGCCGGCGTCCCGCCTTCATCGCCATGTGGTGGAGCAGGCAGGCCGTGCACGACCGATGGCCCACCTCGACCGGTGCGAGCGGCGTCTGGCGCGTCCGGATCGCCTCGAGCCAGTTTCCGTGGTGGTCGGCGCTCTCGATCAAGTGAATCTCGTCGGGGCCGATGACGGAGGTGATGATGCCGCGGTCGCTCGCATCGAGCGCCTTCGGGTTCGACAGGTTCGACGCGGGATCGCTGCCGGTGACCTGGCTGACGCGATTGACGTAGATCCAGCCGTCGGTGCCCGTGAACTTGACGCCGGTCGGCAGGCTGTCGCTGGCGATCATGTGCACGCCGTTGGCGTACCGCGCCTCGGTGCGGAAGGTGCCGTGGACGTCCCACAGCCCGCCCGTGGGGAACTCCGCCGTGCCCCAGATCTCCACCGGGCCCGTGTACTCGGTGTCCATGCCCCAGTGCGCCATGTCGATGTGGTGCGCGCCCCACCCCGTGATCATGCCCGCGCCGAACTGCTCGCATCGCAGCCAGCCGGGGCGGTCGTATCCCTCCTGGGGATGCACGCGTTTCTCGGTGTAGTAGACGTGAGGCGTGGAACCCAGCCACGCGTCGTAGTTGAAGTGCGACGGCACCGGCATTTCGGGCTCATCGTCGCCGCCGGGATCCGCGGCCAGGCCCACCTCGACCGTCTTCAGGTCGCCGATGCGGCCATTGCGGACCAACTCACACGCGTACCGGAACTGGGGCAGTGAGCGGTTCTGGCTGCCGATCTGCAGGATGCGGCCGGTGCGGTGGACGGCGTTGCTGAGTTCGCGCCCCTCCGCGATCGTCAGGGACGCGGGCTTCTGGAGGTAGACGTCCTTGCCGGCCTCGACCGCGTGGATGGCCACCGGCGCATGCTGGTGGTCCGGCGTACTGATGAGCACGGCATCGATGTCGGGATTCGCGAGCAGCTCGCGGTAGTCGTCGTACATCCGTACGCCGTCGTAGCTGCGGCCCGTCTCCTTCGTGTAGAAGTCGTTGACGAAGACGCGGCCGTCCTCGAGACGGCGTCGGTCGAGGTCACACACCGCCATGATGCGCGCCTGCGGGAACACGAGCGTCTCGGGCATGTCGTGGTCGCGCGAGATGCGCCCGACACCGATCGCGCCGATGTTGATGCGGTTGCTCGGGGCGTCCGCGCCGAAGACCGTCGCCGGGACGATAGAAGGGGCACCCGCAGCAATGGAGGCGGTCACGAGGCCCTTTCCGGTGGCGGACATGAACCCGCGTCGTGACAAGGCGTTGGGCATGAGAACTCCGATGGGAAGGCGTTGGCAGGTAGAGCGGCCATCGCCGCGCTGGTGGCGCCGAAGCGGTTGATGAACGTTCGTCGGTCCACGAAGCAGCCTCATGACGAGGTGACGCCCGCACCCCGACACCCGGGAGGGTGCGAGGTGCGGGCGTCGGACAGCATGGCCGTCAGCGCATCAGAACGCGAAGCGGATGCCGAGCTGGATGCTGCGGGGGGCGTCCACTGACGTCGCGGCGACGTGCTGCATGAACGTCGGGCTGTTGATGCCCGTGTCCGGGTTGAGCCAGCGCGAGTGGTTCAACACGTTGGTCGCCTGTGCACGGAACTCCACGCGGTAGCGGCCGATGGGGATGTTGCGGAACGCCGAGAAGTCGAGGTTCCAGACCGAGGGCCCACGGAACGCGTTGCGGCCCGTGTCGCCCCACTGCAGGCCGGTGGGGTTCGCGAAGGCCGAGGGATCGTAGAACTTCTCGTCCGGACCAGGCCCGCCGACGCGGCGCACCTCGCCGACCTGGTTGGCCAGAACCGACCCAGCTCCGGGCGCGAGCAACTGCGGGTTGTTCCCGCCGACGCCGAACACCGTGCCCGAGAAGGCCGAGAAGATGCCGTTGATCTGCCAGTCCTTCACGACGATCGCGAGTGGGCCGGTCTCTTCACGCATGAAGGGCAGTTCGTACACGAAGCCCATCTGCAGCACGTGGGTCCGGTCGTAGCTGCCGCGCGCGTAGTTGCGGTGACGCTGGTCGGGGATGTTCCAGGAGAGGCCCGTCCACCCGTCCTCGTCAGCCATGTTCATGGCCTTGCTCCAGGTGTAGGCGCCCTTGAGGAGCAGGCCGTTCTTGAACGGCCGGTTGAGCGAGGTCTGGAGCGAATGGTACTTGCTCGTCGTCCAGCCGCCCCAGTCGAGAATGTTGGCGTTGCCCGCCTGCGCGAAGAACTGGCGCCCGGGGTTGCCCGTGCCAGGCTGCGCGTAGTTCAGGTTGAAGTCGGCATAGCCGCCGTTGGTGCGCGTGCCCAGGTAGGCGACGGTGCCCACGAGGTCGTACGGCAGGCGGCGCTCCAGCGTGACGTTCCACTGGTGGAGCGTTGCACGATCCACGTTGCCGGACTCGGGGTTCGGCGTCCGCATATCGACGCCGGTTGGCAGGCGGACCCGGCCGGTGCTGAGGTCGGGCGTCTCGATCTCGGGAATACCCTGTTCGAGCGATCCGATGTAGTTGAAGCCAGCGGCCGAGTCGCTGAACGCAATCGTGAGGGGGAAGAAGCCCCGCAGCGGACGCGACCAAGGCAGGGGGTTGATCGTGACGCCGTACCCGGTACGGAACACCGTCTGGTCGTTGATGCGGTAGGCGGCACCCACGCGCGGGGCCACGTAGACACTCTTCGGGCTGAGGCCGACGTCCTCTGGAACGCCACCGCGCCCACCGATGAGCACATCGAAGGTCTCGAAATCCAGCCGTTCGATGCCGCGGTCCGCACGGGTCATCACGGGATACATCTCGAAGCGCAGCCCGCCGTTGAGCGTCAGCTTCTCGTTGACCTGCCAGCGATCGCGCACGTAGAGCCCGTGCTGCCACTCGCGCGTCGTCATCTCTTCGGCCTGCAGGCTCTTGCCGTAACTGCTCGGCAGCCCGAGCATGAACCCGCCGAACGCGTTGAAGCCACCAACGGGCTGGTACCCGGTTGTCCCGGTGACGTTTCCGCCGAAGGTGAAGCTGCCCCTGGGACCGGAACCGATCTCCGGCTGCCAGTGGTTCATCTCGAGGTAGTTGAGGTCATAACCCACGCGCATCTCGTGTCGACCGGCCACCTTGGTGAGCGCCTGCGAGAACGAGTACACCGACGTCGTGTAGAAGTACGGGTTCCACGACGAGACGTTGCCGATGGCGCTGAGACCCGTGTTGATGATGGGCATGCCGCTCTGGCGGATGTCCGGACCGTTGGTGCCGGGGATGCCCCACACGTCGCTCCCGTAGTTCGTCCCGTAGTCGGGCGACAGGCCGCTCTGTTCGTTGAACAGGACGCCGAAGTTGCCGTCGAGGATGAGCGTGGGCGACAGCGTCCAGGTGTGCCCGACCACCGGCGCGTGGTTGATCGTCGGCGCAGGCGCGGGATCGGAGAAGCCGAGCTGGAAGCGGTCCTGCACGTCGGCCGTCAGGTACGAGTACTTGGCCCAGATCTGGTGAGCGCTCGAGCGGTTGAACGTGACCTTGAAGTCCAGGTTGTCGCGGTCGAACAGCGGCTGGCGCTCGATGACGTAGTCGTCGGCAACTCCGTTGCGGTTGAGGTCGGCCGACGCGTTCGGCAGCGGATACGCCGACTCGTTGATGCTGCGCGAGATGTCGCTGATGCGGTCGGCCGGAATGACCGCACCCGGGAAGGCCTGACGCCCGGAACCATCGGCGGCGCCCGTGAGCGGATCGTAGAGGCGGAACTGGGGGAACGCGGCGAGAATCTCGCCGAAGTCGCCGTTGCGCATGCGGGCCGTCGGCACCGCGAAGGTCTCCTGGAAGCCGCGCTGCTCGGTGAAGCGCTCCCACGATCCGAAGTAGAAGAGCTTGTTCCTCTTGATCGGACCGCCGGCCGTGCCGCCGTAGATCGACTGGGTCATGTCGGGCTTCGCGAGGCCGTTGGCGTTGTTGAAGAACGTGTTGGCGCTCACCGAGTCGTTGCTGTTGAAGTAGAACGCCGAGCCTCTCAGGTCGTTCGTGCCCGACTTGGTGACCACGGCGATGGCAGCCCCGCCGGCCATGCCCGTGTCGGCATCGAAGTTGTTCGTGACGATGTTGACCGTGTCGACCGTCTCGGCTGAGGCCACCATGCCCGCGTGGTGAGGCAGCCAGATGTTGATGCTGGCCGCGCCGTCGATGCGGGTGCTGTTGTTGTTCGGGTTCGTCCCGTTGACGAACGTGCGCAGCGAGCGCTGCGGCGTGGAGCCTGTCGAGTTCTGGAACGTCCCAGGCGTCGCGCCGGGCACCAGGTTCATCAGGGTCTGGTAGTTCCGGTACTGATTGAGCGGAAGGTCCGTGATCTCCTTCGGCTTCAGCTCGACGCTCACGTCGGCCTTGTCCGTCTTCAGCAGCGCGGCCTCGGTCGTGACCGTGATCGACTCGGAGAGGTCGCCGATTTCGAGCCTCCCGTTGATGCGGATGATGCTGCCGGCCGTGACAGGAATGCCGGTCTGCTCAAACGTCTTGAAGCCCTGCAGCGATGCACGCAGCGTGTAGGTGCCGGGCAGCACGTTCCGGACCGTGTACAGGCCGGCGTCATCGCTCACCGTGTCGAGCTGCAGACCGGTGCTTTCGTTGGACAGCGAGATCGTCGCCCCGGGAATGGCCCCGCCGGTGTCGTCGGTGACCGAGCCGGTCACGTTGCCGTACAGCGCCTGCGCAGACAGCGACGCCGGCAGCAGCCAGGTCGCGACGGCGAGCAGGAGGCCGAGCCGCCAGAGATGTGTGGTTCGTGCGATGGGTTTCATGCTGACTGCCTCCGTGGGTCGTCTCGAGTTGGGCGGCCGGGAGAGCCGGGGCCAATCGTTGCTCGCGATGGCGCCTAGCATGAACCATGCTGCGATGAAGTCAAGAAATTTTTCACGGGATGGATGAATGTTTTCTTGACGCTGCGCCCGACGTCTGGAAGGATGCCCACGTCCCACCTCCGACACCATGGCCAACTCCCACCGTCCCTGCGCCAGACCGAGTTCACAGAGACCCGGCATCGCTCGGCAACCACCGTCCGCATGAAGCCGAAAAAGGTACGCCTGCAGGACATCGCCCGCGCGGCCCGCGTCAGCCCGGCGACCGTCTCGCGCGTGATCAACCGGACCGGGCGCGTGAGCCAGGACATCATGGACCGCGTCCAGGCGTCAGCCGACCGGCTCTCGTTCGACCTGCGCGACCGCCGCAAGCCGCGCCTCCTGGCGTTCGTGCTCGGCAACCGCTCGCTGCTGCACCCGTTCCACTCACGCATCCTGGCAGGCGCGGAGGCCTATTGCGCCCAACAGGGCTACCACGTGGTGTTCCTGTCGGTCACCTACCGGCCCGACGTCCCGCCGGACGACCTCCAGGTGCCGCACATCCTGCAGCGCCGCGACTTCGTGGACGGCTACATTCTCGCCGGCACGCATTCCCAGAACCTGCTCGACCTGCTCGGGGCCACCGGACAGCCTGTGGCCGTGCAGGGCAACAACGTGATGCGGCCCTGGCGCGAGGGCGAGTACGACACGGTCTACTACGACGACGTCGACGGCAGCTACAGCGTCACGCGCTACCTGCGGGCGCTCGGCCACCGCGACATCTGGTTCGTGGGCAACCGGCGGATGCCCTGGTTCGATCGGTGTTACGACGGCTTCGAACGGGCGATGATGGAGGACGGGTTGCCGGCCCGGTGGGTGTCGCCAGACTCCGAGCAACCTCGTGAGGCCGGCTACCTCGGTGCAAAGTCGCTGCTGTCGGCGCAGGAGCCGGTCACGGCCATCTTCGCGGGCTCGGATGCGACGGCGCAGGGCGTGTGCGAGGCGCTGCGCGATTCCGAGTTCCGCGTGCCGGCCGATGTCAGCGTGGCGGGCGTCGACGACATCGAGGCGCCCTCGATGCACCCCCGGCTGACGTCCGTGCACATCTTCCTGGAACAAATCGGCCGGCAACTGGCTGACTTCGTCATCAGCCGCATCGGCCAGCCCGACCTGCCCGTGCGCACGGCCACGGTGCCGACGCGGCTCGTCAAGGGCGAGTCGTGCGCGCCCCCAGCCGCTGTCGACCGGGCCTTCGTCCAACTCGCCGGCGACCGCGTGGAGGGCGTGCAATCGTGACCACGGTCGTTCACAGGTCAGGGGTCGACATGGCATGCGGCCCCGGCCACACCATCCTGGAAGGATAGGAACCGATGCGTCGAATCACCGTGAGGGGATGCCTGGTGCTGTTGACACTCGCCGGCGCGGGCCTGCAACAGGCGCAGGCGCAGGGCGCGGCCGAGCCGCTACGCGTCGGACTGATCGGCCTCGATACGTCGCATGTCGTCGCGTTCACCCAGCTGCTCAACGACCCCACGCACCGCGACCACGTGCCCGGCGCACGCGTTGTGGCGGCGTTCAAGGGCGGCAGCCCCGACGTCGAGGCCAGCGCCACGCGGGTCGACGGCTTCACGTCCACGCTGCGCGAGAAGTGGCAGATCGAGATCGTGCCGACGATCGACGACCTGATCGCCAGGGTGGACGTGGTGATGCTGACGAGCGTGGACGGCCGCGTGCACCTCGAACAGGCGCGGCCGGTGCTCGCCGCGAAGAAGCCGCTGTTCATCGACAAGCCGATGGCGGGAAGCTACAAGGATGCGGCCGAAATCGTCCGGCTGGCCAGGGCGTCGGGTACGCCGGTGTTCAGCGCCTCGTCGCGCCGCTACACCGAGGACGTGCAGGGTCTGGTGACCGACGCGCGGATCGGCAAGGTGCTCGGCGCCATGACCTTCGGCCCGGCCACGCTCGAGCCCCATCATCCCGATCTGTTCTGGTACGGCGTCCACGCCGTCGAGACGCTGTACACGATCATGGGCCCCGGCTGCGTGAAGGTGACGCGCACCCACACGGCCGGTACGGACGTCGTCGTGGGCGAGTGGGCCGACGGCCGCATCGGCACGGTGCGCGGACTGCGCGACGGAAGAAGCGGCTACGGCCAGGTGGCGTACGGCAGCGAGGGCATCGTCATCACGACGCCCGAGAGCGCGGCGGCCATCCAGAAGCCGCGCGCCGGGTACTACGGGCTGCTGGTGCGGACGATCGAGTTCTTCAAGACGGGGACGCCCCCGGTGACCCCGGACGAGACGCTCGAGTCGCTGGCGTTCATGGAAGCGGCGGACCTGAGCAAGGCCCGCGGAGGGGTGCCCGTGGCCCTCTCCGACGTGAAATGACGACGTCCTGGTAGGCCCCGCCGTCTGCTTCACATCGTGGAAGGGGGCCGCCTCGGCGAGGCGACCCCTACCTGACCCATGGATTCTCAGAACGTCGGGAACATCTTCTTCAGCTCGGCCACGGGCACCTGCCGGCCGTACTGGTTCAGCGCGAACGCCTCGGCGTACTTCACCTTGCTGCCACGCTCCTCGCCGTACAGTTCGATGAGCTTCTGGCGGTACTGGTTGGCCACGGCTTCGTTGCGCCGCTTGTGGTTGTTCAGGATGAACGCCGCGCGCTCGGCATCGCCTTCGGGAACGTTCCTGCCGTACCGCCCGCCCCACGAGTCCTTGTCGGCGAACTGCGACGGCATCGCCGACACGCAGTCCCACTTCTTGTCGGCCGTCGCGTCGATGTCCACCACGAGGTCGGGCGCGAACGGCTTCGGATCCTCGAAGCCGTCCGAGTAGTGCATGAAGATGGGGTTGCCCTGCGTCGGCGGCGTGTCAGGCACGAAGAAGGGGGCGGCCACCACGACCGCGGCGTCGTTGAGCAGCACGCCCACGTAGCGGTGATCGGGATGGTAGTCGTACGGGCGATGGCCCATCACGATGTCGGCCTGCCACTCGCGAATCTTCCGCGCCACCTTCTTGCGCGTCTCGAGGTCGGGCATGAGTTCCCCGTCGTGGATGTCCATCACGTCAGTCGTGACACCGAGGATGCGCGCGCACTCCTGCGTTTCCTTGTAGCGCCGTTGCGCGAGCGGCCCGCCGGCCATCGAGAAGTGCCCGATGTCGCCGTTGGTCATGGCGACGAGCTTGACCTTGTGGCCGTTGGCGGCCCACAGGGCGGCCACGCCCGACGTCTTGAGTTCCGCATCGTCGGGGTGCGCGCCGAACGCGATGATGTTCAGCGGGCGAGGGGTCGTGGGCTGGAGCGCGACGGTCGACGCGCCGAGCGCCAGCAGGATGGCGACAGAGGAGAGGATCTGTTTCATGGGCCGAATACTATCGCGACTCGGAACGTCGGAAACATTCTTCTTCAGCTCCGCGACCGGCACCTGCCGGCCGTAGGGTTGCCCTGTGTCGGCGGGGTGTCGGGCACGAAGAACGGCGCGGCGACGACCACGGCCGCGTCGTTGCCGCTCGTGATATAAACACCGCTTCCGACCAGGAGGGACCGATGAGGGTACCCGTCAGCGTGACTGTCAATGGCCGTGTGATCTCGCGCGAGGTCGAGCCTCGCGTGCTGCTGGTGCACTTCCTGCGCGACACGGCAGGGCTGACCGGGACGAAGGTCGGTTGCGACACGAGTCAGTGCGGATCGTGCACGGTGCTGATCGACGGGCGCAGCGCGAAGTCGTGCACGCTCTTCGCCGTCCAGGCCGAAGGCTCAGAGGTCACGACCATCGAAGGGCTCGCGAAGAACGGCCAGCTCCACCCGCTGCAGGAAGGGTTCTGGGAGGAACACGGCCTGCAGTGCGGGTACTGCACCGCCGGCATGATTCTCTCGGCGGTCAACCTGCTCGACCACACGCCCCATCCCACCGAGACGCAGATTCGCGAAGGCATTGCCGGCAACTTCTGCCGTTGCACCGGCTATCAGCACATCGTCAACGCCATCCAGCACGCCGCCAACAAGGAGTGAGCCATGCCGGGAGCACCTGTCCTGCCGAAGCTCGTGGGCCAGCGAGTCAAGCGGCGTGAAGACCCGCGACTCATTCAGGGCCGCGGCACCTACGTCGACGATGTGACGCTGCCAGGGATGCAGCACCTGGTGTTCAAGCGCGCGGATGTCGCGCACGGACGCATCATCTCCATCGACACGGGCGCGGCGGAGGCGATGCCTGGCGTCGAAGCCGTGTTCACGGGCGCGCAGATCGCCGAGTTCCTCGGCCCCATGCCCATCGGCACGCCGTTTCCTTCACCGCCGCACCGTGCCGTGGCGGTCGACGTCGTGCGCCATGTCGGCGAGCCGGTCGCGGTCGTCGTCGCCAGCGACCGGTACACGGCCCGCGATGCTGCGGACGCGATCGTCGTCGAGTACGACCCGCTCCCCGCAGTCGTGGACCCTGAAGTCGCGATGACCGGCGAGCCCACGGTCATCCATCCGGATTTCGCGAACAACCTCGCCGTGCCGCTGGTCCCTGGTGGCACGGGCGTGACGGCCGATGGCGTGGACGACAGCGCGATCGACAAGGCCTTCACCGACGCGGACGTCGTGATCTCGCAGCGGATGGTGAACCAGCGGCTTGCTCCCAGTGCCATGGAGCCGCGTGGCGTGGTCGCGCAGTACGAGCCAGGCAAAGGCTCGATGACCATCTGGTCGTCGACACAGAACCCGCACATCCTCCGCACGTTCATCGCCGCGCTGTGCGATCTCGGACAGCACCAGGTGCGCGCCATCGCGCCGGAGGTCGGCGGCGGGTTCGGCGCCAAGATCAACATCTACGGCGAGGAGTACGTCGCGGCGGCGATCTCGAAACGGCTCGGGCTGCCCGTGAAGTGGATCGAGGATCGATCGGAAGCATTCGTCGCCACCACGCACGGACGCGGCATCATCGGCTACGTCGACGTCGCCGCGACACGCGACGGGAAGATTCTTGGCCTCAAGTTGCGGCTCATCTGCGACATTGGCGCCTACAACATGCTCCTGACCGCGGCCATTCCGACGCTGACCATGATGATGGCCAACGCGACGTACGACATCCCCGCCATCAGGGTCACGATCACCGAAGTCTTCACCAACAAGACACCCACCGACGCCTATCGCGGCGCCGGTCGGCCCGAGGCGACGTACTTCGTCGAGCGTGCCGTCGACATGCTCGCGCGCGAGCTGCAGATGGACCCGGGCGACGTCCGGCGGAAGAACTTCATCCAGCCCGACCAGTTTCCTTTTGCCACGCAGATGGGTGCCGTCTACGACTCAGGGGACTACGAGAAGGCCCTCGACGTCGCCCTTCAGGCAGCCGACTGGGACGGGCTGAAGGCCGAGCGCGACGCCGCCCGCGAGAACGGCCGGCTGGTTGGCCTTGGACTGGCGATGTACGTGGAAGTGTGCGGCATCGGGCCGTCGGCGGCTCTGCCCACCGGCGGCTGGGAATACTCCCAGGTGACCATCGAGCGCGACGGACGGATCAGCGCCACCACGGGTGCGTCGCCACACGGACAGGGCAACGAGACCACCTTCGCGCAGATGCTGGCCGACCAGTTCGGCGTGCCACTCGAGCACGTGGCGATCCTTCACGGCGACACGGGTGTCGTGAAGCAGGGCATCGGCACGTTCGGCAGCCGCTCGCAGGCTGTCGGGGGGACGGCGCTGCACATGGCTGGCATCAAGGTGAAAGGAAAGATGGCGAAGTTCGCCGCCGCGCTCCTCGAGGCACACGAGGACGACCTGGTCTTCGAGAACGGAACCATCGCCGTCAAAGGCGCTCCCGACTCCGCCAGGGCGTTCGCCGAGGTCGCCGCGTATGCCTACGTCCCGGTGCCTCTGCCCGAGGGCCTCGAACCTGGCTTGAGCGATGAGGCCTTCTTCGAGCCGTCCAACAACACGTATCCCTTCGGCTGTCACATCTCGATGGTCGAGATCGACCGCGACACGGGGCAGACGACGCTGTTGAAGCTCGTGGCCGTCGACGACGCCGGCAACCTGATCAACCCGATGATCGTGGAAGGGCAGATTCACGGCGGCCTGGCGCAGGGCGTCGGTCAGGCGCTGGTCGAGGAGGTCGTCTACGACGACGAGGGCCAGCTGCTGACCGGCTCGTTCATGGACTACGCGATGCCGCGAGCCACCGACCTTCCACGCTTCGAGCTGCACAGCACGGTGACACCGACCCCGGTGAATCCGCTCGGCGCGAAAGGTGTCGGCGAGGCCGGCACGCTCGGGTCGACGCCGTGCATCGTGAACGCCGTCGCCGACGCGCTGGGCGAGTTCGGCGTCCAGCATGTCGACATGATGCTGCGACCCGAGAAGCTGTGGCACATCATGCAGGGAGGCCAGTCGTGATTCCCTCTGTCTTCGAGTACCAGCGCGCCACGTCGATTGACGATGCCCTGGCGAAGCTGCGCGCTGCCAACGGGGCGGGAAAGCTGATCGCCGGTGGACACAGCCTCGTGCCGCTGATGAAGCTGCGGCTCAGCGAACCGCAGGTGCTGATCGACATCGCCCGCGTCCCGGGGTTGTCGGGCATCCGGGAGGCGGAGGGCGTCCTCGAGATTGGGGCCGGCACCGTGCACTCGGACATCGCCTCGTCGGCGCTGCTGCAGGCGCAGTGTCCGGCGCTCGCCGAAGCGGCGGCGGCCATCGGTGATCCGCAGGTGCGCAACCGAGGCACCATCGGGGGAAGCCTGGCCCACGCCGATCCAACGGCGGACTATCCCGCGGTGATGCTCGCCGTGGACGCCGAACTGCAGATCACCGGCGCCGCTGGCACGCGTACCGTCAAGGCGGAGGGCTTCTTTCAGGATCTCTTCACCGTCGACCTGGCACCCGACGAGATCATCACCTCGATTCGCTGTGCTCCGGCGCGAGCCGCATCCTACGCGAAGCTGTACCAGCGGGCGTCGCACTTCGCCATCGTCGGTGTCGCGGCCGCATTGGTGCTGAACGACGGCGTCATACAATCGGCCCGTATCGGTCTCACCGGGGCCGGGCCACATGCGACACGGCTGACCGCTGCGGAAGAGGCGCTGGCAGGGCAGCCGCCATCGCTCGAGGTACTGCGCGACGCCGCGGCACTGGCCGGCCGGGACATCGAACACGTGAACGCCGACCTCCACGCGAGCGCCGCGTATCGCCGCGCGATGATTCCGGTGTTCACGCGCCGCGCGCTCGAAGGCGCCCTGGCCCGCACAGGCGGCTCGTGATCGATTCGGTCGAACAGCTCGAGGAGGCACTGGCGCGCGAGCGCTACATCACCGACAGCGATGTCGCCGTGCCCATCTTTCTGGCGCTGCGGCTGCAGCGTCCGCTGTTTCTCGAGGGTGAGCCCGGCGTCGGCAAGACCGAAACCGCGAAGGTGCTGGCACGGGTGCTGGGCACCGAGCTGATCCGCCTGCAGTGCTACGAGGGCCTCGACGTCAGCCACGCCGTGTACGAGTGGAACTACCCGCGGCAGATCCTCGAGATCCGCATGCTGGACGCGAGCCACGCGCTGGATCGCCGAGCGATGGCCGCGCAGCTGTATTCGGAGCCGTTCCTCATCCGACGTCCGCTGCTCCGAGCGCTCGAGGCCAGGGACGGACCACCGCCGGTGCTGCTCATCGACGAGATCGATCGCGCGGACGAAGAGTTCGAAGGCTACCTGCTGGAACTGCTGGCAGAGTACCAGGTCACCATTCCTGAACTCGGCGTAGTGCGCGCCGTGGAGCCGCCGGTCGTCGTCATCACGTCGAATCGCACGCGTGAGGTGCACGACGCGCTCAAGCGGCGCTGCATCTACGCCTGGCTCGACTATCCAGATTTCGACAAGGAGTACCGCATCGTGTTGTCGAAGGTACCCGACATCTCGACACGGCTGGCGTCTCAGGTCGCCGCATTCGTCCAGGAACTCCGGAGGGTCGACCTCTACAAGGCGGCAGGGGTGTCCGAGACGCTCGACTGGGCCGCGGCGCTCGTCGCGCTCGAGTGCGACCTGCTCGATGCGGCGGTCGTCGATCGAACACTCGGTGTGCTGCTGAAGCACGGCGACGACATCTCGGCCGTGAAGGGCGACCAGACGCGCGATCTGGTGGCACGGGCGCTGGCGCGCGCATGACCCATGGCCGAGGCGCTGGCCGGCAACATCGTCCGCTTCATCGATGTGCTCCGCGCGCGGGGCGTGGCGGTCTACGCGGGCCGCGCGGCTGATGCGGCCACGGCCATCGCCCAGGTCGGTGTCGCCCGTCGCGCTGCCGTCCGGGCGGCGCTGCGGTGCCTGCTCGTACACCAGCCCGGTGACATCCAGGTGTTCGACGAGGCATTCGAGCAGTTCTGGCGCGCGTCTGCGCCGAGGACCGGGCGGCGGGCAGCCCGTCCAACTGAAGTTCCGGACGGTGCGTCGTCACGCGCACGCGCGGCCCACGACGCCATACCCGTCCTTCGTGAGGACGCATCCGAATCGTCAGCGGGATTGCCGCGCCGAGCGGCGATGTGGAGCCCGGCGGAGTCGTTGCGCACGCGCGACTTCGCCGCGCTCTCGCCGGAGGAACTCGCACGGGCCGAGACGCTCCTCGCGGGCCTGCCATGGCGACTCGGCATGCGGCACACGAGGCGCTGGACGCGTGCAGGGACGGGGCGTGTGGACCTGCGGTCTGCGATGCGCGCCAACATGAAGCACGGTGGCGAACTGCTCCTGCTGCCGCGCCGCGCGCGGCTCGTCAAGCCTCGGCCCGTCGTGGTGCTCGCCGACGTCAGCGGCTCGATGGAACGGTATGCGCGGATGCTGCTGCAGTTCGTGCACGGCATGACCTCCGGGCCCCACGCCGTGGAGAGCTTCGTCTTCGCCACGCGGCTGACGAGGATCACGCGAGAGGTGCGGCGGAGGGGTGGTGGCGCGGCTCTCGCGGCCGTTGCGGGTCGCATCCGTGACTGGGGCGGAGGCACACGAATTGGCGAGGCGCTGCGTGCGTTCAACCTGCATCACGCCCGCCGTGTGATGCGGCACGGCCCGGTGGTGCTGCTCATCTCGGACGGCTGGGATCGTGGGGATCCCGACCAGTTGGCGCGCGAACTCGCGCGGGTGCGGCGCCACTGCCGCCGCCTGATCTGGCTCAATCCGTTGCTCGGCTCCAGTACCTACGAGCCCCTGACGCGCGGCATGCAGGCGGCGCTGCCGCTCGTCGACGACTTCCTGCCGGCCCACACCATCGCAAGCCTCGAGCAGCTTGCCGAGCGGCTGCGCGTGCTGCCCGGCCACCGTTACCGACCCGGGAACCGAGACGTCTGATGCAACTCAACGCCCGCTATGTCGTCGACGCACCCATCAATCGTGTCTGGGACTTATTGATGGACCCCGTGGCGATCGCCTCCTGCCTGCCCGGCTGTCAGGAGATGCGCGACCTCGGCGGCGATCGGTATCAGGCCGAACTCGTGGTGTCGCTGGCCGCCATCACGGGCAACTACGGCGCCACGGTCGCCATCGAAGAGAAGGTGCCGCCCCGATCGTACCGG
>CAYMAG010000099.1:0-16986 GCA_964388335.1 uncultured Vicinamibacteraceae bacterium | reverse complement strand
ACATCCAGCGCTGGATGGACACGCCCGACGTGTGGACCCGGCCGATGCTGCGCGACGTGCTGGCCACGCGGCTGATGCGGCGGTACGCGATGGCCGGGGGTGGCGCGAACCTCACGAGCGCTGCCCGGCTGGTCGAGCGTGCGCCCGACCCCGAGGTACGGACCGCGCTGCTCGAGGCACTGCAGGTGGCGTTCGAAGGTGTGCCGCTTCCATCGCTGCCGCCCGTGCTGGCCTCGGCACTGGACGACCACGCCCGTCGGCAGGGCGAAAGCGGACTCGTGCTGCGTCTTCGTCGTGGTGACGTGACGGCGCTGGGCGAGGCGCGTGCGGCAGTGCTCGACCCAGGGGTACCCACGGGTGTGAGAACCCTGCTCATCCGTCAGCTCGGCGAGACCGGCGGCCCCGACAACATACCCACCCTGTTGAAGGTGCTGGCACTCGACGAGCACAGCGCCGAGAAGCGCGTGGCCCTGCAGACCCTGGCACGATTCGACGACATGGCGGTGGCGCAGGGCATTCTGGCGCGCTACGGGTCGACACTGCCCGCCGAGCATGGCGTCCGCAGTACGGCCGAACGCGTGCTCGCCGGCCGTCCCGAGTGGGCCGCCCTCATGCTCGACGCCGTCGATCGAGCCGTCGTGAAGGCACGCGACGTCTCGCCCGACGTGGTGCAGCTGATGCTGTTGCACGGCGACCCGGCACTCGACGCCCGGATTCGCCGGCATTGGCCCCGCGTGGTGGACGCCATGAGCGATGTCGACCTCCCCGCACAGACAGGTCGTATCAAGACGGCGCTCGCGGCCGGATCGGGTTCCGCGGCTGCGGGTGAGACCACCTACACGGCCCGGTGCGCGAGCTGTCACCGATTGTTCGACGCGGGTGGGACGATGGGCCCCGATCTGACCGGCTACGAGCGGCAGAACCCCGACTTCTGGATTCCCGCCATCGTCGCCCCCGGCCTCGAGATCCGCGAGGGCTACGAGCACTTCGTCGCCTCGATGGAGGGGGGACGAGTCGTCGCGGGCGTCATGGCGGACCAGTCGCCACGCACGGTGACCTTGCGTGACCCGGACGGCCAGTCGCACGTCCTCGATCGCCAGCACATTGTCCGACTCGAGGCCTCGCCCGTGTCACCGATGCCGGCCGGCCTGTTGGACGACCTCAGTGACCAGGCCCTGCGCGACCTCTTCGCGTACCTCATGAAGCGTTAGAGTCAGACCGCCTTTCGGCCTGTGCGCCAACCGGTAGACGGTAGACGGTGGGACGGTCGACGGTAGACGCGCTACACGATTCCCATCTCGCGCCCGACCTTCGCGAACACGTCCAGCGCGAACTGCAGTTGCTCGCGCGTGTGCGTCGCGCAGACGATGGTGCGGACGCGGGCCTTGTCGCGCGCCACGGTCGGGAACGCGATGCCCTGCGCGAAGACGCCGGCCGCGAACAGCCGATCGGAGAACTCCATCGCGCGCGCGCCCTCACCGACGATGACCGGCGTGATCGGGCTTTCACTGATGCCCGTGTCGAACCCGAGCGACGCCAGGCCGGCCTTGAAGAACCTCGTGTTGTCCCACAGGCGATCGATGATCTCCGGTTCTTCGATCAGCAGGTCGAGGGCTGCCAGGCACGCAGCGGTGACCGCGGGCGGATGCGACGTCGAGAACAGGAACGGGCGCGCACGGTGGTGCAGGAACTCGATCAGGGTGCGGTTACCCGCGACGTAGCCGCCGAGCGAGCCGATCGCCTTCGACAGCGTGCCCACCTGGATGTCCACGCGACCGTGCAGGTCGAAGTGGTCGACCGTGCCGCGGCCGTTGCGCCCGAAGACGCCGCTCGCGTGCGCGTCGTCCACCATCATGATGGCGCCGTACGCCTCGGCGGCATCGACGAGCGCGGGCAGCCGGCCCACGTCGCCGTCCATGCTGAACACGCCATCGGTGATGAGCAACTTGCGCTGACCGGCGGGCAGGTCGCGGAGAATCGCGCGTGCGGCGTCCGCATCGCCGTGCGGGTACACCTTGATCGTGGCGCGGCTGAGGCGGGCGCCGTCGATGATGCTCGCGTGGTTGAGCGCGTCCGAGACGATCGCGTCGTCTTTCGACAGCACCGCGGCCACTGTGCCGGCGTTCGACGCGAAGCCGCTCTGAAAGACGACGACCGCTTCGGTGTGCTTGAACTCGGCCAGCCGGCGTTCCAGTTCGACGTGCATGGCCATGGTTCCGCAGATGGAACGCACCGCGCCTGAGCCGACGCCGAACTTCTCGACGGCCTCGATGGCCTTCGCTTTCAGCTTCGGATGCGTCGTGAGGCCCAGGTAGTTGTTCGACGAGAGGTTGACGACGGAGACGCCGTCGAAGACCGAGGTGGCGGCCTGCTCGCCGTCGAGCACGCGCAGCGCTCGATACAGGCCCTGATCCTTCAGTGATTGCAGTTCGGCGGCCAGGTAGGCGATCGGGTCGGTGCGCATGGGGAAACAGTCTACCTGCAGCCCGTCCCCTACTGCGCCAGCACCCACATCCACGGCCCGATTGCCGCGACGACGTAGAACGCCGTGAGGGCCGCGACGATGCGATGCACGCCCGTGAGGTGCAGGATCATGCCGCATCCCGCGGCGGTCACCTTGGCAGACGCAAGGGCGGGGCCCTCACCCAGGCTGTGCATGAGGCTCGCGATGAGCGGATTGGCCTCGATCGATCGGCCGTACACGGTCACGCCCCAGTACGTCAGGCCCGCATCGAGGGCCTGCACGACGAAGAACGCGAGGATGGCGAGTTCTCCGCGCGAGAGGCGTCTGACGGACAGGCTGCGATGCGACTCGGTCATGGGCTTCGAAGAACCGTGCCTGTCGGTCCTTCGCCTCCTGTCGATTCAAGCGGAGTGCCACGAGCGCAGGCGCCGGAATCCGCCGGAAGTGACAAAGGCGCCATGCGGCGTGTGCGTGCACCGCACAGTCAAGTGCCCCTCAGTGTGCCACAGGCGCACGGAGGCGCCACACCTCGAGGTCGTCGTGCTCGACGATGGGCGTCGCGCCCAGTGTCCTGAGCCATTCGCGGATGGCCACGGGCGATGTCTCGTCGAGCCAGACCTGCGGGTGCAGGACGACGTGTGTCACCCCCCGCTCGGCGAGCAGGACCGCGGCTTCGGCGGACCGTTCCGGCAGCGCGCCGAGCACGTGCTCGACCACCAGGTGGTCGTGGGGGAAGCCGCCGCTGTAGCCGTTGAGCCGCGCGCGCCAGTGTCCGGCCGAGAGGTACTGCCAGCGAATCTCCCACGGCGGGCTGCCGATCGGCAGATCCACCAGCACGGCGTCGGCGGGCAGGCGTGCCAGGAGGCGCGCCGTGGCGTCGTCGGCCGGTCGGGCAGGGACGGTCGCCGGCGTCTGCGCAAGGCCGCGCGCGTGCATGGTGGCGTTGACTGGAATGGGGGCGGGCCAGGCTTCCGCGAGGAACAGCACCGCGACTCCGGCCAGTACCGCGTCGGGCATCCGCCCCGCGCGGCGCAGCGCGGCGACGCCGATGCCGCTCAGCATCGCCAGCAGCAGCGCGGTCATCATCGCGACGCGTGGAGGCACGCGCAGCGCATCACCGCCGGGCAGCCCCGCGTAGAGCAGGCTGTAGATCTCGGGCCACGACGAAGAAGGGCGTTGGCCGATGCGGATGACGGGTCCGAACGACAGCCATACGGTGAAGGCCGTCAGCGCGGCCAGCAGCACGACCGGCGCATGCGGCTGATCGGCAACGGCTTCTCGTGCGCGCCGGGACGCCGCCAGCAGCGTGGTCATGGCCATCGCCCAGAGCAGGAGCAGACGCGAGCCGTCGCTGATCGACACGACGACGGGTCCCAACGTGAACCTCGAGACGCCACCGAACAGCGCCAGACCGATGGCCGCCGTCTGCCAGGCGGCGAGCGTTGCCGCACCGATTGCCACGACCCGCCGGGCGCGGACGAGCCATGTGCGGGCCGTCGGTCGCGAGGGGCGCGTCGCAGAATCGCGCACACGACGGTGCAGGGTCAGCGCGAGGCCTGCAGCGGCCAGCGTGAGTGGGATGAGCCCGGGAAACAGGTCGCCTTCAGGATGCGGGCGCGTCCGCAGCCAGCCCCACACACGCAGCTGGTCGTTGGCCGTCAGCCAGGCGAACGTGTCGGCGCCGTAGTAGGCGACGGACGCCAGCGGACGGGCCCCCTGCCCTTCCGCGCGGAGCTGCAGGTAGGGATAGAGGAAGGGCAACGTGAGCGCGGCCGCGACGAGCGCCGTGACGGCCGGACCGAGCCACCCACGGACGTCCGCGAGGCGTCGGCGTGCGGCGAGTTGTCCCACCACCCAGGGAGGAAGGAGGAGCGCGAGGTAGAAGAGGTAGTAGCCGTTGGACAGGTTCTGGGCTGCGAGGGCCAGGCCGCCGAGTGCGGCATCCCGCCAGCGTCCATGCGTGAACCACCGATGCAGGAGCCACAGGACGAACGGCGCCCACTGGGCGTGCAGTACCTGAAGGTGTGGACCTTGTGTCACGCGGTACAACGCGAATCCGTACAGGAGTCCGGCGAGCCACCCGGCGCGCGCGTCGCCGGTCAGATCGCGTACGAGCAGGAAGCCGCCAAGCCCCGACAGCACGAAGCTGCCGAGGAACAGCACGTTGTAGGTCAGCAGCAGGTTACCCGTCAGCGCATGCACGGGCGCCCCGAGCACGGCCTGGGTGATCAGCAGTTCCGAGTAGCCGATGGTGTAGCGCGCGGGATGAAAGATGGGTGGATGCCACCAGGCCGACCAGGCCGACCAGTCGCCGGTCAGTACCAGACCTGCCTGATGGTAGTGCCACGCCAGAATCCAGTCGTTCAGCAGGGAGTCGCCCAGGTCCCACGGCACGAGATGGCCGAGCCCTGTCGCGAGTGGCCAGGTGAACGCCAGAGCGATCAGCGCATAGCTGAGGGTGGCGCCGGCGGGATGGACAGGCCACCACCAGCGTGGCCCGGGATTCACGGCACGCGGCCAGCCACGAACCCGGCAGTGAACTCGGCCACGTCGTCGTAGATGGCGTCGAGTTCGGCGGGCGTGGCGAGAAACACCACGCGGAAGCTGCCGTCCTCGGGCGCGGCGCCGAACCCCGATCCGAAGACGCACAGCACGCCGGTCGCGCGCAGCAACCCGAGCACGTAGTCGGCGTCGGTGCGGCCCGGGGGCAGCGTCACGCGGGGCATGGCGTAGAACGCCCCACGCGGCGCGACACACGTCATGCCGTCGATCGCGTTGAGCCGGCGGGTGGTGATCTCCGCCCGCAGCCGCAGGTCGTTGCGCAGCTTGACCTGGAACGTGCGATCGCCTCGGAGCGCCGCTGACACCCCGTACTGCATCGGCCCTGGGCTGCAGAGTCGCCCGTCGGCAAGTTTGCGGACGCCGCCGAGGAGGTCGTCCAGCCTCGGCGATCGACCGAAGGCCATCCACCCCGCACGCCACCCAGGCGCCAGATACGCCTTCGACAGCGACGAGTACGACACGACCGCCGCCTCGGGGTTCAGCAAGCCCAGGGGCGCCACCGGCCCGTCGTACGCGAGGTCTCCGTACACTTCGTCGGCCAGGGTGAGCAGACCGTGACGCTCGGCGATGTCCACCAGCGCCTGCCGCGTGTCGCGCCCGTACACCGCGCCCGTCGGATTGTTCGGATCGATGATGACCAGCGCGCGCGTCCGGGGTGTCACCAGGCGCTCGACGTGTTCGAGGTCGGGCGCCCACTCGCGCGCCGGATCGGTGCGGTAATAACGGGCGACCGCGCCCAGCTTGGCGATGATCGCCGTGTAGAGCGGATAGGTCGGCACCGGCACCAGTACCTCGTCACCGGGGTTCAGCAGTGCCGTCAGCGTGAGTTCGATCCCCTCGGACGTGCCCGACGTGATCAGCACCCGATCGGCGCCGATCTCCAGGCCGCGCGCCCGAAAGTCGTCAGCCACTGCCTCGCGTGCCTCCGCGATGCCGGCCGAGGCCGTGTAGCCGTTCAGGCCGTCGCGTATCGCCCGTGTTGCCGCCTCGATGACGTGAGCCGGTACCTGGAAGCCGAACTGGATCGGATCACCGATGTTCAGGTAGCGCACCGTCCGGCCGGAGGCCTCCACCTTGCGCGCCTCCGCCACGATGTTCCGAATGGCGTAGGAGAAACCGCTCACGCGGTCCGCGACGGGGATGGCGGAGGACACTGGCGAAGACATCGCCAGATTCTACGCCTCTGGCTATGTAACTTGTACACCGTCGAGCCGAAACATACACGGAAGGCTCGTTTGCGCTCCGCGGCAATGCCACGTAAATCATTGAAAACAACAGCCCTGTCAACTTGGCAGGCATCTTGAACTGATGAGGAACCGTAATGAGGAATGTCTCGTACACCCTGGCCGTCGGAGAAGCGCGCAGGATCGCCGCTGCAGTTGCGGCCGTCTTCTGCATGGCGCTCACTGCCGGCGCGCAGGCAGCGCCGGACCAGGCCACGACGGATCAGCCCTCGTTCCGGTCGGGCGTCAACCTCGTCTCCGTCTCGGCGGTCGTCAAGGACAGCCGCGGCCGCCCCGTACGCAACCTCACGCAGGGTGACTTCACCATTCTCGAGAACGGGACGAATCGGCCGATCGTGGACTTCGGCTACACGGATCAGGGCGCTGTCAGCTTCGGCGTGCTGGTCGATCAGAGTGGCTCCATGCAGCTCGCCCGCAATCTGGAGGCCGCCCGTGAGGTCGTCCGGCACCTGCTGGCCTGGTTCGACCCGCAGCGTGACGAGGTGGCGCTCTTCGCATTCGACCAGCAACTCGCGCGCGTGCAGGACTTCACGAGTGACGCCGGACTGGTGGCCGAAGCGCTGCCGCGGCTGTCGGCCTACGGCACGACCGCGCTCTACGACGCGATTGCCTCGACGGCCCAGGTCCTCACCCAGCGAGCGACGCCACGGCGTGCGCTGATCGTGATCACCGACGGACTCGACACCGCGAGCAGCCTGAGCGCTGCCGACGTCTCGGGCATCGCGAGTGCCATCGACGTTCCCGTCTACGTGGTGGCCGTGATGTCCCCGATGAATCATCCCCAGCACGGCATCACACCAGTGCTGAAGGACGGCGAGGCGATCACCACCAGCCTCGGCAATCTCGCCCGCTGGACGGGCGGCGACATGCTCGTGGCCACGACACCCGCCGAAACCAGTCGCGCCGCCCGCCAGTTCGTGGTCGAGCTGCGACATCAGTATCTGCTCGCGTTCGAATCGTCGACGCAGGCAGGGTGGCACCGCGTCTCGGTGCTGACACGCAAGCGCGATCTCCAGGTGAGAGCGCGATCCGGCTACATCGCAGAGGGCAGCGCGGGCAGTGCGCCCTGACGTCAACCACGTGTGGCCCAGAAAGCGGCCCACGTCCATTTCGAAGGAGAGAGTGCCATGCGTCGAATGTTCCTGGCTCTGACAATCACGGCCATCGCGGTCACCGGGTCGACCGCCTGCGCCACGAAGAAGTACGTGAACACCCAGGTGGGTGAAGTGGACGGCAAGGTGACGACGCTGTCCGGCGAGGTCGAGCGCAACCAGCAGCGCATCGGCGAAGTCGACGCGAAGGCCGGTGCCGCGGGTGACGCGGCCCGGGCAGCCGACGCGAAGGCCGGGCAGGCCGGCGATGCGGCTGCTGCCGCTCACGCTGCCGCCGACGATGTCGGTGCCAGAACCGACGCGATGGACCAGGCCACGCGCCGACTCGTATTCGAAGTGGTTCTGAGCGAGGCCCAGGGCGGCTTCAAGTTCGGCGCCGCCGAGCTGCCGGATGGGGCCAAGCAGGCTGTCGACAAGGTGATTGCCGACCTGCAGTCTGACCCGAAGGCCGTCTGGTTCGAGATCGAGGGACACACCGACAGCATCGGGAGCCCGCGGTACAACGAACGCCTGGGCCTGCAGCGGGCCGAGGCCGTGAAGCGGTACCTGTACGAGACGCACCAGGTGCCGTTGCACAAGATGAACGTCATCAGCTACGGCGAAGACAAGCCGGCCAGTGACAACAAGACGCGTGACGGACGCGCCGAGAATCGCCGCGTCGTCATCCGGATGCTGTCGTAGCCACGCGGGCTCCATCGTTCGGACACGTTCGCGGTTCGTCATATTCGTTACGGGCCATGCAGGGTGGCACGACCTGACGAGACTGCGGGCTGCTCGAGCAACGGACCGGTTCCCACGTCGGGGCCGGTCCGTTTTTCGTTGAAGGGTCCAGTTTGTAAAGTCTTATTAAGGGTGTAAAAACTGCACGCTGCGCCGTTCGAACGGCCAACGCCGGTGCTAGATTGACGTCATGCGTTACCGTCCATCCACGCAGTTCATCGTCGCGGTCGCCCTGATCGGGCTGCTCGCCCTGCTCGGCACCTTGCAGTGGCGCTGGCTGGGGCAGATCAGTGAGGATGAGCGGACGCGCATGCGGGCAACGCTCGACGCGCAGGTGCGCGAGTTCACGCAGGACTTCGACCGCGAACTCACCCGCGCCTATTTCTGGCTGCAGCTCGACCGCACGGCCGGCCCCGGCGTTGCGACCGCTGACTCCACCGCGCACTTCCAGCGCTGGTTCGCGTCGGCGCCCGAGGCCCGCATCGTCTCGGCCATCTACACCGTCACGTTGCCGTCGGATGCCGACGCGGCGCCGCCGACGCTGTCGGCCTACGACGTGGCGACCGACGCGCTGACGGCCGTCACAGACGTGCCCCCCGCGCTCGTCCCGCTGCTCCAGCGGCTCCGCACGGCGCCCCGCTCGCTGGACGGCGCGGACATGTCGCGCGGCCCCTCGAATGGACCGGCCCCTCTCCAGCTCGACGTGCCTGCCATGCTCATTCCCCGGCCGCCGGTGCCCGTCACCGTCAGCGCCGAGGGCTCCATCGTCTTCTCGCAGCGCGAACGTCCCTGGGACTTCACCATCGCCGTACTCGACACCGCGTACATGAAGGACACGTACCTCCCGACGCTGCTCGCGCGCGAGTTCGGCCCGCTCGACGAGTTGCCCTACCGCGTGGCGGTCACCGACCTTCGCTCCAACGGATCCGTCTTCTGCTTCGGCCTGGCGGGCGGCGACGCCGGGTGCAACATCACCGGGGCCGACGTATCGCGCGAGTTCTTCGAGCTGCGGATGCGCGAATTCAACCGGTTCGTCGTCGTGGACGACCGTCGCGGTGGCCCCCCGAGCGACGGTGGCGGCGGCGGACCGCAGATGGCCGCCGCTGAAGCCGCGCGGCGTCTGGAGCGCGGTCCCATGTGGCGCGTGGACGTGCGCCATCGCGCCGGGTCGCTCGAGGCCGTCGTGGCGTCCACGCGGCGCACGAACCTGCTCGTGAGTTCGTCCGTGCTCCTCCTTCTCGCGGCCAGCATGGCCCTGCTGTTCGTGTCGAGCGGACGCGCCCGTCGCCTCGCGGCACAGCAGATGGAGTTCGTGGCTGGCGTGTCGCACGAGCTGCGCACGCCGCTCACCGTGATTCGTTCCGCGGCGGAGAACCTTGCCGACGGCGTCGTGGGCGAGCCTGCGCAGGTGCAGCAGTACGGCGCGCTGATCGCGACCGAAGGACGCCGGCTGACCGAGATGGTCGAGCAGGTGATGGAGTTCGCCGGCTTCGACATCGGACGGCAACTCGACCTCCGTCCCGTTCACGTCAGCGACATCGTCGGCGCCGCGGTGAACGCCAGTCAGCCACTTCTGTCCGAGCACGACGCGACGCTCGATGTGCAGGTCGACGCCGATCTGCCGCCCGTCCTGGCCAATCAGGCCGCGCTCAGCCGCACGTTGCTCAACCTCGTGAGCAACGCCGTCAAGTACGGAGGCGCCGATCGCTGGGTGGGGGTCACCGTGACCCGTGCCGGACGCGACCAGGTGGCCTTCAAGGTGAGTGATCACGGCGCCGGGATACCGGAGGGCGACCTGCCTCACATCTTCGAGCCGTTCTTCAGGGGAGAGCCGGGGATCGACGGCCACGTGCACGGGAGCGGACTTGGCCTCTCGCTCGTGTCGCGCATCGTCCAGCAGCATCACGGACGCGTACACGTGGACACGTCGCGCGGACACGGCACCACCTTCACCGTGCTGGTGCCAGGCACCCGTCATGTCGTGGCCCCGGCGGCGGTCGATCTGCCGGCACCCTCGCTCGACGTGCCGAGCTGGAAGCGTGGGGTTCCGGGATAGGTGGAGCTTTCAGGTCCACGCCTTCTGCTCGTCGAGGATGAACCGGGCCTGGTGCTGACGCTGTCGGATCGGCTGCGTCGCGAAGGCTATGTGGTCGATACTGCGGGCGATGGCGACGCCGGCCTCGAGAAGGCGACGACGGGCGGGTACGACCTGGTCCTGCTCGACGTGATGCTGCCGCGGCGCAACGGCCTCGACGTGCTGCGCGACCTCCGTCAACGCGGCGTCGACACGCCTGTGATCATGCTGACGGCGCGCGGACAGGTCGTCGACAAGGTCGTCGGGCTGAAGCTGGGCGCCGACGACTACGTTCCGAAGCCATTCGAGATGATGGAACTGCTCGCGCGCATCGAAGCGCGCCTGCGTCGCCACGCGGCCGCCGCCGGTTCCGGCGACGTCCCCGCTGCCTATCAGTTCGGCGATGTGCGCGTCGACTTCCGCAGCGCCGAGATCTACCGCAGCGGCGAGCTGATCGAGCTGTCGGCGCGCGAGTATCAGCTGCTCAAGTACTTCATCGAGCACCGCGGCGCCACGCTGTCACGTGACCAGTTGCTGACGGATGTCTGGGGCTACAACGCCATGCCGTCGACGCGCACGGTCGACGTGCACGTGGCCTGGCTGCGGCAGAAGATCGAACCGAACGTGCGGCACCCGCAGCACCTGCTCACGGTGCATGGCCTGGGGTACAAGTTCGTCGGATAGTGGCGCCCTGCAGCGGGCCTGGCGCCACCCACCCGACGAACTTCATGCTTCATGCTTCATGGCTACTCATGGCTGCTCATGCCTCATGCTACTCATGCGTGATGCGGCTCGGCCCCCTGTGCCAGTAATCCGTGAGGTGCCGACGCGCCACCCGCCGGGCAGGTATCCACCTCCACGAGGGCGTGACGGTGACCGCGGAACCTGGACAGACCAGGACAGCAGGCCGCGGGCAGGCCACGAGGACGCAAGGGGTGTCGTTCGGCGAGACCGACCGGTTACGTCAGAACGCGCCGAGAATCGCGGCCGCTACACCCGGGTCACAGTGAGTGAAGCCTGAAGCCTGAAGCAGCCTGAAGCCTGAGTCGTCAGCCGTGAAGCATGAAGCTCACATCAAGCATGAGGCATGAAGCATGAAGCATGACTACGCCGTCCCCGTCAGGCCTTTGTCCAGCACACGCTCGACGGCGTCGGCGAAGATGTCGACTTCCTGCAGCGTCGTGTAGACGTTGGGCGTCACGCGGATGCCTTCGTACTCCGCGTGTTTGATGGATGTGACGATGATGCGGTGGCGGTCCCAGAGGTGGGTGGTGAGCCGCGCGGGATCGATGCCCGGCGTCCCGAGGTTGCCGATGGCGCACGACTGGGCGGGGTCGAAGCTCGTGTGGATGCGCGTCTTCGGGTGCGCCTCGAGGCGGCGCATCCAGCGGTCGCGCAGGTAGCGCAGGCGCGCGGCCTTCCGTTCACTGCCGATGGTGTGGTGGAACGTGAGCGCTTCGGCGATCGCGTTGTGATTCGCGGCGGGGTGCGTGCCGACTTCCTCGAACTTGCGGATGTCGTCCTGTTTGCTCTCGCCGGCGGGGGTCAGCGGCCACAGCGCACGTATGCGCTCGGGTCGCACGTAGAGGAACCCGGTACCGATGGGCGCGAGCAGCCACTTGTGCAGGCTCGTGCCGTAGTAGTCGCACTCGAGGTCGGACACCTGAAAGGGGAAGTGGCCGTAGGCGTGCGCGCCGTCGACGATGGTCTGGATGCCACGGGTGCGCGCCATGCGGCAGATGTCGCGGACCGGGAAGATCTGCCCGGTCAGATTGGTGATGTGGCAGAAGTGCAGCACCTTCGTGCGCGGTGTGATGGCGGCCTCGAGGCGCGCGCGCAGGTCGTCCATGCCCGGCGGCGGCACCGGGAACTGCACCTTGACCAATCCGATTCGGTCACGACGGACGCGCTGCTCCCAGGTGTCGAGCATGCGGCCGTAGTCCTGCGTGGTCGTGACGACCTCGTCGCCGGGCTGCAGGTCGATGCCGAGCTGGGCGATCTGCAGGGCCTCGCTGGCGTTGCGGGTGATGGCGAGCGACTCGGGGTCGCAGCCGGCATCCGCGGCCAGCCTCGTGCGGATGGCTTCGATGTTCGGCTCGAGCACCTGCCACATGTGGTAGACGGGGGCCTGGTTCGAGATGTCGAGATAGCGCTTGAAGGCTTCGTGGACGACGCGGGGGCTGGGGGAGACGCCGCCGTTGTTCAGGTTGATGAGGCTGCGGTCGAGGGTGAAGCCGAGTTGTACTTCGCGCCAGAAGTCCTCGTTCTGGGCGATGTCGCTCGGCGCGCCCGATCCCAGGCGCGCAGCGGCGGACGCGATGCGTGCCGCGCCGTCGACGGTGAGTAGCGCTGCAGCGGCGGTGCCGACGGCACTGGCGCGGCCGAGGAATGCGCGGCGGCTGCTGATCATGGATGAGGCCTCCAGTGGCCCGGGCAGTATAGCCTCTGCCGAGGCCCTGCTGGCGCAACGGAGAAGTCCACTGTTCACGACCTGGAAGTCAGCAGCAGTCGCTGCGACGATGTGAGGACGAACGGGCGGCGCGGCATCGCGGCGGGATTCACGCGGAACAGGGTACGCCGACCGCCGACCGACGTCCCCTGTTGACGCCCCGTCTCGGCGAGACGGGGCCTACCTGACCCAGACGGGGCCTACCTGATCCGTGGGTCCGTCTTCCGTCTTCCATCCTCCATCCTTCTTTCCTCCCTTCCTTCTTCCTGTTACCCTACTCGAACCGCAACGTCGTATTCGCTGCTCCACCGAAGGGACGAGGTCTGTCGTGTCAGAACACCCACGCCCGCCGCTGGCTCCGCCTGCGTCTTCGGACGCGTCCGGCGACGCCGCGCCCGCGACCCCCAACTTCTCGAGGCGATCGTTTCTCAAGTCCGTCGGCGCCGCACCCATCGCCGCCGCCGCGCTCTCGCCCGCCGAGGCCGAGGCGCAGCAGCAGGCGCAGGTGCTCGGCCCCGACGCCGTGTCGGTCAGCTTCACGGTCAACGGCGAACGCAGGACCGTGAAGGTCGAGCCCCGCGTCACGCTGCTCGACGCCTTGCGCAACCAGCTCGCCCTGACCGGCAGCAAACGCGTGTGCGACCGGGGCTCCTGCGGCGCCTGCACAGTGGTCATGGACGGACGCACTGCGTACTCGTGCTCGGTACTGGCCGTCGACGCCGCCAACGCCGAGATTCGAACCGTTGAAGGTCTCACGCAAGGCACGGTGCTGCACCCGGTGCAGCAGGCCTTCTGCGAGAAGGACGGCCTCATGTGCGGGTTCTGCACGCCGGGCTTCGTCATGTCGACGGTCGCCCTGCTCGAGAAGGTCCCGAACCCGACGCCGGAACAGGCGAAGCGCGCGCTCGACGGCAACATCTGCCGCTGCGGCACCTACGTGCGCCTGCTCGAAGCGGCGCTCAGCGTGAAGGGAGGGGCCCGTGGCTGACGATGCAATCCTCCGCCGTAGCCTTGGCGAAGGCGGAAGCCTTGGCGAAGGCGGACAGGTCCCCGAGGTCGCGGCTCCTGCCAGCGCCAACCCGAACTCCCCGTACGCGTGGCCCGATCAGCCTCGTCTGCTCAGCACGCGCATTAACCGCATCGACGGCCCGCTCAAGGCCAGCGGACGCGCGAAGTACTCCTACGACATCAATCGTCCGGGCATGCTGTGGGGCCGCATGCTCCGCTCGCCCCACCCGCACGCGCGCGTGGTGAGCATCGACCTCGAGCCGGCGCGGCGGATGGCCGGCGTGAAGGCGGTCCTCTCGATCGTCGAGCCGGGCAAGAAGGTGATGTACGTCGGCGAGGAGGTCGCCGCGGTCGCCGCGATCAGCGAGGACATCGCCCGTGACGCCCTGCGCGCGATCAGGCTCGAGTACGAGCCCCTGCCGTACGTGTCGACCGTCGAGCAGGCCATGCGTCCTGAGGCGCCGGTCGTGTTCGAGGGCGGCAACGTCAAGGAGTCGGAAGCCGAGGAAGAGGGCAGCCTCGAGGCCGGCTTCAAACAGGCGGCGCATGTCGTCGAGCAGACCTACAGCACGCAGGTCCAGACGCACGTCTCGCTCGAGACGCACGGCTGTGTGTGCGAGTGGGAGGGCGACAGGCTCACGGCGTGGGTGAGCACGCAGGCCGTCCACGGCACCGCGGAAGGGTTCGCCTCGGGCCTGGGCATCCCGCAGGCCAACGTCCGCGTCATCACCGAGCACATGGGTGGGGGGTTCGGCAGCAAGTTCGGCCCGGACGTCCAGGGCATCGCGTGCGCGCGGCTGGCGAAGGACGCGGGCGCGGCCGTCCACCTCATGCTCGACCGTCGCGAGGAGCACCTCGCGGCAGGGAACCGTCCATCCGCCTACGCACGCGTGAAGGCGGGAGTCGCCGCAGACGGCACGCTGACCGCGTTCGACGCGGAGACGTGGGGTACGGGCGGGGCGGGCGCAGCCGCTGGCTTCCCTCTGCCCTACATCTACACGTTCCCGAACCGCCGCCGCGTGCACCGCGACGTGTACATCAACGCCGGCCGGCAGCGCGCCATGCGCGCGCCGGGGCATCCCCAGGGATGCTTCGTCACCGAGATGCTGATGGACGAACTCGCGGATCGTGTGCGCATGGACCCGGTCGAGTTTCGCATCCGCAATCTGCCACCCCAGGCGCCCAACGCCATGTGGCGCGAGTACTTCCGCGTCGGCGCGCAGCGCTTCGGGTGGGACCGTCGCCACGCGACGGGCGACCCGGCCCCTGGACCCGTCAAGCGGGGCATGGGCTGCGCCGCCAACCGCTGGGGCGGTGGCGGCCGAGGCACGCGCGCGCAGTGTGACATCCTGCCTGACGGCGGGGTCGTCATCCGCAGCGGCACGCAGGATCTCGGTGTCGGCACGCGCACGCTGATGGCCGTCATCACCGCCGAGACGCTGGGACTCGACGTCGCCCACATCACCGTCCAGCTCGGGGACAGCACGTACCCGTTCAGCGGTGGCAGCGGTGGCAGCACCACGGCTCCCGCCGTGTCGCCGGCCATTCGTGTCACCGCCAGCAAGGCGCTGCTCGAACTGGCCGAACGCCTGGCGCCGGCGCTGGGCGTGCCGGCCGCCGACATCACCGCGACGAACGGACGCGTGCACGCGAAGAGTGATCCGTCGAAGGGCCTCGCCTGGCGCGACGCCTGCCGGCACCTCGGCACGACCCCCGTCTCGGTCAACGGTGAGTGGGAAGCGGGTCTCTCCGCCAGCGGCACGAGCGGCGTGCAGTTCGCCGAGGTCGAAGTGGACATCGACACCGGCGTGACGAAGGTGAACCGCATCACCTGCGTACAGGACTGCGGCCTCATCGTCAACCTCCTGACCACCGAGAGCCAGTGCATCGGCGGCATGGTCATGGGGGTCGGCTACGCGCTGTACGAAGACCGCATCCTCGACCGCAACACGGCGACGATGGTGAATCCGAACATGGAGTGGTATCTGCTGCCTGGTCTCAGCGACATCCCGCAGATCGACATCGTGATGATGAATCAGCCGGAACGCGGCGTGATCGGCATCGGCGAGCCCCCGACCATCTCCACGGCCGCGGCCATCTCGAACGCCGTGGCCAACGCCATCGGCGTGCGGGTGCGCAGCATCCCGATCACTCCGCAGAAGGTCCTGAACGCCCTCGCGGGCGAACGCGCAGGAGGCACGCTGTGAAGTCGTTTGCTTACGTGAATCCGGCGAACGTGCAGGAGGCCGTCGCGGCGCTCGGCAGCGAGCGCGGACGGGTCATCCCGCTGGCCGGCGGCATGGACCTCGTGTCGCTGATGAAGGACTACATCGCGACCCCCGAGCGCGTGGTGAACGTCAAGCGCCTCGACGCGACGATCGCCGACGCGCCCGATGGCGGCCTGCGCATCGGCGCGGCCGCTCGTCTCGTCGACGTCGAAGCCCACGCCCGCGTCGCGAAGGACTATCGCGCGGTGGCCCAGGCGGCTGGCGAGGTCGGCACGCCGCAGATTCGCAACCTCGGGACGGTGGGCGGCAACCTGCTGCAGCGGCCACGCTGCTGGTACTTCCGCAACGAAGAGTTCCCGTGCCTGAAGAAGGGCGGCGCGCGGTGCTACTCGGTGGACGGCGAGAACCAGTTCCACGCCATCCTCGGCGGCGGCCCCTGCCACATCGTCCATCCGTCGAGCCTGGCGGTGCCGCTGATGGCCTTCGGTGCGACGTTCCACATCGTGGGTCCGCGGGGCGAGCGTGCCGTGCCCGCCGACGAGTTCTTCGAGCTGCCCGATCGCAACATGTACGGCGAGTCGGTGCTTCGGTCCGACGAACTCGTGACCGCCGTGACGCTGCCGGCCCCCGCCGGCCGGCGGAGCGCGACGTACGAGGTGCGCTTCAAGCAGTCGCACGACTGGCCCATCGCCTTCGCCAGCGTGACGTTGCAGATGCAGGGCAACACCGTCAGCGACGCGCGCGTCGTCATGGGCGCCGTGGCACCCGTGCCGTGGCGCTCGCAGGCGGCCGAGGACGTCCTGAAGGGGCAGACGCTCGACGAGGTGGTGGCCGTCAAGGCCGCCGAAGCAGCACTCGAGCGCGCGACGCCCATGACCCAGAACGCCTACAAGGTGCAGGTGGCGAAGACCGCCGTGAAGCGCGCGATTCTCGCCGCCGCACAGGCATAGCCGAGGCCGAGCATGTCTCATCCGATTCCAGCATCCAGACTCGTGTCGCCGGCAGTGCACTGCCAGCACCTGCGTCACAAGGGCATGTACGTGCTGTCGACGCCCGACCCGGACGAGGAGCGTTTCTGCGGCAGGTACGACGCGACGGCTTACTGGTGCACGTGCACGCAGACGG
>CAYMAG010000098.1:0-17129 GCA_964388335.1 uncultured Vicinamibacteraceae bacterium | reverse complement strand
GCGTGGCCAGCCGTGCACTGGCCGACTCGGTGAGCATGCCGGCGATGTTGTGGAAGGGCGTGATCCAGTGGAAGCCCATGTGGCCCCAGCCCGAGTAGATCGCCGCGCCGACCACGCCCGTCTTGCCCGCCGCCTCGAGCTGCGTGCCCATGTGCGCGCCCCACCACGACATCTCGCGCCAGACGAGCGGATCGCCGTCCGGTCGAATCGGTTCGGCGTAGGGCGGAATGTACAGGCGGGCGTTGCCGGCGCCCATCTGGTGATGGTCCACGTAGGCCTGGGGAACCCAGTCGCGGTACATCAGCTTCGCGAGGTGCTGCGACTCCACGAGGTTCAGCGCGAAGCCGTCGCGGTTGTTGTCGTGCCCCGCGTACTTCTGGTAGAGCCAGGGCAGGCTCGCCGCTTCGAACTCGGTGCCCACGTACTTCATGTACCAGTCGGCGATCATCTGCGTCCCGTCGGGGTTGATCGACGGCATCACGATGCTGATGACCTCGTCGCGCATGCGGGTGGCTTCGGGGTCGTCGCGCGTGATGCTGTCCCAGGTGAACTCGGCGGCGGTCTGTGCCGCGGCCACTTCACTCGAGTGCAGCGCGAAGCTCTGAATGACCACCGCGCGCCCTTCGCGCACCAGCCCGTCGATCTCGGCCTCGGTCGCGCCGCGTGGGTCGGCCAGGCGCGCGTTCATGATCCGGAACTCGTCGAGTCGCGTCAGATTCTGCGGGGATGAGATGAAGAGGGCGACGTAGGGCCGGCCCTCGCTGGTCGGGCCGAGTTCGACGAGCGTCAGCCGGTCGGAGGCCTGGTCGAGCGTGCGGTAGTACTCGAGCAGCCGGTCCCAGTTGGCGAGCTTCCGGTCGGCGCCCATCCTGTGGCCGAAGAACTGTTCCGGTGACGGTACGACGGCTTGCGCGCGCACCGTCTGGACCACGGGAAGCTGCGGGGTGATGGCGAGCGCGGCCAGCAGGACGGGCAGCGGGAATCGGAGGCGTCGAGACGTCGGCATGCCGGGCAGTGTACTGCCATGGTTCACGGGCTGCGGGCACGGGCTACGTGAGGCTGCGGGCTGCGGGCTTGCCCCCGCCGTAGCGCGAAGCGCGAAGGCGGGTCGTCGGCCATCAGCATGAAGCATGAAGCATGAAGCATGAAGCATGAAGCATGAGGACCGTGCCATCCGGTTGCGATGCGGCCCGGCTTTGCGCGAGGCGCCGCGCGCGCTATGCTGCTGCTCATGCACCTGCACACCACGCTCCCGGTGTCGCCACCTGCTCACGTGACCGTTGCCGCGCGTCCCGCCTGCGGCTGTCTTGCCCGCCGTAGCCTGGCGGAGGCGGGTTGTCGCTGCTGTTGTTGACCGTCGGCGCGCGCCGAAGCGCAGCCGCCGACAACGCCCATCCTCCGACCCCGTGAACCCTTGCTGACCGCCCGCGGGTGTGGGCGGCGATCCAGTGCGTCGCGTGCCTCCGCGCACGGGACGACCATCGCGTGGCGCATGCGCCGCGCTGGAGTGTGAACCATGAGTCAGATTCTGAAGGACGTCCTCGACGCCAACGCCCAATACGCCGAGAGTTTCGGCGACAAGGCGTCTCTCGCGCTGCCGCCCGCCCGCGGCTTCGCCATCCTCACCTGCATGGATGCCCGCCTCGACCCGGCGAAGTACGCCGGGCTCGCCGAAGGCGACGCGCACGTCATCCGCAACGCCGGCGGCCGCGCGAGCGACGACGCGATCCGGTCACTCGTGATCTCGTACAAGCTGCTCGGCACGCGTGAGTGGTTCGTGATTCATCACACCGACTGCGGCATGGAGTTCTTCACGGACGACGTGATGCGGGGCCTTTTGCGGAGCAGCCTCCAGACGGCGCAACTCACGGCCGACGGGTTCAAGGACGTGGGCGCCGGACCGGGGTCGAGCGCCGGCGAGTACATCGACTGGCTGACCATCGCCGAGCAGGCGCAGAGCGTCGTGGACGACGTGACGCGCATCCGGCAGCATCCGCTGGTGCCGGGGTCCATTCCCGTGTACGGCTACGTCTACGATGTCAGGAGCGGGCGCCTCGTGGAGGTGCCGGCAGCGACGACCGCCGGTGCGGCCGTCGCTGCAGTGCCCGCGTAGACACCACGGGACGCCACGTCGCGGGCGGGCCTCTGACTGAGGCCCGCCCTGTTCGCTACTTCTGCAGAATCTGCTGCTGGTTGGCGAGAATCGCCTGCTGGTTGCTCAGCACGTCGTCGAGCTGCGAGACGATGCGGTGCTGGTTGGTCAGCACTTCGTCGAGCTTGCCCTGGTTGCCTTCGATCGTGGCCTGATTGCGTAGAATCGTTTCCTGATTGCTCAGGATGACCTGCTGATTCGCGATGACGTCGGTGTCACTCATCGAGCACTCCTCTGTTGGGGGTTGATGTTTGCCGGGTTGATGCTTGCGGGGTCGATGTTCGCGGGTTCGATGTCGGCAGGGATGAAGCGCCGATCGACCAGCTCGCGTACGTCCTGCGGACGATCGAGGACGCCGGCCTCGACGCCCATGTCCGCGATGCGCTGCAGTTCGGCGTCCGTCGGGGTCAGCATCCGGTAGCTCACGCGGTCGGGCGGTTGCGTCAGCACGTGCCGCACCAGCGCCTCGTCCTGCCTGAAGTACGGCGCGACCACGGTGGCGGCCTCCACGCGGTGCTGCTCGGCCCATTCGCCGCTCTCGGCAATCCCCCGCACCAGGTCGGCCACGATATGCGGTCGGCTGTCGATGAGTGCCTCGGTCACGACGAGGACGCACGAGATGAACTGCGGCCAGATGTCCTTGGCGTGATGCAGGATGCGTCCAGTGCCGTCGAGTTCCGCGCGCGCGGCGTGCGGCTCGCCGATGAAGTAGGCATCGATCGCCCCGGTGGCGAGCGCGCCTGGCATGTCGGGCGGGGGCATTTCGACGAAACGGATCTCCTCCGGCTGCAGGCCCTGGTCGTTCATCAGCTTCCGCAGGACCAGGTACTGATTGCTGTACTTGCTGGGGATCGCCACCAGTCCGCCGCGCAACCCGGCCACGCTTCGTGCCGGATGGCCGGTGCGTACCATCACCGTGGATCCGTCACGGTGGCCGAGATACACGATCTTGACCTTCACCCCCTGCTCGCGCAGCTTCATCGCGAGCGGCGCGATCATGAACGTCGCGTGCAGGCGTCCGCTCTTCATCGTCTCGACCATGGTCGGGAAGTCGGTGAAGCGCTCGGACTGGAAGCGCGTGTTGGGGCTGGTCCTGGACGCGAAGTCGGTGACGGGACAGGTGAGATGGCAGGTCACGGGCAGGAAGCCCACGCCGAGCACCTCGCGCGGCGCTCCGTCTGCCGCGCGCATCTCGTCGAGGCTCGTGGCCTGCCACGGACGTTGCCGCAGCACGGCCAGCACGGCGAACACCAGCAGCGCGCCTGCCATCCAACGGAACAGCGGGGAACGCATCAGCGGACCTCCTCACCGACGGGTACGCGGGGCGATCGGGCCGCAGCGTCACCATCCGATACCACATCCGGCTCGAGGCCGAGCGTGGCGAGAATGCGGTGCGTGGCGGCCACCACGTCCTGCTGGGTGGCCCGCCGGGGGCGCGGCGACGTCATGTGCACCTCGTCGCAGATGGCGGCGGGTCGCTCCGACAGCACCAGCACACGGTCGGCGAGCTGCGCCGCTTCCTCGATGTCGTGCGTGACGAGAATCACCGTGCGCGGTTGCTCGCGGAGCAGACCCGCGAGTTCCTGGCGAAGCCGCAGGCGTGAGAGGTAGTCGAGCGACGAGAACGGCTCGTCCATGAGCAGCAGGTCGGTGTCGCCGCCCAGCGCGCGGGCGAGTTCGATGCGCTGGCGCATGCCGCCCGAGAGCTGGTGCGGGTAGTGCGACGCGAACGCGCCGAGGCGCACGAGGTCGAGCAGGTCGGACGTCCGGCGGGCCCGCGTCTGCGCATCGGACATGTGCCGCAATCCGACGTGGATGTTTTCGTACGCCGTGAGCCAGGGGAACAGACCGTCCTGCTGAAAGACCATCCGGACGCGCTCGGGGCGTTGCACCCCTCCGGACGTTGGCGGCAGCCAGCCGGAGCAGAGATTGAGGATGGTGGTCTTGCCGCAGCCCGACGGCCCCACGAGCGCCACGAACTCGCCAGGCCGCACGTCGAGCGACAGCTCGGCGAGGACGGCGGTGTCACCGAAGCGCACGGTGACCCGATCGAGACGCAGCAGCGGCGCGCTGGTCATCGCTCGTACCCCCACCGTACCGCGGGCAGCAGCGTCAGCCGTACGAGCACCTTGTCGATGAGCACGCCCAGCAGCCCGATGGTCACCATCGCCGCTCCGAGCAGGTCGACGCGCAGACCGTTGCGCGCGTCCCACACGGCGAACCCGAGTCCGTCCGTGCCGGCCAGCATCTCGGCGGCGACCACGACCAGCCACGACAGGCCCGCGGTGACGCGCAGCGCGGTGATGACCTGAGGCGCGATGGCCGGCAGCGTCACCTGACGGAACAGCGACCAGCCGTGCAGGTCGAGATCGCGCGCGACGCGGAAGTACACGCTCGGGATGTTCGCCACCGCGGCACTCGTGGACAGCACGATGGGGAAGAACGCGGCCATGAAGATCAGGAAGATCGCCGGCGGGTCGCCGATACCGAACCACAGGACCGCGAACGGAATCCACGCGAGTGGCGACAGGCTGCGGAAGAAGTTCACGGTCGGCAGCAGTGCACCCCGCACGATCGGCGAACTGCCGACCAGCACGCCGAGCGGCACGCCGGTGAGCACCGCGAGATAGAACCCGGCACACACGCGGTACAGGGAGGCCACGGTGTCGGTCAGCAGACGTCCGTTGGCGATCTCGCGCCACAGCCCCCGGGCGACATCCAGCGGCCTCGGAAACAGCGACTCGGGAAACAGGCCCGCGGCTGCAACGATCCACCACGCGGCGACGAGCGCGGCGGGGCCGGCGAGGGCCAGGAGCGGCAACGGGCGAGCGCGTGAAGACGGGCGTGCAGACATCAGGATGAGGCGTGCCGAGTATGGCACGCGGTGTACGGGCGATCGATAACGTATCTGAAGGCGCGACCTAGTGCGTTCGCGTGACCCTGCTGACGCGAACCGCCCGGATCGGCGAGCCGGGCGCCACCTGACTCGTGCGACGTTCGTTCGTTCCTCTCTTCCTCTCTTCCTTCCTTCGTTCCTTCTTTCCTTGGTTCCTTCGTTCCCTGGTTCCCCTTTCCCTTGTTCCTTCTTCCTCCTTTCCTGCATAAGATGCGAAGGATGCTGCACCACGTGGAACGCCTCGTCGATCTGCTGGACCCCGGCCTCACACGTCTCGACACCATGAGCGTCGAGGAGGCGCGCCGTCGCGTGCGGTCGGGCGATGCCGACGCGGTGCGTGGTATCGCCGGCTCGTTCGCCATCGTCGTCCGTGACGGCATCACCGTGCGCATGGCGCGATCGATGGATCGGCCGATGCGGTACTTCCTCGCGAAACGCCAGGAAGGTCCGGCGCTGTTCGTCGCCGATCGCATGGACACGCTGCGCGACGCACTCGAGCGGGAGGGCCTCGCCGATCAGTTCCATCCGAGCTATACGCGCATGGTGCCGGCACACTACGTCGTGGAACTGCAGCTCGTCGGCTGCCCCGATCCGGACCCCGCCTACACACGCTTCTTCACGCCACGGCGGGACGCGCTGCCCAACGACCTCGACGAGATCGGGCGGCGCTACATCGGCGCCGTGTCCGACGAGGTCACGCGCTGGTTGCGGCGCGTCGAGGCCGCGCCGGCAGGCCAGCGCGAGCCGATCGGTGTCGCGTTTTCTGGAGGCATCGACAGCGGGGCCATCTTCCTCGTCGTCCACCACGCGATGCAGCAGCTCGGGATGGCGCCCACCCGGCTCAAGGCGTTCACGCTGAATCTCGGGGATGGTCCAGACGTCGACCAGGCACGGGCGTTTCTCGCCGGACTCGACCTGTCGATCTACCTCGAAGAGATCACGGCGCGCGCCGACGACCTCGACATCGACGAGACGTTGCGCGTGCTCGAAGACTACAAGCCGCTCGACGTGCAGTGCGCGGCCATGAACCTGCTGCTGTGCGAGGGCATCAGGGCGCGCTACCCCGAGTGGCGCCATCTGGCGGACGGCGACGGTGGCGACGAGAACCTGAAGGATTACCCGATCGAAGAGAACAGCGAGCTGACGATTCGCAGTGTCGTCAACAACCTCATGCTCTATCAGGAGGGGTGGGGCGTCGGCAGGATCAAGCACTCGCAGACCTACAGCGGCGGACTGAGCCGCGCGTACGTGCGCACCTACGCGCCACAGCGCCGCTACGGGTTCGAGGGCATCAGCCCGTTCACGCGTCCGGACGTCGTGGAAGTCGCCGAGGGCATTCCGTTCGCCGCGTTGACCAACTACGACGTGCCGGCGCTGTACGCGCTCAAGGGCGACATCGTCCGGCGCGGTGTGCGCGCAGTCACCGGGTTCGAGATGCCGACGTATCCGAAGCGGCGCTTCCAGCACGGCGCGGTCGAGCGTGACACCCTGCACCGCCACGTCGGCGAGTCCGAGCGTGCGTATCGTCAACGCTTCCTGACCCTGTACGCCTGATGCCTGTGCCTGCCACCTTCCCGGCGTCGACGGCGGCACGCGATCGGTTCGTCCTGGAGCGGCGCCCGTCGCGTCCGTCCCTCGACCCGTGGCGTCATCAGGGCGTGCTGGTCGAGGACGAGCGCGGGCCCGACGGACAGCTCGAGCGCTCGGCGACGCTGTTCCTCACGGGACGGGAGTGTCCGTGGCGCTGCGTCATGTGTGACCTGTGGCGTTACACGACGGCGTCCGATACGCCCCCGGGCGCCATCGCCCAGCAGATCGCGCAGGCGACGGATGAACTGCTGCGGGCGGGTCCGCTGCCGTCGCAGATCAAGCTGTACAACGCGGGCAGCTTCTTCGACCCGCGAGCCGTGCCGCCAGGCGACTACGACGAGATCGCGAGGATGCTGCAGCCGTACCGCCGCGTGGTCGTCGAGTCGCATCCGATGCTGGTCGGACCGAGGCTCGACGCGTTTCAGGACGCCTGCGCGCGCAGAGCCGGGCCGGACGGTCCCCCTGCGATCGAGGTGGCGATGGGGCTCGAGACGGCTCACCCCGAGGCACTCGGGCGACTGCACAAGCGCGTGACGCTGCCGCGGTTCGCGCGGGCGGCAGAATGCGTCTGCCGGGCGGGTGCGTCACTGCGGGTCTTCCTGCTGGTGGGCGTGCCGTTCGTGTCGCGGGACGAGCAGGCACCCTGGCTGCACCGCTCCGTGGCTGTCGCACGCGAGTGCGGCGCCGCGGTCATTGCGCTCATCCCGCTGCGTCGAGGCAATGGCGCCATCGAGGCGCTCGAAGCGGCGGGTGACGCTGTCGTGCCGACACTCGAGGACATCGAGGCGGCGATCGCCGACGCCCTGTCCCTGCCCGACCTCGGCGCCTGTCGCGTCTTCGCCGACCTGTGGGACGTGGAGCGGTTCGCGTCGTGTCCAGCCTGCCTCGCGGCACGACGGGTGCGTCTCGACAGGATGAATCGGACGCAACTGATCGAGCCTCCGGTGACCTGCGCCGCCTGTCACGAGCGCGAGCCCGTGCACGAGCATGAGCGCGGGCACGAGCACGAGGGCGTGGCATGAGTCTCGCCCGGCCCGTGACGCTCGACGCCGACGTCGCCATCGTCGGTTCCGGGTTCGCCGGCTCGATGATGGCGCTCGCCTTGCGTGCACAGGGACGCTCGGTGGCACTGATCGAGCGAGGACGCCATCCACGGTTCGTCATCGGCGAGTCGTCCACGCCGCTGGCGAACGTCCTGCTCGAGGAGCTGTGCGACCGCTACGGCTTGCCGCAGCTGCGCGCGTTCTCGACGTGGGGCACGTGGACACGCCGGTACCCGGAGGTTGGCCGCGGCCTCAAGCGCGGCTTCAGCTTCTTTCACCATCGGCCCGGTGAGCTGTTCAGGGATGACGAGACGCACGCCCGACAGTTGCTGGTGGCCGCGAGCCCGAACGACGAGGTGGCTGATACGCACTGGTATCGTCCCGACTTCGACGGCTGGCTCGTGCACGAGGCGCAGCGCGCCGGCACGACGTACATCGACGGCACCGTGCTCGAGTCGATGGTGGAAGAGCCGGACGCCATCATGCTGCACGGCAGGCGTGACACGCAGCGCGTGGACGTGCGGGCGGGTTTCGTCGTGGACGCGTCGGGCGTGCGGGGCTTCTGCTGGCGCGCGCTGGGCATGCCTGATGGGGCGCTGCGATGGATGCCGCCGACGCAGGCGGTGTACGCGCATTTCACGGGCGTCGAGCGATGGGAGGACGTTGCACCGCGGCACGCAGACGATGGGCGTCCGCCGTACCCCGTGGACGCGGCCGCGCTCCACCACGTGTTTCCCGGCGGCTGGATCTGGGTGCTGCGCTTCGACAACGGCATCACGAGCGCAGGCGCCGCCCTGACCGACGAACTCGCGCGAGATCTGCGCGCCACGGACCCCGCGGCCGCCTGGACGCGCCTGCTGGCACGCGTGCCGTCGGTGCGCGCGCAGTTTGCGCGGGCCGTGCCGGTCACGTCGTTCGTCCACCAGCCGCGTGTCGCGTGGCGTGCTCCGCGCGTGGCCGGCCGACGATGGGCGATGCTGCCGTCGGCGGCTGGCGTCATCGACCCGCTGTTGTCGACGGGCTTTCCCCTCACGTTGCTCGGCATGCACCGCATCCTCGACGCACTGGCCTTGCACTGGGACGACGAGCCGAGCCTGCAGGCTGCGCTCGACCGCCACGCGTCCGCGACGCTGCGCGAGCTGGATGCGACCGAGCAACTGGTCGCGGCGCTCTACGCGCACCTGGACGACTTCGACACGTTCTCGCGGTTGACGCTGCTGTACTTCGCGGCCGCGAGTTTCAGTGAGACGGTGCACCGCCTCGGACATCCCGAGCGGGCGAGAGGATTTCTGTTGTGCGACGACGAGCGGTTCGGGGTAGAGGCGCGGGCCTGCACGGCAGCGGCGCTGGCGCGTCCGACAGGGGCGGCGCGCGACGCCCTGCTCGCGCGACTGACGCGCGCCATCGAACCGTGGGACGTCGCGGGACTCGGCGACCAGCGACGCCGTCGCTGGCATCCGGTCCTCGTCGATGACCTCGTGGCCGCGCGACACAAGGTCGCCGCGACGGTCGAAGAAGCCCTGGCTGTGATGGGAGTGGCGCATGCGTAGTCCGGGGCTGCGCGTGTTGACTCCCGTCCTGGTGGCCATCGTGCTCTCCGCCTGCCATCGGCAGCCGACGCTGACCGACGACGCATACCGCGAGGCCGTCGTCGCCTTCCACACCGGCGTCGCGGCGATGCAGACCAGCCAGGAAGTGCTGGCCCGCGAGCAGCTCGATCGCGTGACGCAACTGGCCGGCCACGAACCAGCGGCCTGGGCCAATCTGGGCCTGCTGCTGCTCAGGCAGCAGGAGATGGAACCCGCCGTGCAGAGGCTGCAGCATGCTGAAGTCCTGGCGCCTGAGCATGCCGGCATTCAGCGCCTGCTTGCCCTTGCTGCCGGGCGCAATGGCGACCTCGCCGTCGCGGCGGGCCACTGGCAGAAGGCGCTCGCCGTCGAGCCCGACGATCCGAAGGCAGCCTACGCGCTCGCGCTCGATCTCGAGCGCGCCGGCGGCGACGACAACGAGGCCGAGGCGCTCCGCACCATCCAGCAGCTCGCGACACGAACGGGAAACCTGGCGGCGCAGGTCGAGTTCGCGCGCCTCGCGGCCAAGCGCGATGACGCGGTGGCGCTGCAGCAGGCCGTCAGTGCCCTGGACGCTCAGGCACGCGCGTGGCCGGACGACATCCGCGAGCGGTTCGTGACCGTGAAAGAGGCGGCGTCGGCCGATCCCGCCAGCGCGGGCCGTCCGATCGCGTTCCTGAAGAACTTCATGCTTCGCCTGCCCGCGTACCGGCAGGCCGTGGCGCGTGTGAGCACGCCCCGAGAAGAAGTGGGCGAGCCGTTGTATGGCTTCGTCGTCCTGCCCAACCCCGATCCGCGAGCGGCCGAGGCCGACGCGGCGATGACGTTCGACGTGAGCGCCGTGGCATCGCTGGCCGGCGACGCGGCGAAGTGGACAGGTGCATTGTCGCTTACCGGAGAAGGCGCGCCGCATCTCGCGTCGTTCGATGGCGAGGCGTTGCACCTGGTACGTCTGGACGCCGTCAGCCCGACCGAAGTGGTCGTGGCGGGCGGCACCGCCTCAGCGGACGGAGCCGTTGCGGTCGTCGGCCTGGATCTCGACTACGACTTCCGCACGGACCTCGTCGTCACTGGACCAGGCGGTACGCGGTTTCTTCGACAGACAGAGACAGGTGGTTTCACCGATGTGACTGCCGCGACCGGCCTGCCTGCGACCGTCCTGGCACGCGCCGCGACGGGCGGCTGGGCCGCGGACATCGACCTCGACGGCGACCTCGACCTCGTCCTCGGCACTGCGCAGGGCGCACCGGCCGTGCTGCGCAACAACGGCGACGGGACGTTCGCGGTCATCGAGCCCTTCGGCGACGTCACCGGCCTCCGCGACATGGCCTGGCTGGATCTGGACGGCGACGGCGTGCCGGACGCCTCGCTGCTGCAGGGCGACGGACGCCTCCGCCTGCTCGTGAACGAGCGCGGCGGCTCGTTTCGCGAGCGGCCCGCGCCTGATGGCCTGCCTGCCATCGAGGCCATCACTGCGGCCGACATCAGTGGAGACCCGCTGATGGACGTCATCGCCCTGACGCGGGACGGCGCCATTCTGCGCATCGGCCTGGACGAGGCGCGCGAACGCTGGACCTCGTCGGCACTGGGCCGCGTGGAAGCGCCCGCCGCAACCGGCACGCGGGATGCCGTGCGCCTGCTGAACGGCGACCTCGACAACAATGGCGCCCTCGACCTCGTCGTGGCCACCCCGGATGCCGCACACGTCCTGCTGGGCAACCCCGACCGCTCATTGTCGCCACGAGCGGCGTCCGTTCCGCTGCGCGTGACCGCGATCGCCGACGTGAACGAGGACGGTCGTCTCGAACTCATCGGGACGACCACGGCAGGGCGCGTGGCAGTCGCGTCGAGCGCCGGCACGAAGGCCTACCACTGGCAGACGGTGCGTCCACGGGCCGCGACCGCCTTCGGCGATCAGCGTATCAACTCGTTCGGCATCGGCGGCGAAGTGGAAGTGCGCACCGGTCTGCACCTGCAGAAGCGCCTCATCACCTCTCCGCTGGTGCACGTGGGCCTTGGTGAAGCGACGGGCGCCGAGGTCGTCCGCCTGCTGTGGCCCAACGGGACGATGCAGTCGGAGTTCGGCTTCGAGGGCGACCGCGTCGTGGAAGCCACGCAGCGCCTCAAGGGGTCGTGTCCCTGGCTGTTCGCCTGGAACGGCCGCGAGATGGCGTTCGTCACCGACGTCCTCTGGCGCTCGCCGCTCGGCCTGCGCATCAACGCCCAGGACACCGCGGACGTCCTGATGACGGAGGACCGCGTGAAGGTGCGCGGCGACCAGCTCGTGCCGCGCGACGGCCACTACGACCTGCGCATCACCGCCGAACTCTGGGAGACGCACTTCTTCGACCTCGTCTCGCTGCTCGTCGTCGATCACCCCGACGACACCGAGATCTGGGTGGACGAGCGATTCGCGGTGCCCGCGCCGTCGAACGACATCATCGTGACCGGCCCCGTGCAGTCGCTGGCGGCCGCGCGCGACGATGAGGGGCGCGACGTGCTCCACGTCGTGCAGGCGCGCGACGACGTCCACCTCGACGTCGCGGGACGTGGCCGGTATCAGGGCATCACGCGTAACCACTTCGTCGAGGTGGCACTGCCCGACAGCACGCCGCGCTCCGGCCCCGTCTGGCTCATCGCGCAAGGCTGGATTCATCCGACGGACAGTTCCATCAACGTCGCGATCAGCCAGGGACGGCACGCGGCACCGAAGGGCATCGCCCTCCAACTCGCCGACGCGTCCGGCGCGTTTCGCACCATCGCCCCGAACATCGGGTTCCCGGCGGGAAAGGACAAGACCATCCTGTTCGACCTCGCGCCCCATCTGCCGGCATCCGGCCCCGTTCGCCTGCGGATCGCCACGAACCTCGAGGTCTTCTGGGACCGGATTGGCTGGGCGCTCGGGCGTCCCGACGTTGCGGTCGCGCCGATTCGCCTGCTGCCACACACGGCCGAGTTGCGATATCGTGGGTATTCGGCCACCGTGCAGGCCGACGCAAGCACCCCGGAGCGGCCGCGGTACGCGCTCGACGGGACGACGCCGCGCTGGCTCGACCTCGAGGGCTACCACACGAGGTTCGGCGATGTGCGTCCGCTGGTCCTCGACGTGGACGACCGCTACGTCATCATGAATGCGGGCGACGAACTCCAGGTGCGGTTCCTCGAGGCGGGTCCGGCAGGTCCCGGCCATCGCCGCGACTTCATTGTCGTCAGCGACGGATGGGTGAAGGACGGCGACTTCAACACCACGTACTCGCGCTCGGTGCTGCCGCTGCCGACGCACGACACCGGCCTGTACGATCGTCCGCCGGGCCGGCTCGAGGATGACCCGGTGGCCCTGAAGCACCCGCACGACTTCGCGGACTACCACACGCGGTACGTGGCGCCCGCGCTGGCACGTCACGCGCTGCGGACACCCGCGATGCCGGGACGGCAGACGCCATGAAACGCTACAGTACGCCCATCCTCGCGGTCATCTTCGTCGCGCTCCTCGCGACGCCGGCCATCATGCGGCGCACGGGGCCGCGAGCGTCGGCCGCGGGCACGGCCGGCGTCGACGCACGTGCGCAGTACGGCTTCCGCCTCATCGAGTCGGCGCAGGCCGCCGGCCTCGATTTCGTTCACGAGTCACCGTCCCTCGATCCGAAGCTCGCGCACATCATGCCGCTGGTGGCGTCGATGGGCGCATCCGTGTCGGTGGTCGACGTGGACGCCGACGGCCACCCCGACCTCTACGTCACGACGAGCCGAGAAGGCGGACTCAACAGGCTGTACCGCAACCGGGGCGACGGCACGTTCGAGGAGATCGCGGAGCGGCTCGGCCTGGCGGCGGTGAATGCGCCGGAAACCGGCGTTTCGATGGGCGCCGTGTGGGGCGACTACGACAACGACGGCTTCGAAGACCTGCTGCTGTTCCGCTGGGGACGATCGGAGCTGTTCAGGAACGACCGCGGACAGTCGTTCGCGCCCGTCCCGCAGGCCGGACTGCCGGCCTGGGCCAACGTCAACACGGCCGTGTGGTTCGACTTCGACCGTGATGGTCTGCTCGACATGTTCCTGGGCGGGTATTACTCCGAGGACGTCAATCTCTGGAAGCTCGAGAACACCCGCATGATGCCCCAGAGCTTCGAGTACGCGAGGAACGGCGGGCGCAAGTATCTGTATCGGAATCTGGGTGGTGGACGCTTCGAAGAGGTGAGCGAGCAGGTGGGGCTCTCGTCGCGCCGCTGGGCGCTCGCGGCCGTCGCGGCCGATCTCGACGGGTCGGGTTATCCGGATCTCTTCATCGCCAACGACTACGGGGTGTCGGAGTTGTACCTGAACAGCAGTGGAACGTTCCGCGAAGTCGGCCGCGAGTCTGGTGTCGGGTACGCGCCCAAGAGCGGGATGAACGCGTCGGTGGGCGACATCTTCAACGATGGTCGCTTCGCGATCTACGTGTCGAACATCTCCGAGGAAGGCATCCTGCTGCAGGGCAACAACCTCTGGGTACCGACCGGCGTCTCGGGAGGCGTGCCGCGCTACGAGAACATGGCCCGTTCGCTGGGCGTCGACCTCGGCGGCTGGGCGTTCGGGGCGCAGTTCGGCGACCTCAACAACGACGGCCTGCTCGACATCTACCTGGTGAACGGCTACGTGTCGGCGTCGCGCAACGACAGCTACTGGTACGACTACTCGAAGGTCGCCGGCGGCCACGAACGGGTCATCTCGGATGCGAACCACTGGCCGGCCATCACCGGCCGCAGTCTCGCCGGGTACCAGCAGAAGAAGGTGTGGGTGAACGACGGCGGGGGCCGCTTCGTCGACGTGGCGCCGATGGTGGGGGCGACGGACCGCCACGACGGACGCGCCGTGGCCCTGGCCGACCTCTCGTCGCGAGGCATGCTCGACGTGATCGTCGCCAACCAGAACGGTCCCTTGCTGTTGTACCGCAACGACGTGGCGCCTGGCCGCGACTGGGTCGGGTTCGCGCTCGAGGGCAGTTGCCTGGACGAGTCGACGGTCGGCTGCAGCAACCGCAGCGCGATCGGCGCGCGCGTGACCGTGTACTGGAACGACCAGCGACAGGCGCAGGAGGTCACCGGCGGGTCGGGCTTCTGCTCGCAGAACCAGCGCACGCTGCATTTCGGCCTCGGCCAGGCGGGTGAGGTGGACAAGGTCATCATCCGATGGCCGTCGGGGCACGTGCAGGAAGTGCTGCGCCCGGCCGTGAACCGCATCCACAGGATCAGGGAGTCGGCATGACGACCGGGGTGATGACGGCGAGCGGCGCGGACGCCCAGGCCGACGTGCAACCCAGCCGCCCGCGGTTCCAGTTCGACAAGCGCTACCTGGCGCCCGTCCTGGTGACGTTGGTGCTCATCGGCGGGCAGATTGCCTTTGGCTTCCTCGAGAGCTGGTCGCGGACGGCCCTCGCGATCGGCACGTCGATCCTGCTCGAGATGATCTACGGCCGCCTGTTCCTCGGGACGTGGCCGCATCTGGCCAGCGCCTACGTCTCGGGCATCAGCGTCGGCATGCTCGTGCGCTCGCCGGACTACTGGCCATACGCGGTGTGCTCGGCGCTCGCCGTCACGTCGAAGTACCTGATTCGCGTGGACGGGCGCCACATCTGGAATCCGTCCAATCTCGGCATCGTCGCGATGCTCGTGCTGGCCGCCGACACGGTGGCGAGCCTGAGCGTGCAGTGGGGCAACAACCTGCTGCCGATGGTGACCGTGTGGTGCTTCGGCGCCGTGATCATCCACACGCTCGGGCGTTTCCACATCACGCTGACCTACGTGGCGTCGTTCATCGTGCTGGCTGCCGTGCGCGCGGGCATCACCGGGCATCCGTTCCTGGCAGAAGTCGCACCCATCACCGGGCCGATGTACCAGCTGTTCATCTTCTTCATGATCACCGACCCGAAGACGACCGTGCACGGCAAGGGCCCGCAGATGCTCGTGGTCTTCTTCGTGGCGCTGGTGGAGGCCGTGTTGCGGCTGTTCGAGTTCGTCCACGCGCCGTACTACGCCTTGTTCCTGGTGGGCCCGGCAGCCGTGTTGATGGAGATTGCGAAGAACCGGAGAGCGGGCGGAAAGTCGTTGTTGAAGGATAGTGCCGCATAGTTGAACAGCAGCGCGCGCTATTCAACGATCTTCCATACGTTTCTGGACGGCAACGGCCGCGTCGGACGCCTGCTCATCACGCTGCTGCTGTGCGAGGGGGGAATGCTGCGCGAGCCGCTGCTGTACCTCAGTCTCTATTTCAAACAGCACGATGCGCTCCTCACGGCAACTCACGGATGCGGATGTCGCGGTACCAGACCTCGGCCGTCCCGCCGCCGTGAATCTGCAGGCCGATGCGTCCGGACTGGACGATGGAGGTGTCGGATTCGGTGTAGTCGATGGTCTGCAGTCCGTTGATGAAGGCGCGTACGCGCGGGCCTTCGCAGTGAATCTCGTAGTCGTTCCACTCGCCCCGGCGCAGCACGGTGTCGACGGCGTCCATGTCGGCCTGCGCGAGCACGCGATTGCGTCGTGACTCGTCGTAGAGGCTGCCCCACCACGACGGGTCGCCGATGTCGAGCTGATAGCCGACCATCTCGTGGTGGTCGGGCACGCGCTGGCTGCGCACCTGCACGCCGGCGTTCACGAACCCCTCGTCGCCGAGGAGCTTGAACTGGAGGCGGAGGACGAAGTTCGCGAACTCACGCGTGGTCGCGAGGAACTCGTTGCGCGGGACGCGCGTGGTGAGGCTGCCGCCGACCAGCGCGCCGTCCTCGATGCGCCAGGTCACGCCGGTGTCACCGTCCCATCCGTCGAACGTGGAGCCGTCGAAGAGCGGGACGAAGTCTGGTGACTCGGTCGCGGGCGGCGGCGGGGGCGGGGCACCGCAGGCTGCGAGGAGCAGCGTGCACAGGGTGAGGACGGCGGGGATGCGATTCACGGGGTCACCTCGAACGGAGACGTCGGCAAGCCTGGCACATGCGTGCGAACCGCGAACAGCCCGCCCGCCAGCGGCGACTCGCCCGCGCCCGTCTCCAGCGCCGCGGTCGTGATGTAGAGCGTCTGCAGGTCGGGACCGCCGAAGTCGCAGTTGGTGATGTTCGACACGGGCATCTCGATGACACGCTCGATCTCGCCCGCCGGACTCAGGCGGACGATGCATCGGCCCCCGAAGCGGCAGTTCCACAGGTAACCCTCCACGTCCATCGCCGAGCCATCTGGCGCGCCGCGTTGGTAGCCGCGCAGCAGGTCGCGCCGGTTCGCGATCGACTGCGTCGCCACGTCGTAATCGTAGGCGTAGAGCACGTTGGCCACCGAGTCGCCGCCGTAGAACGTGCGGCATTCCGGACTCCATACCGCCGTGTTGTAGATGCCGAACTCGCGGTCCCAGGTCGTCGCCGACCCATCGGACGCGATGCGGTACAGCGAGCCCGTGTAGCCACCGTACTCCTGAGGAGTGCCGTCCGGTGCCACGTTGTTGGGCATGCTGCCCACCCAGAACCGGCCCGCGGGATCTGTGGCGCCATCGTTCAGGCGATGCGCCGGCGTGTCGGTTTCGGGCCGTGCGAGCACTACCCGCGCGTCGGTCGCGGGCGTCCACAGGATGACCTGCGAGCCCAGCGCGAGCAGCAATCGACCGGGCCCGGTCGTCAGCGACAACGCGCACGCCGGCTCGCCGAAGTGCCACGTCTGCACGTGGCCGTCGGCGGGACGGTAGCGCTGCACGGTGAAGCCGTTGATGTCGGTCCAGTAGATGGCCTCCTCGCCCGGATGCCACAGCGGACCTTCGCCGCACTTGTTCTTCGCGTCGACGACGCAGGTGACGTCGTGGGAGGAAGCGCCGGTCATGGGGCACATGCTACCCGACACGGCGGCATCTCGAGCCTCAGCGCC
>CAYMAG010000097.1:10862-17133 GCA_964388335.1 uncultured Vicinamibacteraceae bacterium | reverse complement strand
CAGAGGCTCCGGCGGGGCAAGCCCCATCGCCAGAGGCTCCGGCGGGGCAAGCCCCATCGCCAGAGGCTCCGGCGGGGCAAGCCCCCATCGCCAGAGGCTCCGGCGGGCAAGCCCCATCGCCGGAGGCTCCGGCGGGCAAGCCTGTACCTGTAGCCCGTAACCTGAAGCCCGAAGCCTGTAGTCCGACAGAGGCCATCAATGCCCGATCGAGTGTTTCGCGTATGGCGGGGCGACGCAGCCGGAGGCGCGTTGCACGACTACACCACCGAGGTGTCGGAGGGAATGGTCGTGCTCGACGCGGTCCATCGGATTCAGGCCGACACGGCGCACGACCTCGCGTGCCGCTGGAACTGCAAGGCCGGCAAGTGCGGCTCGTGCTCGGCCGAGATCAACGGCCGCCCGCGCCTGATGTGCATGACGCGCCTCGGCGACCTCCCCGCCGACGAGCCGGTCACCGTCGAGCCGATGCGGGCGTTTCCGGTCATTCGCGACCTGGTGACCGACGTCTCGGTGAACTTCCGGATCAAGCCCACCATCACGCCCTTCACGCCCCGGCCGCCCGACGCGGCGGACGGCACGTGGCGCATGGCGCAGGAGGACGTGGACCGGGTGCAGGAGTTTCGCAAGTGCATCGAGTGCTTCCTGTGCCAGGACGTCTGTCACGTCCTGCGCGAACATCACATGCACGACCAGTTCATCGGGCCGCGCTTCCTCGTCTACACGGCGGCGCTCGAGATGCACCCGCTCGACGTCGCCGACCGTCGCGAGGCCCTGCGCGAGACGCATGGCGTCGGGCTGTGCAACATCACCAAGTGCTGCACGAAGGTCTGCCCCGAGCACATCACCATCACCGACAACGCGATCATTCCGCTCAAGGAACGGGTGGTCGACCGCTATTTCGATCCGCTGCGCCGGTTGTTCCGCCGCGCCTGATCCCGGGGACTGGAGGTCGCCATGTACGCACTGAAGCCGATTCCGCGTGAGGCCCTGGCCTCTGCCCTGAGCAAGGCCGAGCGGTACCGTCTGCTGAACGAGGGCGCGATTGCCGAAAGCATCTGCGACGATGTGCTGGCGCACGACAGCGCTCATCAACCGGCGCTGGCGATGAAGATTCTGGCCATCACCGATCAGTTCGACGAGGACGGTCTCGGACAGCACGTGCGGCGCGCGCTCGATCTCGTGCCTCACCTCTCGACCGACTACTCCCGCGCCTACTACGAAGGCATCATTCACGAGCGCCATGGGCGGGCGTATCTGACGCAACACGCGAGTCGAGCGGCGGGCGACTTCGCCTACGACAGTTTCGTGGCAGCCCTGGAGTGCTTCGCCCGCGCCATCGAAGCCAGCCTGCCGAATCAGGCCGACGCGGTGTTGCGCTGGAACGCCTGCGTGCGCACGCTCGAGCGACACCCGGAGTTGCACCCGCACCAGCCACAGCCCGAACCGGTCATCGAATCCGAGTGACTCGGCTGCGCGCTCTGTTGCGTCGTTGTGCAGCCGTTCCCTCCGTCCGCCCCGCGGGCGCGCGTTCACGCCGGTGCACGTCGTGCCTGCCCGCGAACGGAGCGATCACGGAGGAAGCGGGTCACGCGGAGCACGCGGAGCACGCGGAGTTCACGCGGAGCACACGGGGCACGCGGAGGAAGCGGGTCCACGCGGAGCACGCAGATCGCGCGGAGCACGCAGAGCACGCAGATCACGCGGAGCGATCACGGAGGAAGCGAGTCACGCGGAGCACGCGGAGGAAGCGGGTCCACGCGGAGCACGCGGAGCAAGCAGGTTCACGCGGAGGAAGTGGGTTCACGCGGGCACGCGGGCACGCGGAGCACGCGGAGCACGCGGAGTTCGCGGAGCACGCGGAGAGGCAAGGGGACCCGGGTGGAGCACTCCGCTGTCGTACCAGATGCGCCCGGTCCCGTGGTCGATTGTGACTGTCGCACACGTCCGGGCGTGGCGCACGATCCGTCGCCTGACGCCCAGCCAGTACACCACGTGATACCCCAGCACGATGCCGCCCGCCGCGAGCGATCCCGGTACGCCCGCCGTGCCGGGCCAGCCGGTGTCGCCGCTGCTCACCGCCCAGGCGTCGCACGCACGCCACTGGCAGCCGTGGCTTTCGTCTGTCTCACGATGACCGGCGGATGCGGCCGGGCATCAGAGCCGGAGCGGTCCATGCCCATCACACTGGCCATCGTCAACGCGAACGTCTGGACGGGTGACCCTTCTCGTCCGAAGGCCGAGGCCCTCGCGCTCGCGGCCGACCGCATCGCCCTCGTCGGCACGACGGACGAGGTGCGGGCACTGGCCGGCGGTGCACGCGTCATCGACGCAGGCGGACAGTTCGTCGCGCCGGGCTTCATCGACACGCACGTCCACTTCATCGACGGCGGCTTCCGCCTGGCGTCGGTGCAGCTGCGAGACGCCACGACCCGCGAGGAGTTCGTGCGGCGTATCGCCGCGTTCGCCGGCACCCTGCCCACCGGCACCTGGATTACCGGCGGTGACTGGGACCATGAGCACTGGGGCGGGGAGTTGCCGGCACGCGACTGGATCGACACCGTCACGCCCGACCATCCAGTGTGGGTGAACAGGCTCGACGGGCACATGGCGCTCGCCAACAGCCGGGCGCTCCAGGCCGCCCGTATCGATGCGACCACGGCGCCAGGTGACGGGGGCGAGATCGTCCGACAGCGCAGCGGCGAGCCGACGGGCGTCCTCAAGGACAACGCCATGGCGCTGGTCGACCGCGTCGTCCCGCCACCGTCCGAGGCGATGCAGGACCGCGCGCTCGACGCCGCGATGTCGTACGTCGCCGCCCAGGGCGTGACCTCCGTGCATCACATGGGCGGCTGGGTCGACCTGGACACGTTCACACGGGCGCGTCGTGCCGGGCTGCTGCGCACGCGCATCTACGCCGCGGTTCCCCTGGCGGACTGGCAGCGTCTCCGCGACCGTGTGGCCAGCGACGGACGCGGCGACGACTGGCTGCGGGTCGGCCTGTTGAAGGGCTTCGTCGATGGTTCCCTCGGTTCGCAGACCGCGCTGTTCGACGACCCGTACGTCGGACGCGCTGACCAGCGTGGCCTGTTCGTCTCGACGCCGGATCAGTTGCGGTCCTGGATTGCCGGAGCCGACCAGGCGGCGCTGCACGTCGCGGTGCACGCCATCGGCGATCGGGCAAACCGCGAACTCCTCGACATCTACGAAGAGGTCACGCGCGACCACGGTGCCCGCGACCGCCGCTTCCGCGTCGAACACGCCCAGCACCTGTCACCACGCGACGTGCCTCGCTTCGCGTCGCTCGGCGTCATCCCGAGCATGCAGCCCTACCACGCCATAGACGATGGGCGGTGGGCGGAACGCGTCATCGGTCGCGAACGCATCGAGACGACCTATGCGTTCAGGTCGCTGCTCGACGCTGGCGCGCGCGTGGCCTTCGGGTCGGACTGGTTCGTCGCGCCGCCCACACCGCTCGAAGGCATCTACGCCGCCGTGACGCGGCGCACGCTGGATGGCGCGCATCCAGGAGGCTGGGTTCCCGACCAGCGCATCAGCGTCGAGGATGCCCTGCGCGCGTACACGTCCAGCGGCGCGTACGCCTCCTTCGACGAGTCGGCAAAGGGTATGCTCGCGCCCGGCTACTTCGCCGACCTGGTCATCATCGACCGCGACCTCATGACGGCCGACCCGACATCCCTTGCCGACGCACGCGTCACGACGACCATCGTCGGCGGACGCGTCGTCCACGAGACTCGCTGACATGCGCCTGAGCAACCATCAATCGCGCCGCCGGTCCTCGCGGTGGCCGCCGCCCTGGTGAGCGGATCGCAGGCCCGGACTCCGATGTCCGCACGGGGACGGTCCGGACCGCCACCTGCAGTGGCGCGCCGGTTGCCGCGGCTCGACCTGATGAAGTTCCACGATGCCGACCACGACTTCCCCCTGCCGATGCGCGAACTGGCCTACGACCTCTTCGCACGACACCTGGGATGAAGCATGAAGTACGGGCGAGGACACGCGGTACTACCTCAACGGTCTTCGAGCTTCGGCCGGACAGCAAGAGACATGAAGCATGAAGCATGGGCCCGCCTTCCGGTAGAGTAGGCACGCCATGCGACCGACAGCCTTCGCCATCCTTGCTGCGACACTCACTCTCTCTGCCCAGTCGGGTGTGGACGTCGCCTTGAAGCGCCCGATCCTGGCCTCCGATCAGACGCGCGTGGACACGCAGGTGTGGCTCGCCTCGAAGGTGCCCGTGCTCACCGTACCGTCGACGCCAGACGCGTGGACGGCCTACGCGACGACCCTGCGCCGGCGCCTGCTCGACGAGGTGGTCTATCGCGGAGCCGCCCGCGACTGGCGGCAACAGAAGGTGGCCGTCGAGTTCGTCGACGACCTGCCCGGCGACGGCTACATCGTCCGGAAGCTGCGCTTCGAGGCGGTGCCGGGTCTCGTGGTGCCCGGACTCCTGTACGCGCCGACCCCGGCGCCGGCCGGTCCCACCCCGGTGGTGATCAACGTCAACGGTCACGAAGGCGCGGGCATCGGTAACTCGTACATCCAGGCGCGATGCATCAACCTGGCGAAGAAGGGCATGTATGCGCTCAACGTCGAGTGGATTGGCCAGAGCCAGCTGGCCAACGACGGGCTCGTCCACTACCGGATGAATCAGCTCGACCTCGTCGGGACGCCGGGACTGGCCGTGTTCTACGAGCAGCTGCGCAAGTCGGTCGACATCGCGCTCGACCTGCCCAACGCCGATCCGGCGCGCATCGGCGTGACGGGTCTGTCGGGCGGCGGCTGGCAGACGATCATGATCAGCGCGCTCGACACGCGCGTGACGCTGGCGAGCCCGCTCGCCGGACACTCGAGCTACGTGACGCGCACGCAGTGGCCCGACAAGGACCTCGGCGACTCCGAGCAGACGCCGTCAGACCTCGCGTCGGTCGTTGATTACCCGCACCTCAATGCGCTGGTCGCGCCGCGCCCGTTGCAGTTGTCGCACAACGCAAAGGACACCTGCTGCTTCAGGGCCGACTACGCCCTGGGGCCCATGGTGCAGCAGGTCACCCCGGTCTTCCGCCTGCTCGGTGCCGCCGACCGGTTCGGCTACTACGTCAACCACGACGAGGGACACAACTACGAGCGCGACAACCGCGAGGCCCTGTACCGTTTTCTCCACCGCCACTTCTTCAACAGCCGCCCGGACTTCGACCCCCGCGAGATCGATGTGACGCACGAACTCCGCCAGGTCGCGCAGCTTGCCACACCGCTGCCGGAGGACAACGCCGACTTCCGGTCGCTCGCGCGTCGCCTCGCCTCTGGACTGCCGCGGCCCGGCACGCCGACCCGCGACGGGCTGCGGGCGCTCGTCAACGCTCCGCGCTACGACGCACGGGCCGTGGAGGCGGGTACGGAAGCCGGCGCCGCCTTCTGGAAGCTGCACATGGACCACTGGACGGTGCCTGCCGTCGAGTTCGCGCCGAGCGGCGCCGCCACAGGCACGACGCTGCTGCTCGCCGACGGCGGTCGGGGCGCCGCGGGTGACGCGGCGCGCGCGTTGGTGACCGAGGGCCAGCGCGTGGCTGCGGTCGATCCCTTCTACTTCGGCGAGTCGGCGCTCGGCCAGCGCGACTTCCTGTTCGGCCTGCTCGTCTCGTCGCTCGGGGAGCGTCCGCTGGGCATCCAGGCCGCCCAGGTCGCTGCGTCGGCGCGGTGGCTGGCCGCGCGTCACGGCGGACCGGTGGACGTCGCCGCGCACGGCCCGCGTACCAGCCTGATTGCGCTGGTGGCTGCCGCGCTCGAGCCCGACGCCATCAAAGGCGTGCAGACACACGGCGGTTGGCGCACCTTGCGCGCTGTGTTCGACCAGGACATCACGGCGCAGCAGATGCCCGAGATGTTCGCTTTCGGCCTGCTCACGGAGTTCGACATCGAGCAAATCGAACGGCTGATCGCACCCCGGCCGGTTGTGGTTCGCTGAGCGCCGTCGTTGCCGGCTCAAGAAGGGGAAGCTATAATGGCTCCGTTCTGGAGGCATAACGATGTCAGTCAACCTGTCGGTCAAGGACGTACCGGACGACCTGGCGGAAGCGCTCCGCGAGAGAGCCCGCCGCAATCACCGGTCACTGCAGGGTGAGCTGATGGCCATGATCGAGGCGCACGTTGGTGGCGTGCCGTTCCGGGCCCGACTGCTGCTCGACGAGGTTCGAAGGCTGGGCCTGCGAACGCCCGATGAAGCCGTCGCCATGATTCGTGACGATCGGACCCA
>CAYMAG010000097.1:0-10762 GCA_964388335.1 uncultured Vicinamibacteraceae bacterium | reverse complement strand
TGGGCCTGCGAACGCCCGATGAAGCCGTCGCCATGATTCGTGACGATCGGACCCATCGGTGACGCCGGTCGCGTCGACGCATCGGTACGGTCATGAAGCATGAAGCATCGGTACGGTCATGAAGCATGAAGCTTCGGTACGGTCATGAAGCATGAAGCATGAAGCATGACGTAACCCCGGTCGTCGTCGATGCATCGGCCCTGGCCGCCGTGTGTTTCGTCGAGCCCGATGCCGACACCTGGGCCCGTCGGCTCGACGGAGCCGCACTCCATGCGCCCCGCCTGCTGCAGTACGAGTTGTTCAGCGTCGCGCTGAAGAAGTGCAAGGCGCGTCCCGAGCAGGCACGGCGCGTGCTCGAGGCGCTCACCCTCGCTCTGGATGAGCGCCAGGGCATCACCTGGATCGACCCCGATCCGGTCGATGTCGTACTGCTGGCCAGAGCAACGGGGCTGACCACGTATGACGCCACCTACCTCTGCCTGGCGGGAATGCTCGAGGCCGATCTGGTGACCCGGGATGCGGCGCTGGCGGCGATGGTCGACCCTCCCACGGAGGACGCGTCCGCGTGATCACGCTCGCGCTCGTCCTGGCGGGAGGCACGCTCCCCGGAGCGTTCTGAAAGTGCCGAACATGTCCTTTCTACAAACCACACCGTGGTCCTGGTACATCGCCGGCGCCCTCATCGGGCTCGTCGTTCCCCTGCTACTCCTGGTGGGCAATCGGCAGTTCGCCGCGTCGGCCAACCTGCGTCACCTGTGTGCGCTCACGGGTTCGCGCCTGCCTCTGTTCAGCTACGACTGGAAGCGGCAGGGCGGCTGGAATCTGATGTTCGCCGCAGGACTCGTGCTTGGCGGGTGGGTCGCCGGCACGTTTCTCACCGACTCGCCGGTGACGGTCAACATCTCGGCTGCCACGGCAGCCGACCTTCGGGCGCTCGGCCTGATGGACCTCGGCGGCATCGCCCCGCCGGAACTCGCGAGCTGGAGCGCGCTCCTGACGTGGAGGGGCTTCGTGACGATGGTCATCGGCGGTGGGCTGGTGGGCTTCGGCGCGCGCTGGGCCGGAGGCTGCACGTCGGGGCACGCGATCTCCGGACTCGCCGCCTGGCAGGGGCCGTCACTGCTCGCGGTCATCGGGTTCTTCGCCGGTGGGCTCGCGATGACGCACGTGCTGCTGCCGTGGATTCTCTGAGGACGTCCGCTTCCATGACTCGGCACGCGACCACCGCCCCTGACGACCTCACCGACGACGACCTCGTTCGGCCCGCGTCAGCCGCGGCACCTGGACGTCTGGCATGGCTGGGCTACCTGGGGGTTGGCACGGGGCTCGGCATCGTGTTCATGCAATCGGAAGTAGCGTCGTGGTACCGCATCCAGGAGATGTTCCGGTTCCAGAGCGTCCACATGTACGGCGTCATCGCCGTGGCGGTGACGGTCGCGGCAATCAGCCGGGCCGTCCTGCTGTGGCTCGGGGCGCGGTCGCTCGAGGGCACGCGCATCGAGACGGTTCCGAAGACCTGGACGCCCTTCGGCGCGCGCTACGTATTCGGCGGCGCGGTGTTCGGCCTGGGATGGGCGCTGCTCGGCGCCTGTCCCGGCCCCATCTTCACGCTGATCGGTGCAGGCCACACGGTGTACGTGGTCGCCCTGGTGTCGGCCGTTGGAGGCACGTATCTGTACGGTGCCGTGCGCCAGCACCTGCCCCACTGACGACATGTGCCCGGGACGTTCCCGACTCACTCGAGGCGTCAGGTGCTCGCTCAGCTGACGCGCGAGCGTCAGCCCGGTCAGCACGGGGTTGACCGACCCGACCGTCGGGAACAGCGACTGGTCGCAGGCGTAGGCGACCTCACTCAACGCTGGCGGAGCAACGGGCGCACATCGCGACCGCGCGGCGTCTTCGCCCCACGCGCCACTGAGGAGACCGGCCGGGATATAGTCCGCGGTCATGGAGTATCGACGCCTCGGGCGCACAGGACTCAAGGTCTCGCCGCTCTGCTTCGGCACCATGAACCTCGGCGGCCCCACACCCGATGACGAGGCGATGCGCATGGTGCACGCCGCAATGGACGCCGGCATCAACCTGCTCGACACCGCCGACATCTACAACGGCGGCGAGAGCGAGATCGTCGTCGGCAAGGCGCTCGCGGGACGACGTGACCGCGTCATCCTCGCCACGAAGGTCCATGGGCGCACCGGTGACGGCCCGAACGACCTCGGCAACTCTCGCTGGCACATCATCCGTGCCTGCGAGGCGTCGCTGAGGCGCCTCGGCACCGACTACATCGATCTCTATCAGGTCCACCGACCGAGCCAGGACATCCCGGTGGACGAAACCCTGGGCGCGCTGACCGACCTCGTGAAGGCCGGCAAGGTACGCTACATCGGCTGCTCGACGCATCCGGCGTGGATGGTCATGGAAGCGCTGGCGACGAGCGAGCGGTACGGGCTCGCACGCTACGTCAGCGAGCAGCCCCCGTACAATCTCCTCGACCGCCGCATCGAGAACGAACTCGTGCCGCTCGCGAGCCGCTACGACCTCGCGCTGCTGCCGTGGGCGCCGCTCGCGCAGGGCGTGCTGGCCGGACGTTACGCTCCGGGCGGATCGCTTCCGGACGACTCACGCGCGGCACGCCAGCCGGGCAGCATCTATGCGGAGCGCGTGACGGCCCGCGGCATCGAGGCAGGCGCCTCCTTCGCCCGCGTCGCGAAGACGCACGGCCGCACACCGGGCCTCCTCGCGCTGCTGTGGTGCAAGGACCAGCCCGCCGTGACCGCACCCATCATGGGACCGCGCACGCTGCAGCAGTTGCAGGACCTGGTGCCCGTCCTCGAGACGACCCTCACGCCGGATGAGCGCGCGGCCTGCGACGCGATCAATCCTCCCGGCGGCGTGGTCGTGAACTTCCACAACACGGCGCCCTGGATGAAGACACCGATCACCTGACCTGTTCGGCCGTCCGCAGATACGCGACCAGGTCGAGCACCTCCCGGTCGTCGAGCGCGTCGAACAGCCCCGGCGGCATCATCGACACGGCGGTGACGTCTCGTGACTGGACGTCGGCGAGGCGAATCGTCACGGCGTCCTGGCCGACGACGCGCAGCGTGATCTGCCGGTCCGTCTCGGCCGCGACGTTGCCCGTATACGTGCGTCCGTCGCGCGTCGTGACGACGACCATCCGGTAGTCGTCCTGCAGTTCGCCGCTCGGATCGAGCACGTTGAAGAGCAGGTACTCGAGGTTGCCGCGATTCGAGCCGGTCAGGTCGGGCCCGAGCACGCCGCCCTCGCCGAAGAGCTTGTGGCACGTGCCGCAGGTGCGCTCGTAGACGGCGCGCCCGTTGCCGGCGTCCGCTGCGCGCACGGCCGCGTCGGTGAGCAGGCGACGATAGCGGGCGTAGGCGCGCGCATCGTTCGCGCTCTCTTCGACGGGGCCCCACACCTCGATGAATCCGCTGCCGACCACGCGGAGCAGCTGTCGCGCGACGTGTGTCGGCACGTCGCGTCTCGGCACGCGGTCACTGGCGATCGCGCGGGTGAGCTGCCACCCGTACGTCGGACGCGAGGCCAGCGTGCGAATCGCCTCGACCCGCTCGTCGGGCCCCAGGGTCGGGTAACGCTCGAGCAGGTCGCGTCCAAGTGCCTCTTCGTTGAACGAAGCGATCGCGCGGATGGCCTCGACGCGCACGTCGGCATCGTCGACGAGCCCCGGCAGGGCCGGCACCAGCTCACGACGCTGCTGTGCGGCAAGCCGGCGCACGGCCCGCTGCCGATCGCCGGCGGACGCCGATCGGCTCGTGGCTGTCGCGAGATCACGACGCGCGGCGTCGGCCGTGCCGAACTGCTCGTGCACCTCGCGCGCGCGTTGAGCGACCTCGGTCGAGACGCGCTGCAGGCGGGCATACACGGACGGCCACGCCGCGGGGGCCGTGACACCCACCCGTCCCTCGAGCGCGTCACGCGTGCCTTCGAGCAGGTCGGCGTGGCCCGCCTCCACCGTCCCGAGCGTCGTCACCAGCAGATCGAGTGCGTCGGCATCGGCAGCGCGTCGCGCGATGAAGCGCGTCACGAGCGGGATGCGGCTGCGCCCGGCGAGCGCGAGCGCCCGCCCCGGGTCACTCTCGACGAGCGGTTCCACCCCCAGCCAGATCATCTTCGGCAGGTTGTGGTCCACCGCGTCTTCGGCGTGTGACAGCAGCGCGTCGGCGATTGGCCAGCGGTCGTCGTGCGCCAGGCGCTGCAGGGCGGACGCGAGGTACAGGCGAACGACCGGTGACGCGTCGTCGCGCGCCATCCCGGCGAACCGCGCGCGCACGGCACTCGAAGGCGCGCGATCCTCGGCCAGCAGCTGCACCGCCCAGCCTCGCACCCAGGCGTCGCCGGCGTTCAGGGCGTCCAGCAGCGCCTCCGGCGTCCATCCGCCCGTCACGTGCAGCGCCCACAGCGCGCGCAGCCGCCAGTCCGGGTTCTCGTCCGTAAGGAACAGCTCACGCAGTCGCGCGTGCGTGTCCGGCCGCAGGCGCTGCGTGGCGGCACGGTGCTGCAGCTGCAGGCGGGCGCGCCGCGCATGCCAGGCGCTGCGCCGGGTCTGCATCGCCACCAGCTCCGCGTCACTCATCGCGCGCAGATCGTCGTAGCGTCCCTCCCACGACTCGGCGAGCGAGTGCTCGGGCGCGACGCGGAAGATGCGGCCCGTCTCCTTGTGCAGCACTTCCTGTCCGCAGATGTCGGCGTCGTGCCAGTCGAGCACGTACAGCGCGCCGTCCGGGCCGATCTCGAGGCTGAAGCCGATGAACTGCGCGTTGTTGGCCAGCAGGAAGTCGTCGCCATGGTGCGCGGTGAACCCCGATCCCGCGCGCACCAGGACATCGGACAGCACGGCGTGCTCGTGGATGTTGGCCATGAACAGGCGGCCGTGATGCGACTCGGGGAAGGCATCCGACAGATACACGCGTGCGCCGCCGTGCGCCGAGCGATGCCGGTGGTCGGCGATCGTGGTGATGTCGCTGTACACGTACGGGTTGAAGTGCTGTCCGCCCTGCCGGTGGTAGATGCCGCCGGGGACCACGTGCCACAGGTGCGGAATGACGCAGGCGCTCATCAGCAACTGGCCCTTCGCGTCGTGGTCGATGCCCCACGGGTTGCTGAAGCCGTGGGCCACCACCTCGAACTCGTGCCTGGTCGGGTGGTACCGCCACACGCCGCCGTTGATGTCGACGCCGTCCCCCTCGAGTACGTCCTCCGGAAAGGCATCACGATGGCGGTACAGCCGGCCTCGCCCTGCCGGCCTCCGCACCTTCGATGGCGTGGCGAAGCCCTGCAGCCCGTAGAGCCAGCCGTCGGGGCCCCAGTGCAGGCTGTTCAGCGTCTCGTGCCGGTCGCGGATGCCCCACCCGGTGAGCAGCACCTCGATGTCGTCTTCATCGGCCTTGTCGTCGCGATCGCGGTCGGGGATGAACAGGAGATTGGGTGGCGCCCCGACGTACACGCCGTCGAACCCCACGGCCAGTGCGGCGGGAAACGCGAGCCCCTCCATGAAGACCGTACGACGATCGGCCACGCCGTCCCCGTCGGTGTCCTCGAGGATCAGGATGCGGCTGTCGCCGGAGTTGGAGAACCCGTCGCCCCGCGACTCGTAGTCGCGGTTCTCGGCGATCCACAGCCGTCCGCGGTCGTCCCAGGTGAACGCCATCGGCTGCGTGATCATCGGCTCGGCCGCCCAGACGCCCACCGTGAAGCCGTCCATCGTGGTCATCTGCGACGCTGCGCGTTCGGGCGAGAGGAACTCGGCATCGCGTCCTTCGCGCTGCGCAATGGCCCACAACACGGAGGTCGAGCGCACGCCGCTGTACTCCATCCAGGCGTTGGTCATCGCCACGTCGTCGAGCGTGCCCGTGTAGGCAACCAGACGATGACGGATGACTTCCGTCTCGCCGTCGGCGATGGACCAGTCGCCGGTGCGCGAACGGGCCGTCCCGACGCCGAGCTGCCCGTCAACGCGCCAGGTCTGCGGATACCCGCCGTTGTCGGGGTGATCGAAGATGGCGACGTGCGCGAGATCGTCGCGTCCCTCGACCTGCATCCCGACGTCGATCCACATCGCGCGTTGTCCCTCCGCCCGGGCGTCGCGCTGCCGTGCCGCGTTCACGACCGCGCCCGCGATGCCTTCACGCCAGGGCATCCGCAGGAACAGGCCGCCGTAGTCGTACTGTCCGATGGTGACGTGGCGGCGGGCGAGGCCCCGCCACTCGAGATCGAGAACGAACCGGCCGGCATCCTCGCGCATGGCCCACCGCTGTGTTTCCGTAAGAACAGGCTGACCTGTTTCGTCGAGCAGGTCGTACACCGTCTGCCAGCGCACGACGTCGCCGGTCGCGGCGAGCACCTCGAGCGACACGCGCCGCCAGTAGTCGCCCTGCGGATTGTGGAAGTAGTCGCGGCCGTTGACGCGCGTGAACCCCCAGTACAGACCTGTCTGATGGCGGTGGTGGCCGGGGCTGAACTCGGTCAGAACGCCCCTGCCGTCGGGCGCCGCGATCGGGTGGAGGTAGGGTCGATGGTCTGCGCGGGCGTGCTGCGTGACCACCGGCGTCTGCTGGCCGTCGCGGTACACCGCCAGCGTGCCGGCCTCGAGATCCTCGACCACCCTGAGAGACGAGGCCCCGGTGCGGGCCGGATCGCGGACGGGGGCCACGGGCCCGCCCGACGCACAGCCGAGCACCACGAACCCCGTGCCCGCCACCAGGGCCAGGGCATTGCGCGACCAGCGGCGCGGCATCGACACCATCCTCCAGCGTTCAGGAATCGGGTGAAGCGTAGATGAGCCCCGGGTGGCGCGCAAGCCCTGCGACGCCGAGGAGGAGTAGGATTGGCCAATGGCCAGGAACACATCGACCGCCGAGGCGAAGAAGCGCGCCCGGGCACTCGTCGCGCAGGTGAAGCAGCGGGTGGCCCGGCAGGAGGGCGCCGCCGCGCCGGAAGGAGCGATGGACGAAGAGGGCCCGGGAGGCGGCGCAGGGCAGGACGGCGAGACCGAGGGCATGGAGGCGCGCGGCGCGCAGACGAAAGGCGTCCGCACGCAGCACGCCAACGTCAAGTCTCACCTGTCGCGCGCGCAAGGCCACCCAGCGTCCCGTACCCAGCGCACGCAGGGTCGGCGCGAGGGGAACTAGGCCCGTCAGTAGCCGCGCAGGCGGCCGAGCGTGCTGTCGAGCGCCGATGTCATCTTGTCGGCCGCACCACTCACGGCGTCATCGATTGTCGCGGCGAGGTGCGTCACCGCCACCGGTTGCCGTCCCTGCAGGCGGGCCTCCATCACGCAGCGCTTGTCGTCGGGGCCAGACTTCCGCCCGTTCTCGTCGCTGAGGTGCACCTCGACGCGGGTGATTCGGTCGCTGAAGCGTGTCAGTGCGCTCTCGACGGTGGCCTCCACGCGTGTCGTCAGCGCTTCGCGGCCGCTGATGTGATTGTCCGTATTGACCTGGATGAGCATGATTCGTTCGTGTCTCCGGGATGATTGGCGCCGGATGCGGCGCAGGCCAGCTCCCATGATGACGCATCGACGGCTGGACGCCGTATACTTCGCCTGCATCATCAGAGTCCGCGCCTGCCGTCGAGTACGCCCCGATGCCCACCGCACAGCGCTCCACGATCGGCGCCTGGACGCTCCCCACCGCGCTCGCGATTGGAGTCGTCGCGCTGGCCCTGGTCGTCGCGGGCGCGGCAGGCGCGTCCGGTGGACTGATACCGGGCGGCCTGATCGCGAGCGGATTCCTGCTGCTGGTGTCTGCCGCGCTGGTCTTCGTCGCGCATCGTGCCGGCCGCCTGCAGCACGCCCACATCGTCGAGGTCGAGCGCTTCAATCGGCTGTTCTCGGCGCTCAGCCACGTCAGTCAGGCGATCGTCCGGGCGCCGACCCGCGACGAGCTGTTCAGCAAGGTGTGCCTGGCGCTCGTCCATCAGGGCGGCTTCCACATGGCCTGGGTGGCCTGGCACGACGTGAGCCGCAACGAACTCGTGCCCGCGGCGCAGGCGGGCGACACGGATGGGTTGCTCGACGCGATTCGCATCCGCATCGACGACGACGTCGAGCGTCGCGGGCCATCGGCCACCGCGTTCCGCAAGGGGCAGCCGTACATCTGCAACGACTTCCTGAACGATCCGGCGGCGGAGCCGTGGTGGCCGGCCTTCAGGCAGCGCGGCCTCCGCGCCTCGGCGTCGTTTCCGATCCGGCAACACGGCATCACCCGCGGAACCCTGACCGTCTACGCGAGTCAGACCGGCGTCTTCCAGGATCGCGAGGTCGCCCTGCTGGCCGAGGCCGCCAGCGACGTCTCGTTCGGTCTCGACAACCTGGCGCGCGAGACCGAGCGGCGTCGGACGGCCGAGGACGCGGAACGCGAACGGCGTTTCTCGTCAACGCTGGTCGAGAGCGTCCCCGGCGTCCTGTACCTCTACGATCGGCAGGGCCGATTTCTCCGATGGAACCGCCAGCTGGAGCGCGTCTCGGGGTATGCAGGCGATGAACTGGCGACCGTTCATCCGCTCGACCTGTTCGCCGGAGACGATCGCACGCGCGTGGGCGAGCGCATTGCCGAAGTGTTTTCGCGGGGGACGTCGTCGGTCGAAGCCTCGGTCGTGGCACGTGACGGCACGATTACTCCCTACTTCTTCACCGGGACCCTCATCGAGGTGGATGGAGAGCCGTGCCTCATCGGGATGGGCATAGACGTCAGCGACCGCGTCGACGCACAGGCCGCGCTGCGCGACAGCGAACAGCGCTTCCATGCCTTCATGGATGCATCGCCGGCGATCGCCTGGATCACCGACGCAGACGGCCGTCACCTGTACATGAACCGCGCGTGGAATGACGCCTTCGGCCTGGACCGCTACGAATGGATCGGCAAGACCGCGTTCGATCTCGTGCCCTTCGACGTCGCCACGCGCATCCGCGAGAGCGATGCCGACGTGCTTCGACTCGACCGCACCGTCGAGATCCCTGATGACCTCGTCTTCCTGCACGGTCGGCAGCTCCACTGGAACTGCTTCAAGTTCCCCTTCCGCAACGCCGCTGGCGAGACGCTGCTGGGTGGCATCGCCATCGACGTCACCGCGCGCCATCTCGCGGAGCAGGAGCGTGCACGCGCGGAGGCGTTGCTGCGCGAGGCGAACGACAGCCTCGAGGCGACCGTCGCCGCGCGAACAGCCGAACTCGAGGCGGCCCTTGTCCGGGCGGAGGCAGCCGACCGCACCAAGTCGGCGTTCCTCGCAACGATGTCGCACGAGTTGCGCACGCCCCTCAACTCGATTCTCGGCTTCACGGGGATCATCCTGCAGGGGCTCGCCGGCCCCCTCACCGAGGAGCAGCGCAAGCAGCTGGGCATGGTGCGCGACAGCGCCCGGCACCTGCTCGAGCTGATCGGCGACGTGCTCGACATCTCCAGGATCGAGGCGGGTCAGCTCGAGGTCCACGCCGAGCCGTTCGACCTGCGGGCTGCCATCGACCGCGTGACCGGCAGCGTGAAGCCGATGCTCGAAAGGAAGGCGCTCACGCTGGCGGTAGGGCTGTCGCCAGACGTCGGCACGATGGTGAGCGACCGTCGGCGCGTCGAGCAGATTCTGCTCAACCTCGTGACCAACGCCGTGAAGTTCACCGACGAAGGGCAGGTCACGATCACCGTGACGCTGGACGCGCGCAGCCACGGCGACGAGGACACGGCTGACGTCCCCGGGCGCGTGGTCCGGATTGCCGTGGCGGACACCGGCGTCGGGATTGCGCCCGACGACCTGCCGGCGCTTTTCACGCCGTTCTATCAGATCGACACGGGCCTGACCCGGCAACACGAGGGGACAGGACTCGGTCTGGCCATCTGCCGCCGCCTCACGGAACTGCTGGGCGGCACCATCGGCGTGGCGAGCCAGCCGGGACAAGGTTCGACATTCACCGTGTCGCTTCCGCTCGAGCCGAAGGACCACGCCTCATGAGTGCGACGATCCTCCTGATCGAAGACGACGCGCAGAACCGCTACCTGGCCACGTTCCTCCTGGAGCGCCGGGGCTACCGTGTCGTGCCCGCGGCGGACGGACCGGCCGGCATCGCCACGGCAGCGTTGCTGGCGCCTGACCTCATCCTGCTGGACATCCAGCTTCCGCGGATGGACGGCCACGAAGTGGCCCGCGCCCTGCGGGGCCTCAAGGGGCTGCACGACGTGCCCATCATCGCCGTGACGTCCTACGCCATGGCGGGCGACAGGGAGAAGGCCCTGGACGCCGGATGCACGGGGTACATCGAGAAGCCCATCGACCCCGACACGTTCGTGTCCGAGATCGGGGCGTTTCTGTCGCGAGGCGGCGGCCAGGACGACCCGAAATGACGAGGGCGCTCGACGCGACGTGCACCCTCGATCCCGCCCACACCCATAGGCGAAGGCCGGGCGACGCCGTCAGGGCGGCGCGTCCAGCCCGAGGCCTCCGACGGGTGTCGTCACCGTCCGATTGTCGAACCCGGCGATCAGTGGCCGCCCCTTGCCGATTGCCGCCTGCACGGCAGGGAGCGACAGCGACGCCCGATGGCTTGCCTCGCTGTCCCAGACCTCGGTGATCCAGATGGCATCGGCGTTCGCCGGGTCGGCCGCGACGATGTAGCTGAGGCAGCGGATTCAGCGAGGCTCGATGCGGCATCACACGCGTCCGCCTGCCGAATCGGCAACCCGCACGCGCGACTGACCACGGCTTCAGACCGATCTCGTGCGCAGACGCTCCCGCT
>CAYMAG010000096.1:4249-17669 GCA_964388335.1 uncultured Vicinamibacteraceae bacterium | reverse complement strand
CGCACTCGCAGGTATGCCCGCAGCAGGGGCGCCCAGCGCGGGTGGTGCTTGTCGTAGAACGCCAGGTGGCTGCGGCGATAGTGCGCGTCGGTGGCCGTGGCGGCGGTGGCACGCGAACGGCCGCCGAGGTGGACGATGCGGGCGTCGGGCGCGTAGCGTACGCGGTAGCCGGCTGCGCGAATGGCGGCACAGAAGTCCACGTCCTCTGCGTACATGAAGTAGCGCTCGTCGAGACCTCCGACCCGCGCCAGTGCGTCGCGTCGTGTCAGCAGGCAGGCGCCGCTGACCCAGTCGACGTCCTGCGGCCGGCCGAGGCGTGACGTTTCCCATCGGCGCCACCTCGCCGGACCCGACGTCAGCGCCCAGCCGCGCAGCTTCTGTACCGCTTCCGCCCGCGGGCCCATCATGGCGCCGAACGAGAGTTCCGGGCGTCCTGCCAGGTCCTCGAGGCGCGGCCCGACGACCCCGATGTCGGACGCCGCGTCGAGCACCGCGCACAGCGTGTCCAACTGGCCGGCCGGCACGATGGTGTCGCTGTTGAGCAGCAAAACGTACTCGTTGCCGCCCGCCGCGATACCGACGTTGTTCGCCGCGGCGAACCCGACATTGGCTGGCTGACGCGTCAGCGAGACGTCGGGCCAGTGCGCAGCCACCGCATCGGGCGTGCCGTCGGCCGAGGCGTTGTCCACGACGAAGAGCCGCCAGGTTCGCTCCGGCGGATGCGCATGGAGCGAGCCGATGCACCGCATGGCATCCGCCTGCGCATTGAACGTCACGACGACGATGTCCAGCCCGGGCGGGTTCATGGTTGGGTCGCCGTCGTCACGAGGACCTGCCAGGTACGGCTGGCGGTGTCGTCCCACCGGTAGCTGGCGGCCACGACGCGACCGCGCGCGATACACGCCTCCCGGAAGGAGCCGTCCGTGGCCAGGGCCGTCAACTCGCGCGCCAGCACCGTGCCGTCGCCTGGGGGCACGTACCGGACCCCGTCCCCGTAGACCTCACGCGCGACCGTCGTGTCCAGGACCACTGTCGCCAGACCGGCATGCATGGCCTCGAGCGGCGGCAGGCCGAAGCCCTCGTACTCGGACAGAAACGCGAAGATGGCGCTTCGCCGGTAGGCGTCGGCCAGTTCGTCCTCCGACACGTACCCACGGAAGCGCGTGGCCGCAGCGATACCGAGCGCCCGCGCCTGGGCGTCGAGGTCGACGGGCGGCCGCGTGCGATTCTCTCCGATGACTTCCAGGGTGAGCTGGGGCACGGCGCGCCTGGCCCTGGCGACGCCGTCCAGCAGCAACGGCAGGTGGCGTCTCGCGAAGATCGATCCCACGAACAGCACACCGCAGGCCGACTCGGCACTGCTGTGAGCCGCGAGCGGCAGGACCTGGTGCGCGTAGTCCACCGCCAGCGGAATCACATGGATGCGTCCCCCGCGCACGCCGAGCCGCGTGACGATCTCGCCAGCCGAGAAGCGCGTGAGGGTGACGATGGCGCGCGCCTTGTTGGCCGACCAGCGAGCGAGCAGGCGCCGCCGGACGCCTTCGCGCAGGCCGAACCATGCAGGATGCGCGGCGAACGAGACGTCGTGCATCGCAAGGACGATGGGTAGTCGGACCCGAAGGGGCGCGGAGTAGGCCGGTGAGAACAGCACGTCGCCGCCGAGGCGGTTCACCGCGGTCGCCAGGGCACCCTGCTCCCAGCGTGTGCCGCCGCTGCCCGGCACGTGGTGCCACGCCAGCCTCGCTCCGGCGCCCTGCGTGAGGGAGCGGGTGCCGGCGGGGTCGTGGGGCGTCAGGAGCAGGCACTCCGATCCGGCCGCGTAGGGGGCGTGTGTCCAGCGCGTGAGCAGTTCGCGCAGGTAGCGTCCCACGCCCGTCGGCCTGCCGAACAACTCGCGGGCATCGACGAGGATGCGCAGGCTCATGCGGCCCTCCTCTCAGCCAGCGCGCGATACGCAGCCCAGAGGGCCTCGGCGGATTTGGTCCACGAGAAGGCCGCGGCCCGAGCCACGCCTCGGCGACGCATCGACTCGAGGCGCTGCGGCTCCTGGAGCAGGTCTGCGACCGCGTGGGCCCAGGCCTCGGAATCGAGCGGGTCGAGGTAGAGGGGGGCGTCACCGCCCACCTCGGGAAGCGCGCCGCAGCGGGACGCCAGGACGGGGACGCCGGCGGCACACGCCTCGACCACCGGCAGCCCGAACCCCTCGTCCAGGGAGGGCAGCACCAGAAGGCGCGCGCGCTTGTAGAAGGCTTCGCGCTGCGCGTCCGGCAGGTAGCCTTCGTGGCGCACATGGCCCGCCAGCGGGGCGCGTGTCAGACGGTCGAGCAGCACGTCCGCGCCGGGACCGCGTCCACCCGCCATGACCAGCGGCGGCACGGGGCCGCCCCCCGCGATGATGCGCGCCCAGGCGTCGAGCAGCGTCACCACGTTCTTGCGCGGCTCGAGCGTGCCGAGAAAGATGACCGGCCCATCGGCCGGGACGTCCGGCCGCGGCGTCCAGGCCGGCGCGCCCGCCGGGCACGTCAGGACCCGCGCCGGATCGACGTCGAGGCGCTCCACGACGAGCGCCCCGACATGGTGCGATGAGGTCACGACGAGATCGGCTCGACGGGCGTGCCGACGCACGAGAGCGGCGTAGTCGCGTCGGACCTCGGCCGTGGTGTCCTCGGAATGGTCCAGAAAGTACAGGTCGTGGATCGTGACGACGCGCCGGGCCTTCCGGGTCGGCAGGAGGAGGGGCGTGGGGGAATGGGCGACATCCACGGCGCCAGCGAAGCGCTCGACTGGAGGCCACCCCAACCGATGCCACAGCAGGTTCAGCGCGCGCACCGGCACCTGCGCATCCGAGACGTCGACACCGGGGCAGGGTGGGCTCAGCCGGTCCTTCCAGGAACTCGAGAACGCCGTGACGGTGTCGCCGCCAGACGCCGTCCGGGCGAGGGCACAGACCATCTGGTGGAGGTATTCGCCCACCCCGGTCCGGGCCCGAAGCGCCGGGCGGTAGTCGAAGAGCACGCGCACGCAACCTATGCTAGCGTAAGGCGTTCGGCCGGTGAGCGCCCACCGTGGCAGTGGCGGGCCGGTCTCGGAGGAGTGACGCTTCCATGAAGATTGCGGTGGTGGGGACGGGATACGTGGGGCTGGTCGTCGGCGCCTGCTTCGCCGAGAACGGCAACGACGTGGTCTGCGTGGACAACGTCGAGGCCAAGGTTCGCGGACTCAAGCGCGGGCGCATCCCCATCTACGAGCCCGGCCTCGAAGAGGTCGTCAAGCGCAACACGAGTGAAGGCCGCCTCACCTTCACGACGGCGCTGCCGAAGGCCGTGAAGGCCTCCGACATCATCTTCATCGCCGTCGGCACGCCTGAAGCGGAGGATGGCTCGGCCGATCTGCAGCACGTGCTCGGTGTCGCGCGCGAGATCGCGCGGGCCATGAACGGCTACAAGGTCATCGTCGACAAGAGCACGGTGCCCGTGGGCACGTCCGAGAAAGTGCGCGACGTCGTCCGGCGCGAGACGACCCACCCCTTCAGCGTGGTCAGCAACCCCGAGTTCCTGAAACAGGGCGCAGCGGTCGAAGATTTCCTCAAGCCCGACCGTGTGGTCATCGGCGCTGAGGACCCGCGTGCGAGCGCGATGATGCGCGAGTTGTACGCGCCGTTCACCCGCACCGGCGCGCCGATCATGGTCATGGACTGCGCGAGCGCCGAGTTGTGCAAGTACGCCGCGAATGCGATGCTGGCCACGCGCATCTCGTTCATGAACGAGGTGGCCAACGTCTGCGAGTTGTATGGCGCCAACGTCGACCAGGTCCGGCGCGCCATCGCGTCGGATTCCCGCATCGGTCCGTCGTTCCTGTTTCCCGGCGTCGGCTACGGCGGCAGCTGTTTCCCGAAGGACGTCAAGGCCATCCTCAAGTTCGCCGCCGACAAGAACTACGACTTCCGCATCCTGCAGGCTGTGGAGGACGTGAACCTCCACCAGAAGAAGAAGATGGTCGGCCTGCTGGAGGCGCAACTCGGTACCCTCGAGGGCAAGACCGTAGCGGTGTGGGGGCTGGCGTTCAAGCCTCGCACCGATGACATGCGCGAAGCGCCTGCCCGGACCATCGTCGCGGGACTGCTGGCGGGCGGCGCCAAGGTCCAGGCCTTCGATCCGGTCGCCACGGAATCTGCCCGCCAGGTGTTCGGAGACCGCATCACGTACGCCACCAGGAGTTATGAGGCACTCGTCGGCGCGGATGCCCTGGCGCTGGTCACCGAGTGGAACGAATTCCGCGAGCCCGATTTCGATCGCATGAAGAAGCTGATGCGTCAGCCGCTCATCGTCGACGGCCGCAACATCTACAACCCCGAAGCCGTACGTGGCCACGGGTTCACGTACGTATCGATCGGTCGCTGACATGGCGATTCTGGTCACGGGTGGGGCGGGGTTCATCGGCAGCCACACCGTCAAGGCCCTGCTGGCCGCCGGCCGCGACGTGGTCGTCTACGACGACTTCTCGGCGGGCCACCGTGGAGCGTGTGCTGCGCTGCGCAGCGTGGCGCGCCCGGGTCAGCTGTACGTGGTCGCCGGCGACGTCCGCGATGCCGAGGCCGTCGAACTGGCCTGCCTCGACCACGGCGTGGACGCGGTCATGCACTTCGCTGCCTGGCTGTCAGTGGGCGAGTCCGTGCGCGAGCCCGCGGCCTACTACCGCAACAACGTCGTGGGCACGCTCGGCATGCTGGACGGCCTGCGTCGTGCGGGCGTGACGCGGCTGGTGTTCTCGTCGACGTGCGCGACCTTCGGCGAGCCCGACACGGTGCCCATCGTCGAGTCGTCTCCTCAACGTCCCATCAACGCGTACGGTGAGACGAAGCTCGCGATCGAGCGCGCCCTGCCGCATTACGAAACGGCGTACGGTCTGCGGTCGATCGTGCTGCGGTACTTCAATGCCGCCGGCGCCGACCCCGACGGGCTCCTCGGAGAGGACCACGCCCCGGAGGTGCATCTCATTCCCCGGGCCATCTTTGCCGCACGCGGCACCGAGGCCCTGCAGATCTTCGGCGACGACTACCCGACCCCCGACGGCACGTGCCTGCGCGACTACATCCACGTCGCCGACCTCGCCAGCGCGCACCTCCTGGCGCTGCAGGCGCTCGAGGCGGGCGCGCCGTCGGACGCGTTCAACGTCGGGACGGGCGTGCCACACTCGGTACGTGAGGTGCTCCACGCCGTCGCAGCGGTGGCGGGACGACCCGTGCCGGCGACCGTCGCCCCACGCCGGCCCGGCGATCCGTCCGCGCTCTACGCGGGCAACGACCGCATCCGATCGACCCTCGGGTGGACTCCACAGCACGTTGCGATCGACGGGATTGTCGAAGACGCCTGGCGGTGGTTCGAGGCCCACCCCGAAGGTTACGGCGACTGAGGACCGATAGAACGCTCGAGTGACTCCGTTTCTCCGCCTGCTCCGCTACGCTGCCCCGTACCGGGCGCGCCTCATCGGCGCGCTGGGCGCGATGGTGGTGTACGCTGCCGCCGCCGCGGGCGTCGTGTATCTGCTCACGCCCATCTTCGACAAGGCGCTCGTCGATCCCACGCAGCTGGCGCCGATAGCGCTGGCCATCGTGGCCGTGTACCTCGCCAAGGGCCTCGGCGCCTACGTGTCGGCCTATTTGATGACCGATGTCGGGCAGCTGGTCGTGCGCGACCTTCGCAACGCGCTGTTCCGGCACATCCTCGGCCAGTCGGCCGCGTTCTTCTCGCGCCGCTCGACCGGACAACTGATGTCGAGGGTCAACAACGACGTGAACCACGTGCAGCAGGCCGTGTCCCAGACCATCGGCGACCTGATTCGCGAGGGCATGGCCCTGCTGGCCTACGTGGGGCTGCTGTTCTACTACGATGCCCGCCTCGCTCTCGTCTGCCTGACCGGTGCGCCCGTCCTGATCTACCCGCTCGTGCACCTCGGCAGGCGCGTGCGTCGCACCACCCGGCGATCGCAGGAACAGGTCGAAGTGCTGAACCACTTCACGGCGGAGGCCTTCTCGGGGCATCGCATCGTCAAGGCGTTCGGCGCCGAGGGTCGCGAGGCCGCGCGGTTCGCCGACGCCTCACAGCACGTCTATCGCACGAACATGAAGGTGACCAGCACCGTGTCGGTGCTGCCCCCGCTCATGGAGTGGCTCGGCGGCATCGCCGTCGCCGGCATGTTGTGGTACGGCTCGTCGCAGATCGGCCAGGGGCGCATGAGCATGGGCGCCTTCATGTCGTTCGTCGCCGCGCTCTTCCTGATGTACGAGCCCATCAAGAAGCTCAGTCGCGTCAACGCGACGTTGCAGCAGGCGATCGCGGCGGGCGAGCGCATCTTCGAGATGCTCGACACGCACACCGAGGTGCAGGATCGGCCTGGTGCGTTCGATCTGCTGCCTCTCCAACAACAGCTGGAGTTCCGCGACGTCGCGTTCGCGTACGGTGATCGTGACCGGCACATGGTGCTGGAGCACGTGTCGTTCAGCGTCGCCGCCGGCGAGGTCGTGGCCATTGTCGGTCTGAGCGGCGCGGGCAAGTCGACGCTCGTGAACCTGATCCCGCGCTTCTACGACGTCACCGGCGGCGCCATCCTGATCGACGGGCACGACATCCGTGACGTGACACTGCGCTCCCTGCGCGCCCAGGTCGGTCTGGTCACGCAGGACACGCTGCTGTTCGACGAGACGGTCGCCCACAACATCGCCTACGGCAGGCCCGACGCCTCGGCTGAAGACATCGAGATTGCGGCCAGGGCCGCCCATGCGCACGAGTTCATCCGCGTGATGCCCGAAGGGTACGACACGCGCATCGGCGAGAAGGGCGGCCGGCTCAGCGGCGGGCAGCGTCAGCGCCTGGCGATTGCCCGGGCGCTGCTGAAGGACCCGCCCATCCTGATCCTGGATGAAGCCACGTCCTCGCTCGACGCCGAGTCGGAGCGCCTGGTGCAGGATGCGCTCACGACGCTGATGCGCAACCGGACCTCGTTCGTGATCGCCCACCGCTTGTCGACGGTGCGCAGTGCTGACCGCATCCTCGTGGTCGAGCGTGGGGCGATCGTCGAAAGCGGGCGGCACGACGAACTGCTGGCCAGGCCACACGGCGTCTACAGCCGCCTGTACGCCCTGCAGGTGTTCGGCGGCGACCCTGCGCCCGCCGACGAGCCCACGCCGGCCGCCGACGGCCCGCCCCGGGCGCTGCACCTGGTACGAGACCGATGATCACCTCGATGACAGGCTTCGCCTCGGTGACCCACGAGGCGGGCGCCCTGACCGTGGCGGTGACCCTGCGCAGCGTGAACCACCGCCACCTCGACCTGCAGTTCCGCCTGCCTGCGTCCCTGCAGGCCGCGGAGTCGGAGTTGCGGGCGCAGGTTCAGCGGGCCGTATCGCGTGGGCGGGTCGAGGCGGCTGTGACCGTCCAGGCGCGCGAGGTGGCCACGCCCGTCGTCGAGCTGAACGACGGCGTGTTGCTCGCTGTGGATGCCGCCCTGGCCTCGGCTCGCGAGCGAGGCCTGGTGGAGGGCGTGCTGACCCCGGGCGACGTGCTCCGGTTGCCGGGCGTCCTGACGTTCAGGGAGGCGGGCGGGGCGGACGACCCCCAGGCGCTGCAGGCCGCGGTGGAAGCCGGGCTGGCCGAGGCCCTCGACGGCCTGACTGCCATGCGACTGCGTGAGGGCGCCTACCTTGCGCGGGAACTCGACACGCGCGTGCAGACCATGCGCGGTCTTGTCGCGGCGATGGACGTCGCCGCCGCAGAAGGCGAGGCCGCGCTGGAACGGCGCCTGGACGAGCGGCTGCAGGCCCTCCGCTTCGACCCGCAGGTCGACGCGACGCTGTTGGCCCAGGAGGTGGTCAGATTCGTCGCCCGGTCAGACGTCCGCGAAGAACTCGTCCGCCTGCGGGCCCACCTGGGCCATTGGCAACAGCTGGTGGACGGCGACGAGCCGATGGGGCGCAAGCTGGACTTCCTGCTGCAGGAAATGAACCGGGAGGTGAATACAATAGGCGCCAAGGCGGAGGGGACACGGGTCTCGGAGCTGGTCGTGGCCGCCAAGGCCGAGCTGGAGAAGATGCGCGAGCAGGTCCAGAATGTCGAGTAGTGCCCCCCCCGGCGCGAGCGGGCGGCTGTACGTCGTGTCGGCCCCGTCGGGCACCGGCAAAACAACTGTCGTCGAGCGTCTGGTGCAGGTCGTGCCGGACGTCGTGCTGTCGCGAAGCTACACCTCGCGCGAGGCTCGTCCCGGTGAACGCGACGGGATCGACTATAATTTCGTGTCGCGGCCCCGATTCGAGGCCATGATTGCCGCAGGCGAGTTCATCGAGCACGCCGACGTGTTCGGAAACTACTACGGCACCCGTCGGCAGGACACTGAACGGCTGGTCGCGTCCGGCAAGGACGTCGTGCTCGTCATCGACGTCCAGGGGGCGGCCCAGGTCCGGCGGATGGGCCTGCCGCTGGTGACCATTTTCGTGCTGCCGCCCTCGTTCGACGTGCTGGCTCAACGTTTGCGGGGGCGAGGCAAGGACGCGGACGCCGCCATCAGGCGCCGTCTCGAGACGGCGCGGTTCGAGGTCGCGTCATATCAGGATTACGACTACGTCGTGATCAACGACGACCTGGACGCCTGCGTGATGGCGATGCAGTGCATCGTGAAGGCCGAACGGGTACGTCGCCCCAGAATGCAGGGGGCGGCCGAAGCGATTCTCGAGACGTTCGGGGCGGCCCCCGCCGTCCGGCCGTAACAGGAAGATCAGAACTCATGCCCAACAACGTCGTGGATCGCAGCCAACTCACCAACGCCTTCGAGTTCGTGGCCGTCGCCGCCGCTCGTGCCAAGCAGCTGCTGCAGGGCTGCGTGCCGAAGGTCGAGCCGAGCGTCAAGCCCGCGCGGACGGCCCAGCGCGAGGTCGCCGCGGGTCTCGTTCAGCGGACGCCCGAAGAGATCATCATCGACGTGCCGTGACCGAGGCCTGACGCGTGGCGCTGATCGTACTGGGAGTGACCGGGGGCATCAGCGCCTACAAGGCCGTCGAAGTCACCCGCCTGCTCCAGAAGGCCGGCCACGACGTGGCCGTCACGATGACCAGGGCCGCCCGGCGGTTCGTCGCGCCGCTGACGTTCGAAGCCATCACGCAGCGCCGTGTCATCACCAGCCAGTGGACCCCCGGCGCGAACGCCGACATCGAGCACATCGCCCTCGCGACGGACGCGGCTCTCGTGCTGGTGGCGCCTGCGACGGCCAACGCCCTTGCGCGCGCCGCGCATGGGTTCGCCGACGACTTCCTGACCTCGCTGCTTCTGGCGACGCGGGCGCCCGTCCTGATGGCGCCCGCCATGAACACCAACATGTACGACCACGCTGCGACGCAGGCGAACCTGCAGACGCTCCGCGCCCGTGGCGTGCGGCTGATCGAGCCGGGTGAGGGCTATCTGGCGTGCGGCTGGGTGGGGAAGGGCCGGCTCGCCGAGCCCGACACCATCGTGAGCGCGGCCCTCGCCATCCTGGCGCCCCGGACGCAGCCGCTCGCGCGTCGCCATGTCGTCGTCAGCGCCGGGCCCACGTACGAGGACATCGATCCGGTGCGCTACATCGGCAACCGGTCGAGCGGGCGGATGGGCGTCGCCGTCGCGCGTCGCGCCCGGGATCTCGGCGCGCGCGTGACGCTGGTACTCGGGCCTTCGGCGCTCGACGTCCCGGACGGACTCACGGTCGTCCGCGTGCGTTCCGCGCGCGAGATGCACGGGGCCCTGCTCGCGCATGGCGAGGATGCCGACGCGATCGTCATGGCCGCCGCCGTGGCCGACTACACGCTCGCGGGTGGACAGTCGCTGCAGAAGCTGAAGAAGGATGCTCCCTCCCTCGCGCTCGCGCTCGAACGCACGCCCGACATCCTTGCAGACCTCGGACGCCGGCGCGCAGGCGCCGCACATCCCGTGCTGGTGGGTTTTGCGGCCGAGACCGAGGACGTGGTGGCGCACGCCGCGGGCAAGCTCGCCTCGAAGCACGTCGACCTGATCGTCGCCAACGACGTGTCGCGGACCGACGCGGGGTTCGAGGTCGACACCAACCAGGCGACCTTCGTCACGGCCTCGGGGCACGAGGCCTTTCCGCTCGAGCACAAGGACGCCCTTGCTGCGCGCATCGTGGACTGGGTCATCGACCGCCTCGCGGCTGCCCCCACCGCAGCCGGTCTGGCCGGAGAGCGCCGCGATGCCTGACGTACCCGATCCTCGCCAGCAGCTGCGCCAGCACGTCGAGTGGCTGGCCGAACTCGGCGTGGACGGCCTCTCGCGCGACCCCTCCTGGAGCAAGGTAGGGACGTCTCTCGGAGACGTCCGCGAGGCGTCGCGTGCCGTCCCTGAGGTCGTCGCCACCGGGCCTGAGGGCCCACAGGACGCCATCGTCGCGCCCTCGGCCGTCGACGCGACCGGCCCCACCGCCGCGGAGGCGCTCGACGCGCTCCGCGTCGAGATCGGCCCGGCCTGCACGCGCTGCAAGCTCGCAGGTCTCGGGCGCCGCCAGGTCGTCTTCGGCGTGGGGAATCCGTCCGCCGACCTGATGTTCGTCGGCGAGGCCCCCGGCGCCGACGAGGACGCGCAGGGCGAGCCGTTCGTGGGGCGCGCGGGTCAACTGCTCACGAAGATGATCGAAGCGATGGGCCAGACGCGCGACACCGTCTACATCGCCAACGTCATCAAGTGCCGTCCGCCCGAGAACCGCAACCCGGAGCCCGACGAAGTGGCGACCTGTGAGCCGTTCCTGTTCCGGCAGATCGACAGCGTCCGCCCGAAGGTCATCGTCGCGCTCGGCAAGTTCGCGGCGCAGACCCTGCTGCGCACCGATACGCCGATCTCGAGGCTGCGAGGCCACGTGCACCAGCTGCGCGGCGCGCAGCTCATGCCCACGTTCCATCCGTCCTACCTGCTGCGAAGTCCCGACAAGAAGCGCGACGCCTGGGAAGACCTCAAGAAGGTCATGGCGCTGCTGCGCGAGGGCGCGTAGTGCCCCTCGTCCGCGTGGCGGTTCCCGTCCCCGGACTGGGGATGCTGACCTATCGGCTGCCCGAGGGCCAGACCGTCGAACCCGGTGCCCGGGTCATCGTCCCCATCGGTCCGCGCAAGGTGACCGGCGTCGTCACCGATGCCGACGCGTCCGATGCTGACGTGTCGCATGCACGGCTGCGTGACGTGCACGAGGTGCTCGACGATGAGCCGTTCCTGCCGGCGGATGTCGTGCGGCTGGCGCTGTGGATCGCCGAGTACTACCTGGCCGGTCCCGGGGACGCGGTGGCGACGGCCCTGCCGCCGCAGGGCTGGCTGCGCAGCGACGTCAACCTCGAGTGGACCGGGGCTCACGGCCGGTCGGGCGACGACCCCGTTGCCCAACTCATCGAGTCGCACGGGGCCGTGCTTCGCTCGAAGGTGGAGCAGTTGCTGCGTGCGCGGGCGTCGGAGGGCGAGACGCCCCCGCGCGCCCTTGACGTGGCGCGGGCCATTCGCCGGCTCGAGAAGGCCGGCCTCGTCGCGGCACATCCCGTCGTGACCGGCAAGGCGGATGCCTCACGGCGACGGCGCTGGGTGCGCCTGACGGCCGCGGCACTCGGCGCCGAGACGGCCAAGCTCGGGCGCCGCCAGGCGGAGGCCTGTGCGCTGTTGCGCGATGCGCCGGACGGCATCGACTCGGCCGACCTCCGGCAGCGTGGCATCGGCAGCGACACCGTTCGCCGGCTGGTCGGGATGGGCCTCGCGCACGTCGAGTGGCGCGCCGTCGAGCGCGACCCTTTCGCGAGCGGGGTCATGGGCGACGACACTGGCGCCGGTCCCTCCGTGGACGCTGCGGCGCTGTTCCTCGCACTCACGGACGAGCAGCGCGAGGTGCTCGACACACTCCTGCCGGTGCTCGGCGCCGCGACGTTTCAGGTGGCGCTGCTGCAGGGCGTGACCGGCAGCGGCAAGACGCAGGTCTACCTGCGCCTGGCGCGCGCCTGCCTGGAGGCGGGTCGTACCGTGCTGCTGCTCGTGCCGGAGATCGCGCTGACGCCAGCGGTCGCCAGGCTGTTCCGACAGGCCTTCGGCAGCCGCGTGGCCATCCAGCACAGCGGACTGTCGGACGGTGAGCGCTACGACCAGTGGCATCGCATCCGCCGTGGCGAAGTGGACGTGGTGGTGGGCACGCGGTCGGCGGTCTTCGCGCCCCTGCGAGGTCTCGGGCTGATCATCGTCGATGAAGAACACGACACGGCGTACAAGCAGGAAGAGAGTCCGCGCTACAACGGCCGTGACGCGGCGATCGTGCGGGGGCGCGACGCCGGAGCGCTCGTCGTGCTCGGCTCGGCCACGCCGTCGCTCGAGAGCTTCAGGAACGCGTCAGAGCAACGTTACCTGTCTCTGCGGATGACGCGTCGCGTACTCGACCGGCCTCTGGCCGCGGTACGCGTCGTCGACATGCGCGAGCAGTACGCGACGTTCGGCCCGGACGTCGTGCTCAGCGCGCCGCTCGTCGACTCGCTGGAGCGATGCCTGGGACGCGGCGAGCAGGCCATGGTGCTGCTGAACCGCCGTGGCTATGCGCCGTCGCTCGTCTGTCGTGCGTGCGGCGAAACGCTGCAGTGTCCCAACTGCAGCGTCACGCTCACCGTGCACCGGTCGGCCCGCGAGGTGCGGTGCCACTACTGCAACTACGCCCGCCCGCTGCCGCGGTCGTGCGGCTCGTGCGGCGGCGAGTACCTCGAGTTCACGGGCATCGGGACGGAGCGTGTCGAGCAGGAGGTCGCCACGCGGTTTCCAGCGGCACGCATCGCGCGAGTGGACCGCGACACGATGACGCGCCGGGGTGCCATCGCGAGGGTGCTCGAGCGCTTTGCCCGGCGCGAGATCGACGTGCTCGTGGGCACGCAGATGATCGCCAAGGGGCACGACTTTCCGCAGGTCACACTCGTGGGCGTCATCTCGGCGGACATCGGCCTCGGCGTGGCCGACTTCAGGGCCGGCGAGCGGACGTTTCAACTGCTGACGCAGGTGGCTGGTCGTGCAGGGCGAGGCGAGGCGGGCGGAGAGGCGCTCATCCAGACGCTCCATCCCGACCACTACGTGATCGTCCTTGCCAGCCGGCAGGACTACCCGGCGTTCACGGTGCACGAACTGGCGTTTCGCGAGCGGATGCGATACCCGCCGTTCGTCTCGATGATCAACGTCGTGCTTCGTCACGCGTCGCTGCCGACGGCGATGCGTGAGGCAGAGGGGGTCGCCGCGGCGCTGCGGAAGGCCGGCACCTTTGCCGTGCTGGGTCCGGCGCCTGCGCCGCTGGGGCGTCTGCGCGGAGAATCGCGTGTGCAGGTGTTCCTGAAGGGGCGCGACCGCGCCGCCATGCGCAACGCGGTCCGCGCGGCGCTGCGGGCCACGCC
>CAYMAG010000096.1:0-4149 GCA_964388335.1 uncultured Vicinamibacteraceae bacterium | reverse complement strand
GGCACCGGCGTGAAGCTCAGGGCGAACATCACCACGGCGAAGAGGGCGAGGTAGATTCGGCGACGGTCGATCGGACGATGCTCGTCCTGCACCGGCGGGTGGTCGAGGCCGAAGCTCACCGTCATCACCGTGAGCAGCAGGCTCCACACGATCCAGCTGCTCGAGACCGTGAGTCCGAGCACGATGAGCACGCTCAGCGTGCCGAGCGTCACGTAGCGTGACCACCGCCCCACGAGCGCGTGGACGATGTGGCCGCCGTCGAGCTGACCGGCGGGGAAGAGATTGAACGCGGTGGCGAGCAGCCCGAACCACGCAGCGAACCCCGAGGGGTGCATCACGAAGTCGTGCCCTTGCGGAATCACGCCATGGTAGACACGCTGCAGCCAGGTCAGCAGCAGCGGGTCGCCGAGGTAGAGCCCGCCCACCAGCCTGAAATTCTCGGGCAGGCGGACGATGTACGACTGGCTGACGCCGAAGATCGCGACCGGTATGAGGACGACGAATCCGGCGATCGGGCCGGCGATGCCTACGTCGAACAGTGCGCGCCTGGTGCGCGGCAGACCCATGCGGATGACCGCACCGAACGTGCCGACCAGTGTGGGCACCGGCAGAAAATAGGGCAACGTCGCGGGGATCCGGTAGTATCGGCAGGCGACGTAGTGCCCCATCTCGTGGCTGCCGAGGATCAGCAGCGCGGGAATGCTGAACCACAAACCGCCCGTGAGCAGGGAGATCAGCCGGGTGTCCGGGGGCAGAGGACGCGTCCCGATTGCCGTGACGTAGTTGGCGTAGAAGCTGGCACCGGCCCACGTCGTCGTCAGGAACGTGAGGGCCAGCAGCAGGACGTGCACCCACAGCCGCGACCGTACGCGGACGGGCGGATCGATCGTGAACGCGCCGCGCGCGGCGTCCCACGAGGCCGGCACGACCTCGGGCGCCTGTGGGTCGTGGTGGGGCGGCAAGGGCGAAGACACCGGAGGTTGCTCGTCAGCCACCGATGTTCTGGAGGTCCTTGCCCGGCTTGAAGCGGATGGTGCGCCCTGGCGGGATGCGCACTTCCTTGCCCGTCCGGGGATTGCGGCCGATGCCGCGCTTGCGAGGCTTCACCTGGAACACGCCGAAGCCACGCAATTCGATGCGTTCACCCCGTGTCATGGCATGCCGCATCGCGTCGAAGACGGCTTCCACAGCCACCTCGGCTTTCACCTTGGTAATGGCCGCAACTGCGGCGACGTCGTTGATGATATCGACCTTGATCATCTCGTTCCGCTAACTAGCATAATTAGAAGCACTTAGGGCTGTCAATCCGAAGGCGATCGAAATCAGCGTATGAGCGCAGCTTCAAGCAGGGCCCTGCCGTCCGTCGTCCTCGTCGGACGACCCAACGTCGGCAAGTCGACCTTGTTCAATCGCATTGCCCGCACGCGCCGGGCCATCGTCAACGCCATGCCCGGCACGACGAGGGACGTGCTCGGCCAGGACGTCATGTGGGGCGAAGCCGCCATGCGGCTGATCGACACCGGCGGTCTCTTCGGCCACACCGAAGACCCCCTGCACGAGATGGTGGTCGAGCACGGGCGGCGTGCGATTGCGCAGGCCGACCTGATCCTCTTCGTCGTCGATGGCCGCGAGGGCCTCGTGTCGGGCGACGAAGAGATCGCCGCCGTCGTGCGCGCGTCCGGCGCGCCCGTCTTCCTCGTCGTCAACAAGACCGACGACAAGCGCGCGAAGGACCGGCTGTACGAGTTCTTCTCGCTGGGCTTCGACCACATCCTCGAGATGGCGGCGGAGCACGGTACGGGTACGCAGGAACTCATGGACGCGGTGGTCGAGACCCTGCAGGCCGGAGGGCTCGGACGTGGGGCGGCCACGGAAGTCGCCGACGAGGTGGCCGTCGCCATCGTGGGCCGGCCGAACGTGGGGAAGTCGTCGCTGGTCAACCGCCTGCTGCGCGAAGAACGCGTGATGGTGAGCGACCTGCCCGGCACGACGCGCGACGCCATCGACACCCTGCTGACCTGGCACAAGCGGACGTTCCGCATCGTCGACACGGCGGGCATCCGCCGGCCGGGACGCGTCGCAGGCTCGCATCAGGTCGAGATGATCAGCGTGCTGACCGCGCGACGCGCCATGGAGCGGGCCGACGTGGCCGTGCTGGTCATCGACGCCGTCGAGGGCGCGACCGACCAGGATGCCGCGATTGCCGGCGAAGCCGAGCGGCTCGGCTGTGGCGTGATCATCGTCGCGAACAAGTGGGACCTGCTCAAGCAGGAAGGCGCGGACTACTACAAGACCTTCGACGCCGAGCAGCGCTTCCGCATGAAGTTCCTCGACTACGCGCCGATGCTGCATCTCTCGGCGCTGACCGGAGAGCGGGCGCCGAAGCTGCTCGAGTCGATCGATCGCATCGCGGCCTCGCGCAAGCGTCGCGTGACGACGGGCGAACTCAACCGGTTCATCGAGCGGATCACACGCGAGCACCCGCCGGCGAGTCCCGGGCTCAAGCGCGTGCGCATCATGTACGCCGCCCAGACCGGCGTGGCACCGCCGCAGTTCGTGTTCTTCACGAACGTGGCCACGTCGTTCCACTTCTCGTATCAGCGGTTCCTCATCAACAGCCTGCGGGAGGAATTCGGCTTCGAGGGCACGCCGATCCGCATCACCGTTCGCAGGCGGGCGGGCAGGGACGCGTCCGACAAGGCGCCGCGCAAGGCCGCGAAGCCGTCCCCACGCAAGCGCGCCCGCAGGGGCGGGGCTCGCTGACGCCTTGTTATACTCACCCTCTATGGCCGATGCGCCTCGCGTCGTGATTCCCGACAAGCCGGCGTTCAAGGCGGCTGAAGTGTGCGAACTGGTCGGCATCCAACCCTACGTCCTGCGCTCGTGGGAGTCGGAGTTTCCAGACCTGGGTGTGTCGAAGACGCCTGGGGGACCACGCGTCTACCGCCGCGCCGATGTCGAGCGCGTGGTCCGCATCCACGATCTCGTCTTCAGTGAGGGCCTCACGCTCTCGGGCGTGCGGCGCACGTTCGAGTCGGAGGTGCCGCAGCCTGACGCCGCCGACCTCCTGCCGTTCGATGAAGCACCCGCTGCCGTCGCGTTCAACGACGCCACGCGGGCGCAGGTGCTCAAGCTGAAGCAGGAGCTGCGGTCGCTGCTCGACCTGCTCGACGAGCGCGCGGACGACCAGGTCCGCGTCGCTGCGCGTGAGAAGACGGGCGGCCGCAAGCCGCAGGGCGCGGGCCGCGCCAGGTAGCCGCCTATTGGCGTCCGCGACGTCCGCGGCGTCCCGGGTTCGGCTGCGTCGGCTGCATCTCGCCGTCGATCAGCCCGCCGTGCACCATGAACTCTCGCTGCACCCGTGTCAGCTTCCCGGCCGCATCGGTGACGATGGCCTCGACCTTGTACTGACCTGCCGGGAGTTTGTCCCACTTGAACGTGTAGGTGCGCGGTGACGCGGCGCCCATGAGTTCGCGCTCGGTGCTGGCGTAGAACGTGGGGGCGTCGATGGCCACGCTCAGCAGGCGGTTGGCCGACTCGGGGTTCACCTTGACGGTCGCCCGCACGTCGTGTCCTTCCAGAATCGCGACGGGCTTGACCTCGATGGTGACCTGGGCGGACCCGGCCCTGGGGTCGCCGGCGGCCGGCGCGTCGGTGTTGCCCGGCGGCGTCTGCGCATCGGGGTTGGGAGCAGCCAGCAGCAATCCCGTGGTGGTGCACGCGACGGCGATGGCCGTGCGGAGGGCAGCGAGAGCGGGCACGCGAAACATGGCAGACGCCCCTGTCGAGTCACACGCCTCGGCGCGATGCCGGCAGAAACCGCTCGACGTACGGGGCGGCTCGGGGTGCCCTGTACGTCGGCCCCGTGCGGCTCGTGCCGGCACGCGGCGGTATCGTCACCTGGGTAGTGGCGGTATTGTGCAACGGGATTGCGTCCACGTCCACCGTTTCCGTCGCCGGGTGTCCGTCGCCGGGTCTCGCCGACGGGGTGATCGCAGTGGGGCGATCGCAATAGGGTTGTCCGCAATGGGGTAGCCCGTCCGGCGTCACCTGGGCTACAATCCGCATTCGCGCCTCACGGCGCCGGTCGGGACGTAGCGCAGCCTGGTAGCGCACCTGAATGGGGTTCAGGGGGTCGCGAGTTCGAAT
>CAYMAG010000095.1:16002-17700 GCA_964388335.1 uncultured Vicinamibacteraceae bacterium | reverse complement strand
GGGTCAGGTCTGCCGGTAGAACGCCGCGATGGTCTCGACGACGTGACGCTGCTGATCCTCGCCGAGTTCGCTGTAGATCGGGATGGCCAGCGTCTCGTCCGCCGCCCGCTCGGCCACCGGCAGCACGCCCCGCGGCACGCCGAGATCGGCGAAGCAGGGCTGCATGTGAAACGGCACCGGGTAATACACCTCGCACCCAATGCCTCGCGCCTGGAGCCACGCCTTCAGCGCATCGCGTCGCGCGGCACGGACGACGAACTGGTTGTAGATGTGGCGACGTCCCGGCAGTTCCACGGGCACGGTCACGGGCGCCTCCGCGGCCAGCGCCGCGAACAGCGCGCGATAGCGATCCGCGTTCCGGCGACGCGCCTCCGTCCAGACGTCCAGGTGTCGAAGCTTCACGCGCAGGACGGCAGCCTGAATGGCCGCCATGCGGAAGTTGCCGCCAATCAGCTCGTGGTGGTACGTCCGATCGGCGCCGTGGACGCGCAGCATCCGCACCCGCGCCGCGAGCGCCGCGTCGTCGACCGTGACGAGGCCGGCGTCCCCCGCCGCGCCGAGGTTCTTGCTCGGATAGAACGAGAAGCACCCGAACAGACCGAACGTGCCCGCGGCCTTCCCGTCGTACGTCGCACCGATCGCCTGGGCGGCGTCCTCGATCACCGGCAGCCCGGCATCGGAGGCGACCTCCAGCAGCGCGTCCATGTCGGCCACCTGGCCATAGAGGTGGACGGGGACGATCGCCTTCGTCCGGTCCGTCACCGCGGCGCGCACCTGCGCGACGTCGATGTCGTACGACACGGGATCGACGTCCACGAACACCGGCGTCGCCCCGACCCGCCGCACGCACCCGGCGGTGGCGAAGAACGAGTACGCCGGGACGATGACCTCGTCGCCCGGGCCGAGGCCGAGGGCCATCATGGCAACCAGCAGCGCATCCGTGCCCGACGAGACGCCGATGGCATGGGACGCGCCAAGGTAAGCGGCCACTTCCTCTTCGAAAGCCTCCACCTCGCGGCCCAGGATGAACTGCTGGGTGTCGACGATACGGGTGACGGCCTCGACGACCTCGTCACGAATCGGCGCGTACTGGGCCCCCAGGTCGAGCAGCGGCACCTTCATCACAGGGCAGCATGCTACACGAATCACCTCGCGCTCACCGCGGCGGGGACGGGCAGTCGAGGTCCCAGAGCACGTCCTCTCCGTCACGTGCGAGCACGCGAAGACGCGGATTGCCGCGGGCGTCCGCCAACGCCGGACGGAAGTCCGCGAACGGACGCTGCGCGTGCGCGACCACGTAGCGCGTGCCGACCGCGCAGAGCGCCTCCAGCGCGGCATCCTCGGGGAAGGACGCCAGCGCGGCCATCCGTTGGTCGTAGCCAGCCGGCACGACGCGCGAGAACCCGTTCACGATGGGGAACCAGTGCCGCGTGCTGTACCACTCGTAGTCCGCGTCGTACCAGGGCAGCGGGCCATGCCAGGCCACGGGGACGGACACCAGCGGAGCCCGCGGAAGCGTCGCGGCGTGGTCGTAGAGCGGCGAGATCGCCGACGGCGCCGGCGGCGCCAGTTCGTACGCCACCGGCCGCAGTTCGAGCAGGGCGAGCACGACCGCAGCCACCGCGAGCACGAAACGCCGCCGCCTCACCATGTGGTCGACGGCCAGGCCTGCGAACGTGGCCACGACGAGCGAGACGA
>CAYMAG010000095.1:0-15902 GCA_964388335.1 uncultured Vicinamibacteraceae bacterium | reverse complement strand
CTCACCATGTGGTCGACGGCCAGGCCTGCGAACGTGGCCACGACGAGCGAGACGACGAGCGCAAACCGTGCCGGCGCCCGGACGAGGCTCAGCCCGGGCACGGAGCGAAGCGCATCGAAGGGCCAGGGCACACTCCCCGCGGGAGCCGGCCCGAAACTCAGCGCGAGGGCCACGACCCCGACGGCGCCGAGCGTGACCCAGACGTCGCGCCGGCCCCCTGGAGCGCGCCGGGCAGCCACGACGGCGCCGCAGCATGCCAGCAAGCAGCACGTCCAGCCGAGAAATCGCGTCTGCTCGCCAAAGCTCCAGCGTGGAGCCTGGCTCCCCTGCGCCATCAACCACTGGCCCGACCACGTGGCTCGCGCGGGCACCAGATACGACGCCCAGTCGGCCGCGTTGTGTCGCATCTCGTCGACGGGTCCTGGCGCCGCGCCGACATACGGCTGCGCGAACGCCAGCAGGACGGCAGCGACGCCAACGCCGGCCAGCGCGACAGCCAGCAGCCGTCGCCAGTCGCCCGCGCGCACGGCGGGCCAGAGACACGGCCCCACCCACACGAGGTGGGCGACGAGCGTCAGGACGGCGAGATACCACGACGCCAGGCAGACCGCGAGCGCGGCCAGTGCCCAGCACGCGAGCCACCACGCGCGCGGCTGCGTCCGCCAGCGATCGAGGCAGACGAGGCTCAACGGCAGGCCGAACATCCACAACAGCTGCAGGTGCCCGACGTGCTGGATACGCACCATGCTGCAGGCACTGAAGAGGCCCGCCGCCAGCGCGCCCGCCGCGCCGACGCCTGCCTGGCGAGCCAGGACGAATACAGCGAGCACGAGCAGGGGAAAGGACGCCAGCCATGCCAGGTTGTGGACCAGCGCCGGACTCGCCCCCAGCAGGTGCAGGGGCAGCGTCGGCAGCGCGATGCCGGCGAGGTGCTCGGAGTACGCCAGCGTCTGCTCCTCGGGGTGGAAGATGTTCGCGTCCCAGTAGCCGCCGGCCTGCCCGGTCAGCACGCGGTGATTCCATGCCAGCGCCCACGTGTTGAGGCGGACGTCACCCCAGTAGAGCGACGTCGACAGGTGACGGTAGTTGACGACGGGCGAGACGTACCACGCGCAGACCAGAAGCGATGCGGCACACAGAATCGCCCTGTGAGTCCACGGCGTTCGCCCGGCGGACACCGGACAGGTGGACACTGGGCCGGTCTGGGGCATGCGCGCAGCATGCTACACTCGCCGCGCCATGGCGGCCAACGACCTCCGCCGTCTGTACGCGTATCGGGGGCTGCTGCGCGGGCTCGTCCAGCGCGACCTTCAGGTGAAATACAAGGGCTCGGTGCTGGGCTTCGCCTGGTCGCTGCTGCATCCGCTCGTCATGGCGGGCGTCTACACGGTGGCGTTCCGCTACGTGTTGCGCGTGCCCATCGAGCACTTTCCGCTCTTCCTGCTCAGCGGACTGCTGCCCTGGATGTTCTTCACCAGCGCACTCGGCGCGGCCACGAGTTCCATCGTCGACAACGGGACGCTGGTGCGCAAGGTCGCCTTCCCACGCGTCGTGCTGCCACTGGGTGCGGTCTCGTCCCAGCTGGTGCAGTTCGCGCTGATGTACACCGTCATCGTCCCGGTGGCCCTCGCCCTCGGCGTGGGGCTGTCGCCCGCGCTCGCGGCGATCGTGCCCGTCGTGCTGCTGCAGACGCTCTTCACGACCGGCCTGGCCCTGCTGCTCGCCACCGCCTACGTGTTCGTGCGTGACGCGCGCCACCTGCTCGAGGTGACGCTGCAGGTCTGGTTCTGGCTGACGCCCATCGTCTATGCGGTGACGTTCGTCCCGGCCGATCTGGGCCGGTGGATGCGATGGAACCCGATGCTGCACTTCATCACCGCGTACCAGGACATCGCCGTCCGCCACGTGGCGCCCTCCGTGCAGACCTTCGGCCTGCTGACCGTCCTGGCGCTGGTGAGCGTCACCTTCGGATGGCTGGTCTTCGGGCGGGCGCAGCGGCGTTTTGCGGAGTATGTGTAGGGGCAATCCTCGCCTCGCCCCAGGCCGCGCCGCGCGGCCACTCGATGCGCGGATCCACCCAGAGCGGCACATCGTTCACCGCGTTCCCCCAGCGCTCGGGGTCGGTCTCGAACACGAGGGTCACGGTCTGCCCCGCCCAGGGATCCAGCGAGACGCGCAGCGGGTGCAGGGCGCGGTGCTCCTCCACCAGATACGGGACGAGGGTGTATCGCGCGACCTCGACCTCGTCGCCGCCGTCTGGAACCACCGACACGGTGAGGTTCGCGCCATCGCTGGGCACATGCCAGACGTCGGGTCTCATCGCGACGTGCCCGAGCAGGAGGGCTCCCTTCGGCACGTCGAGCGTCCACGACATGCGTGAGGTCGGCAGCGCGACGATCGACTCATGGAGCCGGGCAAAGACCACGACCGGCTGCACGGCGAGGCCGGCATGCAGGGATGGCCAGGTCGTCTCGAGGCGCGCGTCGGCCATGTGATGGGTCAACCGGATGACGCGATGTGACGGGATGGGCCGCAGCAGGGTCGCCAGACCCACCGCCACGAGCGCGCCGACGGCGAGGAACGCCGTCCGCCGCGCCACGCCGCTACGGTCATCCGTGGAGGGCCGGACCGCGTCGTGTGCCGCCACACCTCGCCGTGCCGCCACCGCACAGGCACGAGCGAGCAGCAGGTTGACCAGCAGAAGGACAGCGCCCACCGTCGCCCATGACTGCATCCAGGAGGGCCACGGCGCAAGCACCTCGTGCTTCCAGTACGGCAGCGTCGCTCGTCCAGCCGAGGTCTCGAAGAGCAGGTCGCCCCATTGCTCGACACCGTCCACGAAGAATCGAGCGTCCGGGTGTGCGTCGCTGCGACGGGCCTGCAGGTACAGCACGCCACGGTCGTCGCTGCCCGTGTGTGCCAGCGTGACGCGAAAGCGCTGGCCGCGCGACGCGCGGATCTGCCGGAACGGCAGGTGCACCGGACGACCCGTGCCGAGCCGCGCCGCCTCGACGTCGCTCCTCAGGACGGGGATCGGTTGGCCATCGATCACTCTGGCGAGCGTCACGATCACCTGGCCGCGGAGAGGCGGACGCCCCCGGTGTTCCGACGCCGCGCGCACCCAGAGGCCGTCGAGACCGTCGGCGCCCATCAGGATCTCCTGCGAGACGCCGGCACCAGCCGTCGACGCCACGTCGAGGTCGTGGCCACGCGTCCAGGTCGACGCGAGGCCGTGAGGCGTCAGCAGCAGCCACCAGACCTGCCAAAGCACGATCAGGCCGTACAGGACAACGAAACGCGCGCGAGAGACGCCTGACGCCGGCGGTGTCACGTGGGCAAGCGTAGCAGGGTACTCAGCGGAGCGCGCGCAGCCGATGCATCAGCCGCGACTGCCGACCGAAGAGGTCGTACAGCTCGCGGTAGAGCACGTACAGATCGGCGTAGACGCGCACCGCGTCGGGCTGCGGCCGATAGGTGTCCACCGCGGCCGGTGCCATGGCGACGGCGGCGTCGCCGATGGTCGCGTGGCCGCCTGCGTCCACGCCCGCCGCGACGGCCCCGAGCATGGCGGCACCGAGCGCGGAGGCCTGGGATGCAGCCGCGACCTCGATGGGCGCGCCGAGCACGTCCGCGTAGATCTGCATCAGCAGGCGGTTGCGCGTGAGTCCGCCGCCGGCCACGACGCGCGTGACCGCCACACCGGCGTCGCGCAGGGCGTCGGCGATGACGCGCGTGCCGAACGCCGTGGCCTCGATGAGGGCGCGATAGACGTGCGCGGACTGCGTCGAGAGCGTCACGCCCACGAGCAGGCCGCTCAGCTCGGCGTCCACGAGCGTGCTGCGGTTGCCGTTCCACCAGTCGAGCGCCAGCAGGCCAGACTCCCCGGGCCGCAGGCTGGCCGCGCGCGCCGCCAGCACGTCGTGGGCCGACACGCGTGACGCGTCAGCCTCTGCTTTCACGTCAGCGGGGAGCATCCCGTCCACGAACCAGCCGAAGATGTCGCCGACGGCCGCCTGCCCCGCTTCGTAGGCGAAGAGGCCAGGGACGATGCCATCCTCGACGACACCGGCCATGCCGGGCACGAGGGCCTCGTGATCGGAAAGCAGCAGGTGACACGTCGACGTGCCGAGGATCAGCATCAGGTCGCCGGGTCGCGTGGCACCGCTGCCGAGGACGCCCGCGTGCGCGTCGATGATGGCCGCCCCGACCGCCGTGTTCGGCGACAGGCCGAGCCGCTCGGCCCACGCGGCCGTCAGCGTGCCCACGCGCGCGCCCGCCGGCACGACATCCTGTCCGCCGCCCCGGGTGTGGAAGAAGCCGGCCAGGTCGGGATGCAGGCGCCGCAGGTACGCGTCGGACGGGTATCCCTCGCCCTTGTGCCAGAGCCCCTTGTACCCGGCGGCGCAGGCGTTGCGCGCGAAACGTCCGGTGAGCTGCCAGACGACCCAGTCACCCCCCTCGACGATGAGGTCGGATGCCGCGAAGACCTCGGGCGACTCCTCGAGCACCTGCAGGGCCTTCGGCAGCAGCCACTCCGACGAGATGCGGCCGCCGTAGCGCGGCAGCCACGACGTTTCGGACTCGGCGGCAAGGTCGGTGACCCGCGTCGCCTGCGGCTGCGACGCATGGTGCTTCCACAGCTTCGGCCACGCGTTGGGCACGCCCTGCCACGCGTCGGTCAGGGCGAGCGGCGTGCCGTCGTGCAGCACCGGCAGTACCGTGCACGAGGTGAAGTCGACGCCAAGTCCCACGACGTCATCGGCCGACGCGCCCGCCTGCACCATCGCCTCGCGGGTGGCCGCGGTCATCGCCTCGAGCCAGTCGGCCGGATGCTGCAGCGCCCACTCGGCACCGAGCCGTGCGTCCGTACCCGGCAACCGGTCGTCGATGACGCCGTGCCCATACGCTGCGCTGGCGCTACCGGCGACACGCCCTGACCGCACGTCGACGACGAGCGCGCGCGCCGATTCGGTGCCGAAATCGAGACCTATCGTATACATCGTCTGGCTACCGTCTTCCGTCTACAGCTTGCCCGCCGCAGCCTTGGCGAAGGCGGGGCTTCAGGCTACGGGCTACGGGCTACGGCTTGCCCACCGTAGCCTTTGGCGAAGGCGGGGCTACAGCTTGCCCGCCGTAGCCTTTGGCGAAGGCGGGGCTACGGGGCTTGCCCGCCGTAGCCTTGGCGAAGGCGGGACCCCCTCCCGTCACGTCCCCGATCCCCGTTCGTCCCGATCCGCGATCCGCGTCTTCCCGATCCCCGATCCCCGTTTCCCGATCCCCGATCCCCGATCCCCGATCCCCGATCCCCGATCCCTCACACCACCCGACACTCGATCTCGAGCACGTCGCACACCGTGCGCAGTTCGGCCACCCAGTCGCCGTACGCACCGTGGATGTGGTTGCAGTTGAACGCGTCGATGAACGTGTCCGGGGTGCAGTCGAAGCGGGCGAACGCGTGCGGCCAGTTGTCCTGGCTGATGGCGGCCACCTCGTGCGCCCGCGCGCCGAGATCGACGAACTCGGCGGGCACGATCACCATGCGGTAGCGTCCGGCGTGGCGCGTGAGACGCGCAAGCGTCACCCGGCCGGGCGCCGCCACGTGATAGACGGCCGCGCCGCCCGCCGGGAAGTAGAAGCCCTGCGGCTTGAACTCCGTCAACGCGAGGTTCACCGCGGGATCGGTGCTGCGGCCGGCGAAGTAGGTGGCGTGCTCGCCGCTGTTGCAGAGATCCCACACGCCGAGGTCGGCGTGGTAGTGCCGGACGTCGGCAAACAGCGCCGGCGTGCCCGTCAGGTGCTTGAAGATCTGCATCGTCAGCGCGGCGTCCGAGTCGGCCTCGGTGGCGCAGACGATCGAGGGCTTCGGTGTGCCGTCCGGGTGGTAGGGGTCGTTCAGGAAGGCTTCGGCCACGTCGGCCGTCGCGAAGTGCTCCGTCAGCTCGCGCTGTCCCTTGATGCCGCAGAGGTCGTACTTGAACTCGCCGATGAGGTCGATGGCCGCGTAGTACATCGCCACCTGCCGGCCGAGGAGGTCGCGCGTGAGGCGGAACTGCGCGTCCGGCGCGGTCCAGTGAATCTGCTTCACGTGCGCCTCGAGATAGGCGAGCGCGGGCGGCACGCGCGAGCCGGTGGCGAGTTCGTCCTCGGCGCGACGCACCAGTTCCATCTGGTCGACGTGGTCCACGTCGATGCCGAACTCCGCCATCCACTGCGCCGGGTCAATCACCGTCGTGTCGATGCCGAGCGATCGTCCTCCGATGAGGCAGTAGGTCAGGCCGCGCAGCCGCCGGGCAGCCGCGACGGCCAGCAGGCGCGACTTCAACGTGCCGTAGACGGCATCATCCGCCAGATCGCCGAAGGTCTTGTAGAAGCGGAAGCCGGCCTGTGCCAGCGACCCGGCGTTGGCGAGCATGCCCACCAGGCCCGGGTACTGCGGATTGACACCCGAGAACATCACGAGCGGCTGCGGGCAGAACTGCGCGGCGACCCGCGCGTACTGCGGCCAGGCCCACACCGAGAAATTGAAGACGACCACGTCCACGTCAGCGGCACGCATCGCCTTGCCGTTGCGGACGGCGATGTCGTTCTGCCAGATCACCTCGTCGCCCGTGACGACCTCGATGCCGTCGGCACGCAGACGGGCGGCGAGCGTGTCACGAAACCCGGACTGGACGGGCGCGAGCGGCTGGCTGAGGAAGTGGCGGCCGTCGCCGAAATCGAGCAGGCCCACGCGCAGCGGCCGGGGGGCGAGGTGGGTCAACGACATGGACGCGTCTCCTGAAGGGCTGAAGCGGCTGCGCTGGCGAAACGGCGCCACGCTACCGCAGGCTCCGCGCGAATGCAAATGTGGCATGCGTTTCAAAAACTGCTGCGTTGTCTCATTTCTATTGACAGCGAGTCGAAGTGGGAGTCTATTGGGGTGCGAGGAACCCTACGTGACGCTCGATTCCCCACGACGCGCGGAGGCCATCGAGCCTCCGACCTTGTCCGGCCTGACTGCCGCGGTGGCGACACCGCTGACCCGCGATGGCGCCCTCGACGTGTCCACGTTCGACCGGATCGTCGACATGCTGCTGGAGGCGGGCGCCGCCGGCATCTGCCTGGGCGGCGCGACCGCCGAGTACCCGCACACCAGCCTCTCGGAACGCGTCACCCTGATACGACAGGCCGGCAAGCGGGTGTCGTCGGGCACGCGCCTCGTCGTAGGCATCGGCGCCGCGGCGCCGCGTGACGTGGTGCCGCTCGGCGAGGCGGCGTTCGAGGCGGGCGCCGCAGCGGTGCTGCTGTCGATGCCGCTGTTCTTCCCGTATGCGCAGGACGACCTCGACGCGTTCTGTCGCGACGTCGCGCATCGTGTGCCGGGACCGGTGCTGCTCTACGACCTGCCGTCGTTCACGACCCCGCTCGCGACCGCCACCATCCTCACGCTGCTCGAGGAGGTGCCGAACATCGTCGGCATCAAGGACAGCAGCGGCGCGCGCGAGCGCCTGGGATCGCTCGTGGCGCGGCGCGGCGATCGCCCGTGGCGCCTGATCGCCGGCGACGACAGCGTGCTGGCCGAGGCGCTGCTGGCGGGATGGGATGGCAGCATCTCGGGGGTCGCGGGCTTCTGTCCGGAACTGCTGGTGGCGCTGACCGACGCCGGACTGGCCGGTGACGAGGCCCGCACATCGGAGCTGGGCGCGCTGCTGCAGGAGTTGATCGCACACCTGGGCACCCTGCCCGTGCCGTGGAGCATCCGCGTCGGGTTGGCCGCGCGCGGCATCGACACCGGCCCGCTGCCCCTGCCGCTGAGCCCGCGGCGGGTGACGCAGGCGGCCGCGTTCCAGGCGTGGCTGCCGCCCTGGCTCGATCGGCTTGGGGACGCACTCGGGCAGGGACGCTGAGCTGACACGGGTGCACAAGAAGCCACGACGAAGCGGAGTTCCATGATCACTTCGACCAGGCGCGATACGCATCGCCGCCGCGCGCACGTCCTCGGGTTGGTGATGGTGCTGGCGGTCGCCACGCATGTGCTGACGGGGGCCCAGTCGGCGCCCGATCTGTCGAGCGAGGTGCTGTTCACGGCCAACCGTGGGCACGTCCATGCATCCTCGCTCGTCGAGACGCCCTCGGGCGCGCTGCTCGCCGCGTGGTACGAGAATGCCGAGCCCGACGGCACGGGTCCCTTCGAGGGACAGGATCTCGACAAGCGTGACGACGTGCGGGTGTCGGGCGCCCGCAAGGCCGCCGGCGCGACGACCTGGAGCACGCCCTTCACGCTCGTCGACACGGCGGGCTTCCCCGACAACAACCCCGCGCTGGCCATCGATCGCGAGCAACGTCTCTGGCTCGTGCATGCGACGCTCATCGGCGTGCCGGACGAGGCCTGGGGGAGCGCCCTCACCCAGGCCCGGGTGTCGACCGACTACGACCGCGACGGCGCGCCACGGTGGGATCAGGCGCACCTGCTGGTGCCACGTCCGCCCGGGCTGATGGCGGCGGTTGCGCAGACGGCCGAACAGATGCGCTTCGGCAAGGGACGCACCACGGACGTCGCGGCGCGTTCCACGCGCGCGCTCGAGCGGCTCTCGAGTCCATGGGCGCGCCGGCTCGGATGGATGCCGCGGACGCACCCGCTGGCGCTCGACGACGGCTCGCTGATCGTGCCGCTCGCCAACGAGAACTTCAACCTCGCCGCGATGGCGATGACGCGCGACGCGGGGGCGACCTGGAGCTATTCGGCGCCGGTCCCGACGCTCGGGCTGATCCAGCCGTCGGTGATTGCACTCGGGCCCGGGAGGCTCGCCGCCTTCTTCCGCGACGCGCGCGGCCTCGGCATCATCGCGCGCAGCGACTCGAGCGACGGCGGCCTGACGTGGAGCGAGGCCGTCCCGAGCGGACTGCCCAACCCCTCAGGCGGCATCGAAGCCATCCGTCTCGCGAGCGGGCGGCTGGCGGTGGTCTACAACAACCAGACCGGCCGTGAGCGCGACCGGCTCGCCATCTCGCTGTCGGACGACGAAGGCCGCACGTGGCGCTGGACGAAGCAACTGGCGGACGTTCCCGGCGAGCGTTTCGACTACCCGTCCATCATCCAGGCGCGAGACGGCCAGATTCACGTCACGTTCAGTGACAACCTGAAGACCATCCGGCACGTGTGGTTCAGCGAAGACTGGGTTCGGGGCCAGGTCTGAAGTGGCCCGGCTGGGGGTCAGGTCTGCAGTGGCTCGGCTGGGGGTCGTCAGATCTCGTGCGTCTCGATCGCGGGCTTGTCCCTGCGGATGAGCGGCCACACCAACGTCAGCACGGTCAGCACGAGGAACAGCAGCGAGATTGGCCGCGTCACGAACGTCATGACGCTGCCTTCCGACAGCGCCAGCGCTCGCCGCAGGTTCGACTCGGCCATCGGCCCCAGGATGAGCGCCAGCACCAGCGGGCCCATCGGGAAGTCGTAGCGCCGCAGGCCGTACCCCGCGATGCCCGCCGCCACGGCGGTCCAGACGTCGCCCACGGACTGGTTCAGCGCGTACGTCCCGACCAGGCTGATCGCCAGCACACACGCCCAGAGATACTCGTCGCGGATGCGCAGGAGATGGGACAGGACCCGCGCGCCGAGCAATCCCCAGATCACGGTGACCGCCGCGGCCATGAACACCAGCGCGACCACCGTGGCCACCAGGTCTGGACGGTTGCGGAACAGCAGCGGCCCCGGCTGCAGTCCGTGCATCTGCAGCGCCCCGATCAGCACGGCCGCCGCCGAATCGCCGGGAATGCCCAGCGCCAGCGTCGTCACCAGCGACCCGCCGATGCCGGCATTGGCGCCGGTACTCGCCGCGACGATGCCTTCGGCCGAGCCCTTGCCGAACTCCTCTGGTTTGCGCGACATCCGCCGTGACTGGTCCCACGCGATGATCGCGCCGACATCAGCGCCCGCGGCGGGCAGCAGCCCGATCCACACACCGATGCCCGAGCCGGAGATCGCGGGCGTGATCAAGCGGCGCACGTCCGCCCACGTGGGCAGGATGCCGGTGAACGCCGCCGGCGCCCCCTCGCGCGGCCGCGGCGGGCCGGCCATCTGCATGAGCACCTCGGCGATGCCGAACAGTCCGACCATGACCGCGATGAACGACACGCCGTCGAGCAGTTCGGGCTGCGAGAACGTGTAGCGCGGATACCCGGTGATCGCATCGAGACCGACGGTCGCGAGCAACAGCCCGAGCGCGCCCATCGCGAGGCCCTTCCCGAGCGCGCCCTGCGAGACGCCCACCATCGTGCTGATGCCGAAGGCGGCCACGGCGAAGTACTCGGCCGGACCGAACTGCAGGGCCACGCGCGTCAGGGGCAGCGCCGCCGCCCAGAGCACCACGAGGCTGACGATGATGCCGAAGAACGCCGCGATCGCGTTCAAACCGAGCGCGAAACCCGCGCGGCCGGCGCGTGCCATCGGATAGCCGTCCCACGCGAGCGCGATCGACGCGGGCGTGCCCGGCGTGTTCAGCAGAATCGCCGGAATGCCGCCGCTGAACACGGCCGACACCAGCAGGCCGAGCAGCATCGCCAGGGCCTGATCGGTCTCCACCCAGAACGTGAAGGGCGTGAGCACGGCCAGGCCCATCGTGGCGGTGAACCCCGGCAGCGACCCGAAGAGCACGCCGAGGCCGACGCCGAGCAGCACGTAGAGCCAGGTATCGAACGACGTGAGGGCATGCAGCAGCAGGGAGGGATCGGGCATCGAGTGGGCCGCGGAAGAAAGACAGGTCGACGGTCAGAGGCGAACGGCCAGCAGGCGTTCGAACACGACGAACACGGCGCCCGCGAGCGCGATGGCGGTGATCGCGGCAGGACGCCAGGCCACGTCCAGCACGCGCAGGAACAGCAGCACCCCCACCGCCGTCCGGACGACGAAGGGCACGATGGTCCAGAGCGCGGCGTACGCGATCAAGCCGACGAGCGTCCACGCGATGGCGCGCGCCCGGCCGGCCGGAAGAGGCGGAACGCCCGCCGCCGCGGGACGCACCACCAGCCAGGCACCGGCAAGCAGGAGGACGCCGGCAACCAGGCGCGGCAGCAGCGCAGGTCCCGGCACGCCCTGTGAACCGGCGGGATATCCGAGCGTGGCCAGTCCAGCCGCGATCGCCACGACCATCAACGCCACCGTGGTCATCCGTGCGCCGTTCATTCGGTCACCAGCCCTTCAGTACGAACAATCGCGGCGAACCTGGTCGACTCCGCGTCGACGAACTGCGTGAAGGCCTCGGGCCCGAGCACCTGCACGTCGAGGCCCGACACCTGGCAGTACTCGCGAAACGGTGCCGCGTCGAACGACTTCAGGATGTTGTCGGCCAGCAGCGCGCGGCGGTCCGCCGGCACACCCTTCGGCACCATGAAGCCGCCCCATGCCTCGAACATCAGGTCGACGCCCTGCTCGCGGCACGTCGGCACGTCGGGGAACGCCGGCGATCGCACGTCGCTCATGAGGCCGAGCATCCGCACGTCACCGCCACGCACCACCGCCTGCAACTCCGGCAGTCCGGCGACGACGACGTCGGTGTGGCCGCCGAGCAGCGCGGTCACGGAAGGCGCCGACCCGGGAAACGGCACGTAGATGAACGATGCGCCGACCTGCCGGGCCAGCGACAACCCGCCGAGGTGCCAGACGCTGGCCGGTCCCGCCGTGCCGAGCGCCAGGCGTTTCACCCCGGTGCGGCGCATGGCCGTGATCAGCTCCTGCAGCGAGTGCCAGGGTGACGAGGCCAGCACGCCGATGACGGCCGCGGCGCGATGATGCCGCGCGAGCAGATCGAAGTCCTGCCACCGGATGTCCGTATAGCGCAGGTTCGGAATGACCGAGATCTCGACGGGCGTATAGCCCACGGTGTACCCATCGGGCGCCGCCGCGCGCACGGTGGAAAACGCCACCGCGCCCATCGCCCCCACCCGATTTTCGGTAATCACCGGGATGCCGAACGACTCGTTCAACCCGCGTGCGGTGTACCGCGCCACGGTGTCGGACATGCCGCCGGTTGCCGCGTGGACGATGACGCGGATCTCGCGGCCGGGGAACGCGGGCTCGTCGCGCTGACATCCGGCCGCAGACACGGCCAGGGCCCCGACGGCCGATTGCAGCAGTCTTCTGCGCGTGAACGGGGACGGCTCAGTAGGCACTGCGAGGCCCTCCGGCCGCCCGCCCGAGCGGCGACAGCCATCGGCGAACACCCTCCGCGAAGAAGGACAGGTCGGATGGCGCCTGAAAGAAACGAAAGCCCTGGTCGACGTATCTCGACACGGCGTCGGGGGTCGCCGCCGGCAGCCCGGCCACCTTGCCATGGCGCGATGCGGCCTCACGCACGCGCTCGAGAGCGGCCAGCACCTCGGGATGGTCCATCTGCCCACGGTGTCCGAGCGAGAACGAGAGGTCGCTGGTGCCAACGAAGAGCACGTCGACACCGTCGGTCGCGGCAATCGCCTCGGCCTCCTCCACGGCACACGCCTCTTCGATCATCGCCACGACCACGACGTTCGCGTCGGACGAGTCGTAGTACGGCGACGTATCCGGCCAGGTGCTCGTGGCCAGCGCCGCGCCCGAGCCGCGCCGACCCACCGGCGGATAGCGACACGCCTCGGCCGCCTGCTTCGCGAGCGCCCGCGTGCTCGCGAAGGGCACGATCACGCCCTGCACGCCCGCGTCGAGCACGCGCTTGGCCAGCCACGTCTCCTGCGACGGCACGCGCGCGAACGGCACCGCGGGCAGCGCACGCGTGGTCAGCACGATGTGACGCAGCGTCTCGAGCGTGAGCGGACTGTGCTCCATCTCGATCCAGAGGAAGTCGAAGCCGGCCGCGGCCGCCAGGGCCGCCAGATCGAGGCTGGTGGAGGTGATGGCCACGCCGATCACCGCCTCGCCACGTTCGAGGCGGGCACGCACGGGACTCCGCCACATCTCCGGCGGCGGGGGCGCGGAAGATTCGCTCATGGAGCCACCCCGAGCCGCCAGACGTCGGCCACCTGGCAGCCCATCCGCCGTGAGCCGTCCCTGAGCGTCTGGCTGGTCGTTCTCTCGGTTGGCATTCGAAAACAGTTCCGTTTTTATATCATGCGTTTCACAATACGCTGCGCCCTCTCTCCGTGGAGTCCTGCCCTGTGTCGAACGATGCCGTCATCACCGCTCTCGCCGCCCTCGACAGCCCTACCGTCGCGAACGCCATCGAGCGTTTCGGCGTCCGGCCGCGCACGGTGGGGTATGCCGACATGGGCCTGCGCTGCCAGTTCCCGGCACGCGGCTCGATGGCCGGGTACGCGGTGACGTGTACGGCCGACAGCACGACCGAAGGCCGCACCGATGGCGTCGGGCTGATGGGCCTGTGGAAGGCGATCGCGGCCGCGCCATCGCCGGCCGTGGTGGTGATCAAGGACGTCGGGGCGGCGCCGGGTCGCGGCTGCCACATGGGCGAGATCATGGCCACGATGGCGAGACGGCTCGGTGCCGTGGGCTGCGTGAGCGATGGCGGCCTGCGCGACGTCAAGGAAGTGGAGGCACTCGGCGACTTTCAGTACTTCTGCCCCGGCCTCGTGGTGTCGCACGGCCAACCCGTCATCGTCGAGGTCGGCGTGGAGGTGGTGGTTCACGGCCTGCGGATCGCGCCGGGCGACATCCTGCACGGAGACGCCAATGGCCTGCTGACGGTGCCGGCGGCAATCGCCGCGCGCGTGCCGGAGGCCTGCGGGCTGGTGCGCGAGGAAGAACGTGCGCTGCTCGACTTCATCCGCGATCCCGGCTTCTCGCTGGAGCGTCTCCAGGCGCGTACCCTCGAGCACTGAGGGTGAGCAGCGCCGCACCGATGTCGGCCGCAGCGCTCTTCACCGCCGTGACGATGCGGCGCGTCATCGCCTTGTCCGCGAGCCGCATCTTCGGCAGCGACAGGCTGATGGCGGCGACGACGCGGCCGTCGGGGGCGGTGATGGGCGCGCCGAAGCAGCAACCCTCGAGCACGCTTTCCTGCATGTCGGTGGAATAGCCCTGCGCGCGAATCGCTTCGTATGCCTGCTTCAACGCGACGTCGTCGGTGATGGTGTGCGCGGTGAAGCGATGGTTGCCGTAGCTGCGCCGCAGGCGTTCCGCCACCTCGTCGGACTGATACGCGGTGATGGCCTTGCCGAGCGAACTCGCGTGCGGCGGCAGGATGCGGCCCACCGTGTTGGCCATCCGGATCAGGTGCGGGCTGTCGACCGTCGCCACCACCTCGATCCGGTTGTCGAGCTGCATTGCGAGCGTGACGGTCTCGCCGAACTCGCGTCCGAGGGCCCGCATCGCAGGCCACGCCGCGTCGAGCAGGTCGGCCGCGCGCCTGCCGTCGCCCCACATCTGGAGGTCGGCCGACAGACGATAGGCGCCGTCCGGCGTGCGCTCGACGTAGCCCGACACGTCGAGCGTGTGCAACAGGCGGAACACCGAACTCTTGGCCAGTCGCAGCCGGGCCGTCAGATCGGCCAGCGTCATCGGCCGACCGGCCTCGCGCAACACGGCCAGGATCTCGAGGGCGCGCCCGATGACTTTCGAGTAGTACTTGTCGTCCCGCTCGCGGGCGGGTAGACGGGGAGCGGGAACCGCAGTGGAACGGGGCATGTGTTTCTGGAACGAACGCGGGTATTGTAGTGCACGACCGGGAACCGACAAGGCGGGACAATGCAAATGAGATGGGGCACCCTCACCGGACGACTGCTGCCGCTGCCGCTGCTGCTGCTCGCCGCGACCCTCAGCGCGGCCACCACGATGGCAGCCGGCGACCTGACGATCACGCGGGTGTTCGGACCCGAGGTGCCGACCGGTCCCTACAAGCATCCGGCGTCGATCACCGAACTCGACAACGGCGACCTCTACCTCGTGTACTACGGCGGCGAGGGCGAGTACGCCCGCGACACCGCGGTGTTCGGCGCGCGCCGCGCCGCCGGGCAGTCGTCCTGGTCGGCGCCCACTGCGATTGCGCGCGACCCGTTCCGGTCGGTTGGCAACGCCGTCATCTGGCAGGCGCCCGACGACGTGGTCTGGTTGTTCTACGTGGTGCGGTACGGGGCCACGTGGTCGTCCTCGCGCATCCAGGCGAAGATCTCGCGCGACCGGGCGATGACGTGGTCCGATCCCTTTCCGATCGCGCTCGAGGCCGGCATGATGGTGCGCAATCGTCCCATTGTTCTCGCGGACGGCGGGTATCTGCTGCCGGTCTACCTCGAGACGGGCGACGACACGGAGGTGGTGGGCGCCGCGAGCACGTCCCGGTTCCTGCACTTCGATCCCGCGAACCGCCTCTGGACCGAGCGCGGCGAGATCTCGTCGCCCACCGGCAACATCCAGCCGGCGGTGGTCGAGGTGTCACCCGGCCATCTGATCGCCTACTGTCGGCGGGGCGGGGGCTACGGCCCGACCGAGGCCGGATGGACGGTCCGTGCCGAGTCGCGGGACGGCGGACGCACCTGGACCGAGGGCGTCAACTCGGCGTTTCGCAATCCCAACTCTGCACTCGAGTTCCTGAAACTGCAGAGCGGCAGCCTGCTGCTGGTGTTCAACGACCACATGTGGAAGCGCACGCCGCTGGTTGCCGCGCTTTCGACGGACGGCGACCGCACCTACGCGCACCGTCGCACGATTGGCGACGCCGACGACACGTACGCGTATCCGATCGGCTTCCAGGCGCGTGACGGGCGCATCCACATCGTCTACACCTCGGATGCCCGCAAGGTCATCAATCACGCGGTGTTCGACGAGGAGTGGGTGGGAGGGAAGTAGGAAGGAAGGAAGGGACAAAGGAACGAAGGAACGAAGGAACGAAGGAAGGGAGGAAGGGAGGAAGGGAGGAACGAAGGAAGGAAGGAAGGAACGAAGGACAGCACGTCCCCGGTAGGCCGCGTCTCGCCGAGACGCGGAT
>CAYMAG010000094.1:0-17928 GCA_964388335.1 uncultured Vicinamibacteraceae bacterium | reverse complement strand
AGGTTAGCATGCCCAGCGAAGTCACACCCCACGGCGCTCGCCGCCGCCTCTCTACGAGCAACAACGTCACAGAGCACCGATTTCCTCACTCGCTCGCCTCCACGCACCCCGGCGGGAGCGCGTTGGGTATTGCCACCAGACACCAGACCCGCCGCGTGATGCTGGACAGCGACACGGGCCATCGGCGGCCGGCGCGCCCTGCTTCACCTCCAACGTCCGCGGCCAGTTCGTCACGGCGCGCAGCGCGGGTGCCGACGGTCGTTGGCGAAGTTGAAGAGGAAGTGTTGGCCAACGTGTGTCGGTACCGCTACCGCTTGGGTGTCACCACGAATACATCGAATGTGTCGCGCCCGTCGTGGTCGTCGACCGGGTGACGCGACAGAAAGGCGACCACTCGGCCGTCACCGCTGATGGCGGGCGTGTCGCTGGCATCGAGCCACGCGCCGATGCCTGACGGCCGGCTGACGCACTCGAGCGCCGAATGTCCCGCGCGCCAGACGAAGACGTCCGAGACGAGGTTGATGTCGCCGGCCGGATCGTCCCCACACGGCAGATCGGAGGCGTTGGATTGGAAGGCCACAGCGGTGCCCCGCGCGTCGATGGCCGGGAGCATGCTCTGGGCGTTGCCACCCGACCCGCCGCGCGTGGCGCTGAGCAGCGTCGTCGGGCCACCCGGCAACGAGCGCACGTAGACCTGCGCGCCGCGCGCTGCGGTCGGCCTCGGCAGCAGGTTGGTCGCGCGCGACACGAAGGCGAGCCAGCGGCCGTCGGCGGAAACCACGGGACTGTAGGTGGCAGCGTTCGGTATGCCGTCATCCGCCGCGCGGACGATGCGCTGGTGCGTGCCCTCCACGTGGTCGTACATCCACACCTCGCGGTGCAGACGATGGTCCGGGCCCGTGTGACGCACGTAGGCCACCAGGCGACCGTCGCCGGAGACCGTGGCAAACGTCGTGTGGCTGTCGCCTGCGCAGGAGTTGGAGATGGCCGTCGAGGTCGATCCCGTGAGTTCCACTCGGTACACGTGCGTGCCAGACGCGTGTTCGCAGGGCGGCGTCACCAGGTTCGTGGCCGCCGAGTGAAAGACGACAACGCGCCCGTCGGCCGAGACCTGGGCTGCGCGACTCGCACCGTTGGCCGGCCGGCCGGCTGCATTGTGTGACGCCAGATGCACACGGCGGGTGGTGTGCGTGTAGACGTATGCGTCGGCGGCGTCGTTGTCGTCGGGGTCGGCCAGAAGATTCGTGGCCAGCGACTCGAACGCGACAACGACGCCATCGTGCGAGATGCTCGGATGCCAACTCGGGCCATCGCCCGCACGTCCGGACGAATCGCGCGACACCAGCGCCAGTTCGCCCGTATCGCGATCGAACCGGTAGACGTCCGTCGTCCCGTTCGCGTCAGCGGCAACCAGTTCGGCCTCTGATTCGAAGACCACGATGCGCCCGTCATAGGACAAGGCCACGGTGGGCCGGACGCGCAGGGTGTCGCGCACCTCGACCGCCGGCAGGGCCAGGAAGGGAGGTTGCTCGCCCGCGGAGACTGGCCACGTCACCAGTACCGCCGAACTCAACACGCAGGGCAGGGCGGGAGCGACCCACTTCATCGCAGCCTCGATCACCACGGTCGCCTTTGCGCGGGTCGTCTGTCGCATGGCATGCCTCCGCTCGCACGACGTGCTGTCGATAGCCACTGTTGGTCACCTGTGGAGAAGAACGAACGAGGAAGGCGATTGCCTCACCCGCGGCGCACGCCACAGAGATGTTGCCTCACCGTCGCCTGGTTGTCGGTCGAGGCCTTCAACCTGGAACCGGGTCGCAGGCGGCGCAGATGGCGCAGGCGAGGACGCAGGCACTGGCAGCGCAGATAGCTCCGGACCCCTGGCGGCTTCGGTCTGTGTCATCTGCGGCACCCGCGACCGTCCCAGTTCGCGGTAGGACATCTGCCCCCCATGCTCAGCTGCCGAGTTAACCCAGGTGTAACAGCCTTGTCATGGCCGCTTCACCTCTCACCGGTAGCCTCATGTCGCTCGTTCTTCACTGGAGGAATCCCATGCAGTTTCGTAGCCGTGAGCGGCTGGCCCTCGCATTGGCGCTCGTGCTGACCCTGGTCTCAGGCGCGGCGTTCGCACAGCAGACCGAATCCCGCATCATCGGCAAGGTGCTCGACTCCAGCAGGGCCGCGTTGCCGGGCGTGACTGTGACCGTCACGTCCAAAGATACCGGCGCGGCCCGTGCGACGGTCACCGATGGCGACGGCAGCTACGCCATCACCAACCTCGGCCCCGGCGCCTACGCGGTGGTCGTGGAACTGGCCGGTTTTCAGACCCATCGGCGCGAGGTCGTCCTCGGGGTCGCGCAGATCGAATCGGTCAGTGTCCAACTGGGCGTGGCCGGCGTCGACGAACAGGTGACGGTGACGGCCGACGCGCTGGTGCTCGACATCACGTCGGCGAAGATCGGCGTCAACGTGTCTCCGGAAGAGGTCGAGAACCTCCCGGTCAACGGCCGGAACTTCGCGAACCTGATGACGCTCGCCACCGGCGCCACCAGCGACGGCAACGGCGGCTGGTCGTCGGTGCGCTTCAACGGCAAGTCGAACCAGCAGAACTACCTGAACTACGACGGCGTCGATGGCACCTACGTCTGGGACGCGAGCCCCGGCTACCTGAACGCGACGGGCTCGCAGTTCCGCCTGCAGACCTCGATGGAGTCGGTGGCGGAGTTCCGCGTCAACTCGGGCCTCGCGCCGGCCGAGAGCGGCCTGGGCGCCGGCGGCAACATCACCGTCATCAGCAAGAGCGGGTCGAACGCCTATCGCGGCTCGACGTTCTGGTTCTACCGCAACGACTCGCTGGACGCCGCCTCGACGTACGACGATGTGAAGCAGCCCCTCGAGCTGAACCAGTTCGGCGGCTCGGTGGGCGGCCCGCTGAGGCAGAACCGCACGTTCTTCTTCGTGAGCTACGAGGGCCTGCGCCAGAACACCGGACTGTCGTTCGCCGAAGCCGTGCCGAGCGACGAGGCGCGCCGGCGGATTGCCGCAGGGGAGTTCATCGGCACCGGGGTCGGCCTGAGTGCCGCCCGCACGCAGGCCGTGGCGCCGCTGCTGAACGGGTTCCCGCGCGGCTCGGCGCCGACGTCCAACCCTCTCGTCGACATGGCGACGCTGACCACGACGGCCGAACAGCAGGAGGACACGATGTCGCTGCGCGTCGACCACCGGTTCAACGACAAGCACTCGGCCTACGCGCGCTACCTGTACAGCAACGGCGAGGTCGATACCCCGGATCGCACGGTGACGCCGCGCCGCGTCCTGGCCAGGCAGCAGCCGCAGAACTTCGTCGGCAACTTCCAGAGCATCGTCGGGAGCAACACGGTCAACGAGTTCAAGGTGGGCGTGAACCTGCCGCAGAACAGCGCCAATGCCTTCGGACCTGCCGGCTACGACGCCCTGGGCGTCTCCCTCTCGGGCTCGTTCGCCTCGTCGTCGATCGACGCCCGCGGCACGACCGGCATCGCCCGCAGCGGCCTGCTCATCCGCGCCACCAGCGCGGCGACCACGGTCGGGTCGTCGTTCGATCCGCGCTCGATCTCATTCGTCAACGCGACGACCACGACCCGCGGGCCACACACGCTGAAGGGCGGCTTCGAGTACCGCACGCTCAGCTCCGAGTTCCAGTTCCTCGGCAGCCAGGAGCTGTCGTTCAACGGCATCACCGAGTTCATCAACAACGTGCCGAACACCTACGCGGTGACCGCCGACTCGCCGTTCTTCCTGCCGCAGCAGTTCTACCTGGTCGGCTACCTGCAGGACTCGTGGCGCGCCGCCGACCGGCTGACGCTCGAACTCGGTCTGCGCTACGACTACTACTCGGTGGTCAAGGAAGCGGACAACCTGGCCCGGCCGTTCTTCGTCGAAGAGAACGAGTTCGGCAACGTCGAGGACGGCTTCTACAACGCCGACAAGAACAACGTCTCGCCGCGCCTCTCGGCCGCGTACCAGGTGAACGACCGCACCGTCGTGCGCGCCGGCTTCGGGCTGTTCTATGGTCCCGGTCAGTTCGAGGACCGTATCCAGCCGATCGAGAACTACATCGATCGCAGCCGCGTCCAGACCTCCGACGTCCCCAACAACGGCCTGCAGTATCCGGTCCCGCCCAGCCAGCTGCTCGGGCTGCTCTCGATTCGCGGCTACACGCACAACTACCCGACCGAGTACAACATGCAGTACGGCGCCAGCGTGTCGCGCGAGCTGCCCGGCGACGTCAACCTCACGGTCGGCTACACGGGCAGCAAAGGCTACGACATGTTCCTGCGCGGCGTCGGCAACGTGCTCGACCCGGTCACGCGGGTCCGTCCGGTGCCGCGCTACGGGCAGATCGACTTCAAGACGGCGGGCTGCGTAGACGCTGTCGACCTGGCCGGGATCTATCCGACGGCCGGGTGCGGCAACGCGACCTACGACGCCCTGCAGATCAGCGCGACGCGCCGGTTCCGCGCCGGGTTCACCGGCGGGTTCCAGTACCAGTATTCGCGCAACCGGGGCACGACCCAGGGCTCGAACGAGGCGGCGACCGCGCAGAACACGTTCGACTTCGAGACCGAGTACGGCACCAACCCGCAGGACATTCCGCACACCTTCAACGGCTCGGTGGTGTATCTCCTCCCCGGCCAGGGGACCTGGACCGGCGGCTGGCGGCTCGGCGGCATCGTCAACGCACGGAGCGGCGTGCCGCTCAACGTGACGATCTCGCGCCCGGACAACATCACCGTCGGCGGCGTCACCGTTGTCAACATCCCGGGCGGCAACAGCCGCGGCACCCAGCGGCCGGATCTGGTTCCCGGCGTGGCCCCCTACATCAGCGATGGCGGCGTCCGCTGGCTGAACCCGGCCGCGTTCGCCACGCCGCAGCCCGGCACCTTCGGTAACCTGCCGCGCAACTATCTGCGCGGGCCGGCGTTCGCGCAGATCGACCTGATGTTCAGCAAGGACTTTCGGTTCGCCAGCTCGCAGGGGCTGCAGTTGCGGGTCGAGATGTTCAACCTGATCAACCGGCTGAACTACGAGAACCCCGCGACCAACCTGCCCAACGGCGCGCCGGGCGTGCCCTTCACCGATGCGCAGGCGGGGACGTTCGGGTACATGCTGGGCCCGCTCAACCGCACGGTCGGCCTGGGCACCGCGCGGCAGACCCAGCTCTCACTCCGCTATACCTTCTAGCGGGCCTCCGGCCCAGTGAGGGCCTCGGCCCGCAACGGTCACTCACCACGCCGACAACTTGACGCAAAGAGCCAAGGACCATGCCAACGGCACACTGATCACTCGTCCGTCGGCCAAGTGAGCCGTGATGGCCTCGTCCGATACCTCAACGCGTTGAATCGTCGGTGCCGTCAGGGCCGCAGTGCTCATCCCATGCCTCGCTGATGGGGGCTTCGTTCTCGACGATTATGCGTCACGCAGCCGCGGGCGGGCGTCCTGCACCCAGCGCCCCCCGACGCTTGCCGGCGTGAAATGGCGGTCCACAGACAGGCCAGCTGGACCAAGGTCACGATGGGCGCGAGACCGAACACGCGGAAGCAGTCCGGCGGTGATGTCGAGTGTCGGGCCGCAGGACGATGTTGGCGGCTGGCCGGATGCGGTTCGTTCCCATCATTCGTCGCCCCCGTCGCCCCCGTCGCGCTGGCGCGCCATGAATATGGCACGATGACCCCATGCGGACGACTGTCGACATTCCCGACGGGATGTACCGTCAACTGAAGTCGCGGGCGGTGCGTGAAGGCAGTTCGACGCGGGCCCTCATTCTGCGCGGCGTGAAGGAAGTTCTGAAGACGGAGCGCCGGAAGGCTGGAGCCCTCGTATCGCTGCCGATCGTTCGGTCCAAACGTCCCGGCACAGTGGCGCTCGACAATGCCGCCATCTACGCATGGTATTTCCCTGATCATCGGACATAAGGGGGTCAGGTCTCGAAATGCGCGGTGTGCTGCACGCGCTGACGGCACGCAGCAGGAGCGACCGCGCATTGACGCCTCTACGTCAGACGCACCTGGCGTCGACGCCACAGCGCGTAGCCGGCCGGCACGACCAGGAGCGTGAGGATCATGCACGCCCACATGCCGCCGACGAGCGGCGCCGCGGTGCGCGCCGACACGTCGGCGCCGATGCCGCGTTCCCAGAGCAACGGCAGCAGGCCGAGCACGGTCGTGGCGACGGTCATGACCAATGGACGCACGCGGGTCGACGCCCCCTCGACGACGGCGGCATCGACATCGGCTGGCTGCTGGATGCGGCCCTCGCGCTCGTAGCGCGCGAAGGCTTCGTCCAGGTAGACGACCATCACGGTGCCGGTCTGTGCGGCGACGCCTGCCACCGCGATGAGGCCGACCCAGACGGCGGTGGACAGGTTGTAGTTCATGAACGCCAGCAGCCAGACGCTGCCGGCGATGGCAAAGGGGACACTCGACAACACGAGAAAGGCTTGCGGCCATCCGCGCATCGAGAGATACAGGAGCGCAACGACGAGGATCAGCGTGAGCGGAATGACGTACCGGAGACGAGCCTCCATCTCGGCGAGGAACTCGTATTGCCCGGTCCACTCCAGGCGGTAGCCGGCTGGCAGCACCAGTTGCGAGTCCACCAGGACCCTGGCAGCGTCCACCCAGCCGCCCAGGTCACGCTCCGACTGGTCGATGTCGGCGAACACGTAGCCGACCAGCACGCCATTCTCGTTCTTGATCATCGGTGGCCCCGTGGTCACGCGGACGTCCGCGAGCTGACCGAGCGGCACCGAGGCCCCCGGCTGACGCCACTGTTCCAGAAACTCCGGATCCGTGGCGGCGGCGCTCGCCATGAGCGGCGGCGTGATGCCTGCGGCCATCCCGCGCATGGCGCTGGTGACGGACCCTGAGCCGCCGCCGCCCGTCCCACCCATCCCAGCCATCGCGCCCATGCCGCCGCTGCCACCAACCGACGACGCCCCGAGCATCCCGCCGGCTCGAGCGCTGGCGCCTGCGCCGGTATTCGCGCCGCCGATATCGACCAGGCTGCCGGTTGACGGCACGGGCACGAGCAGGGCTCGCAACGCTTCCGGATCGGATCGCTGATCGGCGCCCACGCGCAGGTTGATGGAGAAGCGCGCGCGTCCGGCAATGGCCGTCGACACGGGCATGCCGCCGATCGCTGCTTCGATCACATCCTGCACGTCACGCACGGTCAGGCCGTAGCGCGCAATCGCCTCGCGGTCTGGCACGATGTCCACGTACTCGCGGCCAGTCTGCCGCTCGGCGAACGTACTGCGCGTGCCCGGCACCTGACGGAGCATCCCTTCCAGCGTCACGCTGATACGTTCGATCAGGTCCAGGTCGTCCCCGAACACCTTCACGCCCACCGGCGTGCGGACGCCCGTCGTCAGCATGTCGATGCGTGTGCGAATCGGCGGAGCGATGGCCATCTGGTAGCCCGGCATACGCAACGCCGTATCCATGTCGCGGGCAATCTCCGCGAGCGTCCGCGCCTGCTGCTCGGGCCAGACGTGCCGCAGCAGCGCGCGCTTCGCCCAGTCCGGCGCCCACGTGCCGTACCAGCGGGGCGTGTAGTGCGTGGGCCACTCGTCGCGGGGCCGCAGCATGATGACCGACTCGATCATGTCGAGCTGCGCCGGGTCGGTGGCGGTTTCCGCCCGGCCCACCTTGCCGTGGACCGAGTGGACCTCGGGGAACCGCATGATGATGCGGTCGTGTGCGACGAGCGCACGCCGCGCTTCCTCGATCGCAATCCCGGGAAATGTCGTGGGCATCACCAGCAGCGACCCCTCGTCGAGCGGCGGCATGAACTCCGAACCCAGCCGCTGAAACACGGGAATCGTGGCGATCATCACCACGACGGCGCCCGCCACGACCAGAACTCTGAAGCGCACGGCGAGTCCGACAACGGGTCGGTACAGCGTGGTCAGCAGCTGGCTGACCGGATTGGCGGCATCGGTCCGGAACCGTCCCCGCAACAGCAGCACCATCAGAGCCGGCGCCAGCGTGATCGACAGGATGGCCGCCGCGAACATCGCGATCGTCTTCGTGTACGCGAGCGGCGTGAACAACCGCCCTGCCTGGCCGGCCAGCGTGAACACCGGCAGGAAGGCGATCGTGATGAGCAGGAGCGAGAAGAAGATCGGCCGGCCGACTTCCTTGCACGCATCGACGATGACGCGCGTGCGGTCGCTTCCGGCCGGCGCAGCGGCCAGCCGGACGTGCGCATTCTCGATCAGGACGATCACGGCGTCGGCCAGTTCGCCAATCGCGATGGCAATGCCGCCAAGCGACATGATGTTCGAGCTGAGCCCGAGGTACCGGATCCCGATGAACGACATCAGCACCGAGATCGGCAGCACCACCATCACCACGAGCGCCGAGCGCGCGTGGAAGAGGAAGACCAGGCAGATGAGGGTGACGACCACAGCCTGCTGGAACAGCGTGCTCCGCAGGGTATCCACGGAGCCGAGGATCAGATCGGATCGGTCGTACGTGGGAACGAGGTGGACACCGGCTGGCAGGCGCAGCGTGCCGATCTCGGCCTGCACGCCCCGGATCACATCGAGCGCATTGGACCCGATGCGCATCACGACGATTCCGCCGACCGCTTCGCCCGTGCCGTTGTAGTCGGCGGCCCCCCGGCGGATCTCGGGACCGAACTGGACACGCGCCACGTCCTCCAGGCGAATGGGTACGCCACCCGGCCCCACGGTGACGACGCTCCGCTCGAGGTCGCCAAGGTCCGTGACGTAGCCTCGTCCCCGCAGGACGTATTCGCGTCCGGCCAGTTCGAGCACTCGCGCGCCCACCTCCGCGTTGGCGTCGCGCACGGATCGCGTCACATCGCCCAGCGTGAGTCCAAAGCTCACCAGCCGGTCGGGGTCGAGCACGATCTGGTACTGGCGCTCGAAGCCGCCGATGGACGCGACCTCCGCCACGCCCGCCACGGCCTGCAACGCGGGACGCACGGTGAAGTCCTGTAAGGCTCGGAGTTCCGCGAGGTCCATGCGCCCGCTGCTGTCGTGCAGGACGTACTGGTAGACCCAGCCGACGCCGCTGGCGTCCGGCCCGAGCAGGGGCGCCACGTCGGGTGGCAGGAGTTGCTGCACACGTCCCAACTGTTCGAGGACGCGCGTCCGGGCCCAGTAGAGGTCGGTTCCCTCATCGAAGATCACGTACGTGAAGCTCATGCCGAACATCGAGTACCCGCGGACGGTCACGGCGCCCGGCGTGCTCTGCAGCGCGCGGACGAGCGGGTAGGTGATCTGGTCTTCGACCAGGTCGGGGCTTCGGCCCATCCACTCGGCGTAGACGATGACCTGGGGGTCGGAGATGTCTGGCAGCGCGTCGAGGGGCGTCTTGCGGACGGAATCGGCGGCCCACAGCGCGAGCACGAGCACCACGCCGAAGACGATCCACGTGTGCCGAGCCGACAGTTCGATCAGACGTTCGACCATGGCGGTTACTCGCGATGCCCCGCGTGCGGATCGACCGGTGTCGTTCGGGGCTCCGCCGCGGGACGTGATGGCGCACGGTCGGGCACCATGGTCTCGTGGCTGTGACCGCCCATGCCGCCGGTCGCGCGAAGCCGGCTTTCCGAATCGAGCAGGAACACGCCCGCGGACACGACGCGGTCTCCTTCGACAAGTCCGGATCGCACCTCTACCCGGTCGGCGAGCCGCACGCCGAGCGTGACGAGGCGCGGCTCGAAGCGATCGTCCACGGCGACGAAGACGTGCTGTTGACGCCCCGTATCGACCACGGCATCCCGAGGGACCGTGATCGTGAGGGCACCGGCGACGTCGAACGCGGCGGTGCCGTAGAGGCCGGGCCGCAGGGTGCCGCTGCGATTGGCAAGGCTCAACCGGACGCGCAGCGTGCGTGTGCGCTCGGTCAATGTGGGATAGAGGAACTCCACGCGGCTCACGAACGGCGCGCGTCCGGACGCCGGGAAGTCGAGTCGGGCGATGGTCCCGGTCCGGATCGCGGGGATGCTGGCCTCCGGCACTTCGGCGAACACCCACACGGACGACAGATCGGCGATGGTGAGCAGCGGCGTGGACGGGTCGACGGCCGTGCCGACCGTGACACCGCGATTGACCACGACGCCGCTCCTCGGGGCAACGACGGTGACAAGACGTCGTGGCTCGCCGCTCTCTTCGATCGCGGCGATCTCCTCCGGCGTCATCCCGAGCACGGTCAAGCGTGTGCGCCCGCCGGCCACCACGGCGCTCGTGATGCCCGCGGCGGCGGTGGCGTTCCGGACCGCGAGATACTCGGTCTGAGAGGACAGCAGCTCCTGCGAGAAGATGCGCGCCAGTGGCTGCCCGGCGCGCACCAGTTCGCCCGTGGTGTTGACGTCGAGCTGTTCGATCCATCCCGCCACGCGCGTGTGGACGTGAGAAATCCGCGATTCGTCGGGGACGATGACCGCGACGGCATGAATGGTCTGCGTCAGCGTGTCGCGGCGAACGGCTTCCACACGGACGCCCAGGTCCTGCAGCGTGGCGGGCGCGACCTCGATCGGCACCCGCTCGGGCACCGGCATCTCCTCCGATGACGCCATGTCGTGCGGAGCCGGCTCGGAGGCGGCCGTCTGTTCGTGCGCCAGGAACGGCCAGGCCCCGCGTGTCTGCTGAATCCACAACGCGCCGGCGAGCACGATGGCCGTGGTCACGGCCGACACGACGGGTGCGCCGAATCGTCGAAGTGCGGAGGCGGTCGTCATTGGAGGATCCCTTCGTACGATCCGAGCGCGCGCCCCACGCGCGCCCAGGCCATCCCGAGGTCGGTGTCAGCCGCGATCAGGTCTGCCTGAACCAGCCAGAGCGCCTGCACCGCTTCGATGACGCTGACGAGAGGCAATTGACCCGAGGCGTAGCCGGCGACGGCGGGACCGATCGTCAGGCGCGCCCGCGGCAGCACGTTGGTGCTGATCGCCACCTGCCGTTCGCGAGCGGCCTGCAACTGGCGCACCGCGACGGCCGCATCGCCTTCGACCATGCGGGTCATCGCGCGCAGGTCCGCTTCAGACATCGCACGCATCGCCTGCGCTTCGGCGACGCCCGCGCGCAGCTTGTCGCGCCAGATCGGCAGGCTGATGCCCACCATGGCCATCCAGCCTCGGCCCTCGGCCATCGTGGAGGCCGGGCCGGTGCGGATGGTGGCCATCGGCCGGAACATGTCGCGCATCACCTGCTCCTCCGCCTCGGCGCGGGCGATCTCGGCGCGACCCGCGGCCAGTTCCGGGCGTGAGGAGAGCGCCGTCTTGATCGCGGACCACGCAGGGATCGGCTGCGTCAGCACGAGAGGCACGAGCGGGGGGACCGGCAGATCGGCGTCGAGCGCGAGGCTCGTGTTCAGCATGGTCTCGGCCGCGCGCACCTCGTGAACGAGCGTCCGGGCAAGCGCATCGAGGCGGGCGACCTCGACTTCGGCGCGGAGCACATCGGACTGCGGCGCGGTGCCGCTGGCGTAGCGGGCGTTCGCCGCGGTGACGACATCACCGGCAAACGTCAGTTGCTCCGCGACGAGGGCCTGGGTGCGTCGGCGTTGCTGGAGCATCAGGAAGGCGTTGGCGGCCTCGACGCCGACATCCAGGACGGTTCGGTTGGCATCCGCGCGCAACCGATCAACGTCGGCCAGTGCGGACGCGCGACGATGCCCGCGAATGCCCGAGAGTGGGAACTGCTGCTCGATCGTGACGCTGACGTCTGCGCCGCCCATCATGAAGGGCAGATGGTCGAGCGAGGGAGCGACCATGGGATCCGCCAGCGCCGACACGATGGCCGGCCGTGCCTCTCCGGCGCGCGTGCGTGCCCGGGCTGCCTGGATCTCGTCGCGGCGCGCGCCAGCGATCTGGATCACATCGCCGAGGCCGAGCGGCGATGGAAGAACCGGCGTCTGCGCGGAGGCGAGCGTTGCCGGGGCGATTGACGAGACGAGGAGTAGAAGGGCCAACGGCGCGTGTCTGAGGCCTGTCATGTTCGATTCCCGTGTCTGTCTGTGTCTGTCGTGCCGTGCTCGGCCGAGCCGGCGACACCGCACCGGCCCGGCTACGGAGGCGCTCCCTGTCGGGCAGCGTCAATCAGCGGTCCGCGCATCTCTCGCGACCAGACAGCAACGACAACGTGCGTGCCGCGACCACGCGCGTCGACTGCGCGCCGGCCGGCCGGTACTCGACTGCTGGAATGAAGCGATGCTGCGCCGCGCTGCAAAGAGACTGGTCGCAGCGGACAGGGAGAGGTCTAGATCCTGAGGGAGGTTACGAGCGGGCGTGTCTCGAGCAGCGGCCGATACCCTGGTTCGCGCTCAGGGCGGGCGCTGTTCGTCGAGGCGACGAACTGATAACGGGGGACGGGGATGGCGTGATCCGCGTGTGGAGCGAAGGCGCTACGCCGGACGCCCTCTCCGAGGGACGCCAATCCGGTCGGGGCTCCGTCGTCGCAGTGGTCCCCTCCAACCAGGCGCACCCCATCGGTGGTGTTCTGGTCGTGGCAGCCCGCCGCTGCCGCTTCCTGCGGGTCGCACCACGCCAGACAGAGGACAGACGCGCTCTGTCCCACGGCAAGTGCCAGCACGGTGGCGAGAACTGCTGTTCGAAACACGTGTAGCTCGTCGTATCAGATAAGCAAGAACGAGGCCACTACTGGATTTGGCCGAAATCCGCGACAATTTCTCGTACACCACCCGGCTCGCACGGGCCGCGCGGGATTTCTCCAGCGTCTGCCGGGAATCCCGCACCGTATGTCGGGAGCGGGCGTCGCCGCCGTTACTGGCCGTCCTGCTGTCCGTCCTGATCGTCGCGCTGCCATTCCTGCAGGGGCTGCGGTCCCGGCACGATACCCGCCAGGTCCGGGTCTTCATTCGCGCTCGTGCGTGGGCCGGCGTCCTGCCGATCCTTGGCCTCGGCACGTTCCGCGGCCTTCTTGCGCCGCCGCTCAGCCACCGCTCGTTCCCGTTCGCGCTTCGCCTGCGTCAGGCGTCCCTTCTGACTCATCGTGATCTCCGTCGTATGGGGCGGGGCGCGGGCGTCCGACCACCGGACGTCACGCGCGAAACTCTCACCGGCGCCGTGCGTGGCGACGGCAGTCCTGCCAGTCGTTGCGCTGACGCGCTCGTCCATTGTACGTGTCCTTGACGCCTGCCTGCACTTCCACTCGAGTTCCGGCCGGTGTCGACTCGCCCGGTGCTACTCTCGGGCGAATGAGGACGTCCCTTTCCTGCATCGCCGCGGCGTGCGTGCCCCTGATCGTGTGGTCGCTGCTGGACGCCCCGGTCAGGGCGCAGTCGGGCCCATCGTCCGGACGCATCACGGAGGCGGCACGCCAACACCACCGCGCCAACGCTGCCGCGATCCTCTCGGAACTCCGGCATCTCGTCGACATTCCCAACGTCGCCGCGAATCGGACCGACATCCAGCGCAATGCCGAGCACCTGCTGCCGATGTTGACGCGCCGCGGCTTCGAAACACGCCTGTTGACGTCGGGCGACGCTGCCCCGGCCGTCTTCGCCGAGCGCAGGACGCCGGGCGCCACCCGCACCGTGATCTTCTACGCGCACTACGACGGGCAGCCGGTGGACGCCGCGCACTGGACGGATGACCCGTGGCGCGCCACGCTGCGTACCGCACCGATCGAAGAGAACGGAGAGGTGGTGCCGTGGGACGCCCTTCCGGCCTCGCTTCCCGCGGAGGCGCGACTGTACGGACGGTCGACGTCGGACGACAAGGCGCCGATCGTCGCCTTCCTGGCCGCCGTCGATGCCCTGGACGCCGCGACGATTGCGCCCAGCGTGCACCTGAAGGTCTTTCTTGAAGGCGAGGAGGAGGCCGGCTCGCCACATCTCGAGGGACTGCTCCGGGCGCATGCCGACGTCTTGCGTGGTGATGTCTGGGTGTTCGGCGACGGCCCGGTGCACCAGTCCAGGCGGCCGCTGGTGTCGTTCGGCGTGCGTGGCACGATCGGACTCGAGCTGACGCTGTACGGACCGGCACGCGCGCTTCACAGCGGGCACTACGGCAACTGGGCGCCGAACCCGGCGGCGGAACTGGCGACGCTGCTCGCCGGCATGCGAGACGATGACGGGCACATCCTGATTGCGGGCATCGCCGAACGCGTGCGGCCACTCGATGCGGACGAGCAGGCTGCCAGCGCGGCGTTACCAGCCATCGACGCCGAACTCGCGCGCGCGCTGGCGCTGGGACGGACGGAGCAGGTGCGGCCTCGACTGGCCGACAGTCTGATGGCGCCCGCCATCAACATCCGCGGCCTTCGAGCCGGGGACGTGGGGGAGCGCGCAGCCAACGCGATCCCCACGCACGCGCAGGCCTCCATCGACTTCCGTCTCGTGCCCGACCTCACCCCGGCGGACGTCACGCGGCTGGTCGAGCAGCACCTGGCGACCAGGGGCTATCACGTCGTCCACCACGAACCGAGTGCCGACGAACGTCGTCAGCACGCCCGCCTGGTGCAGCTTGCCTGGGGCACCGGATACCCGGGCTATCGGGCACCGATGTCCCTGCCCGTGTCACACGCGGTCGTCCGCATCGTCGAGGAGGCGGCAGGGCAGCCGGTCGTGGCCGTCCCCACGCTCGGCGGCAGCCTGCCGCTCTATCTGTTCCACGAGATTCTCGGCGTGCCCATCATCACGGTGCCCATCGTCAATCACGACAACAACCAGCACGCGGCGAACGAGAACCTGCGCCTGCGGAATCTCTGGGACGGCATCGAGACCTACGCCGCACTGATTGGCAGGCTCGGCCACGCGTGGTGATCATCCGTCACGCCCTCCAGTGTGTCGCAAGGGCACTGGACACCGCGCACCCGATGAGCCACGACACGACGGTGCCGGTGCCGTACAACGCCAACGCAATCGGCCAGAGCGTGCCGACGCTCAGTTGCCACGCCATCCACGCGAGCACCGGTCCGGGCACGGCGATGCGCCGCGGCCAGGTGGGCAGCCAGCGCCCCGTCGCCAGGCCCAGCAGAACGATGGCGCCGTAGAACCAGGCCCAACGCGCGAGCGGGACGCGGTCGCGCCAGACGCCGGGTGCCACCTCCACGCCCGTCCAGTCGGTGCCGAGCGTCAGGACGGCGAGTACGACGATACCTGCCGCGAGTGCTGCCTCTCGCATGACGTGTCCTCCTCCCATGGTCAGTCGAGCCACCGTGAGACCGACCGGGCACGGTCGCCGTGCCGGCAACCGTGCCCGCCGGCTTCGCCACACCTCAAGAGGCAATGCACGTCGTACACGTGACCGGGCAGAATCCGCCCGACGCGCGATCGCACGTCCCCGTGTCGTCGCCGCCGCCACCGCCACCACCACCACCCGACCCGCCGCAGTGGTACGGACTGGCCAGCGTGCAGAAGCACCAGACGGCTTGCGCGTTGCACGAGGCGCACTGCCACGACCCCGAGAACGGCCAGCGCCACGACGAGGCCGAGCAGCCACTCTTCTCGTAGCACCGATCGTGCCGGTCACAGCACGCGCGGAAGATCGTGCTGTCGAGCCAGTGGAGGTTGTCACACCCCTGCTCGTTGAACGCGAGGGCGGCTGCAGCGACGCCCAGTCCTCCGAATGCGGGCAGCATCGTGCGCCAGGGCAGTGTACGCGCGACGCCCGGCACCGCGCCCAGCCACGCGACCTGGCCGAGCGCGGAGGCCGCCGCCGGACGCGCGAACAGATCGCCGAGGCGCTGCGCGAACGGTGCATCCGGATCGACGTGCTGTGGACGCGTGGCGAAGTAGTACGCCTGCACGTTGGCCCAGGCCATCGTTGGCGTGAACGTCCATCCGCCCCGCATCCGCTCGGGCAGAATCACGCCCTCACCGCCACCGTCGATCTTCCACGTCAACACTTGCGCGCTGTCGAACCAACGGACGAACCCCTTGTCTCTACCGCTCTTCCGGTCGGTCACCCGCGCCGTGAACTTCGAGTAGTCGACGCGGCGCCTCGACTGCTCGCGCCGATGGTCGTCCAGGCTGGCCGTCACGACGACGTCGGGAAACTCGGTGCGCACCCGCTGCAGCCGAGACGCCAGCTGTCCCGCGGATGCCGCACGGCCGCGCGCCGAGCCGTCCCGCCGCACGTGACCCTCCCACTGCGCCGCGGCCGGGTCGAGGGCCCGCCCCTCCTGTGCGGCGGCTTCGACGTCCGTCCACGTCGCGTACGCCTGCAGCGCCACCCAGTCGAGCCCGACCTCTGTCGCCTCGGCCAGCTCGAATGCCTGCGCGTCGGCAGGCCGCCCCTGCGGCTGGAACTGGACGGCGCGATGGCCCCGCTGGCCACGGAGTTCGGCGCGGACGCGTCCGCGCGTGTCACGGAGCGTCGCCTGCCAGGCGCCCTCCGCGTTCCTTCTCGTTTCGACCTCGGCGTCGTCGAACGTCGCGACGACCCGCTGCGCTCGGCCCTCCAACTCGTGAAATGTCGCGCCCATGTTCACGCCCTGCGCGCTGGTACCCGAGGGCATCCAACACAGCAGCGCACCTGCCACCCACCACACCTTGCGTCCCATGCACGCCTCCGTCGCCGGTGATTCCGGCTGGGGGGACGGGCAAGCCTCCGACAGCTCATGCTCGGGTGTAGCAAGGAGAGGGCCAAACGCGTTTCCCCGGGAAATGTGCCCATGAGGCACTCGGTGTTGCAGATTCTGCGCTGCGTCGGATGCGCAGACGTGCAGAAGCTGCTATCCCTGATGCCCCACAGGCTTCCATTCGCTTGTCAGCGTCGGGACGGGCCAGTAGGATTAGCGCCGCGTCCCGAAGGATGGCCACGAACTGGAGTTCGCCTCGATGTGTGACCGCCGGCCGGGCGCAGGACGCTCCCGGAACACGACGGCGCGCGTGCCGGACCGGGCCGCGGAGCCCTGCGCCGGCCAGCGCGGCCGGCGGCGAGCGCTGGTGACCGCATGCTGCGCGCCCGTCGTCTGTGTGTGACCGGACGCGTGCAGGGGGTCGGCTACCGCATGTTCGCGGCCGATGCGGCGCGGGCCGAAGGGCTGACCGGCTGGGCGCGCAACCTGCCCGACGGGCGTGTGGAGATACTCGCGGAGGGCGACGCCGAGGCGTTGTCCCGGTATGAATGGCGCCTGTGGCAAGGGCCTGCCGGCGCCAGAGTCGATGACGTGGAAACGGAAGACGTGCTGCCCGAAGGGGGCGACGGCTTTCGCATTCGCACCTGAAGGGATGACCCAGCCCGTATGTCTGCCAATACCTCACTGCTGAAGTCGAAGATTCGCCACGTACCCGATTTTCCGAAGCCGGGCATCCTGTTCTACGACATCACGACGCTGCTGCTCGACCGGCAGGGCTTCCGCCTGGCCGTGGACGATCTGGCCGCGCCGTTCCTGGCGGGCGGCATCGACGCCGTCGTGGGCATCGAGAGCCGGGGATTCATCTTCGGGGCCGCCGTCGCCGACCGGCTGGGGGCCGGTTTCGTGCCCGTCCGGAAGGCCGGCAAGCTGCCGGCCGAGACCGTGCGCGTCTCGTATGACCTCGAGTATGGTTCCGACGCGCTCGAGGTTCACGCCGACGCCATTCGTCCGGGCCAGCGCGTGCTCGTGGTGGACGACCTGCTGGCCACCGGAGGCACCGCGCGGGCCACGGTGTCCCTGCTGCAGGGCCTCGGCGCGGACGTGCTCGGTGTCTCGTTCCTGATCGAACTCACCTTTCTGCAGGGCCGTGACCGCCTCACCGGGCATCCCGTGCACGTCGTGCTGTCCTACGACGAGTGAGCGCGGGACGGGCCGGGGCCTGCGGGGGGCCTGCGTCGTTGCCGGGCGAGCGGGGTATCATGTCGGGTGGCCGGGACGACCCCGGCTCCAGGCGAGCGTGTAGCTCAGAAGGATAGAGCGGCCGCCTCCTAAGCGGCAGGTCCCCGGTTCGACTCCGGGCACGCTCACCA
>CAYMAG010000093.1:0-17982 GCA_964388335.1 uncultured Vicinamibacteraceae bacterium | reverse complement strand
TCGTCGCCGCGGCGTGTCGCGCGCCTGAACCTGCTGGTCCGCCGCCGCCGGCCGACCTCGCGGCGCTGCTTGCGGACAGCGAACTCGTGGACCTGACGCACGCGTTCGGTGCGGAGACCATCGTATGGCCGACGTCGAAGCCGTTCCGATTGGAGACGGTGGCCGACGGCATCACGCCCGGCGGGTACTACTACGCCGCCAACGACGTGTTCACGTCGGAACACGGCGGCACCCACCTGGATGCGCCGGTGCACTTCGCGCAGGGGCGGCAGACGGCCGACCAGGTGCCGCTGTCCCGCCTCATCGGCGGCGCCGCCGTCGTGGACGTCACGCGACAGGCCGAGGCAGACCCCGACTACGTCGTGACCGTGGCCGACCTCGAGGCGTGGGAAACGGCACACGGCCGACTGGCCCCGCGAACCATCGTCCTCCTCCGCACCGGGTTCTCGTCGCGCTGGCCCGACGCGGCCCGCTATCTGGGCACGGCGGAACGTGGCGCGGACGCGGTTGCGCAGCTGCGCTTCCCGGGCCTGCATCCGGACGCGGCAGCGTGGATGGTCGAGGAGCGCGACGTGAGCGCGGTTGGCATCGACACCGCCAGCATCGATCGCGGGCAGTCGACGACGTTCGACGCCCATCGCGTGCTGGCGGCGGCAGACGTGCCCATCTTCGAGAATCTCACGCGACTCGACGCGCTGCCGGCGCGCGGCGCCCTGGTCGTGGCCCTGCCGATGAAGCTGGCGGGCGGCAGCGGCGGTCCACTGCGCGCGGTCGCGCTGGTGCCGTGATCTCGGTCGTCATTCCCGTCTACAACAGCGCCGCGGTGGTCGGCGAGACGATCGATCGCGTCGTCCAGACGTGCGAGCGGGAAGGCTGGCAGTACGAGGTCATCGCCGTCGACGACCGCAGCACTGACGGCAGTGCCGCCGTCCTGCATGAGCGGACGACCATTCATGCCCGGCTCAGGGTCATCGGGCTGCCGACCAATGGGGGGCAGCACGCGGCGCTTCTGGCGGGCCTTCGTGCCGCCGGCGGCGACTACGTCGCGTGCATGGACGATGACCTGCAGCATCCGCCCGAAGCACTGGCTTCGCTCGTGGGCAAGGCGCGCGAGGGACACGATGCCGTCTACGCGCGATTCGATGCGCCGCGTCACGCCTCGTGGCGGCGGCCGGGCAGCGCGGCCGTGCGATGGCTCGACCGGTTCGTCTTCGGCGCGCCCCGGGACCTTACGGTCACCAGTTTCCGCGTCCTGCGGCGGGACGTGGTCGATCTCGTGTGTGCGTATGAGGGACCGGCCCCGTACATCCGCGGACAGGTGCTGCTCGCCAGCGGGTCGCCCGCAACGGTGCCCGTGGCCCACGCGACGCGTCCGCGCGGGCCGAGCAGCTACACGCCCCTTGCGCTGCTGGCCTTCGTCGCGCGCGTGGTGTTGGAGTGGTCGCGGCTGCCGGGCCATCTCGCGCTGGCGATGGGCGCGATACTCGTCGTCGGCGCGGCAGGCCTTCAGACGGTCTGGCCCGCGGCGGGTTCATTCGCCGCGCTGCCCCTGATGCAGGGGCTCGCGCTGTGTGCGGCCGGCCTCGCCTGGCTGTGGCGGCGCCGGCGGCAGGAACGCGGCACCGTGCGCCTGCAGCCGCGCGGCGATCTCACGAAGGCGCGACGGCTCGGGATACAGCAACGCGAGGCAGGTGTCGTCGGCGGTCCTGAACGCCTGGAGGCACAGACGACCCGTCTCGAGCGTGGCGCTCAAGCGCCCGACGCCACCGGTCCCGAGGAAGGGGCGCAGGCTGGCGACGCCATAGCTCATCGCGAGGGCGATGCCGACCAGCGCGGCAAGGCGCCGACGCAGGTGCGGCCGTCCTGAGACCGGCTGCGCCTGGCCCGCGTTCTGTACGAGCAACACGACCAGTGCCACCCAGATCTGCGCCGCGACGTACGCGAAGCGGGGATCGTGGAGGGCGCCGAGCGGCAGGCCACCACGCGCCCACCCTGTCGCCACCGCGTATGACGCGCCCCAGCCGCCGAGCGCGATCCAGGGCAACGCGCGCCGGCGCGAGTCGGCGTCCAATCTCCACGCCACGAGGGCCAGGCATGGCAGGGCGGCGAGCCCGCACAATCCGACGAGCCTGGTCGGCAGGTAGGCCAGGCGGGAGAGGGCAGGCGCGACCGGCAGTCCGGCGATGGAGAAGGCTGCGCTGGCCGCTGTCAGCACATCGGGTGCGGCCGCGGCGGCCTGCGTCGAGCCATCGCGCAGGTCGAAGGCCTGCAATCCGCCCGCGACGGTCGCGCAGGCCAGCCACACCGCAAGGACGGGCGCCGAGGGCCTCGGCGGGTGGCACCACAGCACGAGTCCCAGGAACGGCCACGTGAGCAGGCCCGGCGCGTACGACAGTGACGCCACGCCGCACGCCACGCCCGACAGCAGCGCGCGTGTCACCGGGCGGCGTCTCGACGTCGCGGCCACCAGCCCCGCCATCATCGCCAGCACGACGATGTGAATGGAGAACTGTCGGGGGTCGATCCACATCGGCCAGTACGTGAGCGGAAAGGCGAGGCATGCCAGCCCGCCCGCCACCCACGGCAGCGACGACGCCGGGGTCGTCTGGCGCGCGAGACGAAGCGTCAGCCACAGCGTACCCATCGACAGCGGCAGCTTCAGCCAGATGCGCGGCAGGATGTCGATGCCGGACGCCAGCAACAACAGCCGATCGACGATGAGCGGGACGAACACGCGGTGGTCGTTGAACAGGGGCCAGTAGCGGCGCGGCACCGAGCCCGAGGCGCCGGGGTCCGCGGGATAGTGACGGTCGAGCCAGTCCCACGTGTCCCAGTACGGCACGTCCACGGCATACAGGGCCACGAGCACCACGACGAAGGCCGGAGGCAGGAGGAACGCGAGGCGTGCCGCCCTCGAGAGGCCCGCACGCAGCCCGGAGGTCATGGTGCGGCCGACACCGGACGCGGTGCGAGGCCCACGAGCGCACGCGTCTCATCCGGCGTCGCCGGCTCACGCCCGGCGGTCCGTGCGAGCGCGACGAGGCGCCGCACCAGGGCCGCATTGGTCGCGGCCTGTGTCTTTCCCGGGTCCATGTACAGGCTGTCTTCGAGGCCGATGCGTACATGCCCGCCCATCGTCACGGCGAGGGCATTCACGGCGAACTGGAATCGGCCGATGCCCGCGCCGGCCCAGGTCGCGCCGTGCGGCAGCGCCTGCACCATGAGCGCGAGGTTCAACGGCGTGGCCGCGAGCGTCCCGCGCGAGCCGAGCAGGATGTTCACGTAGAGCGGCGGACGCAGGATGCCGCGGTCGATCAGGAAGCGGGCGTAGTCGAGCATGCCCAGGTCGAACACTTCGAGTTCAGGGACGATGCCGCGTTCCTGCATGCGGGCCGCCAGGCGCTCGATCATCGCGGGCTCGTTGACCGATGCCTGGGTGGGGAAATTCATCGATCCGAGCGTGAGCGACGCCATCTCCGGCGCTGCCTCGCCGTCGAGGTCGAGGACGGCGGCACGCTGGTCGAAGGCCGGAAACGTGCGGCCGCTGGTCGAGACACAGATGACCAGGTCTGGCGCGCGCCGACGGACGGCCAGGATGATCTCGCGATAGACCTCCGGCCGCCAGGTCGGGGTGCCCTGCGCGTCGCGCGCGTGGAGGTGCACGATGGACGCGCCGAGCGCCCGGCATTCCGCAGCATCGCGGGCAATCGCGTCGGGCGTTACCGGGAGACTGGCGTTGTGCTGCACCGTGGGCACCATGCCCGTCGGCGCAAGGTTGATGATGAGCGGCGGTGCGTCGAGCATTCGTGCGGCCTGCTTCCTAGCGCCCGTCGATGTCTTCCTTCGTGACGCGCGCCGGCACGCCCAGCACCTGCACACGATCGGCAACAGGCCTGGTCACCACCGCGCCCGCGCCGACGACGGAGTGCCGTCCGACGGTCAGCTGATCGAGCACGATGGCCCCGATGCCGATGTACGTCGCCTCGCCGATCGTGCATGCGCCGCCGATGTTCACACCCGGGCCGAGCGTTGCGTAGTCACCGACTGACGTATGGTGCCCGATGAGCGCGCCGCGATTGATGATGGCGTGTCGGCCGATGCGCGCGTGCGCGCCGACGATCACGCCGGCGCTGATGATCGCGCCCTCCGCCACGTGCGCGCTGCGCGACACCCGCGCCGTCGGGTGCACGAGCGTGGTGAACGGCAGCCCGAGGGACGCGCCCTGCGCGATGAACTGCCGTCGGTGCGTCGTGCTCAGCGCGCAGACGGCGACGTGGTTGGCAGCGAGCCCCGCCACGTCGTCGATCCAGTGAATGGGAAGGTCGTCGAGGGTCGTGCCGGCGCGCTCCTGCTCCCTGTTCTCGACGAATCCCGCCACGGTGACTCCAGGGATGTCTGACGCGAGGTCGGCGACTTCGGACGCGAAGGTCCGCGTCCCGAGAATCAGCAGCGTTCTGGGCTCGTTCATGGTTCGCCTCCATCTTCGAGGAACTCCTGCACGGCGCGCACGACGGTCGTCACGTCCTCGTCGGTGAGCCCGGCATGGAGAGGCAGGCTGAGTATCTCGCCGAAGGCCTGTTCGGTGGCCGGCAGTGTGACGCGGTAGGCAGCGAACGCCTGCTGCAGGTGGTTCGGGATGTACTCGACCGACGTGCCGATGCCGGCTGCCCGAAGGTGCGCCATCAGGGCATCGCGTCGTCCAGCGTGGACGCGGACGACGTAGGTGAACGGGCACACGTCGGGTCGCGGACGGGTCAATGGCGTGAGCCCGGTGGCTGACCGCAGGGCGTCCTCATAGCGCCGCACGATCGCCTGCCGGCGGGCGCGGAAGGCGTCGAGCCGAGGCAACTGCGCGAGGCCGATCGCCGCATTGAGGTTGGGCAGGTGGCAGCGCCAGCCCTGCCTCTCCACGTGGTACCGCCACGTGGCGTCGCCTGTGTGGCGGCTCCAGCCATCGGCCGTGATGCCGAGGCACCGGGCCGTACGAAGCCGGGCGGCCACGTCCGGGCTGTGGGTGGCAATCGCACCGCCCTCGCCGCACGTGATGGTCTTGATTGGATCGAAGCTGAAACAGCCGGCCGTGCCGAATGTGCCGAGCGCGCGGCCTCCGCAGGTCGAGCCGAAGGCGTGGGCGGCGTCCTCGACCACGTGGAGGCCGTGCTCGCCGGCGAACGATTGCAGCGCACGCATGTCGCACGATGCCCCTCCGAAGTGCACCGGCATCACGACGCGGGCGCGTCGCGCGTTCGGGCCGGAGGCGTTGCTGCGGGCGAGGCGATTGCGCACGTCATCGAGGTCGATTTGCAGGGTGTCGGGGTCGATGTCGCAGAAGAGGGGGCGGAGGCGCGCGGCGAGAATGGCCTGGGTGCTGGCGACGAAGGTGAGCGATGGCACCAGCACGCCGGTGCCCTCCGGCAGCTCGAGCGCTTCGAGCGCCAGGTGCAGGGCGGCCGTCCCGCTGCTCACGGCCACGACGTGCGCGATGTCGAGGTGCGCGCAGAGGGCGTCCTCGAACGCGCGGGTGACATTCCCCTGTCCGAGCCACCCACTGGCGAAGACGGCCTCCACCGCGGACAGTTCCTCTGCGCCGACGCACGGTCTGTGTGTGGATATGGGAACGGACATCTCGCGACGCAGCGGGCTGCGGTCGGGGGAGAGTATACGGCCCGGCCGCCTGCCGTGGGTCGCGTCGAAGTCGCCGCGCACGTCAGGCTGTCGGCCCGTCCGTGAGGCGGGTTCGTATCATCACCGACGTCCCAGGCAGTCTCCCGAGGGCCGGTAGCCGGCAGATTCGGCTTCGGCGGGAGTCGCGAAGGCCTGCGTGCAGTTGCGGCAGGTGGCGTTGCGACAGGTCGGCGCGTGGTAGACGCGCGAGCTGACGTTGCCGACGACGCGTCCGTCGTACGCCGGCGCGGATGACGCGGTGGCGCTGCGCGGCGGGCCTGGCCCCGGAGCGGGAGCCGTGGCTGCGGTTCCGGGTGACGTCGCGCCGCGGCGTTCGCGTGCAACGCAGCGGGGTTGCAAGGCGCCGCGGGCCCAGAAGCCGCGTTCGGCGACGCGGGCGGCGGCTTCGGCGCGCTCGAGGGCGGGATCATCCGAGTAGCGCCGGTAGTGGCAGGCGAGTCCGGCGTGCAGGAGGGCTTCGCTGAGGTCGGTCTCGTCGACGCGGACGCGGGCGACGAGGCGTCCGTACGTATCGACGTCCCGGCCCTCGACGATCACGGTCCGGCTGAAGACGGTGGCGCGGGTGAAGCGCAGGGCGACCTGGCTGAAGGGCTCGCCGCGTTCGGGGGCGTCGACGCCGTGGACGCGGATGCGCACGCGTTCGCCGGTGGAGGCGACGCGGACGTCGATCGTGTCGCCGTCGACCACGTGGACGACGGTGGCGGTGAATGTGGCGCCGGCGGTTGACGGGGGCTGGGCGCCGGAGAGGGTGGCGAGCAGCAGGGCGGCGAGCACCAATGCGAACCTGCTCACCCTCGTCACGCCTCGCTCACCGACGTCCAATCCCTGCCGCCTTGACCCTCTGCACACCGCAGAATCTGCACACATGTTTCACTCACCGTCTGCAGATTCTACCGGGTCATCCGAAGAACACCCTCAAAGGCGGAGCCCCTTGCTCAGCGCGGGCGCGGAGCACTTCTTGCTGGCGTACGCGTCGAGACTGATTCCGGCAGTCGTCGAATCTGTATCTCTTGGGATACCATCGTGGCTCGCCGCGTTCACCAGACCGACGCCTTCGCGGCGTGGTTCGCGTCAATACGAGATGCCGAGGCTCGCGCCCGAGTGCTCGTCAGGGTGCGGCGACTCTCGTTGGGCCTGTCGGGCGATTGGCGCCCGGTCGGCGGAGGCGCCTGCGGGTTGCGGATCAACTACGGGCCGGGATACCGGGTCTACTTCATCGAGCGCGGTCGGGATGAGGCCTTCCTGCTGATCGGTGGGGACAAACGGAGGCAGTCGCTCGACATCCAGGCTGCACGCGCACTGGCGCGCGCGCTGCGCGAGAACTGACATGGCACGAGTGGGCACCACGCGGTGGGACGTCACTGACCACCTGGCCGGACAGGCGGACAGACTGGCCTATCTGGATGCGGCGCTGGAGACCGGCGAAGCGTCTGTGATAGCCGCGGCGCTCGGCGACGTCGCGCGTGCCGCCGGCATGGCGCGCGTCGCGGCGGACGCTCGGCTGGGGCGCGAAAGCCTGTACAAGGCGCTTTCGGCCGACGGCAACCCGGAACTGGCGACGGTGCTGCGGGTGATGCGCGCGCTGGGGTTCAAGCTGCGCGTCGACGTCGATCCGGCGGCCGCGAGGGCAGGCGCGTCAACTGCCGTGCCGACGCGGTGACGTGGGCTCAAGCCCGGGACGCCCTGGGCCGGACGTCCTCAACGGCCCGTCGCTGACGTCTCTTTGCGGACCACCAACTCGACGTCGAGATCGGCGATGGCCCGCCGCGCGCACTCCCATCGCCCGTCGGCACATAGCCCGCGTAGTCCGGCGTCCTCGTACGCCTCGACGGCGGCCATCAGGCACGCTCGTCGCACGCGCTCGGCCAGATCGCGCAGTTGCCGCTCGGTCGCATCCGACATGCCCCACGATACCGCCCTCGAGGGGCGACTCGCCAATGCTGGTCGCGTGACCTGGCACCGCGAACGAGCCGCGCCAGACCTGACCCCAGTCACTCCAGTCACTGACGCGGACCGTCGCCGGTCAGATGACCCGCCACCAGGGCGCCGCAAGGACGTCCCGCGACAGCCACTCGAGCTGACGCCCCGTGTGCAGGAGGAGGCCCGGTCTCGTGCGCGAGCCGTACTCCTGCCGGAAGGTGTGCAGGTGCCTCGCGTCTGCCAGGCGCGGACGGGCGGTGGCCTTGATCTCGACCGGGAGCAGACGGCCGTCGGCTTCGACGACCAGGTCGACCTCTTCACCGGGTGCGGTCCGCCAGTACGAGACGTCTGCGCGCTCGAGTCGCGCGTCGCGCCACGCGAGGAGATCGGCGAGCACGAGGTTCTCGAGATGCGCGCCGCCGGGGGCGTCCCCTCCGGCAAGGTGCAGCGCCACACCGGTATCGCTCCAGTACAGCTTCGGTGACTTGATCAGGCGCTTCGTGCGGTTCTCGGCAAGGGCCGGCAGCCGGACGAGCAGGTACGACGTTTCGAGCAGGTTCAGGTAGCGATGCACGGTCGGCTGGGGCAGCGCGACGTCGCGACCGAGTTCGGTCTGGTTGACCAGTTGGCCGAGGCGGAGCGCGGCCGCGCGCATCAGCCGCCGGAAGTCGGGCAGCGACGCGATGGCGGACAGATCCTGCAGGTCGCGTTCGAGGTACGTGCGCACGTAGCCGTCGAACCAGACCTCGCGTGCGCGCGGCGTGTCGAGGTGCAGCGCGGGCGTCGGGAAGCCGCCGCGTCTGGCGGCCGCCTTCCAGTCGTCCGGGGAGTCGGGCTGGCCGGCAAGGAGGTCCATCCACGCCGCGTCGGGCGCCGCGAGCAGTTCCTCCCAGACGCCGCACCGTCCAAGGCCACGCTGTTCGCGGACGGTCATCGGCCAGAGCGTGAGGTAGCTGGCACGCCCCGCCAGCGACTCGGAGACCTGCCGCATCAGCAGCAGGTTGGCCGAGCCCGTCAGCAGGAACCGGCCTGGCGTCCGGTCGCGGTCGATCGCGCGCTTGACGGCCCTGAGGAGCCCCGGCTCGCGCTGCACTTCGTCGAGCGTCACCGGCTGGGGGCCGCCCACGAGCGCGTCCGGATCCCGCCGTGCCAGGTCGACGACATCGAGGTCGTCCAGTGACTGGTATCGCCGCGTGGAGTCAGGGCGCTGCACGAGCGTGCTCTTGCCGGTCTGGCGCGCGCCGGTCAGGACGACGGCGGGCATGACCTCCAGCCGCTCGGTCAAGCTGCGCGCGACGAGCCGTGGAACTGGCCGCAAATCATCCACGTCGTGAATGATAATCATTCAAGGCGTGAATTGCCACAGAACCGGGGCGCCGCTCTCTTGACCCAGCCGCATGACGGTCGCGACGCTCGACCGCCGCGCCGGTGAAGGCCAGCGGATCCCCGGCGCTCGTGGCGAAGAGCACCTGGTCGAGCAGCCGTAGGTACCGATCGACGTTTGACAGCGTCGGGACGCGCACATACGCTCGCAGTCATGGCGCTCCCTTCCTATGCCCGTCTCACGCTCAATGGCGTCGCGCTCGAGGGAGACACCTCAATCGGCGTGATGGGCGGCGTCGATGTCTCGAGCGAACACATCGAGGTGTTCGAAGTCCGCTGGGGCACGGCGGTGCCTCCCACGGGCAGCACCCGCAGCCGGCTCGACGTGCAGCCCGTCCTCATCACCAAGCGGGTCGACCAGTCCACCCCCAGGCTCTACGAGGCGATGGGCAGGAGTGCGGTGCTGGAGGGCGACATCAAGCTGTTCGACACGCACCCGGCCAGCGGTGAAACCAGGCATCGGTTCACGCTCACCATCGGCAAGGCGCGTGTGCAGGGGATAGCCTCCTGCAGCCCCGACAGCCTCGACCCGGACATGGCCAGCCGGCCGGCGCGCGAGGTGGTCACCATCACCGTTTCGTCGCTGACCTACAGGGACGAGGTGTCCAACACGGAGTACACGCAGGAGATGGCGGCCCCCTGAGCAGGGCGGCGCATGGGCCCTCAGCGTCCTGTTCCCGTGCGCCCGGCGGCTTCACCATCGCAGCAGCGGGCGGGCGTAGGGCATGCCCGGCCAGGGAATCGTCGCCAGCATGATCAGCAGCGCGATGCCGACGCTGATCGTGACGATGCGGTGCCGGCGTGCATCGACGGGTGCCCGACGGAGACGGGCGCGACCGACGTGCGCCACGGCAATCGCGATCAACATCCCGAACAGGTGCTCGACGGCCCAGAACCGCAGCATCGAGTTCCGCATGGCGCCCCCCATGTCCGAGAACGCCGACCAGGTGACTGGGCTCAGCCACGCGTAGAGCAGCAGGCCGAGCAGCAACTGCAGGTCGAGCGCTCCGACGAACGCGGCGCCCACGCCGTTGTCCGCGCGTGACCAGGGCCGGCCGCTGGCCCAGCCGGACAGGCCGCGCACCAGCGCGATCAGGCCGGCGATCAACACCACCCATCTGAGCCAGGAGTGGAGGGCGAGTACGGCTGGATACATGGAGAGGGATTGTAGAGGGGAAAGGAAGGAGGGGGAAGGAAGGAAGGGGAAGGAAGGAAGGAGGGAAGGAAGGAGGGACGGACGGACGGAAGGACGGAAGGAACGGAGGAACCATGGGTCAGGTAGGCCCCGCCTCGCCGAGGCGGGGGCTTCCTTCCCGTGGACCCCGCGCGGACCGCGCGCGAACGTACTCGCGGCGCGCGTCGACCCGGCAGCGTGACGAACGGACGCCACGGCGTTACAGTCGAGGGATGACTGCCACACTTCGCCCAGACCAGCGGGCCGCCATCTCCTGCGTGCTCCCGTCCGTCCGGCTCGTGCTCGTGCTCGCGTCAGTGATGTCGCTGCTGGTGACGTCATCGGCCTGGACGCAGCCGGCATCCGATCGGCCCTCGCTCATCACGCCTGCCGGCCTCGCGGCGCGGCTGGCCGACCCGTCAGTCGTGCTGTTGCACGTGAGCGACGAGGCCAACTACGCGACCGGCCACATCGCCGGCGCGCGGCACGTCACGCCGACGCTGCTGAGTGCGCCACGGGGCGAGGGACGTCTGACGCTCGAACTGCCCGATCCGAACGACCTGCGCGACAGACTGATGGCGCTCGGCATTGGCAACGCCTCCACCGTGGTCGTCTACTACGCGGACAACTGGATCAGCCAGGCTGCGCGCATCGTCTTCACGCTCGATGCCGCGGGACTCGGCGGACGAACGCGGTTGCTCGACGGCGGGCTCGCGGCATGGCGGGCGGCCGGTCACCCCGTGACAGACGCACCTCCGGAGTCAGTCGCGAGGCCGACCGACCTCACGCTGATGCCCCGACCCGACGTGGTGGCGACGCTCGACGAGGTGCGTGCCCTGACCGTCGCGCCAGGCCGCACGCGGATCGTCGACGCGCGCACTGCCGACTTCTACTCAGGCGCCAACGATCGTCGCGGAGAGATTCCCCGTCCCGGACACGTTCCCGGCGCAGTCAGTCTGCCGTACCTCGACTTCTTCGAACGTGCGCCCGGGGGCGGCGACACCGCGCCGCAGGTGCTCAAGCCGAGGGCAACGCTCGAAGCGATGTTCGCCGCCGCCGGCCTCACACCCGGGACGTCGCTCGTGACCTACTGCCACATCGGACAGCAGGCGACGGTGCCCTTCTTCGTCGCGCGGCTGCTCGGCTACGACGTGCGGCTGTTCGACGGCTCGTTCGAGGAGTGGAGTGCGAACACGTCCGTGCCCGTGGCGAAGAACTGACGAGGCCCTGCCTCGAACTGTCGAGTCTTACTCCTGGCCCGCAGGCTGATGGTGCCCGCCACGCCCTCCGGCGTCGGCCTCCGGCTCTCCTCACCCGCGCGCCGTCTCGATGGCGACGCGGGGTCCGCCCGAACCATCGTCAGTCAGGATCGGGCAGACGCGTTGCCAGCGAGGCGGCCCCGGCCTCGAACCACTGACTGTAGATGGCCTTCTCCACCGTGAGTGGTGCGGGGCCGCCCGGGCGATCGAGCGACTCGACCGTCACGGCGAAGCGCTGCCCATTCACCTCAGGGAACAGCGCGGCCATCCAGAGCGTGTTGCGTCCGGCGACCAGCGGTACCTCTCGTGTGATCGGCCCGCCATCCGACAGGTACACCACGACGCGCGCCGTGGCATCGGTGCCACCCGTATCGGCGTTGACGAGCACGAACGTGTCGGTGCCGTTGACCGGATTCAGCTCGGCGTCGGCGACAGCCCATCGCACGCCGCTCTCGATGGCGCCGAACTCGGTGTGCGACTCGGCCCACGTCTCGGCCGTGCCTGGCCACCACATCGACCGCTCGGCCACCACCGGCACGTCCGCCGTGATCACGGTGCTCACGGCGGTACTCGCCAGCTGCGGATCCTCCTGGTCGATCCAGATGGTGAGGCGGCTCCGCGCGGCCACGCTGTACGCCCTGGTGATCGTGATTGGCAGGCCGTCGCCGCCGGCGGCACGGAACTCCGCCGTGACCGTGCCCGGCGTGTCGGCTGTGTTCGCCACCAGGATGAACGTGTCGAAGAAGTCGCCCGTGGCGCCTTCGGCGAACGACCACGCGGTGGTGGGCGTCGTGACACCGATCGCGTTGCTGCCGGCACCAAACGCCTGTCCACCGGACGGCCTGTACATCGCCCGCTCGGCCACGATTGGCTGCGACGCCGTGACGGTGGCAGCGAACTCCGCTGCGTCGAGCGGCGCCCCTTCCTGATTGGCCCACACCGTGTACCGGCTGAACGGCGCAACGCTGTGCGTCCGCCGCACCGTGGTGCCGTCAGGCAGCAGGTAGTCGATCGACACACCCGCTTCGTCGCTGCCGGGATTCTGCAGGAGCAGGAACGTCTGGAAGCCAGCAATGGTCGCGCCCTCGGCGAAGTACCACGTGGTGGCTGGCGCGGCGACGGCCGTGCTGGCGTGGCTGCCGAAGCCGATGACGCGGTCCCACGACATCCGTCGTTCGGCCACGACGGGATGCGTCGACTCGATGATGATTCCGAACTCTCCGGGGCTGGCCGCCGACAAGCAGCAGGAGGCCAGGTCGGTGCGCTGCTGTGACGGCAGTGTGAGCGTCTTGCTCACCGACGTTCCAGGCACCGAGCCAAGGAAGCGCATGACCACCAGGGCCGGATCAGGCCCCGGGTTGAAAAGGCTGACCGTCGTGTCGAAGAACGAGCCGGCGGCACCTTCGGCGAAGAGCCGTGTGGCGGATGCGACGGCCGTGGGATGGCCACGCTCGAGGAACGTCGCCAGGTTCGTCTGGCCATCGCCATTTGCGTCGGTGGCGGCGTCGGCCGGGTCCGTCGGGTCGAGCCCGAAGAAGGTCTCCCAGCCATCGAGCATGCCGTCCTCGTCCTCGTCCAGCGGCCGCACGAGCAACACGAACGCCTGTGCGTCCAGGTCGCGTCGCAGCACCAGTACTTCCTTACCGTCCGACGAGATGGCGATGCCGCGTTCGCCGGTGGGCAACGCGAAGCGCAGGCCCGACGTCCGGTCGAGGATCGCACCTCTCGTCTGGTCGTGGGTGTTCAGCAGCAACGTCCGCCCATCGTCGCTCAACATCACGGGAACATGGGTAGGCGCACTTTCCGTCAGCGGATCGACGCGCGGGCCGTCACGTTCGAAGATCACGCCCGTTCCGTATCGAACCGCGGCCGGGATGACGACGGACGACGCGTCGCGGGTAGGCACGAGTCCGGGAGCAGCTGGCCACGGTGCGACCTCCGCAGAGTAGGCCTTGGCGCCTGTGGCCACCTCGTAGTAGGCCAAAGCGCCGGGGAATGTTTCGCCGGCCCCGTAGAGCACCGTCGTGCCGTCTCCGCTGACCGCTGACCCGCAAATCTCCGTGCGCGCGATGCCGGTCGGCACCACACACGTCGTGCCCACCTCACGGGCGGCCGTTTCACTGGCCAGCCGCACCATCACACGCGCGATCCCGTCAGGCGTCAACGCGACCCACGTGAAGACCTGACCGTCGCGGCTCACCAGGCCGTTGGTCGTGTATCCGTACCGCGTCGCTGGCGCGTTTGTCGGCTGCCGGCGAGTACTGAACAACACGACATGCTCGTTCGTGGTGCGGTCGAGTCGCGCGATCGTGTCGAACGTCTCGATGGTGCTCTGCAAACGGACGCTGTAGGTCAGGAATCGGCCATCATCGCTGATGCCGAATGTGTTGCCGACCCAATTGGCAACGACGTCCGGCGGCCGCAGCGCCAGAAGGTCGTAGGTGACGGGCGCACCACCGTCGCGATCCACGACCGTGATCGGGCCGTAGCCGACCTGGGCTTGCCACGCCACGAATCGCCCGTTGGACGACGACACCGCACTGATGGGAAGTGGTGAGGTAGCAATCACCTCGGGGGCCGCGGCAGCCGCGAGCGGAAGGCCAGCGACGAGCACGCCAATGGCCAAGGTGTACGTGAACAGGCTGCGCATGGATTGGAGCACGACATTCCTCTCTTCTCGGGAGGGCAGGCGTCCTGGACCCGCGTTCTCACCCATCCGATACGGGCGCTCGACCTGGGCGCTTCAAGCGACCCCAACACGCGGCGCCCGCATTCACTTGTCGGTCGCAACAGCCCATGGCGCCCCAACGCCGGCTGACCGGCAGGTCACCGTTTCCAGCCTGACACATGCCTCGCGACGCGTCCACCAGGCGTGAGACCGGCATCGGCTCGTGGATGACGCCGGGTGAACCCGCGTGCCGGCAACAGGGCCGGGGTGTGTTCGTCGCCCGCTCCAGTCGCGGCCACGGTTCGCTCCACGTCGCCCGTCTGAGCGTGTTCGGCCCGCAACTCTGCCGTCGTTGTTCACCAATGGGTATCGATCTGACGGAGGCCTGAATCGTGCTTCGACCCTTCCTCCCCCTGGTCTGTCTGTTTCTCGTTGCGGCGGTTCCCGCCTTCGCGCAGAACGAGACGTTGCTGAAGCGCGCCTTCGAGGGGCGCGAGGTCATCATGCTGGTCGAGATGCCGGCAACACACCGCGGCGTCGACCTGCGTCCACAACGCGAGCCCGAAATGGACTTCTCGGAGTACGCGAGACGCATCAAGCAGTACGGCGTCGCGCTGCGCAAGGGCGACCGCGTGATGGTGACCGCCGTCAAGGTGAACAAGAAGAACATCGAGTTCCACCTCGGCGCGGGCGGTTACGGCACGTGGGGTGACGACTCCGGCTCCGTCTACCTGCCTGCGGTCACCAAGTCGGACCGCGAGAAGCAGCTCGAGCGCGACGTCAAGCGCGAAACCAACGCGCAGGAAAAGCGCCGCATGGAACGAGAGCTGGCGTCGCTGAAGCGCGAGCGGGAGCGTGACGAGCGCGCCCGCGACCAGCAGCAGCGCGAGCTGACCGCCATCAGTCAGCGTGAGGTGGCGGTGCGCCGCCTCGACGGAGGCTCACGCTTCAATATCTGGTACGACGACAAGCGGCTGGAGCAATGGGCGCCGACGCCGGAAGAGCTGATGTTCACGGTGGCCCAGTACGTCGCGTTCGATGCTGGCGACGACATGCCGGCGGTGACGGACGGCCGATCTCCCGACCCGCCGCCCGCGCCCGGGGGAGGCGTCCGGCGGGGAATGGCGCGCGAGGACGTACACGCTGCCCTCGGCGCGCCGACGCGGCGACAGGATTCGACGCAGGGCGATCTGCTGGCGGTGATCGAGACCTGGGAGACCGACGACACCGTCACGGAGGTCACGTTCGTCGGCGGCGTGGTGGTGCGATTCTCGACGAGTTCGAAGTAGGCGTCAGAACATCCCGAGCGCCATCCTGGCCGTCTCGGACATCAGGTCCTTCGACCAGGGCGGTTCCCACACGACGTCCACGTAGGCGTCGGTGACGCCTTCGACGGCCTTCGTCTTGAAGTGTGCCTCGGCCGGCAGTTGCTGCGCCGACGGGCACGCCGGCGACGTCAGGGTCATCGTCACGGTCACGCGGCCGTCCGCGTCGGAGACGATGTCGTAGATGAGGCCGAGTTCGTAGATGTTGACCGGAATCTCCGGGTCGTAGATGGTGCTGATCGCCGCGATCACGCCTGGCTTGACGGCCTCGGTGCGGGCGGAATCGGGCGGACCGAAGGCCGGTCCCTTGCTGGCGGCCGGAGGCGGCGCGACGAGCGCCCCGATGTCGAGGCCGTGGCTGCTCGCGCCGGCCGTGTCGTCTGCTGGCCCGGGAACGGCGGGGGCATCCCAGACCATGGCCGCGAGCGGATTCTCTTCCGCGGTGGGCGGGCTCTCGGGCATCGGGACGTCGGTCGCCCCCTCGGGAGTCGCAGCGACGTCTGCGGCACGCTCGGCCGCCGCGGGCGCTTCGGACGACTTGCTCTTGAGAAACGAAAACATCGCAGTCACTCTCCCGTCAGGGCTTCTTCGAGCGCGTGCCACGCCAGTGTCGCGCACTTGACCCTCGAGGGGTACTCACGCACGCCGGTCAGCACTGCCATCTTGCCGAGGTCGTCGTCCGGCACGTCGCGCCGGCCGGTGACCGCGTCGTGGAACGCCGCATACAACCGGTGGACCTCATCGGGGGCCATTCCCTTCACGGCATCGGTCATGAGAGACGCCGACGCCTTCGAGATGGCGCACCCGCTGCCGGTGAACGCCGCGTCCGTGATCCGCCCCTCGTGCATTCTGACGTACACGCTGACGCGATCGCCGCAGAGCGGGTTGTGTCCGCTGGCCTGCCGCGCCTCGGCCAGCGCCCCGAAGTTTCTCGGCCGCTTGTTGTGGTCGAGGATGACCTCCTGATAGAGGTCGCGCAAATCGGACATGTAGAGGATGGTACTAGGAAAGAAGGGACGAAGGAGAAAAGGAGCAAAGGAAGGAAGGAGCGAAGGAACCAAGGAACGAAGGATTGAAGGAACGAAGGAACAAAGGAAAGAAGGATGGAGGAAGGAAGGACTTCCTCGTCTCCTTCGGTCCTTCGCTCCTTCCTTCCTTCCTTTGTTCCTTGGCTCCTTGTCTCCTTGTCTCCTTGGCTCCTTCGTTCCTTCGTTCCTTGTTTCCTACGAAACGATCAATTCCCCCTTCATGCCGCCCTGGAAGTGCGCCGGGAACGAGCAGATGAAGGTATAGGTGCCAGGTTCCTTTGGCGCGGTGAAGGTCACTTCGACGGTCTCACCGGCGCCCGCGAGCCCCGTGTAGGCCAGGATGTCGGCCTTGTTCGCGGCCGGGATGTACTCGGTGGTGCGTGCGCGCGCCGCGGCCTGCGCGAACGCGTTGGCGTCGGCCTTCAGCGTCAGCAGCACGAAGTTGTGCGCCATGGCGGCCTTCGGCATCATGCCCTTCACGGTCAGCACGACTCGAAGCGACTCGCCGGGCTTCGCGCGGATGACCGCGGGCTGGAACTTGAGCGTGTCGGTGCCCTCGAGCGTGACGGTGCGCGCAGCGCCGGCCTTTGCCGACGTCTTCTTGGCCGGGGCCTTGGCCTGACCAAGGCTGTGGGCTGGCACTGCCAGCGCGATCGCGGCCGCCAGGGCCGCGCACGAGAACATCAATCGCTTCGACATGGACGTTGCTCCTCCGATGAGTGGACGCGTGCTCGAGCACGATTCGTCCGGTTCCGACAAGGCTCTCTGAGTATCAGTGCGGGATGATTGCCGTCAAGAGCGGGTGCGCACCGGGACACCCGCAGGTTCCATTGAACACCATTTGTGACGTGCGCTGCACGGCCGTGGACGTCCCGCATCGGCACCGGCGCTTACGGGGGCGCGTCACGTGACGAGTCTCCCAGCCCGTTCGAGAGCTGCACGGCCCTGGCGAGCAGGACGTCGCGCTCGAGGTGGACGTGGACGTAGGTGGCTTCCATCAGGCTCGACAGCTCGGCACACAGGGCCTGCCCCGCGCACCCGACCCCTGGCGGTGGTGTGAACCAGGACGTGAGACGCGCAACGTCCTTCAGGCGCATGCCGAACTGGTCGTGCTGCCGCTCGAGATCCGGGACGCGGGACACCTCGCGGTCGAACAACGCGCGATCGCCGCGGGCGAGCGCGTCGATCGCAGGGAACAGCAGCTGCTCCTCGTAGTCCAGGTGCGGAGGCACGTCGCGCGCCAGCGCGTCCAGATGCTCGCGGACGGCGCCGAGGACCTGCGGCCACTCGGCAATCTCCACCTCGCGCGCATGGGCCTGCAGCCGCGGCAGATCCTGACGCAGCGGCTCATGGTAGACCTGCACGATGAACCGCGTGAGCTGCGTGAGCGGCGCCGCCAGCCAATCCGTCGCGGCGTCGGACGTCTGGTCGGCGGTCCATGGCGACGGGGGGATGTTTGGCATGAGCGGTTTCGGTCCCGAGGGACACCGCTCACGGTACTGTCGATTGCGGAGGCGGGCGTTGCGCTGGAGCAACACCG
>CAYMAG010000092.1:0-18483 GCA_964388335.1 uncultured Vicinamibacteraceae bacterium | reverse complement strand
ACCGCAAGGTCGAGGGCGGTGGCGTCACCGTGCCCGGCTGGAAGGGGAAGGAAGACGCCGGCAACAAGCAGGGCTTGACGGTGAACGACTCGAAGTTCGCGTCCGAAGGCAACGGCTTCCGCCTGATCACGGGCCCGGCAGCGCTCTACTGGAGCGACAGCAACACAGCCACCGGCGACTACGCCGTGAAAGCGACGTTCACCGAAGGCCGGCAGACGTACAACCACCCGCACCCGTTCGGTGTCTTCATCGGCGGCCAGGCCCTCGACAGCGGTGCCCCGACGGCGCTGTACTGCGTCGCCTACCGCAACGGCAACTACATCGTGCGCGGCTTCAACGCGGGCAAGCGTTTCGACATCGTCGGCAAGCCGGTGCCTCACGAGGCCGTGAAGAAGGCGGCGTCGGCCGATGCAGAGGTGGTGCAGGAGGTCGGCTGGACGGTGCGCGGCGACTCCCTGGCGTGCACGGTGAACGGCGTCGCCGTCTGGAGCGGCACGAAGTCCGACGTGACGGGCCCCGGCAAGCTGACCTCGACCGACGGCATCGCCGGCATTCGCGTCAGTCACAATTCGGATGCCATCGTGACGGGGTTCGCCGTGACGAAGTGACGCATGCCGCGTGTCGCTGTTCGTTCTCTCCGGCCACAGCGTTCAGCAGACAGCGGCCCACGCCACGGCGAGGCGCTCCAGCGTTCGCGATCCGCGCCCACCAGTTGACGTTCGCCTCTCGAGGAGCGTGCGATGCCACCGAGTACCCGAGGTCTGGCGGAGGAAGTGATTGACCCGGGCGAAGCCGGCGTCACTGCGTCGTTCATCACCTTTCTCGAGGCGGCGAGCCGGCGCCGGCACCCGTCCGGTCCCATTCGGCGGTTCAACCAGGGTCGCGCCGCCGGCTGCGTGGACGCCGAGTTCATCGTCGCGGCCGACCTGCCGCCGGCGCTCCGGGTCGGCCTCTTCGCCGCGCCTGGCACCTACCGGGCCTTCATCAGGTTCGCGAACGCCTCGTCCGCCACCGACCGGGAGAAAGACGTCCGCGGGATGTCGATCTCCATCGCCGACGTGCCCGGCGAGAACCTCACGCCAGGGTCGACGTCGCAGGACTTCGTGCTCAACAGCCACCCGGTGATGGTCGCCCCGGACACGAAGGAGTTCATGGCCTTCCTCCAGGCGAACGAAGCCGGGGGCCTGCGACGCATCCTTTACTTCGCGCGCCATCCGGCGCTCGCGAGAATCGGCGTCGCCGCTCGCGGACGTCCGTCCTGTCACCTGGACATCCCGTACTGGAGCACGACGCCCTATCTGTTCGGTGCCGGCCGCGCGGTGAAGTACGTGGCCAGGCCCGCATCACAGCGAACCAGCCCCATGCCTTCGTCGCTCAGCGACAACTACCTGGGCGACGCACTCAGAAAGCACCTCGACACCTCCGACGCCCGCTTCGAGTTCCTCGTGCAGTTCCAGACCGACCCGGTTCGCATGCCGATCGAGGATGCGACCGTCGAGTGGAAGGAAGCGGACTCTCCGCCTGTGTCCGTGGCCAGCATTCGTATCCCGCGGCAGCAGGTCGGCGCACCCGCCACCGGACGCTGCGAGGACGTCGCGTTCAACCCCTGGCACAGCCTGGTCGAGCATCGGCCGCTTGGGAGCCTGAATCGTGCGCGCCGGGCGATCTACCCGGCGCTCAGCGAGTTCCGCCGTCGACGCCCGTGAAGCCGCCGGCTGCCGCGTTCACGTCCCTGCTTTCGGCGTCCAGGGCTTGAACGCGCTGTCGAGCCCCTTCATGGGCTCGGCGAGCGACGGGAAGTGACGCGTCAGCACGTCGATCATCGTCGTCTCGTTGACCCAGTCGACGCCCTGCTGGGTATAGACGGCGGGGCGGAAGTCTCTCGACAGGAACCGGTCGCTCTTCAGCCGGCGCGACGCCATCAGGAGGAAGATCCTGAAGGCGGTGTCGCTGAAACCGAACCCCTTCGGCAACGGCTCGCACATCAGGCCGACCATCGTGTCCACCTTCTCGAGATCGTTGTCGTAGACACGGCGGATCTCGCTGCACCATTCCGGCACATCGCTGATCTCGTCGAAACTGCGGACGGCGGGCTTGTGGAGCAGGCGACGGAACTGGTTGTAGCGAGGCACGCCCCGCTCGCGATCGCGCAGGATGTCCACGGTGCCGAGGTCGAAGCGCTCGCCATTGTCCTGCACCAGGTTCTGCAGCGACTTCGGATAGTTGTGCAGCCGCACCGCGCCCGGATGCGCGATGCCGAGTGAGTAGAAGAGATCCGCGGGTTCGAACCGGGCCAGCACGTCGACGCCGCTGTGGCCGGACAGCTCGGGGAGTTCGAACCGGTCCAGTTCGCCGCCGGTGTCGACCGAGCAGAACGTGAAGTCGTCCGGCATCAGCGGGTGCATGCGGTAGACCGACACGAACTCCTCGGTGAGCGAGTACGGGGCACCGTGATGCTCGGTCGGCGACCCGGGGACGCCGCGCAGGATGTCGCGGTCCTCGAGCCCCGGGAAGATCTGCGGGAGCCTCTCGAACAGGCCGAACCAGTTGGCGCGCACGCCGGTGGACGCCACTGCGTGCGGAAGGATCGATGTCGACCATTCGACCGTGTGGATCTTCGCGAGCAGCGCCGAGTTCACCAGACGCGCCTGCTGGAACAGCCGCTCGTCGTCCCACAACGGGTTGTGTTTCTTCAGCGTGTCGCAGATCGCGTTGTGCTCGAGCGCGAAGAGCCCGTGCAGGAGGCTCAGACCCACCCAGCCGTTCTCGGTGAAGCCAGTGATTTCCCTGCCGGTGACCGGGTCGACACCGAGCCGCCCACTGGGGCTGACGAGCACCTTGCCCTCACGTCCGGCACGCAGCGATGCCTGCGTCGCCGTCGAGCTGCCGTAGATGGAAGAGCCGTCCCACCAGTGCGTGTTCTCGTTGGTGTAGGCCGGGGGGCGCGTCGATCCAGCCACCTTCGGCGGGTCGGCCGGTGTCTTCGGCACACGCATCGGCCGCTCGTGCCAGGTGTCGTCGGGGTCGAGCGGGATGTCGTGGGTATGAGACCAGGCGCCCTTCTTGTGCATGAACCAGTCGTGCACCATGAACTGGATCCAGGCGGCGGCGATGACGTTCAGGATCGTCGCGGGCTGGAACTCGGTCCGCGTCAGGAGTTCCAGGCTCACGCGACGCGGGCTCGGATTCATCATGTTCGCGGTGTCTGGAAACGTCTCGCTGAGCGGAACGTTGCGCCCGAACCGCATGCCCGCGCTGCCCATGCGTGGACAGGTCATGTCGTTGTAGACGCCATCGCTCGTGCGCCACTGCCGGGCATCGCCGGGCGCCGGTTCAGACGACAGTTCCAGCGGCGGCTCCTCGGTGTCGAACAGGTTCTTCTCCCGCAACTCGTCCCGGCTCCGAAACAGCTTCGGCCCGGCGATGATGTCGGGAAACTCGAACCACTGCTTCTCGCGCTTGTCTTTGTCGAAAAGTGACATCGGAGAACTCCTGCAGGACACAAGGTCCACGTGGACGCGCCGGCAACCCGCACGCGATCGTTGCGAGCACGTGGAGATGTCCCACGCTCGTGCCCCGCGATCGCTGCGCCAACAGATCACTGAACGTCCAGAGATCCCTGAAACGAACGACGCGCGAGACCTTCAGGCTTCAGGCTCCGGGCGCCGGGCGCCGGGCTCCGGGCTCCGGGCCTCGGGCTTCGGGCTTCGGGCTTCGGGCTTCGGGCTTCGGGCTTCAGGCTTCGGGCACGCGATGATGCAGGAGCTGCTCACCGGCAACACCCGGTGGTTCACACGCGGAGACGCGGAGACCGCGGAGGAGCCACGCGGCTCATGCACTCCGTGCCTCCGCGCCTCCGCGTGAGCCCGACCGCGTCCGCCGCGACAAGACCCGCGGGCTTCGGGCTTCGGGCTTCAGCTCAGCCGACGGCGGCGGGCTGGCTCACGCGGGACCACCACATCAGGCGGGCGCCCGGTGAAGGATCCGCATCGCGTCGCGACGCCCTTCTCACACCGACTGGCGCTTCGATCGGTGGCGGCCGATGGCGGACGTGGAGCTACAATCCCCTCCACATGGAAGCCAAGACACTTCTGCTGACCGCGCTCGTCGTCGTGACGTTGACCTATCTCGCCGCGTGGTTCGTGATTGCGCGCCGCAAGCGGGCCGAGGGCGAACATGCCTCGGGAGAGCGCGTCTGGCCGACGCCGGTGCATCTCGTCATCGGTGCCGTCACCAATTTCTTCGACACACTCGGTATCGGATCGTTCGCGACGAGCACGGCCGCCTACAAGTCGTGGAAGCTCGTACGCGACGAACAAATCCCGGGCACGCTCAACGTAGGCCATGCCATCAACGCCGTCGTGCAGTCGCTCGTGTTCATCGCGGTGGTGCAGGTCGAGTTCCGCACGCTCATCCTCATGATCGCGGCCGCGTGCGCGGGCGCCTGGCTGGGGGCGGGGTTCGTCGCGGGGATGTCGCGGCGAACGGTGCAGCTCGGCATGGGCACCGCGCTGCTCGGGGCATCGGTCGTCGTACTGGCCCAGTTGCTCGACCTCGCGCCCGGCGGTGAAGCGCAGGCGCTGCACGGGACGAAGCTCGCCCTGGGTCTGGTCGGCAACTTCGTGCTCGGCGCGCTCATGACGCTCGGCGTTGGCCTCTACGCGCCGTGCATGGTGCTTGTCAGCCTCCTGGGCATGGATCCGAGAGTGGCCTTTCCCATCATGATGGGATCGTGCGCCTTCCTCATGCCCATCGCGGGCCTGCAGTTCATCCGGAAGGACGCGTACAACCTCCGCGCGGCGCTTGGTCTGGCGCTCGGCGGCCCGCTGGCCGTGCTGCTCGCCGTCTGGCTCTTCACCTCCCTCCCCACCGTGATGGTGCGTGTGCTCGTGCTCGTCGTGATTCTCTACACATCAATCACGATGCTGCGCTCTGCAACCACCGAGAAGGCGGCCCTGGACACGCCCGTTGACCCCGTGAAGGGCTGACGCCGGTGACGTGCGCGTGGCCTCTCGGGCCGCACTCGATTGGAGTCGCGCATGTTCGACCTGTCTACGGCACCCTGGCCCTGGTACGTCGCCGGCACACTCATCGGCGCCGAACATTCGATCTACGTCGTGCCACTCTGCGCGGCGCTGGCAGGGACGTACCTCTACGGACTGGCAGGGAACGATTGCCCCATTGACGGCGCAGTGACCAATGACGGCTGAGACCCGCGGGCAGTCTGCCGGGAGTGCACGTTGGCCCTGGCGGCACAACGGGTGGGGACGGATCGCACCACACGGGGTTGACCGGCCGTTCGACAGGCGCGTAGAGTCCGCCGATGGGCGCCGTCAAGACCTCGGACCCGTGGACGTCCTCCATCGTGTCGACCATCCGGCAGGACGTGCGCGCCGCGTGGCGCGGGCTGGTGAAGACCCCGGGCTTCTCACTCGTCGCCATCGCTACGCTCGCGCTCGGCATCGGCGCCAACGCCGCCATCTTCAGCGTGGTGAACGCTGTCGTGCTGCGACCGTTGCCGTATCCGCAGCCCGACAGGCTCGTCAAGGTGACCACGCAGTTCCCGACGCTCGGCTTCGACAGCTTCTGGATGTCGCAGCCCGAGTTCCTGGAGTACCGCGCCTGGAGCGCGTCGTACGACGCGCTTGGCGCGTACACGGTAGGCGCCGCCAACCTCGGGGCCGACCAGCCGATGCGTCCCGTGCGTGCGGCGATCACCGACGACCTCCTGACCGCGCTTGTCGTGTCTCCAGCGATGGGTCGCGCGTTCACGAAGGACGACACGCTGCCGGGCGCCGAAGCCGTCGCCCTGCTTTCCACGGAGCTGTGGCAGCGCGCGTTCGGCTCCGACCCGTCGTCCATCGGCCGTGTCGTCGACATCGACGGTGTGCCCACGCGCATCGTCGGCATCATGCCGCGCGGGTTCGACGTGCAGGACCAGCGTGTGGAACTCTGGCTGCCGCTGACGATCGATCCCGCTGCCACGGGCAACCGCGGCGGCCACTTCCTGTACGCAATCGGACGCCTGAAGCCGACAGTGACCATGGGCGCGGCGCGCGGAGAACTCGACGCCCTGATTCGTCGGTGGCAGAGCGACTTTCCCGACACACATACGCCGCATCCGGAGAACCACCGCCTGCGCATCGACCCGCTCGCCGACGAGATCGTCGGCGACGTCGCGACGGCTGTCTGGGTGTTGCAGGGCGCCGTCGGATTCGTGCTGCTGATCGCCTGTGCGAACCTCGCGAGCCTTCTGCTCGCACGTGCCGAGACACGGCGACGTGAACTGGCCGTGCGCGCCGCCGTGGGTGCGACGCAAGGGCGCCTGCTGCGACACTTCCTCACCGAGGGGCTCGTTTTCGCGCTGATCGCGGCGGCCGTCGGGATCGGCATTGCGTACCTGGCCCTCGATCTCGTGATTGCCGTCGGTGGCGATGGCATTCCACGCGCCGGGGGTATCGGGATCGACGGACCGGTGCTGCTGTTCGCGCTGGTCACCGCGATTGCCACGGCCGTCATCTTCGCGCTCGCACCGCTCGCGGTCGCGCGGCACGCGTCGTTGAACAGCGCGTTGTCGGAAGCCGGCACGCGGGGCAGTTCGGGTGGCGCCGGCCGTGCGCGCGTACGCGGCCTGCTCGTTGTTGGTGAAGTGACGCTCGCCGTGGTGCTGGTCATCGGCGCCGGCTTGCTCGTGCGCTCGTTCGCCAATCTGATGCGCGTGGATGCGGGCTTCGATCGCGCGCGGATGGTGACCTTCGGCGTTGTCTTGCCGCCCGCGCGGTATCCCGTCGAGCAGCGGGTGCCGTTCTATCGCGCAGCCGCCGATCGCCTGCGGCAGTTGCCGGGCGTGCAAGCCGTGGCGATGATGAGCGGCCTGCCGCCGCTGCGTGCGGTCACCGCCAGCGACACGGACTTCGAGCACATCACCAATGCGATGGACGATGCGCCGGCCGAGAACGTCGACTACTGGCAGGGCGTGACCTACGAGTACGTCGAGACGATGGGCATTCCCGTCGTGCGCGGTCGCGGCTTCACCGAGCAGGACATCGGCGGTGCGCCGGTGGTCCTGATCAACGAAGCGCTGCAGCGGAAGTTCTACAAGGACATCGATCCGATCGGCCGGCGCATCAGGGCCGGGTTCAACGACGCGCGGCCGTGGGCGACGGTCGTCGGTGTGCTGAAGGACGTCAAGCAGGGCGGCGTGGATGCGGCGACGGGTACTGAGTTGTACTTCCTGTTCGACCAGACAGAGGCCATGCTGGGTTTCGCCCCGACGAACATGAATGTGGTCGTCCGTACGGCGATGGATTCTGCAGCACTGGCGCCGTCGATCCGCCAGGTCATGCGCGAGGCCGACCCGTCGTTGCCACTGGTACGCTACCGCTCGATGGATGACGTGTTCACCGACGCGCTGGCGCGCCCGCGTTTTCTGACGACGCTGCTCGCGCTGTTCGCCGCACTGGCCCTGGTGCTGGCGGCCGTCGGCACCTACGGCATCCTGTCGTACGCGGTCAGCGAGCGGCGCCGGGAGATCGGGATTCGTATGGCGCTTGGCGCGTCACGCGGCTCCGTGCTCGCGATGGTGGTGAAGCACGGGCTGGTGCTCACGGCCGCGGGACTGGGACTGGGACTTGCGGCCTCGGTGTTCCTCACGCGCGTGCTCCAGTCGCAGCTCTTCGACGTGCAGCCGCTCGATCCCCTTACGCTGGCGATCGGTGCGCTGGTCATCACCGCCGTGTCTGTGGTGGCCTGCGTTGCGCCGGCGCGGCGCGCCACCCGCGTCGACCCGCTGGTCGTCCTCCGCCAGGACTGACGCGAGCGTTCTCGCGAGCGCCTCAGTGCGGCGCATCGGATGGCCGCGCCCGGCTCACGCCAGCCCAACCAGCGGACACAGCACCCTGAGGCCCGTCCAGATGATCACGAGCCCGAGCACGTCGAACAGGACGCCCGCGCGCATCATCTTCGGGATCGGGACGAGTCCGGTGCCATAGACGATGGCATTGGGCGGCGTGGACACCGGCAGCATGAATCCGAAACTGGCGCCGAAGCAGGCGCCCAGCGCCGGTGGCACCGGGTTGACGCCCGTGGCCTGAGCCACGGCGATGACCACCGGGATCACCATGTTCGCCGCCGCCGTGTTGCTCGTCGTCTCGGACAGGAGGATGGCCAGCGCCGTGGCCGCCAGCGTCAAGCCCCAGACCGACGACCCGCCCAGCTGCGCGGTGAGCGCGCCACCCATCGCACCGGCCACGCCAGTCTCGAACATGAGCGTGCCCAGGGCCAGCCCGCCGCCGAAGAGGAGGATCGTGCCCCAGTCGATGCGGACGGCGTCGTGCCACGTGAGCGTGAACTCGGCGTCCCGCAGCCGCACGGGCAGCAGGAACAGCAGCAGCGCCGCCACCAGCGCCACCACCGGCTCGGGCAGACGCGTGGACATCCACGCCGCCAGCGCCGCATCCTCGTGTCCCAGCGCGGCGAGCCCGCCAGGCAGGGTCCACAGAACCACCGCGACGCCGAACGCGACCAGCGTGTTGGCCTGGCCGCGCGTCCACCGCCCGAGGTGTGCCCGTTCGAGCGCCAGATACGAACGCAGGTCGCCTGCGGCCGTTCGCGACCCGGCATCCACGGCCCGGGGCGACACCGCGCCTGCCGGATGCAGCACGTACATCAGGACGAACAACGCCGCGCCCATGGCCAGCAGCATCGGCACGGCGACCGCCATCCACGTGAAGAAGCTGATCTCCACGCCGGTGCCGGTCCTGATCAGGCCGATGCCGATGAGGTTCGGCGGACTGCCCACCGGCGTCCCGATACCCCCCACGCTCGCGCCGTAGGCCACCATCAGCATCATGCCCGTCGCAAACGGCCAGGTGCGGACGTCCATCGGTCCAGTGGCTTCGCCGCGGTGTACCCGCGTGCGATGCAGGGCACCGAGCACCCCGAGCGCGATCGGCAGCATCATGGCGGTGGTTGCCGTATTGCTCACCCACATGGACACGAGGGCCGTCACCAGGCCCACCGCCGCGAGCAGGCGGGCCGGTGTGGCACTGAGCCACGGGATCGAGAGCACGGACAGCGCGATGCGTCGATCGAGGCGATGCACGGTCATCGCCTGCGCCAGCATGAAGCTCCCGATGAACAGGAACACGATGGGATCGGCGAAGTACGCCAGCACCTGTCTGGCGGGCGCCACGCCGAGGAGGATGCACAGCACCGCACCGAGGAGCGCCGTGGCTGGCAGCGGGAGCGTCTCGGTCACCCACAGCACGACCACTGCCCCGAGGATGCTGGCCAGACGCTGCCCCTCGGGCGCGAGCCGTCCGTCCAACAGCAGGTACAGCGCCAGGAACACCAGCGGTGCGCAGGCGATGCCGGCGAGTCGCCGCCAGCGCTCGAACGCGACCTCGGCTGCTGACGTCGCTGGCGCGGCCGTCTGTGCCGCGTCCGGCTGAGGGTCGTTGGTCAGATCGATCATGAGTGGCGGCGTGCCGGCACGTCCGGCCGGCCGCGTGGCCCTGCACTGCGGACGCTGCAGTCCAAGGCCACGGGTCAGTCAGGACGTGGTCAGGGCGTCTGTGCGCGGGTGCTCTTGCGCAGTTCGCTGTGGCGGTAGCCGTAGGCGAAATAGAGGGCGATCCCCAGGCCCATCCAGACGAGGAGCCGTTCCCAGGTCTCCCACGGCAGGCTGGCCATCAGGGCAATCGACACCGCGGCCGAGAGCACGGGCACGAGCGGCACGAAGGGGACGCGGAAGGGCCGGTGCAGGTCCGGCTTGGTGCGGCGCATGACGATGAGGCCGATCGAGACGATGACGAAGGCCAGCAGCGTCCCGATACTGACCAGATGGCCGAGGACACTGATCGGCGCGAAGCCCGCCGCGATGGCCACCGCGACGCCGGTGCCGATGGTCGTGATGTACGGCGTGCGGAACCGCGGGTGGATCTTCTTGGCGAAAGGCGGCAGCAGGCCGTCCTTGGCCATGGCGTAGAACACGCGCGGCTGGCCCATCATCATGACCAGCATCACGGAGCTGAGCCCGGCGATGGCCCCGAGCTTCACGAGGAAGGGCATCAGACCGATGATGCCGGACCACAGCGTCCCGTCGGCCTTGATGCGGGCCGCATCGACGGCCACGGCCATCGGGGCGGGCACGCCCAGCTGCTGATACGGGACCAGGCCCACCATCACCCCGGACACCAGCACGTACAGGATGGTGCAGATGACGAGTGTGCCGAGGATGCCGATGGGCATGTCGCGCTGCGGGTCCTTCGCCTCCTGCGCCGTGGTCGACACGGCATCGAAGCCGATGTAGGCGAAGAAGATGACGGCCGCCCCGCGCGCCACGCCGCTCCAGCCGAACTCGCCGAACGTGCCCGTGTTCTCTGGAATCAGGGGGAACCAGTTGGCGCTGTCGACAAACAGCGCGCCGGCGCCGATCACCATCAGCACCACGCCCACCTTGATGACGACGATGACCGCGTTGGCGCGGGCCGACTCCTGGATGCCGATGACGAGCAGCGCGGTGACGGCGATGGTGATGAGCACGGCCGGCAGGTTGAAGACCGCCACGGTGTCGCCCACGGGCGTGCCAGGGGCCGCGCTGAAGGCCGCGGGGAACTGGATGCCGAAGTCCGCCAGGAAGCTGACGACATAGCCCGACCAGCCGACGGCCACGGTGGCCGCGCCGAGCGCGTACTCGAGAATCAGGTCCCAGCCGATGATCCAGGCCGTGAACTCGCCCAAGGTCGCGTAGCCGTAGGTGTAGGCCGAGCCCGACACCGGCACGGTCGAGGCGAACTCGGCGTAGCAGAGCCCGGCGAGGGCGGCCACGACCCCTGCCAGAACCATCGAGATGACGATGCCAGGGCCCGCGTGCGCGGCGGCCGCTTGTCCCGTGAGCACGAAGATGCCGGTGCCGATGACGGCCCCGACGCCCAGGGTCATGAGGTCGGTGGCCGTGAGAACGCGCTTGAGGCTGTGAGTGCCCGTGACGTTGGCTTCCGCAGTAATCTGTTCAATCGGCTTGGTGGCAAAAAGCGACATCGAATCAATCCTCGTCTCTGGCGCCCGGCCCCAGGGCGGCCGGCGCGCTGACGAAGATACCAGTGATCGGGCCGCGCGCGGCCTCCGGCCGGGCGACCTGCCCGTACGTCGCGGCCTCGTGCAGGTAGAATCGGAGCGCAACCCGGGGGCGCGCGCTCGGCGTGGCGGCCGTCCTGACCGGGCCTGTGCTCCAGCACCACCACGACACGTCGAGGGGAACCAGCGCCATGCCGAGCCGTGTCCACCATCCCTACCACCCGATCATCTACGTCCGCGGCTTCGCCGCCACTCAGGCCGAGATCGAAGACACCGTCGCCGACCCGTACATGGGCTTCAACATCGGCTCGACCAAGGCGCGAACGGTCTGGACCGGAGAGGTCAAGCGCTTCTATTTCGAGTCTCCACTCGTGCGCCTGATGGCCGACCATCATTACGACGACGTCTTCGTCGAGGGCGACGACCTGCTCGCGGCCGAACGCACCGACACCCCGCTGCCCTACCGCAGCATCATCATCTACCGGTACTACGACGAGGCCAGCAAGGACTTCGGGGCCGGCGACACGCCTCCCATCGAGCACTTCGCGCGGGGCTTGAACGCGCTCATCCTGCGCCTCCGCGAACGCATCTGCGCGAACCCGAAGAACGCCGTCAGCCCACGAGACTTCAAGGTCTACCTCGTCGCGCATTCCATGGGTGGCCTCGTGTGTCGCGCGTTCCTGCAGAATGCCGCACTGGGCGACAGCGAAGCCCGCGCCGCCGTGGACAAGCTGTTCACGTATGCCACCCCTCACAACGGCATCGACATGCGCATCGTCCGCAACGTGCCCGGTTGGCTGTCGTTCGGAGACGTCAACAACTTCAACCGCCAGCGCATGGCGTCGTATCTCGGCCTGACGGCGAGCGACGATGTCTCACGGGTGATTGAGTTCCCGGCCGAGCGGATATTCAACCTGGTGGGTACCAACCCACGCGACTACGGCGCGGCAGGCGGCCTGTCGTCCTGGGCGGTTGGCGAGGCGAGCGACGGTCTCGTACGCATCGAGAACGCCGTGACGCACGCCATCGACCCTGAAGGCGTCCGCATCACGTCCCCGCGTGCATTCGTCCACCGCAGCCACTCGGGTCACTACGGCATCGTGAACTCCGAGGAGGGATACCAGAACCTCACGCGATTCCTCTTCGGACAGGTCCGGGTCGATGGTGTGCTCGATCTCGATGAGATATCCCTGCCGGCCGAAGTCCAGCGCGCGGTGAACAAGGGCAAGACGCTCCATGCGTCCTACCAGTTCGAAGTCGCGGTGTCGATCCGGGGATGTCAGTGGCAGATGACGCGCCGTGACGCACGGGAGAACTCGGCGATCTTCCGGACGTGGAAGGATCTGTTTCCCTCAGGGGTACAGGCGGGCGGCGTGCCCGATCGCACCCAGAGTCCTCACCTCTTCTCGGCGTTTCTCGATCCGTCGAAGAGCGTGAGGGCCTCGAAGTCCGTGAGCCTGGCCTTCGACCTGAAGGTGCTGGTTCCCGACTACGAAGTGGATGGTCTCCTGTTCATGAAGCGGCACTACGAAGGAGGCCACCTCTATCGCAAGATGGTGCTGATCGAAGCGATTCCTGACGCGGACGCACTGGGTGGCTGGCGCATCAAGTACGGGTTCCAGGACGAGGGGCCAGGGCTGATCGACACCGTCGCAGAGACCAGAGCGCTTGGTACCGACGGCCTCGTGTTCGACATTCCGGTCGAACAGGACACGAAGCCAGGGCTGAGGGGTCACCTGCGCATCGAGGTGCGGCAATGGGTATGACACTCGACCATCGTGCCGTCCACGCGTGCGCTGGCACCGGCTCGACGAGAGGCATCGCCCAGATGCGTTGCCCGTGGCCTGCTCACTCGGCTGTCGGCCCCCGTCGCAGCGCAACCGATCGCCGCAGCTCAGCCCGCAGTGGCTCGACGGTGTCTTTTCGGACGGCGCCTTCGTCGACGAAGCACTCGAACAGGCGCGCGTACTCGATGGCCTCTTCGAGACCAGCGCCGGGCGGCATCTGCAATGAGTCGAGGAAGGTACCGAACCTTCCGTGCATCGCGCGGCCCGGCTCGCCCTTCCCTACACGCCGTTCCGCCAGTTGAACGGCGTCTCTGTAGCTTGCCGTCGAACGCAGCTGGTAGAGGAACCGCTCAGCCGCGGCCCGCTCGTCCCTTTCGCGTTGATCATCGTGTGCGCTCACGGAACCACCCCCTCAGCCGGACCTCGCGCTGTCGGCAACCCGCCAGGCGGACCTGGTGGCCGCCCTCTTCGGTGTCTTCCCGTGCGCGGTCACCAACCAGTATCCACGCAGATGGTCCCGGGGCCACGTCTTACCGATCCGACGTCCCCGGATCGAGCACTCGAACGAACAGGTCCTCCTCGTGCCCTTCGTCCTCGCCATTCATGGGATGGCGTGATGCGAAGGCCAGCACTTCGCCCTCCCGCAGCCGTCGACTCGAACGCGACCGTGCCGCCGGCTGGCCAGCCCGACTGCGCCAGCAGAGAGGAATCCGCCCGTGACGAGAGCGGCAATCCAGACATCGTTCATGGCACGACCGGTTCGATGCGCACCTCGCCGAGCGCAATGCCCAGCAACCGGTCGTCCTCACCAACCCCCAGGGCGCTCGGGCTGGTTGGCGCCGGAATCGCCAGCTCCACCCGGCTCGCACGAGGCACGTCCTCGAACACGACGTCGTAGCGGCGGGCCTCGTGCGTGGTGAGCCGAATCACGCGGACGCGGCCCCCGATGCTGAGCGCGAGGTCGCGGCCGACGTTCGGGCCGAAGGCCTGGCACGAGAGGACGAGGCGGAACACGGGTGGCACCGTGCCCGGCAGATCGACCGCTGCCTCGCCACTGGTCGTCCAGCGCCCGAACCCCTCGGACGCACTGAATCCCGTGAGCAGCTTCGAAGAGATCCGGCCGATGTCGCAGACATAGGGCAGGCGCAACCCGCCATCAGCTTCCGTCCCGACGGCTGGCGGCCGCGGCAGCACCGAAACGTGGAGACGGGACGGCGTCAGGCCAAGTGTCTCGAACCACACGATCTGCTCGTCCAGCAGATCGAGCGCCACGTCGTACTCGCCGGCATCGGACAGTTTTATCTCCACGGCGACATCGGCGGCGTCGCCCGGATCGAGATCGTGCGGCAGGCGCGTACGATGCACCTGCGGCGGTGAGTCGGGCGTGGCCGCCGCTCGAATCTTCGCGCCGATCTTGACGGCACCGATGTCGGGCGCGTTGTGCGCGAGCCAGCGGGCGCTGCCGGTGTTGCGCACCTGCACGTCGAAGATCAGCGGCTCACCCGCGCGCACCTCGATCTCGTGCTGCGAGATCTGCAGTTCGCCTGCAAGTCCTTCTGCCAGCCGGCTGTCCGGCCGGTACCGGCCCTTCTGCAGCACGAACGTGGCGCGGCCGTGAAAACTGTGCAGGTTCGCGGTGGTCCACCGCTCGGGCAGCGTGCGCTGTTCCCACACCTGTTGCGCCTCGGCGAAGTCGAGCCACGTCTCGAATCCCGACTCCGCGGCGGCCAGCATCTGTGAGAAGCCGGCCTCGTCGGACAGCCGCTTGATCACCTCCAGCTCGATGTCGTTCTCGATGACGCCGTAGTGCAGCATCTCGTACTGCGAGACGGGGCTCTGTGAATGCTGGCGACCCGGCTCGGAGAAGCCCGCGAGCCCGCCGTCCTTCAGCACGCGATGGAACTCGGCGAGAATGCGTCCGGGATTGGGCACGTGGTGCAGCGCATCGAAGCAGATGATCCGGTCGACGGAGCCAGACGCCACCGGCAGCGTTTCACCGTCGAATCGGAGGAATTGCGGCGGGTCGAGTCCGTCCGGTGCGGGACGACGTTCGAACAGACGGCGGCCGAGGGACAGCGCCGTCTCGGACGGGTCGACGCAGACCACGTGGCACTGCAGGCCCGACAGGATCCCAGACACCCAGCAGGTGCCCGCCCCGAAGTCCAGCACCCGCATGGTCGGCGCCACTTTCAGACCCGTGAGCAGAAGGCCCAGGCGGTACAGCAGCAGTGGTGTCTCGTTGAGCGACACGAATGGCTTGGCGAGCAGACGGTCTGGCTCTTCGACCTGCCGGAAGTACTGCTCGGCGCGCGCGCAGTGTTCCGCGATCGACGCGCTGGCGATCACGTCCTCGGGTCTGATCATGCGTGCCTACTGTGCGGGGGTGCGGGGCCACACGTCAATCGAAGTGCGGGCCTTGTCGCTCGTGGTAACCATTCATCACGGCGTGCGGACAGGCTCCGTCGAGAACCGCACGTGGGTGAACAGCTCCGGCACGTGCGAGTCCCACACGCCGTGCGGGCTCCACGCCCAGCCGCCGGGGTCCTTCGCGGGCGCGGCTTCCTTGTACTGGTTGAAGCGCGAGAAGTCCATGCGCCAGACGTCGCCGTCGCGCGGCGGCAACGCGCGGCCGTCGGGCATCGCCAGCGGCTCGAGCGAGCGCCACGGAATCCGCAGTTCCACCGTCCATCCGCGGTCGCGGTCGCGGTTGTCGTTGAGGGTCCCGTCGACGTGGACGGCCGTCGTGAGGCCGGGCATGTCCCAGTTCCAGTAGCCGATGCGCGGGCCACGGGGATGCGTCTTGAAGCCGACACCGTTGAAGGGCCTCACGCCATCCTTCGCGCGATCGAACTCGGGACGTTGCGCGTAGCCGGCCGACTCGAAGGCCTGCTCCCAGATGAAGAACACTTCGTAGATGGTGCCGAACGCGTTGATCTCGAACTCGTAGTACGCGTCGCGTCCCGCGATGAACAGCTCGACGTCGTTGTCCTTGTAGATCGGCGCGTCGCGCTCGGTGAGCGTCGCCTCGACGAACGGCTCTTCCACCCAGTACCCCACGTACAGGTGCTCGTCGTCCCACAGCACCGCGGCGCGGGTGTCGTGGATGCCCGGGCGTCCGCCGATGAGGTCGGCGAAGCGCGGCGAGCGCACGGCGGCCTGCCAGTCGGGCTCGTCGAGGCGTCCGTCGAGGACGATGGGGGACGTCGCGCGGCGCGCGGTGTAGCTGGCGATGCGCTCCTGCGGCCACGGGAAGGGCCACGACTGCGCGAGCAGCGGGAGACTGCTGCACGCCAGCAGCATCGCGGCCCACGGGCGACCGGAACGCACACCAGCCGACGGTTCACGGCTCATGGCTGCGTAGCGTACCCTACGAGGCGGCTGAAGGGATCGGGTTGACGGATCGCCCCGCGTCCCACGTGCCCAGGCCGGGCATGCAGTTCAGACCGGACGCGCCTCGATGACGGCCACGGGCGACGCGGTCGGGGTGATGCTCGTGAGGCTGAAACCCGAGGCGTCGAAGATCGACCGGAACTGGGCCTCGCTGCGTTCCATGCCGTCGGGAAACGCCATCATCACCATGTCGAAGAGCTTCGAGGCCGACGGCTCGTTGCCCTCTGGCACCACGGTCTCGATGACCAGCAGGCGGCCGTCCGCGGGAATCACCCGGCGGATGCTGCCGAGTATCGTGATGCAGAGTTCGTCCGACCAGTCGTGCAGGATGTGACGCATGGTGTAGGCGTCCGCGCCCGGCGGAACCGCCTCGAAGAAGTTGCCACTGACGAGGGTGCACTGCCCGGCGACACCGGCCGCGTCGATGTGATGGGTGGTCCGCTCGATGACATGCGCCTGGTCGAACAGGATGCCGCGCATCTCGGGATACCTGTGGAGAGTCGCAGCCATCACCGTGCCGATGCCGCACCCGATGTCGGCCAGCACCTGAATGCCGTCATAACTGTAAGCATTCAGCACCGCATCCGTCTCGCCGCCGTGAAACGACGTCATGGCCGCATCGAAGATGGCGGCGTCCTCTGGCTTGTGCGCGAGATCCTCGAAAATCGGCCGGCCGAACGCCAGCGAGTAGGCGCACTGCCCGGTGCGCACGTTTTCTTCGAGCCTGGGCAAGACCGTCGACATGCGTCCGAACATGCGGGCGCCGGCGCGCATCGACTGGGGCGCGTCGGACCGAAGCAGGTCGGCGAGCGGCGTCAGAACCCACGCACCATGCGCGTCCTCCTGGAACACGCCGCGGCTCGCGAGAAACCGAAGCAGGCGGAACAGCTTCCCGGCGTCGACACCCGCCTGGGACGCGAGTTGTGCCGTCGTGCGCGGTCCGTGGGCGAGCAGGTCGGCTATCCCAAGCTCCGCGGCCACGCTCACCGACTGCGCCACGACGCCACCGGCGATCATCTCGATCATCTGGAACGACAGCTCTGCGCTCATGGCGGTGCACGGTAGCACCGATGGCTCAGCAATAGCGAGCACTCACGCGTCCGGCAGTGTCTCGCGGTGCTCGAGGGTGGCCACGGTGTCGCCCTCGGCATTGCGAAGGTGCAACGCACCTGCGTCGAGACCCCACGACCGCGTGGCTTCGAGCGCTGCCAGGAATCGTGCCTCGACGTCACCGCCGTTCACGCACGCCATGCGCGTCGAGACGAGTGCGCCGAAGCGCATGGTCGTCGCGTCGACCGTCACGTTGCCGGTCAGCCGGTTGCAGCCCGTCGCGCCGCTCACGCGATTCGCCTCCGCGAACGACAGATGTGCGGGATTGCGCGCTGCAGGCGTCACGTCGGCGTCGCCGAGCGCCGTGAGCAGCCACACGCCGCCCCTGAGGGCTGCGGGTTCGCTCGCCGTAATGGGGGTGCCTCCGATCACAGGGGCAGGCGCCGGCGTGGCCGCGCCCCCGTCGTCCGCCGGGACAACGACCGGCGACGACGAGACGTCGCCGCCGACGTTGGCGGTGGTACAGGCTGACGCGGAGACTGCGGCGAGCAGGACGAGGAACCGGATCGGTGCGCCGATGGTGACTCGACCCCGACAGGACAGTGAGAACGCGAGGCCGTCGCGAGGCTCGCCGGTCGGTTGCAGCGTCAGCTGCTCGCGACCAGCTGCCGCAACAGGTCGACCGTCTGCCGTGCTGCCAACTTCGGATCGAGGGACGTATCCGAAATCCCCGAGATCACCCTGGTGATGTCGTGATCGACCTGCCCCCGCCTGGCCCACACCCCGGCGGTTGGCGCGGTGAGGTACACCGAGTACGCGCGATGCCCGGAACCGGGCCGCTCACCTATCACGTGCAGGATGGCGCGCCTGGAGTCGGCGTCCGGCAAGCCGCCATACAGCAACTCGCCGATCTGGTACCCGGCCCGTACGCGCCCGGTCGTGACCACGACATGCTCCGGCGCGGGCCTGAACCCGGCCGCGCGGAGGGCCGGACCGAGGACCTCGAGGTACGGCTGCAGGTGCCCGGGGTCGGTCAGCGCCAGCGCGTTGAGACCGTCGGACAGAATCACCTGCACGTCGCAGGCGCCCGCGTGCCGCGCCGCCAGGTTCCTGATCGCCGAGACAGCCGAGTCGCTGAGCGATTCACCGGTCGGCGGGTGCAGGATGTAGTCGTCAC
>CAYMAG010000091.1:11275-19046 GCA_964388335.1 uncultured Vicinamibacteraceae bacterium | reverse complement strand
TGGAGATATCGAGACATGTTCACGCACATTCGCACACCCGTCATTCTTGCCGGTGCAGTCTGGGTTCTGTCCGGATTCGCAACAGTCGCGCTGGCGCAGGCGCCGAGCCCCCGGCAACTGTTCGATGCCGGCCGATACGCGGAGGTCGTCCAGGCGATTCCACCGGACGCCGGGGATGACATGAAGTATCTGGCGGCGCAGGCCCACCAGCGACTCAACCAGCCGGGCGAGGCCAAGGCCATCCTGCAGCAGATGGGCGGCGGCGACGAAGCCAACCCCTGGACGTTCGTCGGACGCGCCGGCGCGGCACAGGTGGACGGCAACCTGGCCGGCAGCGAAGCGGCGGCTCGGCGGGCCGTCGAACTGAATGGTGGGCTCGCCGAGGCACACTTCCAGCTCGGCCAGAGTCTGTACGCCGCGAACAACTGGGCAGGCGCGGCGGACGCCTTCGCACAGGCGGGCCAGATCGACCCCGGCCACGCCTACGCGCAGTACTACGCGGGCCAGTCGTTCTACCGTGCCAAGCGCGTGGACCGGATGGCCAAGCACTTCGAGTACTTCCTGAAGCTCGCGCCGTCGGCTCCAGAACGACCGCAGGTCGAAGCCGTCATGCGCACGGTGCGCGGCCGATGAGTCAGAACACCTGCCCGAGCCCGACGTAGACGAGCCACGCCTTGTCGGAAGGTCGGGGCGCAAGCGGCACCCCGAAGTCTACGCGCACCAGTCCCGCCGGAGTGCTGACCCGCACTCCGGCGCCCGTCCCCCAGCGGAGTCCGCCGACCCCGAAGTCGGACACGCGTTCATACACGCCACCGCCGTCCAGGAAGCCCACCCCCGAGATCCAACGCCACAGCGGCAGCCGCACTTCGCCGTTCACCACCAGCAGCCCGTCGCCGCGCGCGATCCCGAGAATCGGGTCGAGTTCGCCGATCGTGCTCTCGGCGTATCCGCGCACGCTCATCGCGCCACCGGCGGAGAATCGCTCAGACCCGAGCAGGTCCTGTCCGCTGAAGCCACGCCCCAGCCCGGCCTGTGCCCGCCCGGCCAGCACGGTCCGGCCGAGCCGGTGGAACAGCGTCTGCTGGCCGTAGTACTTGATGAACTCGAAGTCCGACCCGACCCAGCCCCGTGACACTTCGACGGTCGACGCGTGCAGCCATCCACGCGTGGCCTCGTTGGCATCGTCGCGGCGATCGACGAAGGCGGTGCTGGTCAGCCGTGGGGCAGCGATCGTGATGTCGAAGTCCGGGTCATTCGGGTCGTAGGTGTGGCTGCGCTCGAAGCGGTAGCCGTACGTCAGCGTGAGTCCCTCGAGCCCCGGCAGGCGTTGTGTCGCGCCGAGCGTCGCGTCGGTGCGCACATCGAGCGGACTCTCGGCGCGATCCGGCACCAGTCGCGACCGCGTCAGGCCGGATGACGCCTGAAGGCGCACGTCGCGACCGAGCAGCGCCGGTGACGTGAGGAACGCGCGACCCGACTGGCGCGCACGTTCGTAGCGCGCCGAGAGTCCGCCGACCACCGCACGTCCGAACAGATTGCGGTTCTCCAGCATGGCCGACAACCCGGGCGTCACGCGCCGCGACGATGTCGCGCGAAGCGCCTCGTCCTGCAGCACATCATCGTTGACGGCCAGGCCGTAACGCAGGCGCAGACGAGGCAACTCCCGCACGGTACCGGTGACCACGACCGGCTGCTCGAGCGTGCCGTCCGCCGTCTCGCTGACGCCGCCCACGGGCGCCGCCTCCACGTCCACCGACGCGAGCACACCCGTGTCGTAGAGCCGCTTGCGCGCCGACAGCAGTTGCTGCGGCGTCGCGATGATGCCCTGCGGCAGCGCGAGCGCACGGTCGAGAAGCGCACGCTGCGTGAGGCGTCCGCCTTCCACGCGGCTCTCGACGATGACGGCTCGGGCACCTTCCTTCACGTCCACCACCAGATCGATGGCTTCTTCGTCGTGCCGGACCACGGTGGTGACGTCCACCTCGACGTCGCGAAAACCCTCGGCCGCGTACCAGCGTTCGAGGGTGCGACGCGCGAGGCTCAGCACCAGCGCGTCGTATTCGTCACCGGAGGTCAGCCCCAGTTCGTCTTGGACGGCCTGGCGCCTGACGTCGGGGACTCCGGTCGTCTCGACGCGTGCGAGCAGGTACGGCGTGGCCTTCTCCACCCGCACCGTCCGTACGGCGTCGGCGTCGCGCCGGTCCGGCTCCGAGACGGCCACCTCCGCCATCAACGCGCCCCGGCTGCGCAGCCAGTCGCGCGCATTTCTCTCGAAGGCTGATGGGTCGAGCCACGCATGGCGCTCGGGCCCGGCGGCCAGCCAGTCATCGAACCGACGCGCAAGCGTGCCTGCGATGCCCGTCACTTCGAGTCGTCGACCAAGCGGCGGCCCCGGCTCGATCACGACCAGTGCCGTCTTTTCGTCGCCGCCGGGTGTCGTGCTCGTCGACGCGTCGGCCGCTGCCAACGGAAAGCCGCGGTCGAGCATGGCCTCCCGGGCGAGACGCGCCAGGTCGTCCTGCAGGAACCCGTCGAAGACCGACCCGTACCAGGCCTCGCGCATGCGCTCGAGGACGCCCGCATCGAGGGTCGCGCCCACGACCTCGAGGCGGGCACGGGGCCCCGGCGTGACGTCGTAGCGCAGGTCGACCAGCGGGCCCTCTGCACCCTCGATCGTGGTGCGCCTCGCGATGACGCGGTGCTCGTAGTAGCGTTCGGACCGCATCCATGCGTCCATGCGATCGCGATCGTCCTGCCACCGGTAGAAATCGAAGCGGTCGCCCGGGGCGAGTTTCAGCCGACGCTCGAGACCCTGGGTCACCACGGGATCGGAGGCCACCACGTTCACGCTTCGGACACGGGTCGGCGTCTCGCGGACACGAGGCGGCGCGGGCGGTGCACCGAACACCACCTCGTGGCGGAACTCGTACGACATCGACCGGTCGTCACGCTGGAGCAACCGCAACTCGGTGTGGCGGAACGGCGCCCACGTGATGAGCCACGTGATCTCGCTCGCGTCGCGAAGGTTCTGCGAGAACACGACCTCCACATTCGACGGCAGGCGCTTGGCGAGGGTGAGGCGCGCGACAGGGTCGGTCTCCGCCGCGATGTCGGCGTCGCCGGTCCTGGTGCGGTCGTCGATGAGCAGGTCGCGGTCGAGTCGCAGGGCGTCGAGACCGACGCCGCGTCCGACGACACCGAGTAGATCCGCCGAGAGCAGTCCGAGGGCCTGCTCTCCCGCCGCCGCGCCCGAGAGATCGTCGAGCGTCCTTCCACTCACCAGCAGGGACGCCAGTTCGGCCTGACTGGGAGCGACATCCGCATCGGGCGCCGACAGCGTCACCTCGAGTGTCTCTGGCGTCCCGCTGGCCTCGATGCGGATACGTTCACCTCGCGCACGTGTTTCGGCGGCCAGGTCGACGCTGGGTTCGATGCGTGAAGGATTGGCGAAATCCACGGCGCCGCGCTCGACGCGGTACGTGAGACCGCCGAGGTAGAGTTCGCCGCCCTCCGCAATGGTGATGCGACCCGACAACGCCGGTTCATCGAGCGTCCCTATCACGCGCACCGCGCCGCCCGCAGCGAAGCGCCCGTAGTTGTTGTCGACGAGCAGGTCTTCTCTGGTTCGCACCTGCACGTCGAATCGCACGTCCATCGACGAGGCCTCCGCACCGGTCACGTCGACGGGCGACGACGACAGCAGTCCGGTCGACAGCGCCGAGAGCGCGATGGGATCGCGGTACGTGCCGCGGAGGACGTCGATGGAGCCGGAGACGTCGACACGTGACCCGGCGATCGACGCCAGCACGTCCACGTCCGACTCGGTTCGGAGCCCTTCCGGGGCTTCGAGAGGAACGCCTTCGGCGCGGATGCGCACCTGTCCGCCGAGCGCGTTCTCCGGCGAGAGCGCAAGGGCGGCCGACAGCGTGACGGGTGCGCCGTTGGCAAGGCCGCTCAAGGCCGGCATGGCCATCTGACGTCCCGTGAAGGTCGCGGTGCCGTTGAGGAGTTCGAGCACGAGTCTCGGGTCGGCGAGGCGCAGCGAGCCATCGGTCACGATCAACTCACCAGTGAGATCGGGCGCGTCGACAGACCCGGAGGCCCGCAGGTTGACCTCGGTTCGCCCACCGGACGCGACGCCGGCGCCGACGAGGAATGGACGCAGGATCGCGAGGTCCGTGAGTCCCCGGACCTGCACGTCGAAGGTGGGCGACGCAGGCGAGAGGTCCGCGACGCCGTCGATCGCAAGGTCGGTGTTCACGCCCGAGAAGAGCACATCGCGCGCCTGAAGCGCGCCGTTCTCGAGCCGCAGGACGGTGGGGCGCGCCTGCGCGAGGGGGAGGCCCGCCAGCGTGAACTCGGCCTCGTCGAGCGTGAGCACACCCGAGAGGCCCGCCCAGGTGGCACTCGAGGCCTCCGCGTCGAGACGGGCCGTGACCTGCCCGGTAATCCCCTCGAGCGCATCGCGTCCGAGGAACGGCTCGAGCAGCCTCGTGTGGAGCGCGGTCGTCTGAGCGGACAGCGTGGCGAGACCAGGCGCGTCGCCCAGCCACGCCTGCCACTCACCGCCGACGAGCGACCCGAGCAGCCGCAGCGGCAACCGGCCGGACGCCGAGATGCGCGCGTCCTCCCACTCGGCTGTCGTCGGTTCGAGCGTCAGCACGCCGGCGTCGAGCACGGCCGTCAGTTGCGGCAAGCGCATGGAGACCTGCGGGCGACTCGTGATGACGGCATCGGACAGGAGCAGCCGACCCGAGGGCCGCGGCGCATCCATGGTGCCGCCAACGGCCACCTGCAGGGCAACGGTGCCCGTCAACTCGGGGGCCTCCACGTCGAACGCCGACAACCAGGGCGCGAGCGACGGCAACGACCCGTTGACCGTCAGCGCAAGAGGCACGCCATCATCCGTGCGGCCAAGCGTGCCGTCGATCCGTACCGCGAGGTCACCCGTGCGCAACGCAAGCACGTCCACGCTCACGTCACGCGAGTTCGCCGTGACGTTGGCCGGCGCGTCGAGGTCGAGCCGCGCTTCGTCGATCGCCAGCGAGAAGCGGTGCAGTTGGACGGTGGCAGAGGCCGACGCTGGCAGATCGGTGGCCTCGCCCTGTACGCGGATATCGGCCGAAACCGCAGCCGATGCTCGCGCCAGGACTTCCGGGAGCCAGGGACGGAAGGGATCGAGCGTCAGGCCGTCGGTCGTCGTCGTGAGGTCGAACGCATACCGACCGCTCAGCTGCACGCGGCCCGTTCCCGTCGTCCGCAGTTCGGGTGTTTCGAACGTGACGTCCGCGTACTGGCCGTGCGCGTCGGCACGCAGACGCAGCGGGCTGACCGCGTGCCCCTGCCAGGTGATGCGCGAGAGATCAGCCGAGATGGTGCCCGAGGGCTGATCGATCGGGCCGCCCGTGTCGATGACCGCGCCGAGCACTGCGGTCAGGGGTGTCTCGACACTCGTGGGATCCCCCGGCACCGGGGGCAGCGGCTGCACGGGCCAGTCGGTCAGCGAGAGCCTGGCCTGGTGCGTCCGGTCGGACAGGTCCAGCGCCAGCACTCCCGACAGCCGGCCATCACCCGAGCGAGCGTCGATGCGGCGAGCCTCGAGGGACGTGCCCCGCAGTTCGATCACGGCCGCGGCTGTGTCGACCGTCTGCCCTGCGAACGAGATGCCCTCGAGTGTGAGATCGGCCTGGGCGACTGGCCGGGCGAGCGTTCCGCCCAGCGTGCCCGTGAAGGCGGCCGCGCCAGTGAGCGGCCAGCCGAGCGGCGTGCCGTCGGCCAGGAGGGCGTCGACCGCCGGTAGGGCGCCTCGGAACGAGCCGCCAAGACGTCTGTCGCCGGACAGGCCGAGCACGAGATCGGCGGTCACTTCGTTCGGGCCACTGGTCAGGGCCAGCGACGTCACCTCGACCTGTTGCGGCGAGGCCGTGCCGGTCGCGAGGGCGATGACGGGAGAGATGGTGGACGTGGCTGCCGTGGCGTCGAGGGTCCATGCCGCACGCGGCGCGGCGATCGTCCCGCTCAGCCGGAGATCGATAGCCGTGCGCCCTGTCACGTCCGTTGGTGTCGCGGTCAGGCGGGGCACCGCCGCGGCGAGGTCATCCACGTCTGCCCGAATCGTGCCGCTGATGGTCGACTCTGCGGGGACCGGCGCGACGGTGCCGTCCAGCCGCGCGACGACCACGCCGGCGTCAGGCGACGCGATGTTCGCCTCGACACGCCACCGGCGCTGGTCGATGCTCGCGCGGGCCACGCCGTCCAACGGCCAGTCGCCGGGACGTGAAGGCGTGACCGGCACACGAAGCGCGGCCTCGACGGTGCTGCGCCACTGCTGCCAGTCGAGCGCGTCGCCGCGCGCCGACATCGTCGCGTTGAGCAACGACACGACGGGAACGTCCGGCGCATACGCGCGCAGCAGGTCGTGCACGCGCAGATCACGTACACGCGCATCCAGGGCCGTCGCCACCCCCGATGACAGACCGATGTCGCCGTCCAGCGACACCGTTCCACCGGCAAGGTCGGCCGTGAGGGCCCGCACGCGGAGCGAGGCGCTGTCGGCCGTGCCATCGCCGTCGAACGCGAGGCCAGGCAGGGTGCCGTCCGTGATCTCGCGGCCGCGCAGGGTCCAGTCTGCGTGCGGTGCGTCAGCCGTTCCTGTCAGCGTCACGCGGCCCTCCAGCTGGCCCTGCAGTCCGGGCGTCCCGGCGAACGCGGCGAACTCAGTGGCATCCAGATCGAGGGTCGAGGTGAGATTCAGCGACGCCGACTCGATGTCGTAGGTGCCATCCGTCATCAGCACCGAACGTTCCGTGCGCAGCGCGACCGAGCGTGTCGTGAGCAGGCGGCCGTCGAACGCCAGGCCGCCGTCCAGCGTGCCGGTCATCCGGGCCTCAACCACGCGCGCGTCGACCGAAGCGCCGGCCTCGAAGAACCCCCGGTCATCGGGTGTGATGTGCACGTCGGTCAGGCGCACGGACAGATCGGCCGCCGCATCCTCGACGAGCACGCGACCGCCACGTACCTGGAGGTCGTCGATGGTCAGGTGCGGCAACTCGGTCGCGGGTGCGTCCGGGTCGGTGGGCGGCAGGTTCCACGCGCCAGAAGCGTCGCGGCGCAAGCGCACCGACGGCTCGTCCAGCACGAGGCGCTGGATGGCGAGGTCGCGGCCGCGCGACGTCAGCACGACGCGCGCCAGATCGACATCGACGTGGGCTGCCTCGAGCAGCGGTACGTCGGGGTGTCCGACGGCGGCCACACGCAGACCGTCGGCCGTCATGGACAGCCGCATCGGCGAGAGGTGGACGGCGCGAACGGTGATATCGAGTCCGGCCGAGGTGCGCAGGTCGTCGAGCACGCGCGTCACGAGTGTCCGCTGCACCCAGGGCAGGTGCAGCGCGACCAGCAGGAGCGCGGGAAGCAGCACCGCACCCGCCACGATCAGGACGAGCAGGCGCCGAAGACGCAGGGACACGTATCCGTGATCTTACCGTGCCCGCACGTCGAGACCGGCTCGAGTCTTGATATGCTGTCGGGCGCGCGATGCATGACCACTCGAACGACCACGGGTACGAGGTGCTGGCCGAGTCGGATGACTGCTGTGTCTACCGGTGCGAGCACGGGTGCCTGCACCTCCAGGTGGGCGACATGAACCTGCGGCTGGAAGAGAGCCGGTTCGCCGACATGGCCGCCGTGGTGGCGGAGGCCGCCGCCAGCCTGCCGGCGCCGGGTCTGCCCTGGAAGGTCGTCCGCGGGCCGGCGCATTAGGGCCTGGGGG
>CAYMAG010000091.1:4498-11175 GCA_964388335.1 uncultured Vicinamibacteraceae bacterium | reverse complement strand
CATCCCGGTCGCGTTGTGAACCGGATGCCGTCCGGGATAGACGTGTGCCCAGGCTGAGCCGTATGCCGCACGAGTTCGCGCCCCCTTCGTCCCGCGTGCCCGCACGGGGTATCGACGTCGCCACGCTCCGGCACGCGGTGGCCGACAGCCTTCGGGCGCCACATTCCGTTCACACGGAGGTCGTCGAGCGACGGGCGTGGCTGCTGCTCATCTGCGTCCTGCTCCTGCTGAGCCTGCTGACGATGCCGCAGCTCGCGCTGCAGTACTCGATGCGCGGCGTGGTGCTGCCGTGGCACGAAGTCGTCTTCTCCGGGCTCGCCACCTGGCTGCCGTTCGCGGTGCTGGCGCCGCTCATCGTGACCCTGGCGCGGCGGTTTCCGTTGGAGCCCGGCACGTGGCGGCGTTCTGCCGTCTGGCTGACACTCGGCTCACTCGCGGTGTGCGTCGGGTACGCCGGCCTTCGGTGGGCGGTCAGCCACATCCCCATCGTCGATCCCGAGCCGTTGCCGTTCACGTGGCTGCTCGTCTCGCAGTTCTATCTGGCGTTCCAGTCCTTCTGGGTGCTCGTGGCGGTGCACCAGGCCTGGCACAACTACAAGCGGTTCCGCGACCGCGCCCTGCGCGCGTCGCAGCTCGAGGCGAGGCTGGCCCGCTCGCAGCTCGAAGTACTCAAAGGTCAACTGCACCCGCACTTCCTGTTCAACACACTGAACGCCATCTCGGCCCTCGTGCATCGTGACCCGAAAGCCGCCGACGAGATGATCACGCAGCTCAGCGACCTGTTGCGCATGTCGCTCGATTCGATCGGCATCCAGGAAGTGACGCTGGGCCAGGAGGTGGACTTCCTGTCGCACTACCTCGACATCCAGCGCACGAGGTTCCAGGACAGGCTCCACGTGGAGCTGAGCATTCCGCCCGATCTCCTCAACGTGATGGTGCCGAACCAGGTGCTGCAGCCGATCGCCGAGAACGCCATCAAGCACGGCCTCGCCACGCGTCCCGAGTGCGGCCGCATCGAGGTGAGCGCGTGCCAGTCCGGCACCTGGCTCGACCTGGCCGTGCGCGACAACGGACCCGGCATCCACCTCGGACCAGAAGGCCTGCCCGTTGGCGGCATCGGCCTGCGGAACACGCGCGAACGCCTGCGGGAGCTGTACGGGCCCGGGGCCGTGCTCACACTCGCGAACCACCCGGACGGCGGTGCCATCGTTCGACTTCGGCTGCCACTGACCGGGTCCCTGACGCCCACCGACGCTTCCATCGAAGGAGTACCAGCATGACCGTGCGGACCTTGATCGTGGACGATGAGCCACTGGCTCGTGAGCGCGTGCGGATGATGCTCGCCCCCCATGCCGACATGACCATCGTCGGCGAATGTGGCGACGGCCAGCAGGCCATCGCGGCGATTCGCGAGCACCGGCCCGACCTGGTGTTCCTCGACGTCCAGATGCCGGGTCTCGACGGCTTCGGCGTCCTGCGGGTGCTGCAGGGCGAGACGCTGCCGCACGTGATCTTCGTCACCGCCTACGACCAGTACGCCCTCAAGGCGTTCGAAGTGCACGCGCTCGACTACGTGCTCAAGCCGTTCAACGCCGAGCGCTTCGGCCAGGCGCTCGACCGCGCGCGCGACACCCTGGCACGCGCCGAGTCCGGCACCGTGGACCGCGAGCGCCTGCGCGAACTCGTCTCGTCGCTCGCTGCCGAACAGCGTGAGAAACAACGGCTCGTCGTGAAGTCATCGGGCCGCGTGTTCTTCGTGAAGGTCGACGACATCGACTGGGTCGAGGCCGAGGGCAACTACGTGCGACTGCACATCGGCTCGCAATCGCATCTGTTGCGCGAAACGATGAAGGGCATGGAAAGCGTGCTCGATCCGTCGGTGTTCTTCCGCATTCACCGCTCGACGATCGTCAATGCAGACCGCATTCGTGAGTTGCAGCCGCTCTTCCACGGTGAGTACGCGGTCATCCTGCGCGACGGCACGCGTCTGGTGGCCAGCCGCGGGCCAGACAACCGGTTGAAGCGACTGCTCGCCGACGCAACGATCCACGGGTAGCCTGACGTCGATAGGCTGCAGGCTACTGGCTACCGCCACGCGGACCTGCAGGTGCGGCGTCTCGACCGACAGAAAGGCGAACGAGCGGTTGCGGTAGGAGTCGTCGCTACCGTTCGTGCGCCGGCCGCTCCTGCTTACGCTTCCACGCCGCATGGTGTGTGCGGATGAGCTGCACGATCGCCGCGCCGTCCTCGACGCACACCGGGATCATCATGTCCTCAGGGCTGGCGAGCTGGAGTTCCGGTCGAAGCATCGACCTCCTGCACCAGTCGACGAGTTCCTCGTACATCTTCCCGGCCAGTATGAGCGGTGTGTCGTGCAGCTTCTGCACCTGCAGCAGCTGCCACACCATCATCGTTTCGAGGACGGTGCCGATGCCGCCCGGCACGACGACGAAGGCGTCGGACGCGAGCACGAAGTGGTGAAGCCGCGTGAAGAACGTGCCATGCTCGAACGCCTGGCTCACGAATGCGTTGACATCCTGTTCGAACGGCAAATCGACGCGAATGCCGAGCGACCCCTGCGGGGCGTCGGGATTGGCGACGTGCACGCCCTCGTTGGCCGCCTGCATCAGGCCCGGGCCGCCGCCCGTGATGATGATGCAGTCGAGCCGCGTCAGCTCGGCCGCCAGGTCGCGGACCGCCTGGTAGCTCCAATGGTCGGACGGCACTCGCGCCGATCCGAACACCGTCACGCGGTAGTGCGAGCGCTTCGTGGGCCGCAGGCGGGTCAGGTTGTTGACCGCTTCCCACAGACTGAAGATCGATGCCGACACGACGTCGATCACCTTCTGTTCGTCGTCGAGTGGTACCGACTCGGAGGAGCCGCTGTTGTCGGGTGATGTCATATGGCTTCCCTGGTGCTGCGCACGACCGCCCACTGCGGCGGTCAGAACCTGCGCCGAACGAGAGTAGATTACTTACGGGTCGTTGCTCTCCGGCTGCGTGTGGTGGCCGGACCGCGCGTAGAGAATGACGACCGACCGCGGTCCCGCCTGGTAGGTCCGGCTGGTCACCGGCGGCGCCTTCTCCCATTCGACGACGTCCGCGGGCGAAGGCAGGGACGTGTCGAGCCAGCGCCGCCAGGCATTGGCGGCGGACGGCAGTTCGAAGGCGAGCGGCTCCCAGTAGGCGTTGAAGATCAGGTGAACGATGAGTCCATGCTTCTCCACCGTGAACGCGATGCTGTGTGAGTCCTCTCCCCAGTCCGGCTGCTCCAGCGCCACGCCGTGCCAGGTCTTGGACGACTCGGCGATCAGCTGCGTCAGACTCACGCGCTGGTGTTCGCGCGCGACATCACGCCACAGCCGGCGCGCGGCGAGATGGGTCACGAACCGATGAACGTCCGCGTGTTTCTCGACCAGCGACCAGTCGAACCAGGTGGACTCATCGTCGTGGCAGTAGGCGTTGTTGTTCCCGCCCTGCGTGCGCCGGACCTCGTCGCCCATCAGGATCATCGGCACGCCGAGGGCGAGCATGGTGATCGTCAGGACATTCTTCACCTGACGGTTACGTAACGCCTCGACCTCGGGATCGTCACTGGGCCCCTCGATCCCGCAATTCCAGCTCCGGTTGTCGTTGGCGCCGTCGCGGTTGTGCTCGCGGTTCGGTTCGTTGTGCTTGTCGTTGTAGGAGACCAGGTCGTTGAGCGTGAAGCCGTCATGGCAGGTGACGAAGTTCACGCTTTGCTCCGGTTCCCGGCCTTTGTGCCCGTACACGTCGGGGCTGCCGAGCAGCCGGTCGGCGAACCGGCCCACCACGCCCGGCGCGCCGCGCACGAAGTCACGGCAGTCGTCGCGGAAGCGGCCGTTCCACTCCTTCCAGGCGTCTCCGATGAACGTGCCCACCTGGTACAGTCCAGCGGCGTCCCACGCCTCGGCGATCAGCTTCGTTCCCGCCAGCGCCGGCTCGGTTTCGATGTCCCACAGTACCGGCGGGCTTGCGAGCGGCCGGCCGGTCGAATCGCGCGACAGGATCGACGCGAGGTCGAACCGGAAGCCGTCGACGTGCATCTCGGTGACCCAGTAGCGCAGGCTGTCGACGATCATCCGCCGCACGATCGGGTTGTTGCCGTTGAGCGTGTTGCCGCAGCCGGAGTAGTCGGCGTACCGGGCCCGGTCCTGCTCGAGTATGTAGTACGTCGAATTGTCTATCCCGCGGAGGTTGATCGTCGGCCCGTCGGCGCCGCCCTCGGCGGTGTGGTTGAACACGACGTCGAGAATCACTTCGATTCCCGCCCGGTGCAGCGCCTTGACCATGTCGCGGAACTCGTCCATCGGGCCCAGGGGCTCCTGCCGCGAACTGTACGCCCGGTGTGGCGCGAAGAACGACACCGGCTGGTAGCCCCAGTAGTTCACGACCCCGGCAGGGCACGCCTGAGCGTCGAACTGGAAGACGGGCAACAGTTCGACCGCCGTGACGCCGAGTGCGCGCAGGTAAGGGATCTTCTCGATCAAGCCTGCGTAGGTGCCGCGCACCTGGTCGTCCACGCCCGAATTCGGATGACGCGTGAACCCGCGCAGGTGCATCTCATAGACGATCGTGCGCGACGATGGCAGGTGCAGCGGCGCGTCGCCCTCCCAGTCGTACGAGGACGGGTCGACGACGACGCTCTTCATCGCCGTCGCGGCGTTGTCGCCCTCACGGCTGGCCGCCTCACGGCTGTAGGCGTTGGGGACGACGACTTCGCGGCTGTACGGGTCGATCAGGACCTTCGTCGCGTCGAAGCGCCATCCTCTGGCAGGGTCACAGGGACCGGAGACGCGATACGCGTAGATCTGCCCAGGACCGATGCCGGGCACACAGGTGTGCCAGTAGTGGTAGGTGCGGTTCGTGGCGGCGTCGAGCGCAATCACGCGCGACGGTGTCGCATCGTCCGGCCGATCGAAAAGCAGCAGGGCCATGGCGGTCGCCCCGCGTGAGAACAGGCTGAAATTGACGCCGCCATCGGCGACGGTAGCACCGAGCGGAGCGCTGTGACCCCTGTCGTGACGACTCATCCGGATCCCGTTCGCGCTGCAGCGTACCATGCCCATATCGAGAGCGTGTCCCACCGCCATGCGGGCCGGCGTGCCGACCATGGCGCCCGTGTGCGTGAGCCGCGCGGCGGTCGTGCCCTCGACGCGCGACTCGGCTACACTCGACGCGATGTTCGAAGCCGCTGAAGTCGGACGCAGGCTGTCGAAGCGGGAATACAAGGCCCAGGTTCCGCGGCTGCGTGCCGAGCTGCTCGACGCGCAGGAGGAACTCCGCGCGGCGCCTTTCCCCGTGATCGTCCTCTTTGCTGGCGTCGACACGGCCGGCACGGGCGAGACGGTCAACCTCCTCAACGAGTGGATGGATCCGCGCTGGATCGTGACCCGGGGCTACATGGAGCCCTCCAGCGAGGAGCGCGAGCGCCCACGCCTCTGGCGCTACTGGCGCGACCTCCCCTCGCGCGGACGCATCGCCCTCTTCCTGAGCGCGTGGTATTCCTCGCCGATTCGCAACCGCGTCGCCGGACGCATCAGCAAGGCGGAACTCGACGAGCAACTCGACCAGGTGGCCGCATTCGAGCACGCCCTGGCCGACGATGGCGCCGTCATCGTGAAGTTCTGGATGCACCTCAGCAAGGCCGCACAGAAGAAGCGCCTGAAGTCGTTCGAGGACGATCCCCTCCAGCGCTGGCGCGTGACCAGGCAACAGTGGAAACACTGGCGCATGTTCGACAAGTTCGTCGCAGCGGCCGACCACGCGATTCGACGCACGAGTACCGACCACGCGCCCTGGCACATCGTCGAGGGTGCCGACGCGGAGTACCGCGCCATCGCCGTCGGAACCGCGCTGCGTGACGCGATTCGCCGGGGCCTCGCGCGCACCGGGGCGGCACCGAAGCAGGCTCGGACGGTGGCCCGTGGACGTCAGAAGCGGTCGGATCCCATCGAGCGCGTCGAGCGACAGTTCAACGTGCTCGACAACCTCGACCTGACGCAGCGGGTTGGCGACAGCCGCTTCAAGGTCAAGCTCGCCGAGCAGCAAAGCCGTCTCGGCCTGCTCCAGCGCCAGGCCCGGCGGGATGGCGTGTCGACGGTGCTCGTCTTCGAGGGGTGGGACGCCGCCGGCAAGGGCGGGGCCATCAGGCGTGTGACCGCGGCCCTTGACGCGAGGGACTACGACGTCATTCCGACCGCGGCGCCCACTGACGAGGAGCGCGCGCACCACTACCTGTGGCGCTTCTGGCGCCACCTTTCCCGCGCCGGCCGCATGATCATCTTCGATCGGAGCTGGTACGGCCGTGTGCTCGTGGAGCGCGTCGAGGGGTTGGCGACCGAAGCGGAGTACGTGCGCGCCTACGGCGAGATCTCCCACTTCGAGGAACAGCTCGTCACCCACGGCATCCTCGTCGTGAAGTTCTGGATTCACATCAGCAAGGACGAGCAGCGCAGACGGTTCGAAGAGCGCAGCCAGATTCGCCACAAGCAGTGGAAGATCACCGGGGAGGACTGGCGGAATCGCGCCCGGTGGTCGGACTACACGATTGCGGTGAACGAGATGGTCGCGCACACGAGCACGCGCATCGCCCCGTGGACGCTGGTCGAAGGCAACGACAAGAACTTCGCCCGAATCAAGGTGCTCCGGACGCT
>CAYMAG010000091.1:0-4398 GCA_964388335.1 uncultured Vicinamibacteraceae bacterium | reverse complement strand
TCGTCATGCTGTCACTGCTCTCACGCGAAGCCACCATCGCGCCGCCAGGCTACAGCCGCTGGCTCGTGCCGCCCGCCGCCATCGCCGTGCACATGTGCATCGGCCAGGTGTACGGGTTCAGCGTGTTCAAGAAGCCGCTGGCCCAGGTGCTCGGGGTCACGTCTCCAGGCCCCGAAGACTGGAGCGAGGTCGACGTGGGCGTCGCGTACTCGATCGCACTCGCCCTGCTGGGCCTCTCGGCGGCTGTGTTCGGCAAGTGGGTGGACCGCAGCGGCCCGCGCAAGACGATGCTCGCCAGCATGGCGTGCTTCTGTACCGGGCTGGTGCTGTCGGCCGCGGCCGTGCACTGGCACCAACTCTGGATGCTGTACGTGGGCTACGGACTCATCGGCGGCATTGGCCTGGGGCTCGGCTACATCGCCCCGGTCTCCACGCTGATCAAGTGGTTCCCCGATCGGCCGGGCATGGCCACGGGAATGGCCATCATGGGGTTCGGTGGCGGGGCCCTGATCGGCGGTCCGCTGGCTGAGGATCTGATGGGCCGCTTCGCTTCGCCCACGTCGGTCGGCGCCAGCGAGGCCCTGCTGATCATGGCCGGTCTCTATGCGGTCTCGATGGTCGTCGGCGCAGCGATTGTCCGCGTGCCGCCGGACGGCTGGCGGCCGGCAGGCTGGACGCCGCAGGCGACGAGCAGCCGGCTCATCACGACGGCGAACGTGGGCGTGGACACGGCGTGGAAAACGCCGCAGTTCTGGTTGCTCTGGGTGGTGCTCTGCACCAATGTCAGCGCCGGCATCGGCATCCTGGGCCAGGCCTCGCCGATGATCCAGGACATGTTCGGCGTCACGCCGGCGGCCGCGGCGGGTTACGTCGGCCTGCTGTCGTTGTGCAACCTCGGCGGACGCTTCTTCTGGTCGTCGATGTCGGATGTGACCGGGCGCAAGGGCATCTACACCGTCTACTTCGTGCTCGGCGCTGCGCTCTATGCAAGCGTCCCCTGGACGCAAGGCCGGGGCAGCGTGACGCTCTTCGTGATCGTCACGGGACTGATTCTGACGATGTACGGTGGAGGCTTCGCCACGATTCCTGCCTACCTGCGCGACCTGTTCGGCAGCTACCAGGTGGGCGCCATTCACGGCCGCGTGATCACCGCCTGGTCGATGGCCGCCATCGTCGGACCGCAGGTCGTGGATCGGCTCTCGGCCGCCAACAAGGCGACGATGCCGGCCGAACAGGCCTACAACGGCATCTTCCTGCTGATGGTGGGCGTGCTGGTCGTCGGCCTGGTCGCCAACCTGCTGGTGCGGCCGGTCCATCCGTCGTACCACATCGGGGAAGAGGCGCCGACGTCATGAGGCGACTCGTCCTGATCGTCGCCTGGCTCTGGGTCGCCGTGCCGCTCGCGTGGGGCGTGTATCAGTCCGTCCAGAAGTCGCTGCCACTGTTCGGCGTTCCGTGAGAGGGGGGAGGAGGATGCCCCGCCTCGTCGAGGCGGGGACTCCTTCAACACACCCGGGAAGGACGCCCGTCAGTTACGGGAGGAACGGAAACAGCCTCTTGATGTCGGCCTCGTTCGGCCGCGAGCCGTACTCGCAGATCTCGAACGCCTCCGCATGCTGCACCTTCGCGGCCGCCTCTGCACCGTAGGTCTTCTCGAGCGCCGCGCGCACGGCCGGCGTGATGCCGCCGCCGCGCGACGTCTTCAGCCACGCCTTGCGCTCGGCAGGGTCCTTCGGCACCTTGTCGAGGTAGCCTGCGTGCCACGGCAGCCACTCGTAGAACTGCGACACGTGCGCGTCGAGCGCGTCGATCTTCTTGTCGATCGTGTCGTCGATGTTCACCACGATGTCGGGGCGGAAGGGGTTCGGCCGCTGAAAGCCGTCCTGGTAGTAGAGGAACACCGGGTTCTTCGTCAGCGCGGGCGTCCGCGTCTCGATGTTCGGCACGGTCACCATGAAGGCAGCATCCTGCAGCAGCACGCCCGTGTAGCGGTGGTCCGGGTGGTAGTCATTCGGTCGCGGCCCCAGCACGAGGTCGGCGTTCCACTCGCGAATCTGGTGAATGATCTGTTCGCGTACGTCCAGCGACGGCACCAGCTCGCCGTCGTGGTTGTCGAGCACCACGTACTCGATGCCCAGCCGACGCCCGACCTCCTGGGCCTCGGCGCGCCGCCGCATCGCGAGAATGCCGCCACCCATCTCGTGGTGCCCCGCATCGCCATTGGTGACCGACACGAACCGCACCGCGTGGCCGAGCGCGACCCACTTGGCGGCGGTGCCGGCCGAGCGGATGTCACAGTCGTCCGGGTGTGCGCCGAACATGATGATGCGGAGCGGCGTGGACGGCGAAGCTTGCGCGAAGGCAACGGCCGGCAGGGCCAGACCGGCAATCAGGGCAACAGCCAGCGGAACGAGCGTACGGGTCATGTCTGGGAACTCCGGTTCTTCGAGAGGGAACGACTGCCGCGATTCTCTGTCAGACGTTCCACCGGAGCAAGCCATAATGGGCCGCATGCGTAGACCTCCTCACGCACTGACCGTTCTGACCATGTCTGCGACGTTCTCTGCCTGCAGCGGCGATGCGCCCGGTCCTGCCGCCACGCGTCTCGCGTATCCCGAGACGCACGCGATGGATCAGACCGACGACTACTTCGGAACGGCGGTCACCGATCCCTACCGCTGGCTCGAGGACGACAACGCGCCCGAGACGCAGGCCTGGGTCGAGGCGCAGAACGCCGTCACCTTCGGCTACCTCGAGCAGATTCTCGAGCGCGCCGCCATTCGGGAGCGCCTGACGTCCCTCTGGAACTACGAGCGGTATGGCCTGCCGCAGAGGCGCGGCAACTACTACGTCTTCACGCGCAACGACGGCCTCCAGAACCAGGCCGTGTACTACCGCACGCGATCGCTCGACGCCGAACCCGAGGTGCTGCTCGACCCGAACGCCCTGTCGACCGACGGCACGGTCGCGGTCGGCGCCGTGACCTTCACCGACGATGGGCGGTACATGGCGTACTCGCTGTCGGAGAGCGGTTCCGACTGGGTGCGCTGGAAGGTGCGTGAGATCGCGACCGGCCAGGACCTGCCCGACGAGGTGCGCTGGTCGAAGTTCAGCGGCGCCGCCTGGAAGAAGGACGGCTCGGGTTTCTTCTACAGCCGCTACGAGGCGCCGCAGGACGGCGAGGTGCTCACGGGCGTGAATCGCAACCAGAAGCTCTACTTCCACGCCGTCGGCACGCCACAGGACGACGATGTGCTGGTGTACGAGCGACCCGATCAGCCCGACTGGGGCTTCACGGGCGCGGTCACGGACGATGGCCGGTACCTGCTGATCAATCAGTGGGAAGGCACCGAGCCGAAGAACCGGGTGTTCGTGAAGGACCTGTCACAGGGAGACGATGCGCCGGTCCTGCCGTTTCTCGACGCGTTCGACGCGGAGTACACCGTGCTCGGCAACGACGGCACCACGTTCTACGTGCTCACCACGCAGGCTGCCCCGCGCAAGCGCATCGTCGCCATCCCGCTTCGCAGCCGCCCGGCGTCCGGCTGGAAGGCCATCGTCCGCGAGGGCCACGACAAGGACGTCATCGCCGACGCCACCATCGCGGGAGACCGACTGATCGTGACCTGGCAGGTGCACGCGCAGAACCGCTTGCGGGTCTACAACCTCGACGGCTCGGGCGCCAGCAACATCGGTCTGCCCGGGATCGGGTCGGTGAACGTCACCGGCAGACGCGAACAGACCGAGGCGTTCTATTCCTTCACGTCGTTCACGCATCCGACGACCATCTACCGGTACGACACGACCAGGGACGTCAGCACCGTCTTCCGCCAGCCCGAGGTGGACTTCGACCCGGCAGGTTTCGAGACGCAGCAGGTGTTCTACACGTCGAAGGACGGCACGCGCGTGCCGATGTTCATCGCCCATCGCAAGGGTCTCGCGCGCGACGGTCAGGCGCCGACCTATCTCTACGGCTACGGCGGCTTCAACATCTCGCTGACGCCCGCGTTCTCGCCGGCCAGTCTGGCGTGGATGGAGCGCGGGGGCATCTACGCGGTGCCCAACCTGCGCGGTGGCGGCGAGTACGGGCAGGCCTGGCACGACGCCGGGCGCCTGGCCAACAAGCAGAACGTGTTCGACGACTTCATCGCCGCCGCCGAGTACCTGGTCGCCGAGGGCTACACGTCGACGGCGAAGCTGGCGATCGGGGGCGGAAGCAACGGCGGCCTGCTCGTGGGGGCCGCGATGACGCAGCGTCCGGATCTCTTCCGCGCGGCGCTTCCGGCCGTGGGCGTGATGGACATGCTGCGCTTCCACGAGTTCACGATCGGCTGGGCGTGGACGTCGGACTACGGCTCATCCGAGACGAAGGAAGGGTTCGACATCCTTTACGCGTAC
>CAYMAG010000090.1:0-20186 GCA_964388335.1 uncultured Vicinamibacteraceae bacterium | reverse complement strand
GACACGGTACGGCGAAGGTAGGCCCCGCCCGGCGTTCGTGTCAACGACGTGCACCTGCAGATGAACTGCCGTCGAGGCGCCGGATCGACTCCACACGCTTCATCCGGAGCAGTTCACGGCGCAGCTCGCAGTCGGCTCATGTCGTGCGGGACGGTGACATCCATACCTGGGTCGCTGCTGCACAGCGCGGTCAGGGTTCGGTTACCGTGGGAGAGTCGCCCAGAGCCCCTGCACTCCCCATTCGTAGGTGACGCGTTTCTCGCGTGCAGCGGAGGTGGGCGCCGTGAGCCATCGCGACCATCGCTCGTGGCGTGAATCGGCGAACGCGTTGGGCCTGAGCATGTGGTGCCACGGACAGCGGCGCTGCGTGGCCGGCGCATGTACGGTGATCGTGACGCGGCACCCTCGACATATCTGGACTTTGATCAGGTACAGTTTTATGTGAAACTGGGCCTTGTGACATACCAGTCTGCTCTTGCCGAGATCCTGGCAGAGGTCCGCGACGAGACACGGTTGCCGTATCTGCGCCGCCGCCTGGAGTATGCGGTCCTGCCACGCAAAGCTGTCGTCCTGAAGGGCGTCCGACGTTCCGGAAAGTCCACGCTCCTCCGCCAGATCGAGGAAGACGAGCGCGCCTCTGGACGGCACTGTTTGTACATGAACTTCATCGACGATCGGCTCACGGGCATGACCGGCCAGCACCTCGGCGACATGCTGGACGCGTTTCACCGCGTGCACCCGCAGGCACGAACCGCCGAGGCATTGAGCCTGCTGCTCGATGAACTGCAGATCGTCGATGGGTGGGAGACCTTCGTGGAACGCCAGCTTCGCGTCAGGGACCGCCGTGTCTTCGTCACGGGGTCGAGCGCGAAGCTGTTGAGCCAGGAGATCGCGTCCGCGATGCGCGGGCGCAGTCTGTCGTACGAGGTTTTCCCGTTCGACTTTCGCGAGTTCCTGGCGATACAGGACCTGTTGCCTCCACGACTCCCGCTCGGTGCGGAGGAAAGGGCCATGGTGAAGGCGCAGTTCCACCGGTACCTCATGGAGGGCGGTTTTCCGGAGGCCATTGGCTTGGAGCGCCGGACGCAGGTCCAGATCCTGCAGGAGTATCTCGACGTCCTGCTGCTGCGCGACGTCATCGAACGGCACAACGCGTCGTCTCCTGTGATGGTGCGGCGTGTCCTGTTCCTGCTGCTGAGCCGGTTCGCGAGCACGTTCACGATCAACCGTCTCGTGGATCTCCTGCGAGCACAGGGTCTGGGCGCCGCGAAAGCGCATCTGAGCGACGTGATCGAGTGGTTCCACGATGCGTACGCGGTCTTCCCGGTCAAAGTGCTCAGCGACTCGGTGCAGAAGCAGAACACCAACCCGAAGAAGCTGTATGTCATCGACAACGGCCTCATCAATGCCGTCGCGACCGGCCGGACGCGCAATGAGGGTCGACTGCTCGAGAATCTGGTGTTCCTGACGCTGCGACGGCGCCACGCCGACCTGCACTACGTCAGAACACGCGACGGCTACGAAGTCGACTTCCATGCCCGATCGGTCGGGCTGGTCCAGGTCGCCTGGTCGCTCGTCGACGAGGCGACGCGGGCCCGCGAGCTACGTGCGCTGGACCAGGCGATGGAGGAGCTGGCCCTCCGCGACGCGATGTTGATCACGGCCGAAGAGGCCGGCACGATCGACCTGCCTTCGGGCGTCGTCCACGTTCGCCCGGCATGGGAGTGGATGCTCGAACCGTCGACGTGAGCGGTCGGCAGCTTCCGCACCGTCGAGAGGTTTCAGCCGCAGCTGATCGAACTGGCCGAACAGCGTGGGCTGAATTGGGGGCGGCTGTCGGACGAGGATCGCGAACGCCTCGCTGACGAGGGATGCTCCACGACCTGCCGCGCCATGCGTTGCGTTCTGCTACGGATGTAGTCACAATGACCACATGAGCACGCAGACGGTCGGTTCGAGAGAGCTGAAGGTCCGCCTGGGGACGTACCTGCGCCGCGTGCAGCAGGGACATCGCCTCGTAGTCACGGACCGCGGGCGGCCAGTCGCGGAGATGGTGCCGGTGACGCACGCGTCGGGTCTGGACGCGATTCTCGCGGAGATGGAGGCGCGTGGCGAGATCCGCCGGCCGGTCCGGAAGCCCCTGCCGCACTTCCGGCCCATCGAGAATCGCGGGGCGCCCGCGTCGGACGCCGTGATCGAGGACCGGGAAGACCGCTTCTGATGCGCTACTTCGACGCCAGCGCGCTGGTGAAGCGCTACGTTCGTGAGGCCGACAGCGCCCGCGTGCGGCGCCTCTTCAGGTCGGACGTCCCGGCAGACGGATCGACATGCTCTGCAGCCTGACCTACTGGGCGATCCGGAACGGCAGCATCACCTGGGCACGGTCGTCCCCGGATGCCGCGTCGATGGCCAGCAGCCATTCCCCGCGCGCGATGTTGGCCAGCGGCAGGTCGATCTCGAAGCGGCCGTCGCCGCGGGCGGCGACGGGGATCGGCGCGCCATCGACGCCGCGCCTGTTGACCAGGCGGGCCGTCGCCTGCGCCGCGCCCGCCGCCGCGCCGAACGCGTCCACGCGGACGAGCAGGCGGTCGCCGCGTGCGAAGTCGCGCAGCGCCGTCGGCACGGGCGCTGTCGCGCCGCGCAGCGAGCGCCACTCGAGCGGAGCCCTCGCACGGAACACCGCCGGCGTCGTCAAACCGAGCGGCGTGCCGGCGGGATCCGGGATCGTCAGCCTCCGCACCTCGCGGTCGAGCACGTCCCCGGCGCTGTTGCGGAATGAGATCGTCAACTGGAGCGACCCAGGTCTGACGCTGAAGCCGGAGCCGTCGACCCGATCGACCGACCCGCTGAACACCGGTCCTTCCACTGTCCGGGCCTCCACGGTGACGTCTGCCACGGCGTCCGCTGCGGGCGTGCCCGGCCGCGGCGCCCAGGTCACGCGGCCGGTGAACTGCCCGCCGGCGACAGTCGTGCCGAACCAGACGTCCGCGCCGCGGCGCGAGATCGTCGGCGTCAGGTCGGCGAAGCTCCGCTCGACGCTGGGCGGCACCACGGCGTCGGCAGCCCCGTTCGCGGAGCGCTCCATTTCGGCCAGGCTCGGCGCCCAGTAGCCCGCCCGCGCTTTCACCTCCACGCCGCCGCGCTTCAGCCGCACCTTGATCCTGCGGTACTTGCCGTCGCGCGCGCCGTTGGTCGGGGAGTAGCCGAGCAGGTAGTAGGCGCGAGATGCCGCGACCACTGCCTGCATGGCGCGGTGCATGTCGTTGTACCGATACGTCCTCCCGCCTGTCTCGCTCGCCACCGAGTCCATCCACATGGCTCGCTGCGCGCCAACCATCAACCCGCGCGGCTCCACGATGTGGATCGCGGCGTTACTGGAGTTCGCGGCGCGGATCAGATCCAACATCACGTCGTTCTCGCCGCGGAACCCTTCCGACACCACGATGATGTCCTTGCGGCTCTCGCGGATGGCGCCGAGGTGTACGGCGGCGGCCTTGATCGCGGAGATCGTCACCTCGTGCCGCAGCCGCTCGACGTCGCGCATGGCCGACAGGTGCGCCTCCTCGGCGGAGTTCCGCGGCGGAACGTAGATGCCGCGCCGGCCCTGCAGCTTCCGCACCTGGTCGGCGAGCTGGCGCCGGTCGCGCGTGAACTCGATCGCGTCGAGCGGCGTCATCGGCTCCATGAAGGCCACGAGGTCGGTCGGCCCGAACGCGGTCAGCACGAAGTTCGTCAGCGCCTCACGCGATCGCAGCGCGCTCGTCAGGCGGTCGATGTGGTACTCGTCCCAGAAGATCAGGAACACCCGCACGTCGTCGCGCTCCGCTTCCTGGCGCGCGTGGCTGCGCGATCGGATCGGGAGCGACGCCGTGTCCACCTCCGCCGCCTCGCCGCTCATCTCGACCAGCTTGAACGACGTGATCGTCTGCGCCGCCCCGTCTTCCTCGACGACGAAGTCCTCCATCGTCAGATCGGTGACCGGGCGTCCGCGGCGATCGAGAACCGTGACGTCGACGCGTACGACCTCGGTGTCGACCCGGATCGTGGGCGGCTGCTGTTCCTGCTGAGGGAACTGCTGTATCGGTGGCGTCTCGTCCTGGGTGCCGGCGCGCACCGTCGCTGAGCCAGCCTGTGCGGCCGCCAGGAACGCAATCACCCACATCGGCCGCGTCAGCTGCATCATCGTTCACCGAGAGGGTCTGCTCCTCGACGCGAATGCTGTAGTCGAACTGCCCGGCGCGGACGTGGGTGCTCCGTCCTCATGGAGAGCCGGCAGCTCACCTGGTCGTTACATGCTACGGCAGCTGACGCGGATGAGGCGACCGATCGCGGCCTTGCCCGCACCCCATCCGCCAGGGGGCATGCCCGACTCGAGCGTGACCTCGCCCTGCGGCCTCGGCGACGGCGCGGATATGCGACGGGCGACAGTGCGCGTCTGCATGTGACAAGCCTCACTGCCCCCGAAGGCTTCGCAGGTAGTTGTCCGCGGTGATGGGAAGGGCAGCGTAGTCTTCCAACTGCAGGGCGAGTCGTGGCTCAGGTTGCACGGCGACGAGCCGTGCCAACGCCAGCGTGGCCATCGCTGCCATCGCTGCTGTCGTCGCCGTTCTTCGCACCGTGAGTGCGCTCTCGAACCTGTGAGTCATGGCTGGCCTCCGGGGCGGTCACCCATGCGGTGTGCGGTCCACGTTCCGGTCATTCCTCACCATACGTCGCACGTGACCCGGCGGCTTGCCCATTCCTCCTGCACGCGCACGATGGCCAGCAGATCCACTGGAGGATCGAGCAACAGCGCGCTCAGCGCAGGCGGTAGCATGGATGGCATGGGAGCCAACCCTCGATACGCGCTCGAGCGCCCGCCACGTTCCGCTCGCGCCGCCCAGGCGCCTGGAACATTGCGGCCGCGGCCCGCCGATCGTGTCGTCCCCTCCGCAGCGGTCCCGTCGCTCACGGACATGAGCCTGGCGAGTCCGGGCTCGCTTGCCCTGCGAGCGCTCGCGCAACGCATCGCGCACCATGCTCTTCGCGACGGCGTGTTCCCCCTCCGCCTTCCTGGAACGTACGCGGTTCGCCGGGCCCGGCCCACGTCCGAACCCGTGCGCGCTACGCTGGGGCCCTCCCTCTGCATCGTGGCGCAGGGCGCCAAGGTCATGATGCTCGGCCGTGAGATGCTCGAGTACGACGTCGAGCGCATGCTCGTGTTCACGGTCGATCTTCCGGTCTCGGGCCAGCTGACCCGGGCGAGTTGGAGAGAGCCGTTTCTTGCGTTTCGCCTGGACCTGGATGCTGCACGCGTGGCGGAACTCGGTGCGCGCGTCTACCCGAGCGGCATTCCGAGAGTTGACGGAGCCCGCGGACTGTTCGTGGGACAGAGCACAGACGCCATCGTCGACGCCGCGACACGGCTGCTGGACCTGATGGCGCAGCCGCACGATGCCGACCTGCTCGGACCGCTGGCGGTCGACGAGATCCTGATCCGTCTCCTCCGCTCGCCCATAGGACCTCGTGTGGCGCAGATCGCCGAGCCGCGGTCGGGTGTGCACAGGGTCGCCCGGGCCGTCTCGTGGATGCGAGCGCACTTCGCGCAATCCGTGAGGGTAGAGGAGATGGCTGCGTCCGCCGGTATGGGCGCCTCGGCGTTTCATCAGCACTTCAAGCGCGTCACGTCGATGAGTCCCCTCCAGTATCAGAAGGTGCTGCGGTTGCACGAGGCTCGGCGGCTCATGCTGTTTCAGCACATGGACGCCAGCGAGGCGTCTCTCCGTGTCGGGTATCTGAGTCCGTCGCAGTTCACCCGCGAGTACGGGCGATTGTTCGGGCGTCCCCCGGCCAGGGACGTTGCCAGGCTGCGCGAGGAGGGTTTCGGTCCGCGCAGCAGCGAGCGGGTATGAGCATGCGCGCAGAACGTGACGACAGAGCCGCGGCGCCATCGTGGGTCGCCGGATGTCTCCTGTGTTCGCTCGCCGCGCTGGCGGGCGGCGTGAGTGTCGGCACCGCGCTCCGTGCGCAGGCACCTGTCGCTGTGCGCGTGGATGGTGGTGAACTGGAAGGCATCGTGGCCGACGGGGTCGAGTCGTTCAAGGGCATCCCCTTCGCCGCGCCTCCCGTGGGCGATTGGATCAACTTCGCCACGACCGGAGACCCGAAGGGTACGGGCCTGCCGGCCTGGCCCCGTCACGATCCGAAGGTGGACCTGATTTTCGACTTTCGGCCCGATGGCTCTGCCGGTGCCGGTCCGGATCCCCGGAAGGCGCGGCTCGACGTGACGCAGTTGGCCACCGAATCGGGCAAGCGGTCTGATTTCTGAGAGCGCACGGTGTTGCGGACACGTTCCGCGGATCTCAGGCGTTTCTCCCACGCGCAAAGGACGAAAGAACATGGCTCTGCCGATCCTCGCTTTCGCGTTTCTCCTCGTTTGTGCGACGGACTCCGTTGCACAGACGTCCACGACCGAACAGGAAGTCATTCAGCTCTCGAAGAGCAAATGGCAATGGATGGCCGACAAGGCCGTGGACAAACTCGCCCCACTGTTCCACGACAGGTCGAAGTTCGTGCACATGAGCGGGACGTGGAAGAGGGACGAAGAACTGGACATCATCAAGACCGGAAGGATTTGGTACAAGCAAGCTGATGTTCATGATGTGGCGGCAGAGGTGTTCGGAAAGACGCCATCGTCTGGAGCCGTATCAGGTTGCACGCCATGGTCAGGGGCACTGAGGCCGTGACTGAGTTCACGGTGACCGAGGTGTATCAGCGACAGGGCAGTGATTGGCAACTGCTGGATCTGACGCTCAGCAGCGTGCGGGACACGCACCAGATTCAGAAGTAGTGCCTTCAACGACCAGTATCGCGTGACGTTCCGCTTCGACAAGGGGACCGCCTGTGAGGTGCACGTCGAGGACTATCACTGACGACAGGACGGGGACGATGCTGCTGCCAACCAACGGACCGCCGACGCATCCCGGGGAGATGTTGCTCGAAGAGTACCTGGAGCCGCGGGCGCTCTCGCAGACCGAGGCCGCGGCGCGCATGGGGATTCCGTTGAACCGGCTGAACGAGATCGTCCGTGGCAAGCGCGGCGTCACCGCCGACACGGCGCTGCGGCTCGCGAAGCTGCTCGGGACCGACGCGCTGTCGTGGCTGAACCTCCAGAACGCCTGGGACCTGTGGCATGCGCAGCGGGCGATGAAGCGGAGCGCATGAGCGACCAGAGGGACGGGCGGCAGAGCCGCCAGCAGGAGAGCAGGCGGAGACGCGCGCCTTTGTCGATGCCTGCCGTCCGACTCACTGCCTCGAAGGTTGTCGAACCTCTTCATCGGCGAGATTCGGGGCGGCTGCGATCCCCGTCGCCCACGCGAGGGACGAGCGGCCACCGACACGAACTCGCAGACGGTCGGCGCGTTCCTCGACGCCCACATGGAACGCTGCGTGAAACCGGCGGGGCTGCGGAGCCTTCCGTCGATCCAGAGCCGCGCGTCCGTGCTGAAGCGGTACCTCGGCGAGTTGCCACTCGACGCACCTGAGGAACCGGACGAGATCAACCGACCGAGTCGGACGTTGACGTCACCCTTCGGCATCATGTTCTTCCGCAAGGTGAACGCTCCCTTGGTCCACCTGGTGTAGATCTTCGCTGGAGGCCCGGTCTGAATGAGCAAGGCCGCGACCAGCACGTTCGTGTCCAGCACGACGCGCATCGATCAGCGCCGGCCTGAACGCGTCTCCTGAACCCGGCGCTCCGCACGGACGTCCCGCACGGCCTCATCAATCGCGGCCTGTAGTTCATCCGGATCGGTGTCCGCGTTTCTGGCCTTGATGTCCTCGACGGTTCGATTGAACACCTGCCAGCGGACCGCCTCCTCGATGAACTTCGAGAGGTCGCCCTTCTTCATGCCCTTGGCGCCGAGGAACGAGCGCAGGGCGAGGTCCGTTTCACGCGAGACGACAATGCTCCAGCGAACCGCATCTTCCATTGGACACCTACACGGATAAACGCCTATACGCATATTATCCACGCATTGGCCGCCACGCAAGAAACGCCCCGCTTCATGGCGAACTCGCTCGCGTCGGGTGGCTCCTTCGACAGGACGTTGCCCGGTCCGGCGAGACGACAAGCGGCGACTGGGAGGTCATCCTCGCCACCGATTATCCAGATTGTCGGCTGCGTCATTACACGCGTCACGAACGCGTGCTCAGCACGAGTTCGCCTGGCGAATTCGGCCGTCGTGTAGACCGTGGGATTGATCGGCCTTCCGAGCTGCCCGGCCGCTCGCTCCAACGCGCCGAACACCTCGCCGTACGACAGGCTGTCGCTGACGAGCATCAGTTCGATGTCGCTGGCCGCGCGATCCGTCGCCCTGGCCACCGAGCCATACACGAACGCGGCTCGAATCGAGGAAGACAGCGGCTTCAAGGCCGCCCGCAACGGTTCGGCGAGGCCGACCGTCTTCAGTACGATGCTCTGCAGCTCGCCGAACAGCGGGGCGTCGGGGGGCCTCAGGCCAACCCGCCCGACATCAGACGCCGACGCCCCAGCGACGCCGATACGCCGACAGCACCCAGTCCTCGACGCGCGACCCCTCAGGCTCCGGCGGCAGCGGACTCGTCGTGGCCAGCTCCGTCAGCTGCTGTTCCAACTCGCCGGCCCGCGTCAGACATTCCGCTTCACTGACCTTCCCCCGGCGCACGTCGAGCAGGAACGAGCGCGCGGGTTGCTGCATCGGCAGGCTCAATCGTCCCGTCGTCAACAGCTCCACCCCTTGGAAGCCGAGCCGTAGCATGTGCATGGCGTACTTCGTGTCGAAGCCGTACATCGCCTCCAGTTCGGGACGATGGACTCGCTTCTGGCCGCGTTTGCCCGTGAGCCGCTGCTTCTGGGCCTGCAGGTAGCCGAGGTACGCGGCTTGGGCACGGCGCGACACGAAGGCCGGCGCCAGCGCACGCAGTTCGAGGCCCAACTCGTCGCAGATCACCAGTTGGTCGTCGGGCGTGAACAGGAGCAGGAGGATCGTCGGGTTGCCCTCGAGCGCCAACCGGATCCACTTGCGAAGGTTGTAGATGACGAGGTCCAGATCTCCGGCGCCGCTGCGCGCATCCTGGCGCCCTTCGCGCTCGGCGGCGGAGCGGTAGATGAACTGCGCAAACGGCTCCTGCAGCGACATCGCCGCTTCGAACGGCTCGACGCAGACGCCCATCTCGTCGCGGTCCTCGATGCCGTCGTTCACGTTGAGGCCGTGGACGGTCGAACCGACCAGGCCGCGGAGGATGGTGGAGCGTTCGGCTGTTTCGCGATTCATCATGGGGTTGCCGATGACGATTCTATCGGGCCGCTGGCTATACTGAGCGGACACTCGAGAGGTGGTTCGTGAGCGGCTCCGCGGGAACCTCGACGCCAGCACCGATCATGCCGAGCAAGCTCGTTGAATCCCTACGCCGCGATCTCGCCGCGCTACTCGAGGCGGGCGCGATCAGCCAGGCGACGAAGCGGCAGTTCGACGGGATCACCGCGTCAGCGCAGGACAACCGGCCGACCGACACCACCCGACGCCGCAAGAGCGTCAGTCCCCGACCGAAAGGGATCAGGTGAGACGACGGAGACCGCGCAGGTCCTCCGCCAGGTCATGCTCGTCGCACCCGCATCGACCAGGCGCTGACCAAGGCTGGCTGGACGCTGCAGGACCGCGACGACATGAACCTCGCCGCGGCCGACGCCATATGAGTCTACGACCTGCGCACGAACAAGGACTTCACGCCCGAGACCCGACGCATGCGGGAAAGCTCTGGAAGAGAGGCTCGACGCGGTAGCCTGATGGGCACATTGACACATTTACGTATTCGTGCCACTTTGAGTTGAGGTTCGCACCATGTCAACGACCCACCAGCGTCGAGCGCGACTGAGCATTGACGTTTCGCGCGAAGCGCGGCGCCGCATTCACATTGCAGCGGCGAAGCGCGACCAATCGATTCGAGACTATGTGTGGGAAGCCGTCGAGGCACGTTTGAAGCACGACCTCGCCGACGAGTTGTCTGCCGCCGATCTGATCGCGCTCAACGAACGCACTGATCCGGTTCTGGCGGACCTTTGGAACAATCCAAGGGACGCCGCCTATGACGAGCTTTAGTCGCGGCGACGTCGTCCTCGTCAAGTTTGTGTTCGCGGACGAGAAGGGCGTGAAGCGGCGACCCGGCCTCGTCATCAGCGCCGATAGGTACCATCGGGGTCGGCGGGAAGTCGTCCTGGCGGCCATCACCAGCAACGTCGGCCGGCTCATGGTAGGAGACTACAAGATCAAGGCGTGGCGCGAGTCAGGTCTTGTGCACCCGTCGATCGTCACCGGCATCGTCAGAACGATCAAACACGACATGATCGCCAGCAAGATGGGCACGCTGCCGGCATCGGAGCTTCGTTCCGTGGAGAAAAAGCTTCGCGAGATCCTGGCGCTTCCCTGACCCGCGCCGTGCGCTCCCGATGGTTCGGGCGACTATCGGGGCGTCCGCGGAGTCGAGCGTCTTGCTGAACGCGAAGGTTCAGCCGGTGGTCGTCATCGGACGGACCGAGAGGACTTCGTCGGCGCGCAGCGGCCCGATGGCGTCTTCAGGAACGATCACGACACCAATCGTTTCGCCAACCGCGTTGAACAGCTCCAACACGCACCCACGCGGTCCCGACTCGGGAGGCCCCGTGAAGTCGACCAGCGTCGCCACGTCGCCTGTTCGAAGCCCGTGCTCGGCGATGGGCACGCGGATGGCCACGCGTTCGTACAGTTGCAGAGACATTTCCGCCCCTTCTCGGCTCAGGCGCGCGGCCTCTCCGCGTGTCGGTGTGGCCCTTGTGCAACGTGCAGATCCAGCGTGCGCTAGCACGCCGCGAACTTGCGGGAGAACCGAGCCCACTTCTGCCGGGAACGCCGACGCTCCGATGTGGGATTGTGCGGGAGCGAAGGCGCGCGTCAAGGCTGCCCTCACATCGGCACCCCAGCGCGCTGGAATACGCGCGCCGGGGGGCCCCGCATGTTCGGCGCTGCGCGGCCTTGACCCGCGCCATGCGCTCCCGATGTTCTGGGCAACGATCGGAGCGTCGACGGAGTCTGCGACTCCTGGGTGCCGCCGTGTCACACTTTGACCGACTGCGCAACCGGATGCGGCGCTACAATGTGAGAATGGGCTCGGCGGGAAGGAGCTGAACATGCCGCAGATCGACACCAGCGACAAGCAGATCCTGGACAGCTTGGACCGCCTGTCTCCGCGCGGCAGACGCGAGGCCGTGTTGCGCCTCGTTGCCGGCGCGTCCGCTCTCGATCGGACCGTTGAACGCTTTCAGCCACAGATCATCGCGCTGGCCAAGCAGCGCGGCCTCGACTGGACCCGGCTGTCCGACGAGGAACGTGAACGGCTCGTGGACGACATCCTGCACGAGTAACGGCCCTGGCCACGAAGGTCGTTTTCGACACGAACATTCTGCTGTCCGGTCACTTCTGGAAGGGACCGCCGTATCGCTGTCTGGTGGCGGCGGAGGCGGGCCTGGTTTCGATGGTCCTTTCGAATCCAATCGTGGCCGAACTCCGCGAGAAGCTGATCGAGAAGTTCAACGTCCCGCAGGAGGACGCTGACGCGGTCGTCGATCACCTCAAGACGTATGCGGAAATTGTTCCAGCACAGGGGCGTTCGGGTTGGGTGAAGCAGGATCCCGACGACGACAAGTTCATCGACGCGGCACTGACTGCTGGCGCGACAATCATCGTGTCAGGCGATCGCCACCTGCTCGACCTGGGCACGGTTGAGGGAATCGAAGTCCTCACCGCGCGCCAGTTCCTCGACCGACTGCCGGGCCTCACCGAAGACGACGACGCCACCACGCACTGACCGGCGGGCGGCTCTTTCCGGGTTGGTCAGCCTCTGCGCGCGGGGCCCGACCAGTCCCTCCACGGTTCTGCGGCATCGACCCGCGCTCGGTTGATCACCGTCGTCTCGGACACTGGCCATCCCATCGTCCAGTACTTGAACTCGTCCACGGCCCAATAGAGGTGGCGGATTTGGTAATAGAAGTCCGCGTAGCCGAATCGGCGGATCAGGGTCACGAACTGATCGAAGTCGTCGCTACCACCTCCGTCAGGCAGCCACTTGCGAACCGTGTACTCGTGGGGAGCCGTTTCGCGATACGTGACGGCTTCCTGCCATCTGCGGCGCCGTATGAAGTCCCGTGCCAACGCCCAGTCCTCGGTGGATGGCGTTTCGAGCAACTCCGGGAGGTCGAGCTTGCCGTCCTTCAAGTAGTCGCCGTGAACTCCGTAGCGGTGGCCCATGAGATGCACGCTACAAGACAGGGGTGACAGGAGAGGTCACGGCGGCCAGGACAGTAACGAAATGTGTGATCTTCTGCACACGATCCTCTTCGTCGACCAGAGCCCCGTCCCGCTCGGTCTGCGCGATCGGCAAATGAACCCCATTGAACGTGGGGAACTCCTTCTCGATAGTGGTCATGGCCGACGAGTCCAATGCGAAGTCGTCTGGCACGACGAGTTCAAGTCCGTCGTCGGTCACTCGGAGTTCGATCGTTGACTTCTTCAGGCGCAGCCCCGGTTCATCGCGGTGCCACCAACTGGGCCTCTCGGCGACCTGGTTGAGGCTACCGTCAGTCCACGCTGCCATCAGCAGTGCGTCGCTGAAATAGGCCGTGTAGTTGCTCCCGTGCAAGATTCGAAGCTTCGAATAGGCGAAGCCCCGGTTGATGTCGTAGCCGCCGTGGTAGAAGCCTTCACCCACGGAGCTGCGCGCGCCGGCGTACCGCACGAGGTAGTAGCGCCAGTCGAAGCACCGGGCGTGCTCGCGGGCCGCGCACCACTCGGAGCGGATCGCGTCGAGGGCCTCGCCCGCGTCTGACATTCCGGCCTCGAAGCGCTCGCTCACGTCGTCCAATAGGGTCATCAGCGGCTCGCGAACTCGCTTCACGCTGTCGCGAGACCCGGCAGTGAAGAGGTCACGCCACGAGTCGTCGCGCTGAGAACTGCCAAGCTGCCGGCGAGTGCCGTTCCAACCGACATCGCGAGAGTAGTCGGCCTTCGTGAGCAGCGCTGCTCCAAGGCGATCGCGCAATGCCGGATCAAGCAGTGCGCTGAACGCCGTCGCGCGGGCCGGGATTGCCGCAACATTCTCGATGTCGAGCGCGAACAACCGACCACGGATCGTAAGGTTGTCCTCAAGGAGGTGGAAGTACTTCGTCACCTCCGGGTGGGCATCCATGACGTCCCACTTGGCCTGCTCGTCCGCGGTCCAATCCCGCTGGAAGCCCTGGGCTCCGTCGAGCGTGCCGTTGAGGATGAGACGCTCGGTGGTGCGAACATACTCAGCCATTCGCGTGCTGTCGAGGAACGCAGACTCCGCGACGTTGCGCAGAGTGCGAAGGCGACGCGTCAGCTGGTCTGTGCTGATCGCCTCACCGGCCTGACGCGCCAAGAGGACTGCCAAAAGCAGCAGCGCCTCGGCGAAGGTGAATCCGCTCGTTCCGTACTTGGAGATGCAGGCGCCAAACAAGTCCGGGGACGTCGACACGAGCAGGGGGAGAGCATCGCCCTCGTCACCTCTGAGGCGGAACAGCTTCCGCATCTCCGCACTGGGAACAACTGACACCCAAGTGTCGAAGGCGTGGAAGAAGAAGTCACGGTTCCTTCCGGCATTCGGGTTGCCTTCGTCGGCGAAGGCCAGTCGCGCCCGCTCCTCGATTGGCCACAATCGGCCGGCGGCTCTGTCTCGCCATCTCCGCTCGGGCGCGCCGTCGCGCCATTCGCACACGTCCATGACGAAGGTCAGGTACCGCATGAACTCGTCGTCGATGACGAGATCACCGCCAGTCGTCTTCTCGTACTCCCAGAACACGTCAGCCCACTCACCATCGAAGGCATCCTTGAGGTGCTGACGCAGATCGGGACTGAGAACCGGAGAGAGTGTGCTCTCGAAGCTGGCCTTGAATACCTCGAAGGCGGTCAACGGCTTCCCGCGCGAGTTCATCTTGATGTACAGATCCTCGCCATGGTTCATGTCAATCACAGGGAGGAAGAGGAACCAGATCGCGCCGCGGCGCTCCTCGGAGTTCCTCATGGACAGGCGTTCCCACACTGCACCGAAGTTCGTCGAGGCATTACGGAGCCTGTCGTGGATCGCATCGAGCACGACGAGCATGGACGAGATGGTCGGGTCCTGCCGCCAAGGGTAGACGTACCAGGATTGGTCGGTGATCCAGCCTGAGGGCGTGGCCGAGACAGCAGGGAACGGGTGCTCGGCGATGGTCAGGCAGAAGTCTCGGGCCGAAGGTCGTGTGGCGTAGGAGAACCGAAGCCACGAGGCCTTCGGGTCCAGCACTCCAGCGAGCGAGGCGACGTACCAATGCAGAGGAAGAGCGTCGTTCAGCCGCTGCTGGCCGTCGAGCGGGCGGAAAACGCCGCCATTGGCGTGAACGTCGCCGTAGATAAAGTCGAGCCCCACGCTCTCGCCTGTCGTCGCTGCGTTGATGATCGCGTCGAGGAATCGCTCGCGAATCGCCTCGGTCTCATCGTCGAGGCGTCCCTGCGCGAAATCGCGCTGGATGATCGGAATCTCGATCTCGTTGATCGCGGGCCGTTTACCCTGCGGTGCGTCGAACAGGCCGAGGAAGGTCGTCGGGTAGCCCTTCACGCCACAACCTCCGACGTGATCGTGCGATCGGGGAGCAGGAAGTCCTCGTTCGTCAGGGTTTCGATGAGCTTCTCGTAGTAGTAGTCCTGGTCCTGTGGGCTCCAGACGGAGAGCTGCTGGTCAGGACTCGCGGTGTAGTACTTTAGGAACACATTCCGCGTACAGGGCAGGATGTAGGCCCCCGACTGGTCGAGTTCGAGGATTCGCTCCCGCTTGAGGGCGAACACGGCGTTGTTGAGCGTACTGTTGAAATCTTTCTGAAGCAGCGCGAGGTTCGCGAGCCCATGCACGTCCTGTGATGTGCCAAACAGCGCGAATGTCCTGTCGAGGATGCCCTGAAAATCGAGGTCCTCGGTCTTGCTTGCCGGGAGCGTGAGGTAAGCGCTCATCGTCGCTACCACCGCATCTGCTTCGGCTCGGAGTTCTGGCGACCATTTCATCGCTTGGATCTTCTTCAGATGAACACTGATCCAGTCGCGACGCTCGTTCTCCTTCTTCAACGCCTGCGAGTTCTGGGCGTGGATGTGCTCAAGGGACCAACCCTCGCTGGCGTACGTGTGGAAGGAGAATCGACTTCCGGCGTCACAGCTGCCCAGAACCGTCTCGACATTCATGAGCAGCAGAACCTCGGTGCATTTTCCGCCGTCCTTCGGGTTGTCGTAGCGCAGCAGTGAGACGTCGTCCTTCGTAAGCTGCAACCGCTGCTGAATCCGGTGCACAAGGCTGTCGCGGAACGCAGAATGAGTCTGCGACCGCGATCTGTGAATGAGGTCGGGGATCGATTCGCCGACATGGACGAGGTATCCGATTCGGTGGAACAAAAGACGATCGCGGAACCAGCCGGTTAGCAGTCCGTGTCGCTCGACGACGTCCCGCCAGAACGCAGCGGCGCCGCGCTGCTCGATGTCCTTGCGGACCTCGTCGAACGTCCAGTGCCATGGGCGGCCGCGCAGCCCCTGGAACGGGGTCATCGTCTCGAAGAGAAAGTCGATGTGCGTGGGCCGCGTCGCCGTGGACCGGGTGAGGAACGCCCAGAACTGTTCGTCCCGAAGGTCGCGCTCGAAGCTGTCCCACTGTGCCGCGATTTCCTGCTGTCGACTCGACTGGCCGTTCGCCGCGTCGCTATTCGACAGCACAAGAGCCTTGATCAGTTCGGAGTCGGTGAGGGGAATGCGGTCACGGTTGAGGCGAGTGAAGAGCTCGTTCGAATTGGTTCCTTCCGGAGCCTGATACCAGATGACGTATACCCACTGCGAGAGGGCCGTGTGGATATCGATGGCGGCCTGACTCACGTTGGCCTGCTCGCCAAACCACTCAACGATGGCGTCGTACGCCTGGGCAATGTGGTGGAAGTCGATATTCTCGTTGCGACGCGCCGGGTCGAGCGTCTCCAGGTACGCGCGGCTTTCCTTCCGAGTCTCGTACGCGAGCCAGTAGTCGACCCGTGCGTCCGGTAGCTTCGTCCTGATGAACCTCGTGATCAGGAAGAGGGTCGTCAGGCGTTGCTGCCCATCTACCAACTCCCATGTTCCGTCTGTCCGAGCGAGAACAACGATGGGGTGGAGATGGTAGTCGTCGGGAAATGCGCGCCGGGCCTTCGCTTCTCGCGCATTGGCCTGGATGTCATCGAGAAGCTGCCGGACCTCATGCCGTCCCCAGCGGAACCCGCGCTGATAGGCAGCGACGAAGAACTCGCCGGACACGAAGGGCTTCCCCTCTTCGCCCTTCATCACAAGCCGTGGCTCAAGCGTCGCCTCCATCGGGCACCTCTCCGTACGATCCAATTCAGCCTTCGCCGACGGCCGCACGGGCGCCGGCCGTGCGTCGCACCTCGGCAACGCAGGCGTTCTGACGAGAGCGCGACGTGCTGTTCGAGTAGCCCATCCCCCCAGAACTATATCGGCAGGTGTGACAGATCAGGTCACCGATGCTGCCGCCCGCTCCCAAGACGCACGGCTATGGCCGACTTGACACCTCCCCCGTGAGGAGGCGTAGCTTGAACCCATTCGGCAAGACGTGGCGACCAGTCGCCACCCTCCACGTCGGCTCAGGTCCATGTGGAGCCTGCTTGCGCTCGTCGCTCTCAGGGTACGAGCGCAAGCAACCCAGCACCGGAACCGTGAATTGACGGTCGCAGCCGGTACGACGCAGCCCGAGACCATTTGAGGCGACTCGGGGCCAACGGCAACAGACGACCAGCGCTGATCGCGGCGGTTCGACAACACCGTCAACCGCTCCAGAGCGCGACACCGATAGGCCGGTGACTCCAATACGCTGAAGGCAAGCAACCCGCGGACGCCCGTCCCGAGTCGCTTGGCCACGGAGCCGACACCACCGACCTCGCTGAGCTGTAGCGCCGGCGCAGGCGGCGACACCGTCAGGAGGTTGAAGCTGACGGTTGTCACGGCTCACACCGGACACGGGACGGCGACCTCAGGTTCCCCGTCACCCTCCGGATTCACGAGCCGGCCGCCGGTTCGAGGATCGACCTCAGGTCCATCATCGACGCGCGGGGCCTCCCGGCTTGTTCTCCACACAACAGCGGCGTCGTTCGCCTTGACGCGCGGCGCCACGTTTGCTGTTCGCCGTCGTCGGCCACGCGCCAAGACGGCGAGCAGCGCGGAGTCTCGGAGGAGGCCATGAGGCATCTGCACGTGGGTTCAGACGATGGCCGGGTGGACAATCTGGCTGTAGGCAACAACGAGCAGCGGCAGGGCTTGCCCAACCGGCTGCTCACAGCCTTCGAGGTCGCCAGCTTCATCGGCTGCCACGAAGAGACCGTGCGACGCGCGTACTGGCGCGGGCTGCTGCGCTCGCAGCGGTTCGGCGTCAGAGGAAGGAGGTTCCATCCCGAGGACGTCCTCGACTGGCTTCGTCGAGGCGCGCCCACGAAGGTCTCGTGACCACACAACCCAACCAAGGAGGAGAGACATGTCCATCTTGCGACGCTGCAGAGGGAGCTGCAGCAACCCACGCCGATGCCTGGACCACTTGTGGTTCGACGTGATGTACGTCGCGCCCGGTATCGGATGGCGGCGAACGACTTCGCCGTGCCACGCATGGAGCCGGGCAAGCAGCGGCCGATCGAGTCGATGGAGGAAGCGCGCCAGTGGGAGCGGCTCTTCATCGGCGAGATTCAGGCCGGCCGCGATCCCCGTCGTCCACGCAAGCGGCGAGCGGCCGGCGACACAGCGCCGAAGACGGTCGGCGCGTTCCTCGACGCCTACATGGAACGCTGCGTGAAGCCGGCAGGGCTGCGCAGCCTGCCGTCGATCCAGAGTCGCGTGGCCGTGCTGAAGCAGTACCTTGGCGAACTGCCGCTCGACGCACTGGAGGAGCCGGACGAGATCAACGCGTTCAAGACAGAATCGGACTACGCCGAGGAGGTCGAGATCGCCACGGTCCACCGCGCACTCGAGCTGCTGCGCGCGGCGATGAACTGGGGCATGGCGCAGACGCCGTCGATGTTCAAGAAGACGCCGTTCCACCGGTTCGGTGTTCGCATGAACAAGAAGTTGGAGACCACCCCGAGACCGCCGGCTCACGCGAGAGGAGGAGAAGCGGCTGCTCGACACGGCGCTGGAGAAGATGAACGACGGTGAACATCAGTTCGCCGGGCCGCTCCTGCACGACCGCATCGTCGGCGCGATCGAGCTCGTGTGCCGGCGTGGCGAGATGCTGCTCATCCAGAACCGCCGCGTGAACTGGGAGACCTGCCAGATCGGCATCCCGGGCGCGATGACAAAGGACAAGGAGAACCGGCGCGTGCCGTTCAACCCGAATGGACGGCTGGCGGCTGTGCTCAAGCGGCGATCGACGCTCGCACCGGACGCGTTCGTGTTCGGGGCGGAGACCGGGAGCTACCAGCCGAACATCCAGACGGCGTGGGAGACGCTGAAGCTGCTGGCCTACGGATACGGGGCGAAGCCTGGCCGCACCGGCGCTGCCTGGAATCTGGAGCAGCTCCAGCGCATTGACCTGCGGTGGCACGACCTCAGGCACGAGGGCGCCTGTCGGTTGCTGGCCACCGGGGTCGACATCCGCATCATTCAGCTGATGCTCGGCCACGCGAGCATCCAGCAGACGCAGCGCTAGCTGAACGTGACTGACGAGGAACTGAGGAGGGGACTGGAGGTGAGCTGGAGCCAGCAGGGCAAACCGCTGCGGCTCGCAGCAGGAGGTTGACGCGGTGGTTGACGCCAGACCAGACAAGTGGTCCGCGCGATTGTCACCAATTTGTCACCATGACGGCTTTGGGCGGGCTTGGGCCGTAGCAGGAGCGCATTCCCAGAAACGACGAAAGCCACGATTTCTCGTGGCCTTTTCGTGGTTCTGTGTTGGTTGCGGGGGCGGGATTTGAACCCGCGACCTTTGGGTTATGAGCCCAACGAGCTACCAGGCTGCTCCACCCCGCGTCACCAGTTGCCGACAGACACATACGGCCCGCGACAACTCTTGAAGGATACCACGCGCATCCCGAGGGGTCAAACCGCTTGCGGTTCCTCGAACACGCGGCTCAGCGCCTCCGCCTGTCCTGCCGGAACTCGTCCGGCGTCGTGGGCGTGGGCGCCGCAACGTCGCGCAGGATGATCACCAGTTCGCCGGCCTCGAGCAGCCCCAGATCGCGCCGCGCGAGTTCTTCGATGGCCGCCGGGTCGTGCTTCAGGCGACGCGAGTGCTCGTCGAGCGCCACGTTCTCGGCCTTCAACAGCGCCACCCGCTCGGCCATCACTCCGTTGCGCTCCGCGAGGCGCAGGTTCTCGAGCAGCCCGCGCCGGCCGAAGAGGCCATCTACCATCGCCAGCGTGACGAACGCAATCGCCAGGTACTTCATCACACGCCTGGCGACACCTCGCGACGGCTGTACCCCGCGGGCACGGCGAGGCTTCACGGTAGACTGGCGCGGTGGGGCAGAGGACACGTATGGCTCGCTCGGACGATACAGGAAACCATGATGCCAGACAAGAGCCAACCGCCTGATTTTTCAAGGGGTTTCGCCGATCCGACTCCCGATGGGCCGGTGCTCGTGCTCACCACGTGGCCGGCCGGCACGCCGGTCGAGACGTTGGCCGAGGCGATCGTCCGCGATGGACTGGCCGCCTGCGTCGGCGTCCTGCCACCACATCGCTCCGTCTATCGCTGGGAGGGGCGCGTCGACCACGCCGACGAACAGCAGCTGCTCATCAAGACGTCACGCGGCAAGCTGAGTGCGCTTGAAGCAGCCATCCACGCCGCGCACCCCTACGACGTCCCGGAGTTCCTGGTGCTCGCCGTGGAGGCCGCCAGTCGCGCCTACGGCGCCTGGGTGATGGACGACGGGCAAGCTCGGTGACCGAGGCTACGGCGGGCAAGTTCGGTGGACGTCGACCGAGGCTACGGCGGGCGAGCCGCACGGACCCGCCTCCGCCGAGGCTCCGGCGCGCAAGCCCGGTGACGGCATCAGAGCTGGTGCAGGGCGTGCGCCAGATCGGCCTTCAGATCCTCGACGTCCTCGACGCCCACCGACACGCGGATGAGACTGT
>CAYMAG010000089.1:11469-20289 GCA_964388335.1 uncultured Vicinamibacteraceae bacterium | reverse complement strand
GAACGGAGATCACGGAGGGAACGGGTTCACGCGGAGACGCGGAGAAGCGGAGACGCAGAGATCGTAGGGGATCTTGCGGCACCATTGCTGTTCAGGTCCGACGCCCAACGCTGGCCGCGCCCACCGCGGCTGATCGACCTTCCCGAACCACGTGGCGTGGCGTTGGGACTCCGTTTCTCTGCGCCTCTGCTGTGCGCCCGTTCCCTCCGTCCACTCCGTTGACTCACGGGCACGTCGGTACACCCCGAATCAGAAGCGAACGGAGCGGTCACGGAGGAAACGGGTGCACACGGAGGAACGGAGACGCAGAGGATCATAGGGGATTATGCGGCACCGTTGCTGTTCAGGCCCTGCTGCGGGTTCCGCGGATTCTGACCACGCGTTTGATCGACATCCCCGAACTATGTGCGGCGACGTTGGGACTCCGCTGCTCTGGTTCTCTGCTGTGCACCCGTTGCCTCCGTCCGCTCCGTTGGCCCACTGTCGCGTTGGGCCACGCGGAGACGCGAAGGGTCGAAGAGGATCGGAGAGCATCATGCGGCGCCATTGCTGTTCGGGCCCCACGCCCAACGCTGGCCGCGCCCACCGCGGCTGATCGACCTTCCCGAGCCACGTGGCGTGGCTTTTGGGACTCCGTTTCTCTGCGCCTCTGCGGTGCACCCGTTCCCTCCGTCCGCTCCGTTGGCCGGCGTGCGTCAGTTCCGCACCAGGCGCGACGTCGTGATCATCTGACCGGCATGTCGCGACGAGTGTTCGGCGGCGTGCACGATCAGGCCGAATACGGTGGTGGGCAGCTTCGCCCGGCCGACGGCGCGGGGCTCGAAGAGTGCGTCGATGGGGCTGGCGCGTATCTCTGCGACGGCCACATCGATGGCCCGGGCCACGGCCGTGGCCAACGCGTCTGCGCTGCCAGGCGGGTCACCGGGCTCGCCTTCGCGTCGCAGTGCCTCGTGTTGCGCGTCGGACAGAGCCTCGCCGCGCGCATACGTGAGCAGCCGGTCGAGGCTGCCCACCAGGTGCCGCGCGTGGAAGCCCAGCGACGCCACGCCCCCCGGCCGAGCCCAGACGTGTGACGGCGTGAGCCCGTGCAGGGCACGGGCGGCATCCTCCTTCACCTGCAGGAGCGCGTGCACGACCGGTTGCAGGACGGGCGCCACGTCACGCAGCGGGCCGCGCAGCCACACCTCGGGGACGTCGGGCTCCGGCAGCCCCACGGCAACGGCGTCCGGTTCGTCGATGTCGATGGTCCGCGTGTCGCCGTCGCCAGTCAGGAGACGCACCGCGATGGCGCCGGCCCGTGGCCGGGGCAACCGCTCGGCCCACTCGACCGCGACCACTCCTTCCTCGGCTCCCAGTTCGTCGAGGCCGAGGTCGTCGACGTCGGCGCTGGCGAGGCGGTACAGGTCCGCGTGGAACAGGGGCAGGCGCCCGCCACGGTACTCCTGCACGAGCGTGAAGGTTGGACTGCTGACCTCGTCTACCGCGATGCCGAGCCCGGACGCGAGGCCGCGGACGAACGCCGTCTTGCCTGCCCCGAGGTCGCCGTACAGGAGGATCACCGCGCCAGCTTCCAGGCGGCCCGCGAGCACGCGTGCCACGTCCCGGGTTTCCTTCTCGCTCGTCGTGACGGTCCGCATCACCGCTCCCCGGCCTCCTCCCGCCCGGCGCTGGTGCGCTCCGCCGCCAGTTCGAGGACGGCATCGCCGAGATGATGGAGGACGTCCGTCGCGGTCAATGCCGTTTCTCCCTCATCGGCATCGGCGAGGTCGCCCGCGTGCCCGTGAAGGTACACGCCCAACTTGCAGGCGCCCTCGGCATCGAGCATCTGCCCGAACCATCCGGCAATCACGCCGGTGAGGACGTCGCCGGTGCCTCCGGTGGCCATGCCGGGGTTGCCGGTCAGGTTCACCGCGACCGCGCCCTCGGGCGAGGCGACCAGCGTGCGATGCCCCTTCAGCACGACGTGGACGTTGTGATTGGCCGCGAACGTTCGCGCCACCTCGAGGCGGGCTTCCTGCACCTGTTCGGTGGTCATGCCCGTAAGCCGCGCCATCTCGCCCGGATGCGGCGTGATGATGACGTCGAGGCCATCTCTCCCCTGCAGCGCGCCGGGGTTGCCGACGAACGCGTTCAGGGCGTCGGCGTCGAGCACAATCGGCACACCGGTGCGCTCGAGCAGACCGTGGACGAAGGCCGACACGCGAGGTCCCTGTCCGAGCCCGGGGCCGACGGCGATGACGTCGGTCGGCAGCGCCAGCACGCGGTCCAGCCCCTCCTCGGTGATCCGTCCGTTGGCGTCTTCGGGCAGGCCGACGGTCATGTACTCGGGAGCCATGGCCGCCAGAATCGGCTGGACGGACCGGGGTGTGGCAATGGTGACGAGACCCGCCCCCGATCGCAGCGCAGCCATCGCCGCCAGGTGCGCCGCACCGCTCGTGCCCATCGAGCCCGCGACGATGAGCACGCGGCCGAAATCGCCCTTGTGCGCTTCGGGGTCGCGCGGCTCGAGGACGCTGCGCACCATGCCCCGCGTGATGACTTCCACGTAGGAGCCCTCCACCTGCTCGATGATCATCTCCGGGATCCCGATGTCGGCGATGACCAGGTCGCCGCACATCCGCTGCGCGGGCGGCAGCACGTGGCAGATCTTCGGGGCGCCGAGCGCCACGGTGACCGCGGCGCGCACGGCAGGGCCTTCGACGAGGTGCGTGTCTGCCGACAGGCCGCTCGGCACATCGACCGACACGATGGGAATGCCGCACGTCGCAAGGTCGCCCACGATGGTGGGATACATGCCGCCCAGCGGCTCGCGCAGCCCCGTGCCGAACATCGCATCCACGATGAGATCACACGCCGAGATGTCCGACGAGTGCAGCTCCCAGTCCTGCTCGTCACCAATCTCCACGACCGTCAGCCCGAGCCGTCCGAGCACCTCGAGGTTGTGCCTGGCATCTCCGCGCACGTCGGCGAGCCGTCCGATCACGAACACGGGCACATCGACGACCCGCTCGAAGAGCGTCCGCGCGATGACGAACCCATCGCCGCCGTTGTTGCCGCGTCCAGCCAGGACGGCAACGCGGCGCAGCGTCATGTCGGGAAACGACGCCTCAATCGCGGCCACGACCTGGCGGCCGGCGTTCTCCATGAGCACGAGGGAAGGAATGCCGAGGTCTTCGATCGTGGCGCGGTCGGCTTCGCGCATCTGGGCAGCAGTCAGCACTCGCATGTGTGTCTCGAAAAGTCAGTGTAATACTTGGGACGCAGTCACGAAGGAGCGTGCGTGTCCATAGCGGTGAACATCGACGGTCGAGTCTGCAGCGAGCAGGATGCCCGAGTCTCGGTGCTCGACCACGGCTTTCTCTTCGGCGAGGGCGTGTACGAGGTGTTGCGCACCTACGATCGGCGCCCCTTCCTGTATCCGGAGCACATGGCCAGGCTGCGGGCTTCGGCGGCCCGCATCACGCTGCCGTTCCCCGTGGACGATGCGGAGGTGCTTACTCGCATCCGCGACACGATCGCCGCGGCGGCGCTGCCCGGCGAGGCCTACGTCCGTCTCGTGCTCACACGCGGCGTGGGCGAACTCGTCTACGACCCTGCCGCCTGCCCCTCCCCCACGTTCGTCATCATCGTCAAGCCGCACGTCGATCCGCCGGCCGCTGCATTGCGGGACGGCGTACGCCTGGCGCTGGTCTCGGTCGTGCGCAATCACCCGGCGAGCGTGGATCCCTCCATCAAGTCGAACAACCTGCTGAACAACGCGCTGGCCATGCAGGAGGCGTATCGGCGGGGAGGATTCGAGGCGCTGATGAACAATCACCGGGGCGAGTTGTGCGAGTGCGCGCAGTCGAACGTCTTTCTGGTGAGGGACGGGGCGCTGTTGACGCCGCCGGCCGACGCGGGGTTGCTGGTGGGCATCACGCGAGGGTTCGTGTGCGAACTGGCCGCCGTGCTCGGCATCCCGGTTCGTCAGACGGCCCTGTACGAGCCTGACCTCGCGACGGCGGACGAAGCGTTCATCACGAGCACGACCCGTGAGATCGTGCCCGTGGTGGCCGTGGACGCGCAGACGATCGGACATGGTGTTCCGGGCCCGATCACCCGCCGCCTGATGGAGGCGTATCGCGCCGCCGTGAACATCCGCCTGTCATGAGCCGTCCGTCTTGACACGCGGACGCCTCCACCGTCGCCCTTCCGGCTCCGGCGGACAGGTCTCCGAGCCGCCCCTACCTCACCCCGGCAGGTTCGTCCGCGAAGGCCTCGATGGGCGGACACGCGCACATCAGGTGGCGGTCGCCATACGGGTTGTCGATGCGCCCGACCGCCGGCCAGACCTTCGACGTCCTGAGGTACGACAGCGGGAACGCGGCGCGGGCCCGAGTGTACGGACGCGTCCAGGTGTCGGCCGTCACCACCGCCGCCGTATGCGGCGCGTGCTTCAGGACGTTGTCCTTCGCGTCCGCGCGACCGTCGATGACCTCCTGAATCTCGCCGCGAATGGCGAGCATCGCGTCGCAGAACCGGTCGATCTCGCCGCGATCCTCACTCTCGGTCGGCTCGATCATCAACGTGCCCGGCACGGGGAACGAGACCGTCGGCGCGTGGAACCCGTAGTCCATCAGCCGCTTCGCGACGTCCATCTCGTCGATACCCGATTGCTGCTTCAATGGACGCAGATCCAGAATGAGTTCGTGCGCGACACGCGCGTGGTTCCCGACGTACAGCACGGGAAACGCGTCGCCGAGCCGGGCCTTGATGTAGTTGGCGTTGAGAATGGCATACCGTGTCGCCTCGGTCATGCCCCGGCCGCCGAGCAGCGAGATGTACGCGTACGAGATCAGCAGGATGCTGGCGCTGCCCCATGGCGCCGCGGCGATCGCGTGAATGCCCTGCGTGCCGCCCATCGGTACCACCGGATGCGAGGGCAGGAACGGCGCGAGGTGTGCGGCCACGCCAATCGGGCCCATGCCCGGCCCGCCGCCGCCGTGCGGAATCGCGAACGTCTTGTGGAGATTGAGGTGACAGACATCCGCGCCAATCAGTGCCGGGCTCGTCAGTCCGACCTGCGCGTTCATGTTCGCACCATCCATGTAGACCTGCCCGCCGTTGGCGTGCACGATCTCGCAGACGTCCCGGATCGCGTCTTCGTAGACACCGTGCGTCGACGGGTAGGTCACCATGAGCGCGGCGAGGTCGTCACGATGCGCCTCGGCCTTCGCGCTGAGGTCCGCGAGATCGACGTTCCCCTGCGCATCGCACGCCACCACGACGACGGACATGCCGGCCATGACGGCGCTCGCCGGATTGGTGCCGTGCGCCGACGACGGAATCAGCACCACTTTCCGGTGCGCCTCGCCACGTGACTGGTGCCAGGCGCGGATGACCATCAAGCCTGCCAGCTCGCCCTGCGCCCCGGAGTTCGGCTGCAGGGAGACGGCCGCGAACCCGGTGACGTCGCACAAGGCGCGCGCCAGCTCCGTGAACACCTGCTGGTAGCCGGCCGCCTGCTCGACCGGCACGAACGGATGAAGCCGCGAGAAGCCGGGCCACGTGATGGGCAGCATCTCGGCGGCCGCGTTCAGCTTCATCGTGCACGAGCCGAGAGGAATCATCGACGTGTCGAGCCCGATGTCCTTCCGCTCCAGTTGCCGGATGTAGCGCGTCAACTGCAGTTCCGACCGGTGCGCCGTGAACACCGGGTGCTGCAGGAACAGCGACGTTCGGCGCAGTGCCTCCGGCAGCGTCGGTTCCAGGCGAATCGCGTCCGAGACGGCCACGTCGATGCCGATCGCGCCGTCTGCCTTCGCGAGGGCAGGCACCTGAATGGAGGCGAAGACGCGGACGATGTCCTGCACGTCGGTGGCTGTGGTGGTCTCGTCCAGGCTCACGCCGACCGACCCGTCCGATGCGTACCGCAGGTTGATGCCCGCCGCCTCGGCCCGCTGCCGCACGGCGCTGACGTCAAGCCCGGTCACACGCAGCGTGTCGAAGTAGGCGACGTTGGTCTGCGTGATCTCGAGGGCGTCGAGCATCTGCGCCAGCACCGAGGTCAGCCGGTGCACGCGCCGGGCGATCGCGGTGAGGCCGTCGGCTCCGTGGTACACGGCGTAGAACCCGGCGATGTTGGCAAGCAGCGCCTGCGCCGTGCAGATGTTCGACGTCGCCTTCTCGCGCCGGATGTGCTGTTCGCGCGTCTGCAGCGCCATCCGGTAGGCAGGCGTGCCCTGCGCATCGACCGACACGCCGATGATGCGCCCTGGCGCCTGTCGCACGTAGGCGTCACGCGTCGCGAAGAACGCCGCGTGTGGACCGCCGTACCCGAGCGGCACGCCGAACCGCTGCGCCGAGCCCAGCACGATGTCGGCGCCCAGTTCTCCGGGCGGCACGAGCAGCGTCAGCGCCAGTAGATCGGACGCGACCGCAACCAGCGCGCCGGCGTCGTGTGCATGCGCGATGGTCGGACCGATGTCGCTCACGTTGCCGTGGCCGTCCGGGTATTGGAGCAGGACGCCGAACACATCGGCGGGCACCGTGGTGAGCGTCGGTACCTGCTCGACCTGCAGGCCGAGAGGCTCCGCGCGTGAGACGAGCAGTTCCAGCGTCTGCGGAAAGACGTCGCCGACGACCAGAAAGCGGTGTGCCGTCGCCGGCGCCCGGCCCACGCGCCGCAGCAGCGTCATCGCCTCTGCCGCCGCGGTGGCCTCGTCGAGCAGCGAGGCATTCGCCACCTCCATGCCGGTCAGGTCGCGCACCATCGTCTGGAAGTTGATGAGCGCCTCGAGGCGACCCTGCGCGATCTCGGCCTGATACGGCGTGTACGGCGTGTACCAGCCGGGGTTCTCGAGCACCATCCGCTGGATGACCGCCGGCGTGTGCGTGCCGTAGTAGCCCATGCCGATGAACGACCGCAACACCTGGTTGCGCTGCTCGACACCGCGCAGACGCTGAAGGAACGCGGCCTCGTCTTCGGCGGGTGGTTCCGTCAGCGGCGTTGCGCGTCGAATGTGCGCCGGCACCACCTGATCGATCAGCGCATCGAGCGAGGGGACGCCGAGCGCGGCCAGCATGGCGTCGCGGTCAGCGGGACGGGGACCAAGATGACGGGCGGTGAACGACGCCGATGAAGTCTGGGACATGCGGATGGAGGGAGTCTGGACTCAGCCGATGTGTGCGGTGTACGCCGCGGCGTCGAGCAGCGCGTCGACGTCCGCCGGGTCGGCGATGCGCACCCGGATGAGCCACGTCGCGTGGGGGTCACTGTTGACGGTCTCGGGACTGGCGGTGGACGCATCGTTCACGGCCGTCACCTCGCCCGCCACCGGCGAGAACAGCTCCGACACCGCCTTGACCGATTCAATCGTGCCGAAGACCTCGCCTTGCGCGAGCGTGCGTCCCACGGCCGGCAGGTCGACGTACACCACGTCTCCGAGCTGTGCCTGCGCGTAATCGGTGATGCCGACGTCGGCGTGGCCGCCATCCACACGAACCCACTCGTGGTCGCGGGTGTACTTCAGGTCTGCTGGATACATCGCGCTAACTCCTTGGACGCTTGTAGAACGGCATCGGAACCACGCGCGCCGCGGCGCGGCGCCCGCGCACGTCCACCTCGACCTGGCGATCGACCTCGGCGGCGGCCACGGGCAGGTAGGCCATCGCGATGGCCTTCTTGAGAAAGGGTGTCTGCGTGCCGCTCGTCACGACGCCCACCGCTTCGCCGTCGACCAGGACGGGATAGCCATGGCGTGCGATCGCCCGGTCGATCATCTCGAGCCCCACGAGCTTCCGGGGCGCGCCCTCGGCCTTCTGTCGACGAAGGACGTCGTCGCCATTGAACGGCGTGGTCTTCTTCCAGCCGACGATCCACCCGAGATCGGCCTCGATCACGGTGGTCGTCTCGTCCATGTCGTTCCCGTAGAGCCGCATCGAGGCTTCGAGCCGCAGCGTGTCACGCGCGCCGAGGCCGGCGGGCACCACGCCCGCATCGCGCCCGGCCTCCAGGATGGCATTCCACACCCGAGCGGCCTGCGCCGGTGGTACGAACACTTCGAAGCCGTCTTCGCCGGTGTACCCCGTGCGCGACACCGTGCCACGCACACCCGCGATCTCGCCGTGCGCGAACCAGTAGTACTTCATCGACGCGAGGTCGACGGCAGTCAGCGACTGGAGCACGCCGGCTGCGACGGGACCCTGCAACGCGATGAGGGCGTAGCGGCTGCTCGCGTCCACCATCACGGCATCGTCGTACGCGCCGAGCGCCGCGCGAATCCACGCGGCATCCTTGTCGATGTTCGAGGCGTTGACGACCAGCAGGAAGTGGTCGTCGGCCTGCCGGTACACGAGGATGTCGTCGACGAACGTGCCGGCCGGCGTGCTGAGCGCCGAGTATTGAATCTGGCCGACGGCGAGACGCGACGCATCGTTGGTGGAGATCGTCTGCACGGCCGTCAGCGCATCCGTACCGGCGATCTCGATCTCGCCCATGTGGCTGACGTCGAAGAGCCCGGCGCGTTCGCGTACCGCAAGATGCTCGTGCGTGATACCGCTGTATTCGACGGGCATGTGCCACCCGCCGAACGGCACCATGCGGGCGCCCAGCGCGACGTGCGTGGCGTGCAGGGGTGTGGTCTGGAGCGAGGAAGTGTCGTCGGCCATGTGCCTCATCGGGGCGAGGCACCCCCACCGCGTTCGGCAGGGCTGCCACAACCGTCACACCGTACTATGACGGTCGTATCGGGTCAATGCGGCGCGGTACGGGTCGGGCGCCGGTTGGGCGCGCCCAACGGCCGAACGAACCGCGAAAGCAACCGCGAACGGAGGGACACG
>CAYMAG010000089.1:0-11369 GCA_964388335.1 uncultured Vicinamibacteraceae bacterium | reverse complement strand
GGGCGCGCCCAACGGCCGAACGAACCGCGAAAGCAACCGCGAACGGAGGGACACGGAGGGAACGGGTGCACAACGAAGGGGCAGAGAAGCGGAGTGCCAACACGATGCTCTGTATCTCCGCTGCTCCGTGTGCGCCCGATGCCTGCGTGGCCTTCCGCGGCCCTCCGTTGCGACGTCGGTGTTCGCAGGGCGGCGCACGTCCTACGTGTTGGGAATCGCCGGGCCCTTGATCTTCACATTGCGGAAGTGAACGGTGTTCCCGTGGTCCTGCAGCAGGATGTGCCCGCTGCCGGCCTCACCGAAGGCGGGGAACGTCTTGTACTTGCTGCCGGCCACGAGCTTGCGGAAGTCGTCGCTGCCGCGCTCGAACTCGAGCAGCTTCGTGCCGTTCAGCCAGTGCTCGACCTTGCGGCCCTTCGACACGATGTGCGCGGTGTTCCACTCGCCGACCGCCCTCACGGGCTTGTTCGCGGGGGCCGCGATGAGGTCGTAGAGGCTCCCGACGGTGCGGTTGCCACTGATGCCCATTTTCGCGTCCGGATGCCGGTCATCGTCGAGCAACTGATACTCGAGTCCGATCGCCGAGCCACGGCCCGGCGTCCCGACCTTCTCGGTCACGAAGTACTTGATGCCGCTGTTGGCGCCTTCCGAGAGCTTGAAGTCGACCTTCAACTCGAAGTCGCCATATTCGTCGACGGTGACGATGTCGCCGCCGTGCGCCGCCTCGCCGCCGCCAGACTCGAGCACGACCAGTTCACCGTCGCGCACCTCCCAGCCCTTCTCGGGGAACGTCTCGGCGTGCGCGTTGCGCCATCCGGCGATGGTCGAACCGTCGAACAGCAGACGCCAGCCCTCCGCCTGCTCTTCGGGGGTGAGCGTGTTGTGCCGCTGCGCAGCAGGTGCCGACGTCTCACTGGCCGGGATCGCCGTGGCTTCCTCGGCGCTCGGATCCGCGGCACATCCTGCGAGGGCGAGGCTTCCGGCCACGACGAGGGCCGCTGGCCGCATCAGGAATCGCATCTGTTGGTGCATGGTTGTCCTACTCCTCGACGTGCTGGTTCGGCCGGCACGCCATCGATCGGGATTGACGCACCAGTTTACCCCCTGACACCGCCCCGACGGCACCTTGGCGGCGGGTTGACGCCCATGAGTGTTCGGGCTATGGTGCTCATAGGTCTATTCACTCATGCAGACGCCGCACACCATCGGGCACAGGCCCGGCATCCGTCACTCCTACGACACGCGAGTACGGATCTTCCCAATCGCGCGTCGGCGGTTGATCTGACCGCGTAGCCAGACGGCTACGTCCACCGCCGACACCTCCTCACCCGGAACACGAGTTCGAACCGGACGCCGGCAGGCGGCTGCGCACGCGCACCGCCCGGTCCTGGTTTCAGCGACTGCGCACGCAGTCCCGAGGAGTGCTGCACATGAACAATCCGTATCTTTCGCTGGCCTACCTGTCGGGCAACCCGGAGGCCCGCTCCCTGGCCGATGAGCTGATCCACTGGCACGACCGCATGGTGGCGCACCTGCGTCGTCACGGGGCCTGCCCTCCGTACACCTGTTGTCCGAACGACGACTGTCCCGGGGAGGAGGCCTCTGCGCTGTGGCCGCTGGCGCAGCGCGTGTTCGGTCAACGAGCCGCGGCACTCACCTTCCTGAGCGGACAGGCGGGGGCGAGACCGCAATGAATACGTGGCTCAGCCTCCAACCGCGGCGCGCCGATGCGCTGCGCAACGTCCAGGCGGTGCGGCTCGCCGCCAACACCTGCGCCCAGCTGCCGGTAGGCTTCTGGCAGCGTCGACTGGCGGCTCGCGCCTTCGGGCTGTCGGTCGTCCCGCCGGTGGACCGCCATGAGGCCGCACGGGCGGTCTGCTGGACGCTCGGCGGCGCCGACCCCGTGTTCGTGCTCGAGACGGGCGTGGCCCTCTGGGGGCTCGCGCCCACTTCCGATCGCGACCCCGTGGAGACCCTCCAGATGTTGCGGGCCGTCGGCAGGCGTCCGTTCACCGCGGTCATCTCGGTCGGACCGGTTTCGCTGACCGAACCTCTCGGCGCGCCGGACCGGGCGGGGCGCATGCACATTCTGCCGAGCGACGCGCTGCAGATCGGGGTACTGCACTGGCACGATCTGGCCACGGTGTTCGACGATGCCGCACAGACGCTGGCCCACCCGCCACTGGTGGCGCTGGCGTCTCACGCCGCCACGACGCTGCGGCAGCTAGAAGAGGTGGACAGGGCGGATCGTCCTCATCCAGACGACGCGTCCGCGTCGTGTTCCGCGGCAGGCCTGCCGGCGCGAGTGGGCGGATAGTCGCCGCGTCGCTCACCGGCATCGGCGCCCCGAGGGCGGGCGGTCTGACCCGACGGTTGACCGTCCGCGATTTCCGGAACATGCTCAGCGCGTGCAGGCCATCATCCCCACTCGAGCGGTGACCACCAGTGGAGCAGCGCGTGGCGTGCAGGCCTGCGCTCGATTGCGCTGCAGCTGCTAGGTCATGCGATATGCCGCCGCTGCGACGTTGCTCGTGCGTACTCGCCACGCATGGGTGTTGGTCGCCTTCATGGCGCTGAGCATCGCGTGGACATACCCCCTGGCGACACGGATGTCCTCCCACATCTTAGGGGCTGATGCTGGCGACAACGTCCTGTTCGTCTGGAACTTCTGGTGGACGCGCGTGGCTCTTGCCGAGGGGCACTCGTTGTTCTACACGCCGTATCTCTTCGCACCTGCCGGCACTGATCTGTTGTTGCACACCCACACCGTCGTGCCTGCGCTGATCGGCGCAACACTGCTTGGAACGCTGCCGACGCTATTGGCGCACAACGTCTACCTAATCGCCGCAGTGGCATTGAACGCGTTCGCCGCGTATCTGTTGGCGCTACATGTTACCCGGAGTACATCGTCATCCGTCTGCGCAGGGATAGTGTATGGTGGCAGCCCTTTCATCGCCGCCCACCTTCACGGGCACTTGAATCTCACGACAGCCTGGACCTTGCCGCTCATTGCGTTGACTGCAGCCAGGACAGTGGCCTCCGGTTCGATGACGTGGGCCGTTGCTGCCGCACTTCTCATAGGACTGACAGCGTACATCGACTACTACTACGCGCTCTTTGGAGTGCTCCTGACCGTCGTACTCATCGCCTGTGAGCTACGCCCTGTCCGGCTGTCGTTTGCAGGCCGGCCCAGGCGCAGCACGAGGGCCATCACGTGTGTCAGTGTGCTGCTGGCGGTCTGTGCTCTGGTCCTCGTCGCGATCGCGGTAACTGGCGGCGTGCGATTCACCATAGGTGGCGTACGCGTCTCTGCAACAACCGGATTCAACGTACTGCAGGTGTTCTGGGGCCTGCTGTGCATACTGGCGGCACTGATAGCGAGACCGCGTGTCAGTGTGGCAGCCGGCGTCAAGCAGCGCGCTGTGAGGCTCGCGCGTCCTGTCGCGGCCCTGACACTGGTCGTGGCTGGTATCGTCTCTCCCCTGGCCTGGCACGGGTACATGCTCTTCGTGTCTGGCGAATATGTCACGCAGCGCTATCTGTGGCGCAGTGCTCCTTCGGGCATCGATCTCGCAACCGTGTTCCTCGGCAATCCGTTCAGCGCATGGTGGGGCGGATGGAGCCGGCTGCTTCATGAGCGATTCGCGATAGACATGATCGAGAGTTCCGCCTGGGTGGGCGTCGTCCCTCTCCTGTTGTGTGTGAGGGCAGTCAGGCATGACTGGCACAATCGTGATGTACGCCGATGGTCGCTGGTTGGCGCGCTCTTCTTCGTCTGGTCCCTCGGCCCGCACTTGATGGTGTTCGGCGTGAATACAGGTTTCGTCCTGCCGCAGGCGCTGCTGCGCTATGTGCCAGTGATCTCCAACGCCAGAATTCCTGGACGCGCGGTGGTGCTCGTATACCTGGCGCTGGCTGTGCTCAGTGCGATAGCGATGGCATCCTTGACGCTCAGGCTTCGGCGCCCTGCTGCGATAGTTGGAGCACTCCTGTTCGCACTGTTGATCGACTACTCGCCGCCGCCGTTTCCCATCATCGAGTTGAACCGTCCGCCACTGTACGAAACGCTGCGGGACCGGCCTGAGCGGGGCTCGGTCGTCGAATTGCCCCTTGGCGTGCGCGACGGGTTCGGGGAGCGCGGCGTTCTCGATGAACGGGTGCTGTTCCAGCAGACGATCCATGAGCGTCCGATTGTTGGAGGGTTCGTGGCTCGGCTTTCGCCGGCGATACGGCAGTACTACGAGGACGACGCATTGCTCGCCGGCTTTCTCGATCTGTCCGAGGGGCGCCCCGCGGCGGACCACCTGCCGCGAGCGGCTGTGGCAGAGAGGTTGCTGCGTCGTAATGGCGTCCGCTTCGTCGTGCTGGACCGCCGGACAGCCTCGCCCGCGCTGGTGACATATGTGGAGACTGACCTGCCGCTTGAATTGATCGGGCATGACGAGCGACGCTCGCTCTACGTAACATCTGAGCAGCCGGACGAGGGTCCGGCGCCACGATGACCCGGGTCCCGTGGGGTCGTGCCCTGAGAGATCCCCTGGTGGCGCTTGCGTCTCACGCCGCCACCACGCTGCGACAGCTCGAAGAGGCGGACAGGGCGGACCGTCCTGATCATCGCGGCGCTTCCGCGTCGTGTACCGCGGCAGGCCCCTCGACGCGCGGGGGCGGATAGTCGCCAACGGCGCTCACCGCCAGCGGCGCCCTGAATGGCGGCGCGCTGCCCTGGGCGCTGCCCGGTGCGGGGTCCGCGGCGTGGGCGCCATAGGTCAGGTAGGACTGCAGGGTGTGATAGCTGATCTCGAGGATGCGGCACGCCTCGCGCTTGTTGCCGTGGGCGCGGGCCAGGACGAGGCGGGAGTAGCGGGCGCCCCACGCGCGAAGGCTCTGGTCGGTCTCGTGCGGCGGGTACACCATCACCTCCCGGTACCGCCCGGTCACGGCGTCGGGCAGGTCGTCCAGGTCGATCAGGTCGCCGTGCGCCAGCGTGACGGCGCGCTCGATCACGCGTTCCAGTTCGCGCACGTTTCCCGGCCACTCATGGACCAGCAGCGCGTCGAGTGCCCGGGGCGACAGCGTGTAGGATCGGCCTTCGCCGTACCGCTGCAGGAAGGTCGTCGCCAGGAGGGCGATGTCGTCGCGCCGCGCGCGCAGGGGAGGCACGGACACTTCGACGGCATTGAGGCGGTAATACAGGTCTCGCCGGAAGCACCCGGTCGCCGTTACGCCACCCAGGGGACGGTTCGTTGCGGCAATGATGCGGACGTTCAGTTTCCGCATCGACTGGCTCCCGACGCGTTCGACCGCCAGGTCCTGAATGGTGCGCAGCAACTTGGCCTGTGCCGACGGTGACAGGTCGGACACTTCGTCGAGAAACAGCGTGCCGTTGTCGGCCTGCTCGAACTTGCCCCGTCGCCCTCTGACGCCCGTGGCCGTCCGCTCTTCGATGCCGAAGAGTTCGGCCTCCAGCAGCGACTCCACGATGGCGGCGCAGTTCACCGCGACGAACGGGCCACGGCACCGTGCGCTGAGGTCGTGGATGTGTCGCGCGACGAGTTCCTTGCCGACGCCACTCTCGCCCTCGATCAGGACGCTGAAGGACCGGCGTGCGACCCGGGCGATTCGCTCGTGCAGCCGCGCCATCACTGCACTGCGCCCCACCAGACCTCCGCAGCGCGCCCACTCGTCGTCGTCCTGACCCGGGTCGGGCGGCATGCTCGTCCGGTGCAGCCGTGGGACGAAGCGCGCAGCCAGATGGAGCGCGGCGGTGACGTCGGGATCGACGAGCCGTTCCGGGGGCCAGATGAAGAACCGCACGCCGTTGTCAGCACGCACGACCACTGCCGGTTGGCCAGCCGGCACGTCGATGTCGGGCTCGTCGGCGCCCGCAACCCGGACGTGTTCCAGCCGGCACCACGTCGCAAGGACGGCTTCGACCTGCTCGAGCCCGTCCAGCGCATCGCCCATTGCCAGTGTGATCAGGATGTCGAGCAAGCGATCACGACCAGCCTGCCCAACAGGGCCGTGCTGCAGCGAGACTTCAGATCGTTCCGCCATCCCTGCTCCTCTCCTGCGACCATGACACCCCGCATGCCCCTGCCAGTCCAATTCCGGTACCGGGGCCGCGTCGGCACGTCGACTCGGCAACCCACCGAAGATGCAGACGGCCTGTCAGTCGTTGCGAACCCCGCTCACCCGGTGCGTATCCACTACGCAGGGGGGTGGCCCTGTTCGCCCGGCCAGAGTCGAAGCGCCGCCTCGAAGGTCACGCCCGATCGTCCCAGGCGGTGGACCGAACACCTCAACACCATCGCCGCGCGCGGGTGGTCCGCACGCTGCGCGTCGCACCGCTGTCTGACCGTCATGGAGCGCCCGGGACGCAGCGCCGACGCCGTCCTCAGCCGGACGCCCGAGGACGACACGTCGACGATGTCGATGACACGCAGGCCGGGCGCGGCGATGCTGTAGCCGCGAGGAATAGCGTCCCCCTCGGCTCTGGGTTCGTGTCGACGCTCGCCGATGACGAAGTCGGCCACGTCAGCAGTTCTCCCACGTGAACGCCGTGTCGTTCAGACACAGGAGCCGGAGACGTCCCGTGGAACCGAGCACTCGAATGGCATAGTGCGCGCGATTCGGGCCAACGACGTAGATCGAGCCGGACGCACCAGCTCGACGGGGGCTGAAGCTGATGTACGGAGCGATGCCGAATCGAACCGGCGCGCTTCCCGCGGGAAGTGTACCGCTCTGGTCCGTCGTCGGGACGGGCTGCGCAATCGCAAGGCGCGCCGAACCCTCGGTGAAGGCCGGTCGGGGACCACCAACGTGATGGTCGACTCCAGCGGCCACCTCAGCCACTCGGACGCCGTTCCCGTTCCCATCCTCGAGAACCTGGAACATCGCGACCCCGTCGACGGGCTGCGTCAGCGTGACCGCCATGTCCGTGGCGCTCAGCCGCGCGTCGTTGGCGACGGCCTGCAACTGGTACATCAGCAGGCGCGCGGCCTCGCGGCCGGCCCGCTCGGCCCGTGCGTGGCGGAGCCCGCCGAGACCGATCGCGGACACGGCGGCGACCATCGCGACCATGAGAAGCAGTTCCAGCAGCGACGTGCCCGTCTCGGCCGCCGGCCACAGCGCACGCCCGGCGCCTCCCCGGGGTGGCAGCATGGCCACCCCGGTCCGATGGTTCCTCGCGTTCACGACTGCGTTGATGCAGCGGCCGTCTGGCTGCCGCCGATCGTGACGAGTGGCCGCAGGCGCAGGAACGCCTTCTCGCCGATGCCGCGCACGTTCATGAGGTCTTCCAGCTTCTTGAACGGCCCGCTCTTCTCGCGGTACTCGAGGATGCGCTTCGCTGTCGCGGGACCGATGCCCGGCAAGGCCTCCAACTCGGCAGCCGTTGCCGTGTTGATGTTCACCGTCGCGCCCGACGCGGTGCCCTTCCCCGCGGCGTCCTGCACGACCACCGCCGGTGTCATCGGTGCTCCGGCCGCAGGCGCGGCGGCGCCGGCAAACAGCATGAGAATGACCAGACTCTTCATCGCGTGCCTCCTGTCATGGCACGGCGTCGGTCCAGGCCGGAAATCGGCTCGTCCGTCGGCATGCGCAGGTGACGCGAGCCGATGCCGTGCACGAAGCAGACGAGCAAGGGCCGGGCCATCACGGCCACGAGACACGACGTGAGACCGCAAGTGACACGACAGCTATGACTTACGCCTCAGACGTGACGGGGCATCGATGATGTCGCCGCGGACCGCTGGGCTCGCACGCGTCAACCGCCGGTTCCCCTGCGTCAACGCAACGAGACACGGATGGGACGGAGGAGGACGACTCTTCCGCGCGCTGCCTCGCCAGAGTTGGGCTGTGGTCCACGCAGATGTCCTTCGAGTCAGGGCCGGTACGACCTATACCTTTCCGGCACAGCCGGCAGGAGACGAGCCATGAGTTCCATGACGTGGCACGCGCGACCGAGACAGGTTGCTCGCGCTGTTCATTGGGGTCCTGTGGCCTTCTACTCAGCAGCTGCGATTGAGGCCACCATGCGTGGCAACGACTTCTGAGGCGGTAGGACGTAGGAGCCCCGTCGACTGTCCACCTCGAGCGGGGACATCCAGTCACCAGACCGTCACGGCGCTGGCCGTCGTCGACGGGCACCTGGCAGTGGGGCACCAGGCGCGATGACCTTTGCGGTCAACCGGTCCGTGGGGAAGTCGCGCGGGTTCAACGTGACGATGAAGTCGGCGTCCCCGTCTTCTGCGCACATGCAGAACGGCTCATCACCCGGATCAGGCGAAAGTTGACGAGATGGACCACTGGCGATGCGCTCAGCGCGCTCGGCCAACAAATTCAGCACTCCACCGACCGTGGCGCGTCGCACGCCCAACCGGCGGAGCACATCCCGGTACTCATCAAGAATCTCCATAGAGACAAGCCAGACGAACGAGTGGCGGTCTGCCCAGCGGCGGATGAGTTGCGCGCTCTTGTTGGTGAGGTCAGGCGGCTCTCGCCGGAAGCCCGAGATGCCGGCGACGAGGACCGAAGTATCGACCACGCCACGTGGCCGGCGACGGCGCTCAGCCTTCCGCCGCAACCAGGATCTCCGGCCGCGCACGCACGCGGCGGTGCTGCCGCACGACGTTCACGATCTCGTCGTCCGACAACTCGGGGATCTCCTGTGCCGCGGCTCGCACGCTTCGCAGGAACTCCTGCTTCCAGCCAGGGCGTCGACGACCAGGCGGCACGTCCCGGGCGACGGCCAGCAACGGAAGCCGCGCGTCGATCTCCTCGCGAAGCATACCCACAGGGACAATGAGCGCCAGCGGTGGCACGCCTGGTCGTGGGCGCGACTCGATGCGTACCGACGCCCGTTCCGTCGTGAGGTCCGGTCGATCGGCGAGCGCTCGAACGAAGCCCGCGAGGTAGGTCGTGGACGCGCCCAGTGTCTCCTTGAGGTACAGCGCACACTTGGCCTGCAGGAGCGTCTGGCGGTCGAACCAGTAGACGCGCCCTCGGCGCCGCGGGTGGACGACCTTGAACTGCACGAGGTTCTGCAGATCCTTGGGCGACACATCGGCCACGATGGAGGCCTGCTTCAGCTTCAGCTCGAGTGTACTGGCAGCCTTGGATTTCACACCTAAAGTCTAGACGCTATACTCGTCGCGGTCAAAGGCGCGCTGGTCTGGATTCCTTCCCGGCTGACCACTACAGGGCCCGCCATCCTTGCTCGCCGTAACGCGGCCATCGCCGATGGTTATCCGATTGAAGCCATGGACGACGCGTCCGCCGACTCGTACGTTCCGGAACTGCGCATCACGGCATGGCCGGAATGTTCACATCCACCGTCGTGGCGAAACCGTCTCGATGAAGAAAGCCCAGATGCAGAAGGTCAGGTTTCTCGTCGCCCGTACTCATGATCGCGACCCACGTCTGGCCAGACTGCCGTGCTATCGCATTCAGCCCATCGACGAGCCGGCGCTCCGTCCCGTCGAAACCGATCACGGCGTCCTCCCCGCCGTCGCCACGCTTCCGTCTCATGGTGCTACCCATGAGGCCGCCAGGCCCCCCAAACCGTGAGTCGAGCGGCGCCAGAAGCTTGACGAGTGCTTCCATCACACCCTTCACCTGCATGGGCTCGATGCGAATCGGACGTTGCAGTTGTTCGGGCAGCGCATGTCCCATCCGCAGCACGAGCACACCGGCATCATTCGTCGCGCGGTAGCGCTGCTGCTGTTCATTGAACAGCCGCGCAAAGGCGTCAAGCGACACCCGTGGCTCGAGGGGGAACGTGAAATCCGGACGACCTGCTGGCGCCCGCCTGTCCGCCTCGGTCGCGACGATGCCGGCCGGCACCGAAGCATGGGCCACCATCATGGCGAGCACGGAGGGGTCTTGCGACACCCTCTGCTGCAGCGCGGCCGGTACCGTCTGCGCCGCCGCCGGCGCAACCGTGTGCATCAGTACGGCAGTTCCGAGGATCGACTGGTACCACATATCGGTGAGACCTGAACCCTTGTGCTGCAGGACCGGCCAGACGGCTCGGGACCGTCTGCCGTCAGAGAGACGCGGCGCCGGCAATGCCGGAGAACTCACCCGCCGATAGACTGGGAGGACCGACGCCGCGCGATCCTGTCCAACAGCAAGCACCGCGCCACCGAGACGCCGGGATGCCGGTACCGTGTAAGCGCCACGTGACCAACGGCTTGCATCGCACGACCCGACGCGCGGCTCAGCGGACCGCTCGGTCGTCCGGCAGCGCCAGTTGTCGCGAACGCGCCGGCGGTTGTCCGTCGACCCGTTGCCGTCGACTACGCGCGCGTGCGTGAACCGAACCACTCCAGCGTGGCCGCCAGCCCGGTCTCGAGGTCCACGAGCGGGCGATACCCGAGCAGGCGCTCGGCCTTCGAGATATCGGCGAGCGAGTCGCGGACGTCGCCGGCACGCGGCTCGGCATACTCCGGAACGAGCGAAATCCCCACGCTCCGCTGCACGGCGGACCAGAGGTCGTTGAGCGAGATGCGGCGAGCCGTCGCGACGTTGATGACCTGCCCGCTCACCTCGTCTCCCGCCGTGGCGGCTCGAAGGGCGCCGTCGACCACGTTGGCCACGTACGTGAAGTCGCGGGTCTGCTCACCGTCGCCGTAGATGGTGGGCGAACGTCCTTCGAGCGCGTGACGGGCGAAGAGCGAGATCACGCCCGAGTACGGCGAGGAGGGATCCTGTCTCGGACCGAAGACGTTGAAGTACCGGATGGTGACCGTCGACAGCCCGTACAGCTCAGTGAACATCACCATGTACTGCTCGCCCACCAGTTTCTGGAGGGCGTAAGGCGACAGCGGCGCCGTCGGCATGTCTTCGCGCTTCGGCAGGGTGCGACTGTTGCCGTACGCCGATGAACTGCCGGCGTAGACCACACGGCGTACGCCGGCGTCACGCGCGGCGACGAGCAGGTTGAGCGTCGCATCGACGTTGGCGCGATTGGACGTGATCGGATCCTGGACCGACCGCGGCACCGAAGGGATCGCCGCCTGGTGCAGGACGTAGTCGATGCCCTCGACGGCGCGGCGCGCCACGTCGAGATCCGCGAGGTCCCCCTCGATGAACTCCACCTGGTCGATGTGCGCCAGGTTGTGGCGGTGCCCGGTGATCAGGTTGTCGACGACCCGGACGCGCTCGCCTCGCGCGCGCAGCGCCTCCACCATGTGCGAGCCGATGAAGCCCGCGCCCCCCGTGACGAGATAGTTGTGCATGCCGTGAGTGCGACAGTCGATCGATAAGCCGAATTCTGTCCCCGGCCACCCGCCTTGCGGCGAGCGTCGAGTGACGATCATTCCTCTGGGACCGGCATTGCTGACGGCCTCGAGCAACCTACCCGGAGG
>CAYMAG010000088.1:5905-20507 GCA_964388335.1 uncultured Vicinamibacteraceae bacterium | reverse complement strand
CGATCGGGCGAAGGGCCCGAAGCACACCATCTTCATCGCGCGCGTGGCGTGAGGTGTGGAGGTCGCCTGCCCGGCTTCAGCTGCCGTTCGTTCGTCACGGACGCCTGCGCCGCGAGTCCACCGGGTTCGCGGACCAGAAAGACGCCGAGCGCCGCGCGAACGAGATCGAACTCGACATCCGCGCGTGGTGCCGTGCTGATCACGTCGAACACTGACGACTGCACAAGAGTACCAGGCCTGACGCTGGAGGACTGGGCGTTGCCTCAGAGGTGAGGGCCTCCCGCTTCAGGAGAATGGCTACTTTGTGCTCGGTTCCTGGCGTCGTCTCTTGCTCTCGATGTTGAACAGTGTATACTGTGCATACTTGTCATGCACAGTGAGTTCGTTATCTCCCACGCCGACCGGCGGCCCATGTATCTGCAGATCCTCGAGCAGATTCGCCGCCGCATCGCCGTGGGCGACTGGCCACCTGGACAGGAACTGCCCTCGATCCGCGCCCTCGCGGCCTCGTCGCGTGTCAGCGTCATCACCGTCAAGCGCGCCTACTCCGACCTCGAGCGGGCCGGCGTCATCGTCACCCGTCAGGGCAAGGGATCGTTCGTCGCCGACGATGCGCAGCTCGGCATGAAGCTGCAGCAGGAACAACTCGACAGCCATCTCGCCGCTGCCGTCGACGTGGCGCAGGTGCTGGGGCTCGACCGCGACTCCCTCGAGGTGCGTCTGCGTGGCGCGTGGGCACGAAGGGACAACGACCAATGACGAGTGCGTTGCTCATCCACATGGCGGGCGTCCACAAGACGTACCGGTTCTTTGCGTTGTCGGACGTCGGCCTGCGTCTCGACCCCGGCCAGGTCATGGGCTTCGTAGGTCCGAATGGCGCCGGCAAGTCGACGACCATCCGCATCCTGATGGGACTGGTGCGCGCCGACCGCGGCGAGGTGCGCGTGCTGGGGCACACGATGCCGCTCGAGCAGGCCGCCGCCAAGCGCGACATCGGGTTCGTGTCGGACGACATGCGGCTCCACGGCGACCTGACGCTCGCCTGGCACATGCAGCTGGTCGCCTCCGTCTTTCCTGGTTGGGACACCCGTTACGCCGACCTGCTGCTGCAGCGGTTCAACCTGCGTCCTGAGCAGACGATCAAGGCGCTCTCACACGGTGAGCGCGTGAAGGCGACGTTGCTGCTGGCGCTCGCGCGGCGCCCACGCCTACTGCTGCTCGACGAGCCGACCACGGGCCTCGACCCCGTCGCGCGTCACGAGATCCTCGGCGAGTTGATGGACGTCGTGCTCGACGAGAACCGCGCGATTCTCTTCTCGTCGCACAACACGCAGGACGTCGAGCAGATCTGCGACCGCATCACGTTCATCGATCGCGGACGCATCATCGCGTCGACCGACAAGGACACGTTCGTCGAGCGCTGGCGGCGGCTGCACCTCGAGCTGCCGACGAACGGAGTGCTCCCGACGCTGCCCGGTGTCGTCGCCACGCAAGTGAACGGACGCACCGCCGTGGTCACCTCCGACGCCTACTCGGACGCGCTCGACGGCGAGTATGCGCGGGCCGGCGTCATCGTGCACGACGTACAGCGCATGACGCTCGAGGAGATCTTCGTGACCACGGTGATGACCGAGAGGAAGGCGCACACGCCATGACTTCGTCACTCGTCGGCCGGTTGATTCTCGTCGATCTGTACCTGAGCCGCTGGGCCATTGGCGGCACGCTCGCGGCCGGTGCGGTCGGGCTGGCCGTGATGCCGCTCGGCACCACGGCCGGATACGTGGGCGGTGTCTTACTGATCTGCGCCCTGGTCATCCTGAACATCGTGCTGGTCATGCACGGCGTCGTCCAGGAACGCAAGAGCAAGGTCGCACTGTTCGTCATGAGCCTGCCCGTGAACGCCGCGCAGTACGTGGCGGCAAAGGTCTGGGCCAACGTGATCGCGTTCGGCGGGGTCTGGCTCCTGCTGACGGCGGCCACGGTCCTCGTGGTCGTCTGGTCGCCCATTCCCGACGGCCTGCTGCCCTTCTGGATCGTGCTGCTCGGCTACCTGCTGGCGTACTCGTGGGTGTTGCTCGGCGTCGGCCTGGCCACCGATTCGACAGGTTGGCACGCCACCGCGATTACCGTCGGCAACGTGTCGGTCAACTTCCTGATCCCTTTCCTGCTGGCCCGTCCCGCAGTCGTTCTGCACGCGCAGGGCCCGGTCGCCGTCTGGAGTGCCGATCTCCTGGCGGTGCTGATGCTGGAGCTGTTCCTTGGCGCCGTGGTGCTCGCGGTGGCCTGCCGCGTGCGCGTACGTCACGTGGATGTCGTGTGAAGGAGCCTGAGATGATTGCGACTACTCGTCTGCACGCGCTGGACGCCGTCCGCGCCTTCGCGCTGCTCATGGGCGTGGTGTTCCACGCGGGCTTCTCGTTCATTCCCGGCATGATTCCCGGCCTGTGGGCCATGGTCGACTCGTCGCCCAGCACGACGCTGAGCGTACTGCTGTTCACGTCGCACATCTTCAGGATGTCGCTGTTCTTCTTCATCGCGGGCTTCTTCGGGCGCATGCTGTTCCACCGGCGCGGCGCGCGCGGCTTCTGGACCAATCGGTCCATGCGGATCCTGGTGCCCCTTGTCGTCGGGTGGTTGATGCTGGCCCCGACGCTGGGCGCTGTGTGGATCTGGGGGCTGACCGTCACCTTCGGCGGCACACTGCCGGTCGCGCCTGCGGACCTGCCGACCCCACCTCGCGGTGCCTTTCCGCTGCTGCATCTCTGGTTCCTCTACTACCTGCTGGTGCTGTACGTCCTCGTCACGCTGACGCGTTCGGCCGTCGCGGCACTCGATCGACAGGGCGTGGTGAGACGGACTGCCGACGCGACCGTGCGCGTGCTGGTGGGCTCCGGTGCGGCAGCCCTGGTGCTGGCAGTGCCCACAGCTATCGCGCTCTACATGCGCAGCGAGTGGGTGCTGTGGTTCGGCATCCCTACGCCCGACCGCTCGGTCATTCCCGAGGTCGCGTCACTGATCGCCTACGGGACGGCAATGACGTTCGGCTGGCTGATGCACCGCCAGGCCGACCTCGTCGCGGTGTGGAGCCGTCAGTGGCCTGCGCATCTGCTCATCGCGCTCGCTGCCACGGCCGTCTGCTTGTCGATTGGCGGCCTGACGCCTGCGTTCGTGCCGGCCGCGCACGAGTGGTCGACAGGTCTTTTCGCCGCCGCCTATGCCCTGGCTATCTGGACCTGGACGTTTGGCATCCTTGGCCTGGCGCAGCGCTTCCTGTCACGACCTTCCGGCGTGGTCCGCTATGTCGCGGATGCGTCGTACTGGATCTACCTGGCCCATCTACCTCTCGTCGCCGCGCTGCAGGTGCTGGTGGGCCCCCTGCCATGGCATTGGAGCATCAAGTTCCCGATCGTGGTGCTGGTAGCGCTCGCGCTGCTCGTCGCGAGCTACGGCCTCGTCGTGCGCTCGACGTTCATCGGACATGTGCTCAACGGCCGCCGGTATCCGCGGTGGCGCAGTCCCGCAGCCAACGACGGCGATGCGGGCAACGTGCCTGCGCCGCCCGAACCGACTGGTGCTGCAGATGCGGAGGCTGGCGACGATCGTGCGGTCGTCCAGGACGTGCCCTCAGCGTCGACACGCCGGCCGGTTGCCGCGCTGTCCGGCGTGCACAAGCGGTACGATGCGGTCACGGCCCTCGAGGCGCTGGACCTCGACGTCGCACCTGGCGAGTTGCTGGCGGTGCTCGGACCGAACGGCGCGGGCAAGTCGACAGCCATCGCCCTCTGTCTGGGCCTGATCGAGCCCGACGCAGGTACCGTGCATCTCTTCGGCAGTTCGCCACTCGACGTCGAGAATCGCCGCAACGTCGGCGTCATGATGCAGGACGTCGAGCTGACGCCGGAACTGCGCGTGCGTGAGTTGATTCAACTGACATCGAGCTACTACCCCGCGCCGCTCGCGCTGTCGCAGACGCTCGAGCTCACCGGCACCCTCGCACTCGCCGGCCGCAAGTACGCGGCGCTCTCGGGCGGCCAGAAGCGTCAGGTGCAATTCGCGTTGGCCATCTGCGGCGACCCGTCACTGCTGTTCCTCGACGAGCCGACGGTCGGGCTCGACGTCGAGGCGCGGCAGGCGTTGTGGCTCGCGATCCGTCAGATGGTGGCGCGCGGTTGCGCCGTGGTGCTCACCACGCACTATCTCGAGGAAGCGGAGGCCCTCGCCGATCGCATCGCCGTGCTCGCCGGGGGACGCTTGATCGCGTCGGGCAGCGTCGACGACATCGCGTCGCTGGTCTCGCGTACGCACATCTCGTGCACCACGACGCTCACGCCCGACGATGTGAGCACGTGGCCTGACGTCGTCAGCGCACAGCAGGACGCACGCCGCCTGCGCATCACGACTGCACATGCCGAGTTGGTGGTCCGCCGGCTGCTGGCAACCGACGCCACGGTGCGTGATCTCGAGGTGCGGCAGGCGGGTCTCGCCGAGGCGTTCACGGAACTCACCAGAAAGGTCGCGTGATGTACACCTCTCCTGCTGTCACTCCTGCCATCCGCAACGCCGCGCCGGCGATGCCACTTGGCCGCGTCGTGCGGGCCTATCTCACCGAGATGCGCTTCGAGTCGCTGCGCATGCTGCGTGAGCCAAGCTTCGCCGCGCCCTTCCTGGTGCTGCCGCTGGTGGTCTACGTCCTGTTCGGCGTGGTGATCGCCAGCGGCGCCATCGCCGAGAACCCGAACCTGGCCAACTACCTGTTCTCCGGCTTCTCCGTGATGGCCGTGGCGGGACCAGCCATCTTCGGTATCGGCATCGCACTGGCCACCGAGCGCAAGGCGGGCCTCATGACGATCAAGCGGGCGTGGCCGGTGCCGGGCGGTGCGTACCTGCTGGCCAAGATGGCCATGGCCGTACTGTTTGCAGGCCTCGCCATGGCGTTGCTCATCACCACGGCGCTCCTGGTGGCCAGGATCACCCTCTCGGGCGGACAGCTGGCCACCGTTGGCGTCGTCATGACGATCGGTGCGCTGCCCTTCTGCGCGATCGGCCTCTTCATCGGCGCATACACGACAGGGTCGGCCGCGCCGGCGTTCGCCAATCTGGCGTACCTGCCCATGCTCTGGCTGTCCGACTTGTTCATTCCCCTGCCGGAGGTGATGAAGCCCTGGGTGGTCATCTGGCCGACATTTCACCTGAACCAGGTGGCCCTTGGCCTGGCGGGTGTGACCGAGTTCAGCTTTCTTCCGCCGCAGATCGCTGCCGCCGTGCTCGTCGGCGTCACGGTGCTCTTTGGCGGTCTCGCGATGCGGCGGCTCGCGCGGAAGGGTTGACGCGCGTCCTACGACCGCGTCCGCCAGGGTCTGACGCCGCGGACCGTGCCCGACCGGGCGAGGCCACCTCATGCCCGCCTGGGCGAGGCGGGCCTACCTGATCCGAAGGTTCTTGAACCTGCGGGTCTGATCTTCGATGGCGACCTCGGTCGCGAGGCGCTCGATGCTCGACGCGCCGAAGAAGCCCGCCACGCCGGTCGTCCGCTCGAGCACGTACTGCGCGTCCTCGGGGTACGCAATCGGACCGCCGTGACACAGCACGATCACGTCCGGGTTCACGGCCTTCGCGGCGTCGTGCATCGCCTGCACGCGCTCGACCGCCTCGTCCAGTGACATGACCGCCTTCGTGACGCCAATCGACCCGGCGACCGTCGTGTTCGCGTGCGCGACGACGACGTCGGCGCCGGCCTCGGTGAAGCGCCGGGCGGTATCCTCGTCGAACACGTACGGGCACGTCAGCATGCCGAGGTCGTGGGCCTGCGCGACCATCTCGACCTCGAGCTGGATGCTCATGCCGGTCTCCTCGAGAATCTGGCGGAACTGCCCGTCGATGAGTCCGACGGTCGGAAAGTTCTGCACGCCGTCGAATCCCATCCGCTTCAGCTCGGGCAGGAAGACGCGCATCATGCGGAACGGATCCGTCCCGCACACGCCTGCGAGCACTGGCGTGTCCTTCACCACCGGCAGCACCTCGCGCGCCATGTCCACGACGATCGCGTTCGCGTCGCCGTACGGCATGAGGCCGGAGTTGCTGCCGCGGCCGGCCATCCGGAAGCGCCCGGAGTTGTAGATGATGATGATGTCCACGCCACCGCGCTCGGCGAACTTCGCCGAGATGCCGGTGCCGGCCCCGGCGCCGATGATGGGCGTGCCGGCGTCAATCTGCGCGCGCAGCCGCCGCAGGCACTCGTCGTAGGGAATGAAGGGCACGTCAGTGGTCTCCCCGTGAAGCGTTCGTGTGCGCCGGCGTGTCCAGCAACGCCAGCATTTCCGAGGCGAGCACGTCGGCAAACGCCGCGTCGTTGATGTGCGCGTCCACCTCGACGATGCGCACGTGTGGCTGCAGCGCCGCTCGCAGCGCGTCGAACAGCGCGCGGTCGGCGTCCGGGTCGTGGAACGGCTGCGCCTCCGCGTCGATGGCACTCACGCCCCGCAGCGGCAGCACGAGCACGGTCGGGCCGGTCGCACGATTGAGCTGCCCGGCGATACGTCCGGCGATCGCCACGCACTCCTCCGGGCTGGTCCGCATCAGCGTGACGGTCGCGTTGTGGCGATACAGCGTGCGGCCAGCGAACCTCGCTGGAATCGTGTCTTCCGCACCGAAGTTCACCATGTCGAGCGCACCGACGGACACGACCTGCGGCGTACCGGTGCGCGCGGCGGCCGACAATCTGTCGGGACCCGCGCTCAGCACGCCACCCACCACCTCGTCGCACCACTCGGTCGTCGTGATGTCGAGCACGCCCTGCACGAAGCCGTCGGCGATGAGCCCTTCCATCGCGCGTCCGCCCGATCCTGTCGCGTGGAACACGAGGACGTCGTAGCCGGCGCGCTCCATCTGCTCACGCACCGCCGTCACGCACGGCGTCGTCACGCCGAACATCGTCGCCGCGAGCAGTGGGCGGTCGGGGGCGTCGCGCGCCGGGACGTCCGCCTGCACCATGCCGGCCATGGCCCCGGCGGCATTGGCGAGGATGCGGCGCGACAACGGGTTGAGGCCCGCGATGTCGACGACCGAGTACATCAACGTGATGTCCTTCACGTCCACGTACGGCGCCGTGTTGCCCGAGGCCATGGTCGAGACGATCAGCTTCGGCACACCAACCGGCAGCGTCCGCATGGTCGCGGCGATCATCGTCGTCCCGCCGCCGCCGCCGAGACCGAGGACGCCGTGGATCCGGCCGTCGGCCAGCAGCCGCGGGACGAGCGTGCAGGCACCGCGCTGCATCGCGTCCACGGCCGCGCCGCGATCCCCGTGCTCGCGCAGAACGTCGAGAGACGTGCCGCCCGCCCTGGCCACGTCGGCGGCGGTGATGTCCGGCCTCCACGGCGGGTCGCCGAGCACGCCGAGATCCATGACCAGCGTTCCGACACCCATCGCATGCAGGCGGTCGCGCACGTAGGCGTACTCGGTGCCCTTCGTGTCGAGCGTGCCCGGCAGGAGCACGACCGGGGTCACGACGCGCCCTCGCCCGGCGCCGGCGTCCGTAGCGCGTTCCAGGGCGCCTCACCCGAGACGTCGACGAGGGCGGGACCGGTGGAAAGGGCGGGCGACAGGATCGCGAGGAACACGAGCGTTCCGTCTCCGGCGTTGTAGGTGGCGTGCACCTCGTCCTTCGGGACGTGTGCGAGGTCGCCTGGCCCGAGGCGCCGGCACGACGTGCCCACCCACTGCTCGGCCTCGCCGTCCACCACGTAGATGATCTCCTCGAACTCGGGGTGCCGGTGGAACGCGTGCCCCGTCCCGGCCGGCATGCGGACACGCACGAGCTGCAGGTCGGCCGCGTCGGTCAGCCCGGGGCGGCACAGCCACTCGTGTGGCCCCCATGGCAGGGTCTCCACCTCCATCTCGGCGGCGGTGACGAATCGGTGGGGAGCGTCGGTCGGGGACACGGGATCTCCTTGGGGCGCAGGCTGCAGCCTCTCGAGTCGCGACAAAGATATACTCGTCCCGATTCGTTTGTCCCCAGGAGAGTCGATCTCGTATGCCACACGTCCAAGCCCGGCCGCAGGCTGGCCGGCTTCGTCTTCGCACCGCGCTGCCTGTCCTGGGAGCGCTTGCGTGCTGCGTCACCATTGGTACCTCCGCCGCGTGGGCCCAGGCGCCTCCGGCCGACCGTCTCCGCGTGCTGTTCCTCGGCGACGACGGGCATCATCAGCCGAACGCGCGGGCCCAATCGGTGTTGCCGGCGCTGGCAGCCGACGGCATCGACCTCTTCTACACGGACGACCCTGCCGACTTGCGTGAGGAGGTGCTCCGCGACTATCACGCGCTGGTGCTCTACAACAACCACGCGACGGTGACACCCGGCCAGTTGCACGCACTGCTGCAGTTCGTGAGCAAGGGCGGGGGCCTCGTGCCGGTGCACTGCGCGTCGGCGTCGTTCCAGAACGCCGAAGCCTTCATCCGTGTCGTCGGCGGCGCGTTCAAGAGCCACGGAACGGGCACCTTCAGCACCGCGCGCGTCGCGCCAGACCATCCCGCCATCGAGGGCGTACCGGCGTTCGAGAGCTGGGACGAGACGTACGTCCACACGAAACACAACCCCGTCGATCGCACGGTGCTCGAGGTGCGGCGCGAAGGCGATCACGAGGAGCCGTGGACGTGGGTGCGGCCCTACGGCAAGGGCCGCGTCTTCTACACGGCCTGGGGCCACGACGATCGCACCTGGAGCCAGGATGGGTTCAAGGCGCTGCTGATGCGCGGCATCCGCTGGGCCTCTGGCGACTGGGCACTCACGGCCCGTCCGGAGGAGCCGACGCCGGCGATCACCGAACTGCCGGCCCCGTTGCCGGTGTACGTGCCAGGCGCGCCCTGGAACACGCAGACCGACCCGGAGCCGCGCGGGCAGGTGCCGCTGTCGGTCGAAGACTCGCTGGCGCTGACGACCCTCCGGCCCGGCTTCACCATCCAGACCTTCGCCACCGAGCCGATGGTACGCCGCGTCGTCGACTTCACGTGGGACACCCGCGGACGCATGTGGGTGGTCGAGACCAACGATTACCCGAACCGCGTGCTGCCGGATGGCGAGCGTGGCGGCGACCGCGTTTTGATTCTCGACGACACCGACGGCGACGGGCGCGCCGACAGCGTGAAGGTGTTCGCAGACGGCCTGAATCTCGCCACCAGCCTGGTCCTCGCGCGCGGGGGCGTCATCGTGGCGCAGGCGCCGCACATGCTGTTCCTGAAAGACACCACGGGCGACGACGTCGCCGACGAGCGCACGATCCTGTTCACCGGTTGGCCGCGCACCGACACGCACGGCACGCCCAGCAACCTGCGCTACGGCTTCGACAACCAGATCCTGGGGTCGGTCGGCTACAACGGCTTCCGCGGCACGGTGGGGTCGCGCACGTTCGACCGCGGCGACTTCGGCCCGGGCTACTACCGCTTCCCCGCCGACGGGTCGCAGCTCGAGTACCTCGCGCGTACCAGCAACAACACGTGGGGCGTCGCCCTGAGCGAGGACGGCTATATCTTCGGATCGACGGCCAACAACCGCCCCAGCAACTTCGTCCACATCCCGGCGCGCTACTACCAGTCGATCGGCATGCGTGAGCCGATCCTTCCCGGTATCGAAGATCGCGCCGACATCTATCCGATCACGGCCATCTATCAGGTGGACCAGTTCGGCAAGTACACCGCAGGATCGGCGCACGAACTCTACACGGCACGCGCCTTTCCGCGGGAGTACTGGAACAGGGCCGCCTTCGTGGCGGAACCGACGGGCCACCTCATCGGACAGTTCGATCTGCAGCGCACGGGCAGCACGTACGTCGCGCGCAACCGGTGGAGCTTCCTCGCCAGCCGTGACCACTGGCTGTCGCCGGTGCAAGTGAAAGTCGGTCCGGACGGCGCGCTCTGGGTATCCGACTTCTACTCGCTGGTCGTCCAGCACAACCCGACGCCGAAAGACATGGTGACCGGCGAGGGCCGTGCGTACGAGACGCCGAACCGGGATGCCGAACGCGGACGCCTGTACCGCATCGCGTACGGGGACGCGCCGGACGCGCAGCGCCTGCAGTTGCACACGGCCTCACCCGGGCAACTGGCCGCTACGCTGCGGCACGACAACCTCCTGTGGCGCCTGCTGGCCCAGCAGCGGCTCGTGGAGCGCGGTGACCGCGACGTCGTGCCCGCGCTCGTGGGGCTGTTGCGCGACCACACCGTGGACGAACTCGGCCTCGCGCCCGGCGCGCTGCACGCGTTGTGGACGCTGGATGGCCTGGGGGCCATCGCCTCGGACGAGCAGGCGCGCGACGCGGTGCGGGCGGCCCTGCATCATCCCGCGGCGGCGGTGCGGCGGGCGGCACTGATGACGCTGCCCCGCGATGCTGCGATGGAGGAAGCGATCCTCGGCGGCGGATTGTTGCCCGATCGCAGCGCGCCTGGCGCCATGAACTACACGGTCGGCAGCGCGGCGCTTCAGGATGCCGATCCCGGCGTACGACTGGAAGCGTTGCTTGCCCTCTCGGAGTTGCCGGCCACGCCGCGCGTGGCGACGGTCCTCCTCGACACGTTGTTCGAGCCGACCAACGCCGCTGATGCGTGGATACCCGATGCCGTGGCGATTGCCGGCGCGAAGCATGGCGCGAGCTTCCTGACGGACGTGATCACGCGCAAGGCCCCGAACGATCGTCCCGAGGTGGCGGCCGGACTCGCGGCTGCCGCGAGAATCCTCACGCGTCACCACGCGGCCGCCGCGGACGCCGCGCTGGCGACCTCCCTCATCGACACGGCGGCGGGTGCCGACGGCCCGCGCGCGACGGCAGTGGTGACCGGCCTTGCGGAGGGCTGGCCGGACGAACGACCGCCAGCGCTCACGCCCCAGCAGCGGGCCACACTGACGGCGGCGGCAGCGCGGATGCCCGCGGACGCGCGTCCCCTTCTCGTGAAGGTCGCCGAACGCTGGGGCATGCCGGACGTCTTCACGACGCCATGACGATGCGCACGTGGCTCGCACGGCTCGGCGGGTGTGCGTGCGTGCTGTTGTTGGCGGCGGCGGCCGTGTGGGCCGCGCGCTCCGCAGACGGGTCCACCGCGGACGCCGCGCCGCATCCGGATCTCGCGGCCGCGATCGCGCAGGGGCACGGCGTGGGGCACGATGCGCGCGCCGTCGACGCGATCGACCGCTGGCTGGCACTCGGCAGTCCACTGGCACCTGCGATACCCCTGCCGGCGACGGCGGCGATGTCGGCAGCGTCGACGCAGGACGAGGGACCGGTTGAACGGACGGTGACGATCCGCACGTCAGGCAGCAACCTCTCGTTCGAGCCGGACGCGATCTCGCTGAAGGCCGGCACCCGCGTCACCATCCAGTACATCAACGACGGCGTGCTGCCGCACAACCTCGTCGTGCTGCGCAGCGAAGACGACCTCGACGACCTGGGCGCCGCGGCGTACGAGGCCGAGGCCACGGGGTTCGTCCCGCTCGACGAGAAGGACAAGCTGATTGCCTATACCGGCCTGGCCGCGCCGGGCGCGACCGTCACGGTGACCTTCGTGGTGCCGCCGCCCGGCGAGTACACGTTCGTCTGCCTGTTCCCGGGCCACTACAATGTGATGCTGGGCACGTTGAGGGCCCTCCGCTGATCTGGTCGTCGAGCGAAGGAGTGTGTGCGTGATTCGAAGTCTTCGGTTGTCGCTCGTTGCAGGCACCGTGTCGCTCATGACCATGGCCGTGCTCGGGCAAGAACCATCGTCCTCATCCACCGCGGCCCCGCGGTTCGGTGCGTGGGGCGTCGATTTGGCCGGCATGGACCGCAGCGTCCGGCCCGGCGACGACTTCTTCCGATTCGTGAACGGCACGTGGGCGTCGCGGACGACCATCCCGGCGGACCGCACGACGTACGGCGTGTCGGCGCAGCTGCGCGAACTGTCGGAGCGACAGGTGCGGGCGATCATCGACGACTGGGTCGCTGCGACCACTCTGGCGCCTGGCTCCGATGAGGCCAAGGTGGCCGCGCTGTACCGCAGCTTCATGGACGAGGCCACCGTCGAGCGGCTCGGCGCCGCCCCGCTGCGTCCGTCTCTGGATCGCATCCGCGCCGCGCGAACGCACGAGGCACTCGGGGCGCTGATGGGCGGCACGATGGGACAGGCCGGAGGGTCATTCTTCGCTGCGGCCGTGTACGACGACGTTCGGGAGCCCGACACGTACGCGCTGTACCTCTCGCAGAGCGGCCTGGGCCTGGCCGACCGCGAGTTCTACCTGCGCGACGACTTCGCCCCGCAGAAGAAGGCCTACCAGGAGTACGTGGCCCGCATGCTTGGTCTGGCAGGCTGGGAGCAGCCGGAGGCGCACGCCGGAGCGATTGTCGCGCTCGAAACCAGGCTCGCCGAGGCGCACTGGACGCGCGCAGCCAGCCGCGATCGCGACACCACATACAACCCCACGACGTTCGCCGAACTGGAGCAGTCGGCGCCAGGCTTCCCGTGGCGCGCATGGGCGGAGGCGGCACGTGTGGCTGCGGCACCGAAGGCGATCGTCCGGCAGAACACCGCGTTCCCCGCGCTTGCGGTGGCGTTCAAGGAGGCACCGGTCGCGACGCTGCAGGCGTGGCAGGCCTTCCACACCGTGGATCAGGCGGCCCCGTACCTGTCGAAGGACTTTGCGACCGCGCACTGGGAGTTCCGCTCGAAGTTCCTGCAGGGCGCGCAGGAGGAGCGGGAGCGCTGGAAGCGCGGCGTGTCGTTCGCGGAGTTCGCGATGGGTGAGGCAATCGGACGCACGTACGTGGCGCGGCACTTCCCCCCGGCGTCACGCGCGAAGATGGAGGCGCTGGTCACCGATCTGAAGTCGGCACTGCGCGGACGTATCGAGCGGCTCGACTGGATGGCGCCGGAGACGAAGGCGGCCGCGCTCGACAAGCTGTCGAAGTTCGGCGTCAAGATTGGCTATCCCGATGAGTGGCGCGACTACGGCACGCTCGAGGTGAAGGCCGAGGACCTGGTGGGCAACGTCCAGCGGGCGGGCCTGTTCGAGTGGCGATTCGACACCAGCCGCATTGGCCGGCCGGTCGACACGAAGGAGTGGGCGATGACGCCGCAGACGGTCAACGCCTACTACTCACCGGCCAAGAACGAGATCGTCTTCCCCGCGGCAATTCTGCAGCCGCCGTTCTTCGATCCCGACGCGGATCCCGCCGTGAACTACGGTGCCATTGGCGGGGTCATCGGTCATGAACTCACGCACGGGTTCGACGATCAGGGCCGCAAGTCCGATGGTGACGGCGTGCTGCGCGACTGGTGGACGGCCGACGACGCCAGGAAGTTCGAGGCGCAGGCGGAGCGGCTGGGCGCGCAGTACGAGTCGTACGAGTTTCCGCAGTTGCCGGGCATGAAGCTGACGGGCCGGCTGGGGATGGGCGAGAACATCGCCGACCTGGGCGGCGTGCTGTTGGGACTGGATGCGTATCGGCTGTCGCTGCGGGGTGCCGAGTCGCCGGTCCTCGACGGGTACACCGGCACGCAGCGGCTGCTTCTCGGGTGGGCGCAGACGTGGCGGATCATGTACCGGGACGACAGCCTGCGTCAGCAGATCGTGAACGGCCCGCACTCGCCCGGGTTCGTGCGGGCGTATGCGCCGTTGCGCAACGTGGACGCGTGGTACGAGGCGTTCGAGGTGCGCGAGGGTGACAAGTTGTACGTGGCGCCCGACGCGCGGGTGCGCATCTGGTAGGGTTGGGGGGCCATGACTCCTGACTCCGTCGTCCTCATCACTGGCGCCTCCACCGGCATCGGCGCCGCCGCCGCTCTCGCGTTCGCCCGTGCAGGCTGCCGCCTCGCCCTGCACTACAACGCCAGCGAGACAGCGGCCAACGCCGTCGCCGACGCCGCGCGCACCCTCGGCGCCGACACCCTGCTCACCCGCGGCGACCTCGGCCTGCCCGGCAGCGTCCACGGTATCGTCGCCGAGACGATGGCGCGCTTCGGACGCGTGGACGTCCTCATCAACAACGCCGGCGGCATGCTCGGACGCAAGACCATTGCCGAATACACCGAGGCGCACCTGCAGCAGGTGCTCGCGCTGAACGTCACGCAGGTCGTCATGTTCGTCCACGAGGTCGCGCCCATCATGCGCGCGCAGGGTGGCGGCGCCATCATCAACGTCAGCTCGATTGCCGCGCGCAACGGCGGTGCGGGCGGTGCCGTGCTCTACGCCGCGTCGAAGGGGTTCGTCTCGACCGCCACCCACGGATGGGCACGCGAACTGGCACCCGACAACATCCGCGTCAACGCCGTCTCGCCAGGCGTCATCACGACCCCGTTCCACGAGCGCTACTCCACCCCGGCTCAGCTCGAAGCCCTCCGCGCGACGATTCCGCAGCAGCGACTGGGCATCGCAGAGGACTGCGCCGGCACGTTCCTGTACCTCGCCGACGCCGCGCTCTCGGGCTACGTCACCGGCCAGGTGATCGAGGTGAACGGCGGACAGTACATGGTGTGATGAGCAGGAAGGAAGGAACCAAGGAGGGAAGGAACGAAGGAACTGAGGAACGCAGGAACTGAGGAGCGCAGGAACTGAGGAGCGAAGGAACTGAGGATGACGCAG
>CAYMAG010000088.1:2287-5805 GCA_964388335.1 uncultured Vicinamibacteraceae bacterium | reverse complement strand
CGCAGGAACTGAGGAGCGCAGGAACTGAGGAGCGAAGGAACTGAGGATGACGCAGTGAAGGAACGCAGGATGCTGACACGCTCGACTGTCACGGGCGCGGCCCTCGCGCTGGTGGCGCTCGCGGGCGGCGGCGCCCTCATGGGACAGGCGGGCCCCGTGGGGCCGCCGTACGCCGCCGAGCAGTCAATGGGCATGATCCGCCTCGAGCCTGGTTTTCGCATCGAACTGGTCGCCAGCGAGCCCGATGTCCAGAGCCCCGTGGCCATGGACATCGACGAGGACGGCCGCATCTTCGTCGTCGAGATGCCAGGCTACCCGCTCGACGTGTCACCGTCGGGACGCGTCAGGCTGCTCGACGACACCGACGGCGACGGCCGCATCGATCGCAGCACGGTCTACGCCGACAACCTCCGGCTGCCGAGCGGCGTGATGCGCTACGGCAAGGGCATCCTCGTCACCAGCCCGCCCGACCTCATCTACTTCGAGGACGAAGACGGCGACGGCAAGGCAGATCGCCGCGAGGTGGTGCTCACCGGCTTCGCGAAGACGAATCCGCAGCACGCCGTGAACCACCCGGTGTTCGGCCTCGACAACTGGATCTACCTGGCGCATTCGGGCGGGTCGCAGCCGGTCATCTACGCCGACCTGTTCGGCGACCAGGGCTCGCCCCTGACGTTCCCCGCGAAGCCCGGCGCGCCCGGTCTCGACTCTCGCGGACGCGGCGTTCGCCTGAAGCCCGAGTCGTTCCAGCTCGAAGGCCTGTCGAGCCGCACGCAGTACGGCAACGCCTTCGACGTGTACGGCCACTTCCTCGCGCACAACAACTCGATTCACCAGCGCCACGAGGTGATCGCCGCGCGCTACCTCGAACGCAATCCGCACCTGCTGCTGCCGAGTGCCATGGCCGAGATCTCGGACCACGGCAACGCCGACATCATGCCCATCACCCACGCCGCGCGGTTCGATCTGCTCACCGAGGCCGGCCAGTTCACGTCCGCGTGCGGCCTGACGGTCTACTCGGGTGGTGCATTCCCTGCCGAATTCGAGGGGACGACCTTCGTCGCCGAGCCCGTGCACAACCTCGTCCATCGCGACGTGCTCTCGAAGAAGGGCGCCACCTTCGTCGCGAGCCGCGGACGCGACGACATGGAGTTCCTCGCGTCGACGGACGCCTGGTTCCGTCCGGTCAACTTCTACGTCGGTCCGGACGGCGCGCTCTACCTCATCGACTACTACCGCCCCTACATCGAACACCCCGAGTGGGCCTCGAGCGACCTGCAGAAGAACCCCGAGGTGCTGAACACCGGCAACGACCGCGGGCGAATCTACCGCATCGTCTCGACCGACGGTGCCGCTGCCACGCGCGCCGCCAGCGCCGCGTATGCGACACGCCCGCACCTGTCGACAGCCTCCGATGCCGCGCTGGTCGCTGCGCTCGCACATCCGAACGTCTGGTGGCGCCGCACTGCGCAGCGTCTGCTCGTGCACGGCCAGCGGCTCGACGCCGTGCCGGCGCTCGAACGCCTCGCGGACACGCGGCCGACCGCACTCGCCCGGCTGCACGCGCTCTGGACGCTCGAAGGACTCGGCCGGCTCGACCGGACGCGCGTCCTGCAGGCGCTCGACGACGCCGACCCGGGCGTCCGCGAGAACGCCATCGTCCTCGCGGAGCGCTGGCTGAAGGAGCCTGCCGTCACAGCGGCGCTGCTCGGCCGGGCGGACGATGCGGACGAACGCGTACGCTTTCAGTTACTGGCCACGCTCGGCTCGCTCGATACGCCGGAATCGTACGCCGTGCAGGATCGCCTGCTCTTTGCCGCCATCGACGATGAGTGGATGCAGGTGGCGGCGCTGAGCGCGTCGTCGGATCGCGCCGTCGCGCTGTTCGAACGAGCGCTGCGAGTGGAGGCCGGCATCGCGAGCCAGGAGTCCGCCGGACGCGCGGGCTTCTTCGACCGCCTCGGGGGCGTCATCGCGGCACGCCAGAAGCCGGACGAACTGTCGCGCGCTATCGCCGTCGTGACCGACGCGTCCGCGCCGGCCGGCGACTGGTGGCGGGCCGCGCTGCTCGAAGGCGTGGCACGCGGCATTCAGGGGACCAGAGCGGACCGCGGCATCCTCAGCGGCAGCCAGAACACACTGCTGACGCTGGCCACGGGTGACCAGGCCCGGCTGCGCCGTGCTGCCGTGACGCTGCTCGGCGTGAGCGGCATCACGCCGGGCGAGGCGGCGACAGCCGCGCTGGCCCGCGCCGCCACCACCGCGAGCGACATGGCAGCCCCACCAGAGGCGCGAGTGGACGCCATCAACCTGGTCGCACTCGCCGACGCACCCGGCCACCAGCGGCTCTTCCAGTCGGTCATCACCACGACGGAACCGGACGCCGTCCAGATTGCCGGTGTCAACGCGCTGGGACGCCTCCCGGGCGACGTCGCGGCGAGGTTCCTGCTTGCACAATGGCCCACGCTGACCGCGTCGGTCCGCACGGCCGCGGCTACCGTCATTCTCGCGCGACCCGAAGGCGCGGAGGCCATGCTCGATGCGCTGCAGGCCGGCACGGTCAAGCCGTGGATGCTGAACTTCTGGCACAAGCGGAGTCTCATCATGCACCGTGACGAGGCCATCCGGGCGCGGGGGCGCACCGTCCTCGAGGAATCGCCAGAGGCGCGCGCCGCGGTGGTCGCGCGCTACGAGGCCGCGCTCAGCGGACGCGGCGACGTGGCGAGGGGCGCCGACGTCTTCTCGCGCAACTGCTCCATGTGCCACCAGATCGACGGCAAGGACGGGATGGAGATGGGTCCGGATCTGGCGACGGTGCGCCACCGGCCGATGCCGCTGCTGCTGGCCGACATCCTCGAGCCGAGCCGGTCGATCGCGCAGCACTACGAGACGTACCAGGTGGACCGTCGGGCGGGCGACACGATCATGGGCGTCATCGGCGAGCAGTCGCCGACGAGCATCACGTTCAGGCAGGGCCCCGGTCAGTCGGTGACCGTGACGCGGAGCGACATCCGGCAGATGAGCGTCGTGCCGCAATCCACGATGCCCGACACGCTGGACGAACAGATCACGCCCGAGGAGATGGCCGACCTGCTCGTGTACCTGACGACCACGCCACGGTCACCAGCGCCCTGAGGCCGACGGCAGATCAGCGGCGGCAGACGAGCGCGCCACGCGGCTCCAGCGCCATACGGAGAGGGTCGGCGTCGGGAGCGCAATACCCGGCGTGCAGCCGGCGCCGCCATCCCTCGGCGAAGTGGAAGGCCCCGCTCATCTGACCGACCTCGCGCCCGAGGTCCTCCATTGTCTGGACGTAGGACGACATCGCCTGCGACGTATCGAGCCACTGCTGCTGACTCTCGTGCGCGCCGAGCGCCGCGCGCTTGCCGTCCATCACCGGCGTCACGTCGACGAAGTGCGTGGGGACGACGGTCTGGCCGAACGGATCGCGGTTGAGGTGCGGCTGGGCGTGGTACACGGTCACGTCGCCGACGATGGCCGCGTTCTCGGGATGCGCA
>CAYMAG010000088.1:0-2187 GCA_964388335.1 uncultured Vicinamibacteraceae bacterium | reverse complement strand
CCCAGATTGCCTGACGCGACGTTCATGTAGTGGATGTCCCAGCCCGCCGCGCGCAGCTGCAGCAGGGTGCCGGCGGCGACGAACTCGATGTCGTCGGGATGGCAGAACACGGCGAGCGCGGTCGGCATCAGAGAAACCGCTGCAGGAAGGCGATGATGGCGGCACGGCCCTCTGGCGTCTCCTGGTGTTCGACGTCATAGCGCAGGAGCGACCAGCGCTCGGGGTGGCCGAGACGCTCGTACTCCAGCCGCAGGGCCGAGTCGATGACGTCGAGCCCTTCGACCGGCGTGAGCTTGTCCCTCAGGCCGGCGAGCGCCAGGTGGGCGCGCGGCGCGATGAGCGCGTTGATCTGCGCCGTCGTGAAGTGGTTCAGGAGCGACGGGACGTAGTAGTAGATCCCGTGCAGCGACAGCGCCTTGCGCGCGAGCAGCGCGTGGAAATCGGTGAGGCAGTTGATGTCCACCGTCACCTTGATGCGTTCGTCGAGGGCCGCGACCCACCACGCCATCGTGCTGCCCATCGACATGCCGAGCGTGGCAATGCGCGAGCCGTCCACGTCGGGGCGTGCCGCCAGTACGTCGAGCGCGCGCAGGCTGTCGTACACCATCATTCCCCACAGCACCTGCCCCTTCCACAACATCGCCTTGAACGTGTCGGCCTCGGTAGCGTGGTTGCGCTCACCGAACACCCAGTGGTCGATGCAGAGCGCGACGTAGCCCATGCGCGTCAGCGTCCGTGCGTACGGCTCCGGCTGCAGGTAGCTGCGTCCCTCGATGAACTCCTTCTTGCCGATCGCGTACCCGCCGCCGTGCGAGTGGTCGAACAGCACGGCGGGGACACGTCCCGTGAGGGTCGCGGGACGGGCGACGTATGCCGGCACGGGCTCTATGCCGTTCAGGTCGAATACCCAGTGCTCGAGCACGTAGCCGTCGCGCGTCTCTTCGCGCAGCTTCTCGGTGCGCACGGGACGCTGCCGATCGGGCAGGTCGCCCAGCAGCCCGTACAACTGCGCGCGCCGCATGGCCGGCGTGCCCGCCGCGTCCGTCGCCGCGGCCTGCGGCGTCGATGCCCTGGCGTTCATCGCGCCTCCGTGTGCCGTCGCGGCGGCCGCGAGTCCGCCGAGGGCGAGCAGGTCGCGGCGTGAGAGAGACTGCTGCGCCATGGGAGGACGATACATCATGCTTCATGCTTCATGCTTCATGCTTCATGCCTCATGCCTCAGGCCTCGGGCTTCAGGCTTCGGGCGGGGAACGGAGATCACGGAGGTAACGGGTACACACAGAGAAGCGGAGCAGCAGAGGATTCCGCTACTCCGCTCCTTGGTTGTGCACCTGCTTCCTCCGTCTGCCTCCGCTGGCTCGCACCCGGGAGCGGGATGCCCTTCAGTACCAAGCCCCTTGAGCATGGAATTCACCGCGGCCTCGAACTCGTCCTCGCTGGCACTTCGGGCGATGGCGGACTCGTGTTCCTGGCGAAGGCGCTCCCTGTCGGGCCCGGCGCCCATGAACTGCTCGTCGATGGTCTGCAGGAATCTCGACAGCACTGTCCGTCGCTGGGTCTCGCATCGCATCAGGCGCTGCTGGGAAGGTCGTCAAGATGGCCGAAGCGAACGGCTTTGTGGATGAAGATGAAGCGTACGTGATCGAGACGGCCAATGCTTGGATCGATCTCTACAACTCCACGCACCAGAACCGCGCTGTTAGGACTCACTTCAACTTTTGCTGAATCAGCGGCAGACTTCTGACCTTCGCTGCGACTTTGCGACAGGCGCCGATCAGATCCAAGACCAGCCTCTCATCAACATCGAGGGCGCCTTCGTACTCGGTCCGATTTCGCATATCGTGGCACTTCGAGAGGACTCGCCAGACTTCCGGACCGAGGTCCAGAGTGTCCGGCACCAGTTGAAACACGATGTACCGCTTCGATGGTCGGAAACCGCAGTACCGCAGCGCCGCCAGACAGAGCGCGTGCGCCGCACCGTAGGCAAGATCGAACCTGCTTTCCAGGGAGTTCGATTCGTTCTCGGCGTCCTTGAGCCGCGCCAGACCGGAACGCACGAGACCCGCAAACTCCTTCGCATCTGGAGGCTCCTTCCCGAGAACGTTTCCCGAACCCGCGAGGCGCTCAAGCGGCGATGGGGAGGTCATGTTCCGATCCAATCACCCAGAGTTTCGGCTGCTCGAGCAC
>CAYMAG010000087.1:19761-21078 GCA_964388335.1 uncultured Vicinamibacteraceae bacterium | reverse complement strand
CCGTGAGCCACGCTGCTCATGCCTCTCCGTGCCTCCGCGCCTCCGCGTGAGCCCGATCTCGTCCGCCGCGGCAAGACCCGCGGGCTTCAGGCTTCATGCCTCAGGCTTCGGGCTTCGGGCTTCGGGCTTCGGGCTCGGGCCAGACCGTAGACGAGTAGACTGCTCCCGTGGCGAGGCGGCGTACACCGGGGCTGGGCGACAGGGCCCGTACCTTCATCGACACCTACACGCGCGATCTGACCGCGCGCGATCTGCAGCGCGTCTTCACCCGCGAGACGCGCGAGATGCTCGCGTTCTTCACGCAGGGGACCGACGAGCGCGAGACCACGTGGAACGACTTCCTGCGCCACCCGGTGCGCCACTCCCGCGCGTTCTTCATGGCGTTCGCCATGCGGCTGACGCCCGCGCGCCGCCTGCTCTACGGCGTGGCCATCGTCCTCTTCCTGCTCGGCGTCCTCGACATGGCCAACCGGACGCCCGGCGCCTCGGTGTGGCAAGAGGGCCTGCCGTCCCTGCTCGCCGGCTTTCTGACGGTCAACCTGCTGTTGCTGCTGGAAGTGGCCGACCGCCTCACGCTGAAGCACGACCTGACGGTGGCACGAGACATACAGCGCGCGATGCTGCCGGCCGGCACGTTCGTCCGGGGAGCGTTCGAGGCACACGGCGACACGATGCCTGCCAACACAGTGGGCGGCGACTTCTTCGACATCCTGCCGCGCCCGGACGGTCAGATTCTCGTGATTCTGGGTGACGTGGCGGGCAAGGGCAGCCCGGCGGCCCTGATGATGGCGCTGCTGCTCGCGATGGTGCGCACATTGGTCGACGAGAACCTCGCACCAGCCGCCCTTGCGGCTCGCCTCAACGAGCAGCTGATGCGACACGCCCCCAGGTCACGGTTCATCACGGCGTTCCTCGCCGTGTGCGATCCGGCGACGGGCGAGGTCGTGTACGTGAACGCCGGACAGAACCCGCCCCTGCTGCGCAGCGGGGCCGGGTCGGTCGCCTGGCTGCACCCCACCGGGATGGCCCTCGGCCTGTCGAGACGCGCCACGTTCGACGAGGCGCGCGCGACCCTGTCGCCTGGCGACCTGCTGGTGGCCTACAGCGATGGTGTCACCGAAGCCGAGTCGCCGGCCGGTGTCGCGTTCGAGGGCACGGGCCTGGAGGCCTTGGCCGAACACCTGGCGCCGCTGCGCGCGGGGCTCGCGGCGCGCCGCATCATCGACGAGGTCTGTGCGCACACCGACGAGTCGCGGCTGTCCGACGACGTGACGGTGCTGGTGGTGCGGCAGGGGTAATGGCGGACGGGGGGCATGC
>CAYMAG010000087.1:0-19661 GCA_964388335.1 uncultured Vicinamibacteraceae bacterium | reverse complement strand
CCGCCTCCGCCGAGGCTACGGCGGGCAAGCCCCGTGAACCATGGCCTGAAGCCCGTAGCCCGTAGGAGCGTAAGATGATCGGATGCGCGTCCGGGATCTCGTCCCGTTCGTGTTCGCGCTGCTCGTCTCGTGCGAGACGGCGGCGCAGACGACCGATCCGGTCGGCGGGTTGCTCCTCCGCCTGGAGCAGGCCGTCCTGCAGGGCACGCCCGATGCCCTGGCGGCGCTGCTGACCGACGACGCCGACAGGGACCAGGCGGACGCCGTCGTGTCCGAGTTGCTGCGGACGGGGCTGACGCGAGTCGCGTTCAGGGAACGTGACCGCCAGACATTCTCGGACGGCCTCAGCCTCCGGCTCCTGGTCGACGTGATCGCCGAGACCGCCAGCCAGGCCCGTGTGGCGACGTGGCGGCTCGACCTGAGCCCGCCGCCGGCTGACGTGCTCGGCACCGCCGACGGCTACTACCGCATCCAGACCATGGCGCGGCTGAGCCTGGTCGACTCGCTCTTCCGCCTGACGCTCGCAAGCCGGCAGTACGCGGTCACCAACCTCACGCTTCGTGGCGAAGACCTGGAAGTCACGGTGGCGCAGGGCTCGGCCTGGGTGGCCGAGGCCAACGGTCGGCCGACAGCGCTGGTTGTCGTCGGCGACGGCGAGATGGCGTTCACGCCGGCGCCGATCTCAGAACAGGGCCAGCTGGAGGTGTTCGCAGGCGAGCCACACCTGCGCAGCCGCGTGAGCCGCGTGTTCGTCCGCCTCCATCCCTCCGACCTCGACGCGCGTGTGAACACGGACGCGCTGCGTCCGGTACCGGTCGATCGACAGGCCTGGACCCGTGCCCACGCGTTCTTCGACGACCACGTCCCACGGTCGTTCAGTCTCGACCTGCAGGACCTCAGTCCCGACACCTGGTCGCTGGTTCCCCCGCTCGGGGACGTGCTCATCGAACTCGACACCGCGCGGTACGGCGTGCTGAGCTACAGCCGCAGTGGCGGCGAATCCGAGGACATCTCGGTGTTCGATCGGCGCCGCGGCAAGAACCTGTCGGTGTACTCGTCGGCGCGGCAGCTCGCGGTGCGAGGCACGCGTCACTACGACGAGGCGCAGCAGCTCGACTACGGCATCGAGCACTACAACGTCGACGTGAGCTACGACCCGGCACGCGCGTGGCTGGAAGGCCGGGCCGATCTCGACGTGGTCATCCGCAGCGCCGCCGCCACGACGTTGACGCTTCGGCTGGCGGAGCCGCTGACTGTTCGGGCCGTGACCTCCGATCAGTTCGGCCGGCTGCTGACGTTGAGGGTGCGGGGCCGCAACAACGTGATCGTGAATCTGCCCGGTGCGCTCCGTCGCGGCGATCGTCTGCGGCTGCGCGTGGCCTATGGCGGACGTCTGCCGCCGCACCAACCCGATCGGGAGGCGGCGACGGTGTCCGGCCAGCCCGGGTACGACTTCGTCATGGAGCCCGAGCCACGGTTCGTGTACTCGAACCGATCGTGGTGGTATCCCCAGACGCCGGTCTCGACGTTCGCCACGGCCCGTGTCCGCGTCACGGTCCCCGCCGCCTACACGTGTATCGGGACCGGCATCGCCGAGCCCCCGGAAACGTTCGACGGCGCCGACGGCAAGCCTCGTCGCGCCTTCGTCTTCAGGGCCACGCAGCCGCTGCGCTACCTGTCGTTCGTGGTCGCGCGTCTCGACAACGTCGCGTCCGGACGCGTCGAACTGCCGTCCGCCAATCACCTCGCGGTCTCGGACGAGGGGCGACTGTCGCGCGTACGGCCCGGGGCGTACTACGGCGTGACCGACGTCGAAGTCTGGACGCACCGGCGCCAGTCGGGGCGCGGCGCCGACCTCCTGCGCACGGCGACCGACATCCTGTCGTTCTATCAGACGCTCGTGGACGACGCCCCATACCCGGCGCTCCGGATCGTCGGCGTGGAGGATCAGCTGCCGGGCGGGCACAGTCCGGCGTACTTCGCGATGGTCCACATGCCGATGCCCGCGACGCCCTTCTCGTGGGGGCGAGACCCGGTGGCCTTCGACAACTTCCCCGATTTCTTCCTCGCGCACGAGGTCGCGCACCAGATCTGGGGGCAGGCCGTCGGCTGGAAGAGCTACCACGAGCAGTGGATCAGCGAAGGGTTCGCGCAGTATTTCGCCGCCATGTACGCCGAGCGGTCACGTCCACCCGACGCGTTCGCCGGGTTGCTGCGCCAGATGCACCGGTCGGCAGTCGAGGCCAGTCCGCAAGGTCCGATCTGGCTCGGGTATCGCCTCGGCCATCTGAAGAGCGATGGACGGGTGTTCCGCGCGGTGATCTACAACAAGGGGGCGCTGGTCCTGCACATGCTGCGGCGGTTCGTGGGTGACGAGGCCTTCATCCGGGGTCTGCAGCGCTTCTACGGCGCCTCTCGCTTCAGGCGCGTGGGGACGGACGACTTCCGCGCCGTCTTCGAGGTCGAGAGCGGCCGGTCGCTCGAGGCGTTCTTCGAGCGGTGGGTCTACGAGACGGGCATTCCAACCCTGCGCACGAGCTGGAGCGTGGACGACCCGACGACGACGAGTGGCGGCGCGCTGGCAGGAGCATCGGCGGGCGCCGGCGTCGGGCCCGTGCTCACGGTGCGTGTCGAGCAGGACGGACCGGAATCGTACGTGGTCCCCTTGACGGTGACGATCGTGTACGCGGACGGGCGGACCCAGTCGGCCCTCGCGCAGGTGGAACACGAAACGACCGAGCTGGACATCCCGGTGACGGGAGCCATCCGGGACGTTCGGTTCAACGACGACTACGCCGCGCTGGCCCGCATCGCGCGGGCCCGGCGCTAGCGCCGCGCTCTGCTATCATCCGGGGGTTGGGGTGGAGTCCCCGGACATCATATTTATGGACACTGTCACCTTTTCCATCGACGGCCGCGAGCTGTCCGTCCCCAAGGGCACGACCGTTCTGCAGGCCGCCGTCGAGCATGGCATCGATGTGCCGTACTACTGCTACCACCCCGGTCTCGGGATGGACGGCAACTGCCGCGTGTGCCTGGTCAAGATCGAGAAGATGCCGAAGCTGCAGGTGTCGTGCTCCATCGCAGCCACCGACGGCATGATCGTCCACACGCGGTCGGAAGACGTCGTCAAGGCACGCGCCGGCGTGTTCGAGTTCCTGCTGCTGAACCACCCGCTCGACTGCCCCGTCTGCGACAAGGGCGGCGAATGCCCGCTGCAGGACTTCTCGTACACCTTCGGGCCAGACAACAGCCGCATGGAGTTCGAGCGCAGGACGTTCGACGGCACCGGCGTCAGGGCCGACGTCGACTTCGGACCGACGCTGATGCTCAATCGCAACCGGTGCATCATGTGCACCCGTTGCGCGCGCTTCATGCGCGAGATCGACGGCGACGCCCAGATCGGCATCGTCACGCGCGGCAACTCCAGCGAGATCGCCACCTTCGAGGAGCACGGCGTGCACTCGCTGTTGTCGGGCAACCTGATGGACGTGTGCCCGGTCGGGGCCATCACGACGCGTGACTACCGGTTCAAGTCGCGGCCCTGGGACAACCCGAGCGCGGTGGACACGATCTGCACCCAGTGCGAGAAGGGCTGCAACACGACCGCCTGGCTGAAGGCCAAGCCCGAATGGGCGCAGGGCGCGCGCCTGGCACGCTTCACGCCTCGCTTCAACGCCGACGTCAACCAGTACTGGATGTGCGACATCGGCCGGTTCAACTACCACTGGATCGAGGACGGTGCCCGCCTGACGCAACCGATTCAGAAGGGCGTCGACGGCACGCAGTCCCCGACCTCGTGGGCCACGGCGCTCGAGACCGTCGGCGAGGCGCTGAAGTCTGCGGGCACGGGTGCGCACTTCCTGCTGTCGGCGCACGCCAGTCACGAAGAACTGTTCGCCTTCGGCCGCCTCGGGCAGGCGCTGCTCGGCGATGAGGCGCCCCGGGCCTTCTCGGTGACCTGGACGACGAGCGAGAAGCCGCAGCACCAGGACACGAAGTTCCCGATCCCGACGGTGAACGCGCCCAACGTGGCGGGCGCGCGCATGCTGGGCCTGACGGATGCCGGGCCGGGCACGGCGGCGAACCTCGACGCGCTGCGGGCCGCAGTCGACGCCGGCACCGTGCGGGTGCTGTACGTGTTCGACCCTGGTCCCGCCGACTCGCTCGGCGACGTGACGTGGATCGTCGAGGCGCGGGCCGCAGGCCGCATCGAGACGCTGGTCGTGCAGGGTGTGCTCCCGACGGAACTGGCCGCGGCCGCCGACGTCGTGCTGCCAGGCGCCTGCTTCGCCGAGAAGGACGCGTCGTTCACCAACATGCAGGGCCGCCTGCAGTTCACCTCACGCGCCATTCCGGCGCCGGGCGAGGCCCTCGATGACACGATGATCGTTCTGAGCGTCGCGATCGCCGCGGGCGCCGCACTCGACTACCGCACCGCCGACGACGTAAGGGCCGACATCGCGTCGACGCTGCCCGGCGAGCCGGGCCTGATGGGCATTGCCGATCCGGGCTTCAGGGCACCGGTCGCCTCGAAGCACTGGCTGCAGGCCAGCAACCCGTCCGAGCGTGCCAAGTGGGACACGCTGTTCCAGGACCTCCCGCCGGTGAAGTTCATCGAGATGCTCGCGCCGCGGCCGGCCGGCAACGTCATCCCGCTTCGCGCGGTGGAGTAGCGGCCGAGTTTCCGCCTCTCAACAGGGCACCCCGGAACGGCGGTGCCGACCCTCCTCCCGTACGCGCCGCCGTTCGGCACGGCGGCACGGCTCCGGCTGGCTTCGACGGAACGGATTCTGCACGGTCGATGGACGACACGTGCCGGGATCCCTCGACTCGCGAGGAATCCCGTTGTGCTGCACAAAAGGAGTACGACGATGACAAGACTCAGCCGTATTGTTTCCCTACAGCGGATGCTCGCCGCCGCTGTGGCGGTGGTTCTCATCACGCCTCTGGCGGCCGCAGCCGACCAGGTCACCGTGCTGCTGCGGTCGGGCGAGAAGGTGGCCGGCCAACTCGAAGACCTCAACCGCGGCACGCTCTACGTACGGGTGTCGCTGAACGACCAGCGCAAGCTCCCGATTGGTGACGTCGCCGTCATTGATTTCGTCGGCGGCGCCAGCGGTCTGCCCGAGACCGAGCTGAGCAGGGCGAGAGGTGACGAGCACCTCCTCGTGCTGCGCAACAGCACCCTCGTGCCCGGACGCCTCGACGACATCTCCGGGGGCAAGGGGTCCGACCGGCCAGACGAGGCGCGCCTGTTCATCTTCCGCACGACGAGCGGCGAAGAGCGACGCGTGCCGGTGGGTGAGGTGGGACGCGTGTACGTGGGCCGGTATCCGGTCGCCGCGAGCACCGGTCCGGCCCTGCCCCCGAATGCCGAGGGCGTGAAGGTGGCTGCCAACCAGGGGTGGGTCTCGACAGGCATCTACGTGGCGCGAGGACAGCAGGTCACCTTCGGCACGCAGGGTGAAGTGCAGTTGAGCGACGACGCGAACGATCGCGCCACTGCGGCCGGATCGAAGACTGGCCGCCGCGCGTCTGGCGCGCCCATGCCGGCGGTTCTGGCCGGGGCGCTGATTGGCCGCGTCGGACCGAACGGTAGGCCGTTCGGCATCGGCGACCAGACGGCACCCATTCCGATGCCCGAGCCGGGCGAACTGTTTCTGGCGGTGAACGATGACGACCGGAACGACAACGCCGGCGCATTCGCCGTCACCGTGAAGCCAGCGCCCGTCGTCCCGCAGCGCCAGCCGCGTTAGACGGTGTGCCGCTCCGGCACGCGCACCCGTAGTGCGCGGTGGCGGACGGTGCAGGACATCGTGCCCGTGGCCGGCTGCGTCTCGCCATCGAGATGCAGCAGGCACGGGCCCTCCGGAACGACCTCCACCTCGCGCGCGGCTGCCGTACGCACACCAGGGACGCGTCCGATCGAACCCGCGAACAGCCGCCACCCGTGGCGCACGACCCGCCAGGGCGTGACGTCCGGCACCACCACGACATCGAGCCGCCCATCGTCGAATCGTGCCGCCGGCGCGATGCGGGCGCCGTGCCCGTACTGCTGTCCGTTGGCGATCACGACCATGGACGCAGGTCCAGCGAACCAGTCCACGCCGTCGAGCCGGACGCGCCAGATCGAGGGGACGTGCACCGTCAGTTCGGCCGCACAGGCGCGCAGGTAGGGCAGCAGCCCTCGGCGTGTGCCTCCCGCGGCATTGAACCTGGCGGCAATCGCCGCATCGAAGCCCATCCCGGCGATGTTGACGAACGGCCGGCCGCAGACGGTTCCCACGTCGATGGGACACGTCACGCCGCGCAAGGCCACCTTCAGGGCAGCATCGACGTCGAGGGGTATGAGAAGTCCCCGAGCGAGGCCATTGCCGGACCCTCCCGGGACGATGCCCAGAGTAGTGGGAGTACCGGCCAGCGCCGAGGCCGTCTCGTTGAGCGTGCCGTCGCCACCCCACACCACGACGAGGTCCACCCCTTCGGCCGCGGCCCGCGCGGCGGCAGCGGCGCCATCGCCGGCCCTCCTCGTCCCGGTTGCGCGTACGTGGCGGGCGCCGAGCCCTTCAAGCACGCGAACGGCGTACTGCACGCGGCCCGCGCGATCGAGGCGTCGCGACGCGGGTCCCGATGCGGGGTTGACGATGAGATCGACGGTCGAGTCCATGCGTAAGCGCGGTGCTATAGTACCGACTCGATGGGCCTGCAGAGCGCCGGAGCACACTCGTGACGCGGATGGGCGTGCGCCTCACGCTGTTCCTGCTGCTGATCGTGGGCACCGCAGCTGCCGCGTGGCAGTGCTATCGTCTCGAACTCGAACGTCTCGAATCGCGCCGTGAAGTCGCTCGGCTCGACCAGTTCCGCGACGACGTCGAGCGCGGCGTGACGCATGCGCGCACGGCGCAGCAGGCCTACCTTTCGCCCGGTCAGGGCATCGATTTCTGGCGGACGCAGTTTGCGGAAGCCATCGCTGACATGACGGGTGCGCTCGAGAACCTGCGCGTCACGGCCGACCAGGCCGAGTCGGTCGCCGCGCTCGACGCTGCCGACCGCGCGTTGAAGGTCTACGACGGACTCGACCGCAAGGTCCGCGGCTTCGTCGAGGCCAGCAACCTGCTGATGGCCTCCGACGTCGTCTATGAGGACGGCATCAAGACGAGCAGTCTGATCGTCGCGAGCGTCGGCGACGCCCACGGCCTGCTCGCGGCCCCGCACGAGGCCGCGAAAGTCGACCATCGCCGGCAGCAGAGGCTGATCGCCGGAGGGACGGCGGCCGGGTGGTTGCTCGTGGTGCTGCTCCTGCTGCCCGTGGGACGCGCGGCGCCTCGCGAAGCCGTGACGGCGGCCGATGAGCGACAGGATCTCGACGACCTGCAGCTGGGACACGCGAGTGTCTCGGTCCCTGAAGCCGTGCGGACGCCCGACGTCGCGCGCCCGGAGCCCATCGGTCCTGTCGCCGTGCCGGCGGCCGACGTGGCGACGGTCGCTCCCGGCGCGACCGAGCTGTCGAAGGCTGAAGAGGATGCCGCCCTCGATGCAGCAGCGCGGGTGTGCACCGACCTGGCCCGCGTGAAGGACGGCGACCAGCTGCGCGAGGCCCTGGGCCGGGCCGCGCGGGTGCTGGATGCCACGGGTGTCATCGTGTGGATTGGCGACAGCACCGGCCGGTCACTCAAGCCGCTGCTGACGTACGGGTATCCGGAAGAAGCGCTTCGACGCATCCCGACGTTGCCGCGCGATGCCGACAACGCGACGGCCGCCGCATGGCGGGACAGCACGCTGCAGGTCGTCGACGCGACGGACGCGGCCCCGGGTGCCGTCGCCGTGCCCATCCTGGGCCCTCAGGGATGCATCGGCGTGCTGGCCGCGGAAATCGGCCACCACAGGGAAACCTCGGCCTACACGCGCGCGGTGGCGCAGATCGTCGCGGCACAACTCGCCGTGCTGATCCCGCCCGATGCCCCGGCGGACGAGGCGTAGGCTACAGGCGCTTCGCGCGGTCGGGACACGGGTCAGACAACCGTGGCTGCGTCATCAACACGATGTCGGCGCGCGCTTTCCCGCCTGTTGTCCGCCGGCTCGGAGGCGGAGGAACGTCCGGGAGTTCGACCCTGGTGGACGCGATCGACAGGGGCACGGACCAGCTGAACGGCGACGGATCGGGCACTGCCGCAATCGCCGATCCGACGAGACCAGCGACGAACAGGCCGGTCGCGAACGTGAGCACGCGAGACGTCATCCAGGTACCCTCCTCACGGCTACTCGGCGGCCGTGCGGCCGCGTGGTCGGACAGTTGCCGGCACCCGTGTGGGCCGGGCGTCCAGCGTCACCGTGAGCGACTGCGATGCCCGGTCGCGCATCACCTCGACTGACACCGTGGCGCCGCCCTCCACCGGCGCGAGCGCCTGGGTGATGTCCGAGGCGCGCGTGATGTCGGTGGACTCGACACGCGTGATGACGTCGCCGGCCTTCATGCCGGCCCGCGCGGCGGGCGACCCGTCGTTGACCTGCGTGACGAGCACGCCGGCCTTCACGCCGAAGTACTGCGCCAGTTGAGAGGTGAGGTCCTGCACACCCACGCCGAGGCGGCCGCGCGTAGGTCCCATGGCCATCACGAAGGGCTCGCGCATCTGCAGGGCGAACTCGCGTGGCGCCACGCCGCGCATCCCACGCGCCATCGCCGCGGGCGACGTCTCGGGCGTCACCGTCGCCTGCGCGCGTTGTCCGGCACGGATGTACTCGACTGGCAGCGTCCGACCCGCCGGCGTCTCGTTGACGATGCGGGTGAGGTGTCGGGCACTGCGGACATCCTGCCCGTCGACGCGCACGATGATGTCACCTTCGGCCAGGCCCGCGCGGGCCGCTGCAGACTCGGCCACCACGCTGGTCACCCAGGTGCCGGCGATGCCGTCGAGGCCGGCCTGCCGCGCCTCGTCTGCGGTCACGTCGCGCACGCCGATGCCGAGCCTGGGCGAGCCGCCGATGAGGGCCGCGACCTTCGCACCCTGCATCGCCTGTTCGACATGCTTCGCAATCGCGCCGGCATCCACCGACCGCTCGACCGCCGTTTCCACGTCGGCGAGGACTGCGTCGAGGTCGAGAGCGACGTCGACGTCGAAGTTGAAGTCGAAGGCGTCGTCGGCTGCCGGGGGCAGGGGTGCCACGGGCGGAAGGGCCGGCGTGGCCGGTGTCGGGCGGGCGGGGGCTGGCGGCATCGGGGCCTGCTGGTCGAGCAGCGCGGCGGCGCCAACGCCGCTGGCCGCGACCACGGCGAAGGCGAACGCGAGGAGTGCACGGGACGTCATGGTCTACCTCCTGAGGGGTCGTGGAGAGTAGACGGGATGGCGACGCGAAAGGTTGACCCGTTCGTCAGATAGACTGTGACGAATGAGCGGACCCGTGGGACGAAACCCTGAACACGACGCGCAGAAGCAGCAGGTGCTCGAGACCGCGCGGACCGAAGGTGTGCGGTTCCTCCGGTTGCAGTTCACCGACATCCTCGGCGTCATCAAGAACGTCGAGGTTCCCCATCGGCAGTTCGAGCAGGCCCTCGATGGCCAGATGATGTTCGACGGATCGTCGATAGAGGGCTTCGTCCGCATCGAGGAATCGGACATGTTCCTCACGCCCGACCTGACGACGTTCCGCGTGTTCCCGTGGACCGATCCGTCGGGCGAGAAGGTGGCGCGGCTCATCTGCGACATCACCAACCCCGATGGCACGCCCTTCCCCGGTTGTCCGCGCCAGACGCTCAAGCGGGCGATGGCCGAGGCCGAGCGCCGCGGCTTCACGATGAACGTCGGGCCAGAGGCCGAGTTCTTCCTGTTCCAGACGCGCGACGGCGAGCCGACCACTGAGACGCACGACGCCGCCGGCTACTTCGACCTCACACCCGTCGACCAGGGGGAGGACGTGCGCCGGCAGATCGTGCTGATGCTCGAGGCGATGGGATTCGAAGTGGAGGCGGCGCATCACGAGGTGGCTGGCGGCCAGCACGAGATCGACTTCCGGTACGACAACGTGCTCACGACGGCCGACAACGTCAGCACGTTCCGCTTCGTGGTGAAGAACGTGGCCCGGCAGAACGGCGTGCACGCCACCTTCATGCCCAAGCCGCTCTACGGCGTCAACGGATCGGGCATGCACACGCACCTGTCATTGCTGCGCGACGGCGTGAATGCGTTCCAGGATCCCGACCGTCCGTTCGGGCTGAGCCGGGTCTGCACCAACTACATCGGCGGCCTGCTGCAGCACGCCGAGGCGTTCTGTGCCATCACCAACCCCCTGGTGAACTCGTACAAACGGCTGATACCGGGCTTCGAGGCGCCGACCCACATCGCGTGGTCCGAGCGCAACCGCAGCCCGCTCATCCGCATACCGGCGCCGCGCGGCGGCGACACGCGCATCGAACTGCGGATGCCGGATCCGTCCTGCAACCCGTATCTGGCGTTCGCGGCGATGCTGCGGGCCGGGCTCGACGGCATGGACCGCGACCTCGATCCGGGCGCGCCCGTGAACAAGAACATCTACACGATGAGCCACCGCGAGCGGCGGTCGCTGCGTATCGACGAGCTGCCCGCCAACCTGAGTGAGGCGCTCGACGAACTCGAACGAAGCGCGCTGATGCGCGACACGCTCGGCGACCACATCTTCGAGCACTTCATCGAGGCGAAGCGCCGCGAGTGGTTCGAGTATCTGCAGCAGGTCAGCCAGTGGGAGATCGCCCGCTACCTGAAGACGTACTGAAGGGGTCAGGTCTGCAGTGGCCTGGCTGGGTGCCAGGTCTCAGGACGAGGCGCCGTCCACCAAGGCCCGGACGTCCGCGCCCAGCGTCATCGGATTGAACGGCTTCGAGATGATCCCCAGGGCGCCCGCCGCCCTGGCCTCGTCGTGCGCGCCCTCGTGCGCCGCCGTGAGGAAGATCACCGGGAGAGCCCTCGTCGCCGGGTCGGCCTTCAGTGCCCGGCACACGTCGATTCCGTCCATCCCGGGCAACATCAGGTCGAGCACCACCAGGTCGAACGCGCGCGCCCGCACCGCCACCAGTGCTTCGGCGCCGTCCTCGGCGATCGTCACGTCGTACCCGGCACGCGTCAGCCCCAGACGCGCCACCATCCTGACTGACTCGTCGTCATCGGCCAGGAGGAGTGTCGGCATGGTGCGTGGCGGCTGACGAGGCAACCTGATGGTGGCCGGACCGGGACTGTGGCGCTCACGCCACGGCGGGCTGCAGCAGGCGAATGGTGCCCGCGTCGGCATCCACCTCGGCCTCGGCGCCGATGGGCACGATGAACTGGCGCGGGATGTGCCCGATCTGCGCGCCGTCCCACGCGGGAACGCCGAGCGGCTTGACGTGGTCATCGAGCAGATCGCCGATCGTCAGTGATCCGTACCCCTCGCCCGGCGTGCACTTCGTGCAGCGTCCCCAGATGACGGCGCGCGCCTGCTTCAAGATACCCGCCAGCGCCATCTGGGTGAGCATTCGGTCGATGCGATACGGCGCCTCCTGCACGTCCTCGAGAAACAGGATGGCGTCGTGGAAGTCGGGCAGCAGACCCGATCCGATGATCGAGGTGAGCACGGTCAGGTTGCCGCCGAGCAGACGGCCGCGCGTCCGGCCCGGTGTGATGGTGCGTATGCGGTTGACCGTCGGCACGAGCGTCCCCTGCGTCTCGACCGGATTGACCATCGTGACCGCCTCGCCCTGCATGAGCACCCGCCGGAACCAGTCCACGTTGAAGCGGTTCCACTCGGACGCGCCGTTCATGCCGTGGAACGTCACGAACCCCCCACGGGCATGGATGGGCAGCAGCAGGGCCGTCAGGTCGCTGTAGCCGAGCAGAATCTTCGGCGATCGGGCAATCGCGTCGAAGTCGAGGTGGGGTAACAGACGCGCGCAGCCCCATCCGCCCCGCAAGGCGTGCACGGCCTTCACGGCCGGGTCGTTGAACATGGCCATCACGTCGGCGGCCCGATCCTCGTCGCGCCCGGCCAGGTAGCCGCGCCGATCGAGCAGGTGTGCACCGAGCTTTGCCTTCAGCCCCAGCGCGGCGAGCGACTCGACGACGATGTCGACGTCGACGGGATCCCACGTGGCGGACGCCGGGTCGATGACGCCCACCGTGTCGCCGGCCCGCAACCGCGGCGGACGCGTGGCGGGACGGGCCGTCCCCTGCGCGCCCGCGATCCCCGGTGTCAGCGTCGAGAGACCAGCGGTCGCACCGAGCACGGCGGACCGACGCAGAAAGGCTCGACGTGTGGACGACATGCGGAAGATAGTACTCTGCGATTGCTCCGCATGACGCGTCCGTCTCCACATCGCCACGCACGATGCAGCGCCTTCGCCTTCGAGGCTGTCGCCGTCGCGCTCACGTACGCCGCCGTCACGTTGATCGTCACGTGGCCGCAGGGCGCGCACCTCACGACCCATGCCCACGGCCACCACGACGCGCTGTTCAGCATGTGGCGTCTCTCCTGGATCGCGCAGGCACTGTCGACCGCACCAGGCACGCTGTTCGACGCGCCGATCTTCTGGCCGATGACGGGGACGCTGGCCTTCTCGGATGCGGTGCTGCTGCAGGGCCTGATCGCCTGGCCGTTCCTGGCAGCGGGTATCCCGGCGCTGCCCGTCTACAACGTCCTGCTGCTTGCCGGGCCGTGGATGTCGGCGATCGGCGCCTACGTGCTCGCACGCCGCCTGACCGGCTCGCGCGCCCCGGCGCTCGCCGCGGGACTGATCTTCGGGTTCGCGCCGTACCGCATCGAGCACGCCATGCACCTCGAGCTGCAGTGGTCGCAGTGGATGCCGCTGGCGCTCTGGGCACTGCACCGGACGTGGTCGGGCGGACGGGTGACCGATGGCCTGCTGACCGGACTGTTCGTCCTGCTGCAGTTTTTCAGCTGCATCTACTACGGCCTGTTCCTTGCGCTCTTCCTGGGGCTCGTCGTCCCGGTCCTCTGGTGGATGCAGCCGCCGGCTCGCGCAGCGCGCGTCGTGCTGGCGCTGGCGATTGGTGCGGCGGCCGTCTCGCCCGCGCTCGTCGCGTACGCAACGCCTTACCGACAGAACCAGGCAACGCTCGGGACGAGGGGCATGCACGAGATCGCACGGTGGAGCGCGCGGCCCATCAGCTACCTCTCCGCGCCTGAAGGGAACCGCCTGTACGGACGCAGCACCTGGCATCTGGGCACGGACGAGGCGCGGCTGTTTCCGGGCAGCGTCGCGATCGTCTTCACGCTCGTCGCCCTCTGGCGCCCGGGCCGGATCGCCATCGTCTATGGGTGGGGGGCGGTGTGCGCCGCCGTGCTCTCCTTCGGCACCAATACGCCCGCCTACGGGCTGGTGCTCGCAGCCTTCCCGCCGCTCGGGGGGCTGCGGGCGCCGGCACGCTTCGCCATGTTGACGCTGCTGGCGGTGGCGGTACTGGCAGCCATCGGGATGGCGCGCGCGCAGCGCTGGTGGGATGCGGGCACGCCGATGCGGCTCGTGTCAGCCCCGCGCTCCCGCCTGTACGTGGCGGCAGCGACGGGCGCGATCCTGATCGTGATCGTGTGTGAGTACGCATCGCGGTTCGGACCGCTGCACCCATGGCCCCAGCGGGCGCCCATCTACGCCAACTGGCTGCGGACCCAGCCGCCCGGCGTGGTCGTCGAACTGCCCGTACCGGTCGGGCACGCGCTGCCCCTGTACGAGGCGGAGTGGAACTACCTGGGCACGTTCCACCGCCATCCCATGATCAACGGCTACAGCGGCTACTTCCCGGGGCCGTACCTCGATCTGCTGGGCACCCTGCAGGGCTTCCCGTCCAGCGAAAGCCTCCGGGCGCTCAGCCAGCGGGACGTCAGGTACGTCGTGCTGCATGAAGACCGCTATCACGCGGGTGATTTCCTTTCACTTCTGGGCCGGATCGACCACTATCCCTGTCTCGAACGCGTCGGACGCTTCCCCGATCGGGCCTATCCGGTCAGCCTGTACACGCTCGGCGCGGGTTGTTGACCTGACGCCGATCGGACGGGAAGGGGGCGGGAGGAACGCCCGGCAAGCTAGAAGAAGTAGTGCGCGAGCGCGGCGAGCCGTGCGCCAGTCAGCTTGGGCCCGCCACGCGGCGGATCGAAGTCGTCCACGTCGATGTCGGGCGACACGCTCAGCTCCGTGCTGACCTTGAAGCGCGGCAGCGTGCGGAAGCCGAACTCCACGCCACCGACGACTGCGGGCTTGATGTCCGAGTCGTTGAACCGGCCTATGTCCGAGCGCACGACCCGCAGGCCGCCACCTGCGTAGGGGCGCACGTTGACCGCGCCCGACCCGAAGTCGCCAATCGCGACGATGACTGTTGGTTCGAAGCGGACGAAATCCACGTCATCCGGCCCGAAGTCATCGCCCGAAAACGTGAGATGCGCCTGGAACCCGATGCGGTCGTTCGCCCAGATCCGAAAGCTCGGCCCGAACTCGAAGTCCGTCAGCCCTCCGAGACCACCAAGGCCGACCATGCCGATGCTGGGTGCCGCGGGTTGCGATGCCCGTCCCCCCTGCTCGGCGGTCTGCCCGAGCGTGGTCGCCAGCGGCATCGCGAGGCGGTCGCCCTCGCCGGCGGCGGCGGCCAGCCATGCCCGCACGATGGCCTCACTGGCGCGAACACCCATGTCGGGGGTCCTCGTCTCTTCTGCCACCACCGCGACGGGTGACCCCAGCAATGCCGCCGCCGCCATGACCCGATTCAGATGCTGAATACGCACGGATGCCTCCTCGATGGACGGTGCGAACGCCTCGGTGATCCGATGTGTCCGCGCCATCGGCACGGAGCGGGCCGGCCGGTGCAGGGGATGCCGGCCGGAGACACGACAGGGGCAGGAACCCCGTCGGGCGGCGCGGGCATCCGATGCCCGCGCGCGCTGCTTCTACATCGTTAGCAGGAGGTGGTCAGGAAGGCAAACACAGCCGTCAGCGCGACTCGCTCTCGCGCAGCTGGCGCAGAACGTCACCGAGGCGCCTGATCTCGTCGCCGTAGCGCGCCCAGTCGCCGGCGCGCTGGGCGTCCATCGCACGCTGGTAGTGCGTGTCGGCCTGCTGCACGAGGTCGCGGCGCGGGCCGCCCACGGCGGCTGCCCGCGGCGGGTCCTGCGCCACGGGAGATGCGGCCGGAACGGGCGCCGGCGGCGAACCGGCAGCGGCGTCTGCGGCGGGTGCGTCGGTATTGAGCATCCGTGTCATCAGCGCGGAGTCGATCGGCACCTGCGGAGGCAGGTCCTCGCCATCGCGCGGGAAGATGCGCGCAAGGGCGCGGTCGAGCGTCTCGTCCATCACGATGCGGTTCGAATAGGCGACGATGACGCGCTTGAGTTCGGGGATGCGCCCGCCGGCGGCGCGCAGGTACAGGGGCCTGATGTAGATCAGCGACTCCTCGATCGGAATCACGAGCAGCGTGCCCTGAATGACCTCGGAGCCCTGCTGGTTCCACAGCGTGATCTGCGGCGCGATCACCTGGTCCTGGTTGATGCGTGCGACCACCTGCCGAGGCCCGAAGACGACTTTCTGCTTCGGAAACTGGAACGCGACCAGCTTGCCGTAGTGATCGCCGTCCGACCGCGCCACCATCCAGGCCGCCAGGTTGTCCTTCTGCCGAGGCGTGAAGGGCAGCATCTGGATGAACTCGGCGTCGCGCTCGCCCGGCAGCTTCATGATCGTGTAGTAGGGCTCCATGCGAATCGCCTGCTCCCGCGAATCGATCGAGGGCACCTCCCACTGGTCTTCCTTGTTGTAGAACACCGCCGGGTTCTGCATGTGGTAGGTGGCGAACATGGCGGCCTGCACCGAGAAGATGTCCTGCGGATACCGCAGGCGCTCCCGCAGCCCGACGGGCATGTCGGCCAGTGGCCGCAGCAGGTTGGGGAAGATGCGTCCAATCGTCCGGGCGATGGGGTCTTCCGTGTCCACCAGATAGAAACGGGTGTGGCCATGGTACGCGTCGATCACGACCTTCACCGACGCGCGGATGTAGTTGGTGCCATCGGTGAGCGGCGTCGAATAGGGGTAGCGGCTGCTGGTGGTGTATGCGTCCTGAATCCAGAAGAGCCGACCCTGATCCACGGCCAGGTACGGGTCCTGGTCGTACAGCAGGAACGGCGCGATCTTGCGCACCCGCTCCTGGATGCGACGGTGGTACAGCACGCGGCTGTCCGGCGTGAGGTCGTCGGCCAGCAGCGTCTTGCCCGAGCCGAAGTGGATGGCGAACAGAAGCTTGCGCCAGAGCGAGCCGATCGAGACGCCGCCTTCGCCCGCGTATTCCGCGAAGACGTTGTCCTCACCCTCCGGGTAGTGGAACTCGCGCGTCTTCGTGTTGACGAACACATGGTCGCTCGACAGCTCGCCGAAGTAGATCGACGGCTCGGTCACCGGCAGGTTCACGGTCGATTCCGGGGGCAGGTTCTTGATGAACAGGATGGGCAGGCCCTCGGGGGTGACCTCGTTCACGGGTCCAAGCGTCAGCCCGTACCCGTGGGTGAACGTCAGGCGCTCGTTGATCCAGGTGCGGTTGGGCAGGCTCTCGGAGTTCAGCTCGCGGGCCGACAGCATGATCTGCCGGTACTCGCCGTCGATCTGGTAGCGGTCGTTGTCCACCGAGACGAAGTCGTAGTACGTGCGGATCTCCTGGATCTGCGAGAACGTGTCGAGCAGCGGCTGATGATTCCACAGCGGCACGTTCTTGATGGTCGAGGCGTTGCGCTCGAGATCCGCGCGCGTCAGTTCGGCGTCGCCCGTCAGGGCGCGCTCCTCGACCTGGTCGAGGCCGTACGCCGCACGCGTGGCGGCGATGTTGTACCCGATGAACTCGGTCTCGCGCGTCTGTTCGTTGGGTGCGACGACGAACCGCTGAATCAGCGACGTGTAGACCGTGCCTCCCAGCGACACGACGGCGTAGGCGACGAGCGCGACCGCGATGGGCCAGACGCGTCGGCTGAACGCCTGGTACACGGCGAGCGCGGCACCGATGAGGCCGGTGAGCGCGAGCAGGCGCAGCGCCGGCATGCGCCCGTGCACGTCGGCGTACGTACCGCCGCTGACGAGTCCCGACGGCTCGAAGAGCATTGCCGAGATCTCGAGCCAGTCGCCGAACGCGAGGGCCAGCAGCAGCAGCCCGGCGATGGCCGCCAGGTGCGTACGCGCGCTCTGGGTGATGAACACGCCCCGCCCGACGCGCAAGCCGAGGTTCCCCGCGAGCGCGTAGGCGGCGCCCGTGCCGATGAGCGCCAGCAGCGCGATGAGGAACAGCATCTGCTGCAACAGCGAGAGGAACGGCCAGCGGAACAGGTAGAAGCTGACGTCGCGGCCGAGCACGGGGTCGACCTGCCCGAACGACACCCCCTGCGTGAACTGCAGATAGGTCTGCCAGCCTGACGAGGCGAACCCTGCCAGCGCCAGGGCGGCGAGCCCCGACACGAGCCAGATCACGGGACGCAACCGCCGCGGCTGCAGCGAGATCGTCCGCGGGCCTTCCGGCGTCACGACCACGATGTTGCGAAGCGGCATCCGCTGGAGCGCGAGGAACAGGTTCGACGCGAGGAACGCCGCCGCGATCAGGAACGCGGCCACGCCCATGAACGAGCGGGTCGTGATGGACTTCCAGAACAGCTGGCGGTAGCCGAGTTCACCGAACCACAGCCAGTCGATGTAGAACTCCACAATCGACGGGATTCCCATGAGCAGGAACAGGGCGAGGGCAATGAGCGGCGCTCGAGGCACGCGGCGGATATCCATGGGCGTGCCCTATTGTAGTGCGCCGACCGTATCGGGGCGCCTGACGCACCACCGGTCGTGCGTCCGGCCGGCATGCAGGACGACGCCTCGAACCTGGCCTCCCAGCCGCGCGGCGACGCCCCTCGACGGGACGTTGCCCGGAAGGATCAGCGCCACGACGGACGCGACGTCCGTCATGCAGAACGCGAGGTCGAGACAGGCACGCGCCGCCTCGGTGGCATACCCGTGGCCCCAGACGTCGCGGCGCAGGTGGTACCCGAGTTCCAGCACCGGGTCGCCGTCGATGCGGCGAACGATGATCCCGCAATCGCCCAGCCACTCGTCGTCCCGGCAGACGGCGAACAACCCCGTGCCGTCTTCCACGTAGCGAGCCAGATTGCGCCGCAGCCAGGCGTCGGACTCGCCCCGCGTCATCGGATGGGGAAAATGGCGCATCACGGCCGGATCGGCCAGCATCGCGGCCAGCCCGTCGGCATCGTGCCACCCGAGCGGGCGAAGGGTCAGGCGGCTGGTGCGCAGCGGCAGGGCGTCGACGAGTCGTACCTGGGGCGGCCGCATGAGTGAAAGAAACGGACGAGCTGTGCGTGTCGTACTTACTCCGGTGCTCGCGACGCTCCCTCCCCGTCGACGGCACTCCGGGCTGGTACGCTGAACGTGACGTCGCGGCGCGGACTCAACGCCACCCGAGACGGCCCTCCCCCGCGTTCAGCGTCCCTCCCGGCGTCCCTCAGCCCTCGAGCGACTTCAGATAGGCCAGCCCCGCGGGAATGTTCCGCTCGGGTTCGGGCGATTCCTCTTCGATGATGTGCCACTCGACGGACGTCTCGCGGGCGGCCTCGACGACCTCCTTGATCGGCACGTCTCCCGACCCCAGCGCGACGCTGGTGTCGTCGGGCGCGCTACCGGTGAAGTTGCGCTCGGTCCCCGGCTTCATGTCCTTCAGGTGGGTCGAGACGAACCGCGTCGGATACTGCTTCAGCAGCGCGACCGGGTCGGCACTGCCGTGGTAGGCCCAGAAGACGTCGAGTTGGAACTTCACGGCGTCGGGATCGGTCTTCGCGACGATCGTGTCGAAGAGCGTGCCGCCGCCTGCCGCCGGGGCGAACTCGAAGCCGTGCGCGTGGTAGAAGAACGTGAGTCCGGCCTCCTGCAGGGCCTTGCCAGCCGCGTTGAACGCCTCGATGGCCCTGCCCGCATCATCAGCGTCGAACGGCCGCTCGTGCGGGAACCACGCGTTGCCCACGTACCTGACGCCGTAGAATTTCGCATCGTCGATGATCGGCGCCGGATCCTTGACGAGCGCGTTGATGTCGGCGTGCATCGAGACGGGCGTGAGCCCGGCCTTGTCCAGTTCGGCCTTGAAGGCGTCGCGTGTGAGGCCGTAGGTGCCCGCCATCTCCACGTGCGTGAATCCCATCGCCTTGACCTTGGCGAGTGTTGCGGGCACGCCTTCGGCCTTGAAGCTCTCGCGGAGGCTGTACAACTGCAGTGCGACGGGGTTCCTGAACAGCGGCGCAGACGTGGCCGCGGGGGCGGTCCCGGCGGCGGGCGGGGTGGCGGGCTGGCCGCAGGCGGAGGTCAGCAGCAAGGCGAGCGTCGCCACGATCGGGAACGCGCCGGCCAGGCCGGACGAACGTTGATTGGCCATCGATGGGTCTCCTCGGGCGGGCGCGGCCCGCGATACGGGTAGTGAGTGATGGGCGGAGTATAAGGCTCGAAGGCCCTGAAGGGGACGTCTGGCCTCTCGTGTCATATGACACGCGAGGGCCTCGCATCACGACGGGAGCCGTGCGAAGCTGCGCGGGTACATCCGGAGTGGCGCGAGGGTCGCGCCCGGCAACCCCGGCGGACACGCCAGGGTGCCAGGAGGGCCGGCAGGGATGCCGTCCTCGATGTGGCTGCA
>CAYMAG010000086.1:10047-21233 GCA_964388335.1 uncultured Vicinamibacteraceae bacterium | reverse complement strand
AATCCATGAAGGGGACGCGCCGGAGTCTCTTGAAGTCTGCTCTTGCGGCTGCGGCCGCAACACCGGCGGCTGCCAGCGCGCGGGGCGGAGGCAGCACTGACGGCGCCGCCCACCAGGTCGTCCCCTCCGATCTGACGCTACGCGTCAAGTCGCTCGAATCACTGCTTCTGGAAAAGGGCCTCGTCGATCGCGACGCGCTGGATGCGCTGGTCGATACCTTCGAGCACAAGGTGGGCCCTCGCAACGGTGCGCGCGTGGTCGCCCGAGCATGGGTCGATGCGGCGTACAGGAAGCGATTGGTGACCAATGCCGACGCCGCCATCACCGAGCTGGGCTTCGAGAGCGGCCAGGGGGCACACATGGTCATCGTCGAGAACACGCCGGCTGTGCACAACGTCGTGGTCTGCACGTTGTGTTCGTGTTACCCGTGGTCACTCCTGGGTCTGCCGCCCGTGTGGTACAAATCCGCGCCCTATCGATCCCGAACCGTCATCGATCCGCGCGGAGTGTTGCGCGAGTTCGGATTGGAACTCCCAGGCAACATCGAGGTACGGGTGTGGGACAGCACCGCAGAGCTGCGGTATCTCGTCCTGCCCGAGCGGCCAATCGGGTCGGACCGAATGTCGGAGGAGCAGCTGGCCGCCCTGGTCACACGTGACTCGATGATTGGTACCGCCAGAGTCACGCTTCAGCCCTCTGGAGACCACGCATGAACGGGGTGCACGACATGGGCGGCGCGCACGGCATGGGGCCCGTGCACTACGAGAAAGATGAACCGGTCTTTCACGAGAGCTGGGAAGGCCGAGTCTACGCGATCACCCGGTCGATCCGCGCGCTGCGGACATGGAACATCGATGCGCACCGGCACGCGCTCGAACTCTTGCCGCCCAGCGAGTACTTGCGCATGAGCTACTACGAGCGCTGGCTGGTGCGGCTCGAATCGATGCTCGTGCAACACGGCCTGGTCACGACCCAAGAGTTGCAGAGTGGGAAGCCGGCGGCCGGTGCCAGCCGAGCGACGCCAGCACTGACCCTGGCGATGTCGTCACGGTTCCTGAGCCGCGGATTACCCTCCAGCACCGACCCCGACGTCCGTCCGTTGTTCGAGGTCGGGCAGCGCGTTCGCGCGCGCAACATTCAACCCGCCGGTCACACCCGCCTGCCTCGATACGCGCGAGCCAAGGCCGGCGTGATCGTTCGGGACCACGGCGTGTACGCGTTTCCGGACACGAACGCGCACGGCCAGGGAGAGAAGCGCCAGCACGTGTACTCAGTCCGGTTCACGGCACGCGAACTCTGGGGACACGAGGCTTCGGCGCGCGACAGCGTTCATCTCGACATGTGGGATGACTACCTCGAACGAATCTGATCGGCTGTCGCCGGCACTTTCGGCATTGCCGCGTCTCCTGCGCGACGAAGGTGGCCCGGTGTTCGCCGAACCCTGGCAGGCACAGGCGTTTGCGCTCGCCGTGAGACTGTCGGAGCAGGGCCACTACACCTGGAAGGAATGGGCTGCCGCGCTGGCCGCACAACTCCAGGCCGCCGACGAACGCGGCGAACCCGACGATGGTTCTCGCTATTACGAACATTGGCTGGCCGCGCTCGAGAGCCTGGTTGTTGCCAAGGGGCTGGTGTATCCAGCGGCACTCAACGCACGCAAAGAAGCCTGGATCGCTGCGTATCAGAACACGCCACATGGTCAGCCTGTGGATCTGCAGTCGCGCACGCCGCACGCGGCCTGGCTTCTCTCAGGAGCACTGCTGTCCGTAGCGGCGTACTGGCTGCTGCAACTGGCGCCTGCCGAGATACGCACCGAGGCGGCAAGCGCAGAACTACCATCAGTGCTGGCGGCAAGCGCTGGCCTCGGGATGCTGCTCGGTATGCGCCACGCGCTCGAACCCGATCATCTCGCCGCTGTCTCCACGCTCATGACCGGCGAGCGCAGCAGCGTCAGGGCCGCGTGGCTCGGGGCCTGGTGGGGCCTCGGACATACGCTGACGCTGCTGATCGCAGGTGCCGTGCTGGTGACGCTGCAGACCGAAATGCCGGCGACAGTCGCCCGGATCCTGCAGTCGTGCGTGGTACTTCTGCTCGTTGGCTTCGGCATCCGGGCTCTCTATCAGGCCGCGTGCCCGGCGCCCGCCGGCCCGACGCATTCTCATCGGCCGCCAGGGGCGTTGGCGCGTTGGCGCGTGGATCGCCGGACGCTTGCGCGACCGTTCCTGGTCGGGGCCGTGCACGGACTCGCCGGCAGTGGCGCGCTGGTGGCAATGATCGTGACCACGTTGCCCTCGACGACTGCACGACTCGGTTATCTCCTGATGTTCGGCGGCGGATCTACGGTCGCCATGGCGATGCTCTCGGGACTTCTGGGGTGGCCGCTCGCGCGCTTTGGCGGCAATCGTCTGTTCGTGCGCACCGTGGCGCTGGTCGTCGGGGCTGTGTCAACCGCGCTCGGCGTGGTGTGGGCCTCTTCACTCGCCCGGGAAGGGTTCTAGCGACCCCATGAGTCTCGCCGACGCCCCGCGGAGGAGTCTGTCGTGATCGGGACCACCCTCGGTCCCTATCACGTCGTGGCGAAGCTGGGCAAAGGCGGCATGGGCGAGGTGTACAAGGCCCGCGACACACGCCTCGATCGGATGGTCGCGATCAAGGTGCTTCCGGGTGACGCGTACGCCGATCGGCAGGCGCGCGAGCGGTTCGAGCGCGAGGCGCGCGCGATCTCGGCGCTGGACCATCCGCACATCTGCGCCGTGTACGACGTCGGCGAGCACGACGGGGTGCACTACCTGGTGATGCAGCACCTGGAGGGCGAGACGCTGGCCGCGCGGCTGGCGCGCCTGGGCGGGCCGCTACCGCTCGATCAGGCCTTCCCCATTGCCATCGCGATCGCTGACGCACTCGACAGGACGCATCGGGCGGGGATCACGCACCGGGATCTGAAGCCCGCCAACATCATGCTGACGAAGACCGGTGCGAAGCTGCTCGACTTCGGTCTGGCCAAGCTGCGTGGTCCGGGCAGGGACAGTCCGGCGGCGCCGATTTCGATGACCGGCACGGCGCAGACGGTGACGGCGATCCCGCAGACCACGAAAGGCACGATTCTCGGCACGGTGCCGTACATGGCGCCGGAACAGGTGGAGGGCCGCGAGGCGGATGCGCGCAGCGACATCTGGGCGTTCGGCGCGGTGCTGTACGAGATGGCGACCGGGCAGCGACCGTTCAGCGGCGATTCGCCGGCGTCGGTGATTGGCGCGATTCTCAAGGACACGCCGCCGCCGATCTCCGCCCGTCAGCCGGTGGCACCGCTGGCGCTCGACCACCTCGTCGAGCGATGTCTGGCGAAGGACCCGGACGAGCGGTGGCAGCACATCGGCGACGTTCGACACGAGATCGAGTGGATTGCGTCGAATGGGCCAGCGGCTGCGATCAGCGGTATCTCCACCCACAGTCCATGGCGCGAGCGCACCGCGTGGATTCTGGCGGCTCTGGCTCTGGCCACGTTGCTGTTGGTCACCTCCTGGCGCTGGCCGACCGCACCTGCCGGTGATCTCGTTCGCTTGTCCGTCAACCCGCCCGAGGGGACCGCTCTCGCTGGTCAGAAGCTCGCAACGGTTCCAGTGCCCCAGTTCGCGCTCTCTCCCGACGGCCGCGCCCTCGTCCTGGCGGCTGCCGGTGCCGGGGCCAAACCCGCGCTCTGGCTCAGGCACATCAACGACCTCGAGGGTCGTCGCTTGCCTGGAACCGAGAACGCCGACCATCCGTTCTGGTCTCCCGACAGCCGGTGGATCGCCTTCTTCTCGGAGGGCAGGCTGAAGCGAACACCCGCCGAAGGCGGGGCCGTGGAAGTGCTTGCTGGCGATCTTCCGTCAGACACCCGAGGCGGCTCCTGGGGTCGGGACGGCACCATACTCTTCGGCAGTGCACACGGCCCAATCCATCGCCTTTCACCGATGAGCGGGAAGATCACGCGGGAAACGAGTCTGGACACGTCGCGGGAGGAGGGGTCGCATCGCTGGCCGCACTTCCTTCCCGACGGTCGTCACTTCCTCTTCACGGTGCGAAGCGGATCGGCTGAACAACGGGGTGTGTACGTCGGGGTTCTCGACGGAGACATGAAGAAACTCCTTGTTCAACACGACACGAACGGCCTCTATGCCGAGCCAGGCTTTCTGCTCTATGTCGGCAGTGAGGCGCTCCTCGCTCGGCCGTTCGACGTGAATCGTCTCGAACTCAGCGGCCAGACGTTGGCCATCGCCGAAAAAATCGGCGTGTCGACCAACGGGAATGGAGCGTTCGCCGCATCCAATACGGGGACATTGGCCCACGCACGTTCGATCGTGCGGAATGGCCGCTTGAGTTGGTTCGATCGAGGCGGCAGTCGACTCGATTCGGTCGCCCTGGCAGACGGTGACTACGCCGACTTTCGGCTTTCACCCGACGACAGGCGGCTGATTGCCTCGCTTGCCGACCCCAACGTGGGCAGTGCCGATCTGTGGCTGACCGATCTGACGCGCGCCAGTTCCTCCCGCTTCACGTTCGGGCCCAACATCAATGCGTCCCCGGCATGGTCCGCCGACGGGGCACAGATTGTGTTTCGGACGAACAAGAAGGGTTTGATCGAGTTCTATCGCAAGAGCACTCTCGGCGGTGGCGACGAAGAGCCACTGTTACTCGAGGCCGCGATACGTGAATCCGGGGTGACCCCGAATCCTGTCCCCTCCGACTGGGCGCGCGACGGACGCAACATCCTCATGTCGGCCCCGACGTCCACGTCCGACTTCGATCTCTGGCTGTTACCGATCGCCGACGGTAAGCCGGTGAGTTACCTGCGCGCGCCATCCGATCAGACGCACGGCAATTTTTCACCCGACGGCCGCTTCGTGGCGTACAGCTCGAACGAGTCTGGCCGGTTCGAGGTCTGGGTCCAGACCTTCCCGCGATCGGAGCGGGCCTGGAAGGTGTCGACCAACGGTGGATACGAACCTCGCTGGCGGAACGACGGTGGGGAAATCTACTATCTCTCCGAAGACCGGAAGCTGATGGCCGTGTCGGTTGGGCCCGGCGAAGCGTTTGGAGTCCCCACGGCGCTGTTCCAGACGCAGGTGCCGGCGGGTATCTCGGCCTTTCGCACCCACTACGTCCCGAGCCGCGACGGCCAGCGTTTCCTGATCAACACGCAGAGCGCAGAGCCGGCGCCAATGTCCGTCACCGTCGTCTTGAACTGGCCCGCGTTGTTGAAGAAGTAGCCGGATGCCTCGAGAAAGGGTACGCTTGTCGTCCTCCTGAGCAACCCCATGAGTCTCGCCGACGCCCCGCGGAGGAGTCTGCCGTGATCGGGACCACCCTCGGTCCCTATCACGTCGTGGCGAAGCTGGGCAAAGGCGGCATGGGCGAGGTGTACAAGGCCCGCGACACACGCCTCGATCGGATGGTCGCGATCAAGGTGCTTCCGGGTGACGCGTACGCCGATCGGCAGGCGCGCGAGCGGTTCGAGCGCGAGGCGCGCGCGATCTCGGCGCTGACCGACCCGCACATCTGCACGCTCTACGACGTCGGCCACCAGGACGGCGTCGATTTCCTTGTCATGGAACTCGTCGACGGCGAGACGCTGGCCGCGCGCTTGATGCGCGGCCCCGTGCCGCTCGCGCAGGCGCTGCGCTGCGGCGTGGAACTCGCGGCGGCGCTCGATCGCGCCCACCGCGCCGGCATCGTGCATCGCGACGTCAAACCGGGCAACGTGATGGTCACGCGCGGCGGAGTGAAGCTGCTCGATTTCGGGCTGGCCAGGCCGACGCCTGCGAGCGCGGCGGCCTCGAGCGCCGAAACGCCGTCCACCGCAGTCTCGTCTGACCAGCGATCCCAGCGTCGACGCCGGGGCGATCTGGGACCCCACGGGCGCACGAGTCGTGTTTCGATCCAGCCGGATGAGCGTCTCCGATCTCTGGCTGAAAGACACCGGTGGCTCGGCGCCGGAGCAGCTGCTCCTGCGCAGTTCATCGAGCACGCCGACGTCCTGGTCGCGCGATGGACGCCTCGTCCTCTTCAACCGGACTGCGGCTTCCACGGGGTTGGACGTCGTGCAGTTCTCCTTCGACACCGGTGAGGCGTCGCCCATTGTCCAGACACCGGCCAACGAGCTGCACGGGCGCTTTTCGCCCGACGGGCTCTGGATTGCCTACGCCTCGGACGAGTCGCGACGATGGGAGGTGTACGTCCGGCGAGCGGATGGCCGAGGCGAGCGCGTCCTGCTGTCGACCGCCGGCGGCTTCGAACCGCGCTGGCGCGCCGATGGCCGGGAGATCTTCTACATCACGCCCGATCGCCAGATCATGGCCGTCAGCGTGGAGGCGGGCGAGCGCTTTCGACCGGGCACGCCCCAGCCACTCGTGCGGGGACAGCTCGATGCGCTGCCGAGCACGTTGACGGCCGCGAATGGCTACCGCAAGACCTACACGGTCACGTCCGACGGCCAGCGGTTCCTGCTGAACGTCCCGGCGCGCGAACAGACCAGCCAGACGATCAACGTGATTCTCAATTGGCCCGCCCTGCTGCGCGACCGGCCGCGGTAGCTGCGGTTCGAAGTGTGGATTGCCGATACTGAGAGTGGCGGTGCGTATCGAACAGATGCCGCGCGTCCCGCCTTGCCCCCAGGTCACGCCCTCTACTCGAATCGGCGAAGAGCCAGTACCTGGCATGAAGCATCAGGCATGAAGCATGAACAAGCATCAAGCATGACTTCCCGTCTTCCCACAGAACGCCATCAGATGCCAACCGTACCTGTGGACGAGTGACGTCGGCAGCGCATTGAACGTGCCGACGAACAGCGTGTTGAACGCCGCACCCTTCCAGCCCTTGTGCAGACGCGATTTCACGGGGAACCGTTCCGGCACGATGCGCACGACGTCGAACGGCGCGAGCAACGCCCGAAACTCTGCGATCGAGTACTTCGTCAGCACCGGCGCGTCCTCGTGCTCGAGGTCGACACGCATCACCTTCGACAGCGCGTTGAGCCACGAGACCCGGTTGTACACCATGAAGATCGCCTGGCCGCCCGGCGTCAACACGCGGTGCGCCTCGCGCACGAGCCGCGCCGCATCGGCCGTGTACTGCAGCACCCCGTGGCCATAGACGACGTCGAACGAACCGTCCGCGAACGGCAACGCCTCGCCGTTGCCCACCTCCAGCAGCGCGGCCTCGACACCGTGCAGAGCGAAATTCTGCCGCGCCAGGCCAATGGCCGTGTCCGACAGGTCGATGCCCGTCACCCTCGCGCCGCCCCGCGCGAAACGGACGAGGTCGGTGCCGATTCCGCAGCCGATCTCGAGCACCCGCTGTCCCGCGAACCCGCCGAAGTCGACCAGGCGCGGCAGGTAGTGCAGCTTGTCGAACCGGTAGTCGTCCAGGTCGTCGAAGAACTCGCGCGTCCCGACCGGGTGGTCGGTCATCTCGAGGTCGTGGATGCGGGTGTTCCAGTACTGCGCGATGGCGTCGATCGTGGCGCCCCCCGGACCGGTCGTGACGGGTAAGGACATCCCGCTATCGTAGAATACTTGCGACGTGAGACGCGATCTGCAGCGGCTCACCAGCGAGGAATTCGACCTGCTGGTGGTCGGGGGAGGCATTTATGGTGCCGCGGCCGCCTGGGACGCCACGCGGCGAGGCCTGCGCGTCGCGCTGATCGACAAGGGCGACTTCGGCGGCGCCACCTCGTTCAACAACGCCAAGACGGTACACGGCGGCATCCGCTCGCTGCAGCGGGGGCACATCCGCGAGGTGCGCGAGTACCTCGAAGAGCGGCGAGCGCTCAGCTTCATGCTGCCGCACCTCGTCCATCCGCTCCCCTTCCTCCTGCCCACCTACCGCACCGGGCTGCAGCGTCGCTGGACCACGAGGGCCTATTTCGCGCTCTACGACCTCGTGGCCCATGACCGCAATCGGCTCGACGACCCCGGCAAACACCTGCCGGCCAGCCGCCTCATATCGCGGGAAGAGTGCCTGCGGTTGCACCCGGCGGTGAAGGCCGCCGACGTGACCGGCGGCATCGTCTGGTATGACGCCCAGTTTCACAACAGCGACAGGGCAGGCCTGGCCTTCGTCGCCTCGGCGGTGAAAGGCGGAAGCACTGCGGCCAACTACGTCGAGGCCACGTCGCTGCTGTCGGCTGGAGGGCGCGTCCAGGGCGTGATGGCCCTGGACCACGAGCGCCGCACGGCCCTGCCCATCCGGGCCCGCGCGGTTCTGCTGGCAGCCGGCGCCTGGACGGACGACTGGCTCGCCCGAGCGCTGCCCCGCCCGCGCAAGCTGGTTCCGGCGTGGTCGGTGGCCATGAACCTCGTCGTGCGCGCCGTGGCGGGCTCGCACGCAGTCGGTGGCAAGGCGAGAGGACGCCTGTTCTTCCTCGCGCCGTGGCACGGCGTCACCATTGCCGGCACGAGCCACGACCCGTGGTCGCGTCGGGCCGATGAACTCTCGCCCCGTCGCGACGATGTCGTTCGACTGCTGGCCGATCTCAATCAGGCGTTCCCGGGGATTGGCCTGACCATGGGTGACGTCTGCCTCGTGCACAGGGGTCTGCTGCCGGCCACGACGGCAACGCCCGAACGTGTCACGCTGTTGCGCGACAGCCCCATCATCGACCACGCCGCGGACGGCATGGCCGGGCTCGCCTCGCTGGTTGGGGTGCGCTATACGACGGCCCGCCGATCGGCCGAGCACGCCGTGAACCTCGTCGGACGCATGCTCGGGCGCACGCTGCCGCCGTCCGACACGGCGACGACCCGTCTCGACGGGGGCGCCATCGATCGATTCGACACGTACCTGCGTGACTGCCTGTCTCGCGTCCAGGGCCACCAGGTCGACGTGGCACGGCTCGTCCGGGCCTACGGCACGCACCATCCCGTAGTGCTCACGCTGATGTCGGCCCGTCCCGATCTGGCGGTACCCCTGGGCGCGCGCTGCCCCGTCACCCGTGCCGAGATCGTGTTCGCGGTGACCAGTGAGATGGCGGTGCGGCTGACGGACGCGCTGCTGCGCCGGACCGATGCCGGCACACGAGGACATCCCGGCGCCGACGCCGTCGCCGCGGCCGCCGACCTGATGGCCGAACGCCTCGAGTGGTCGCCGGAACGACGAGCTGACGAGATCGCCGCGTTCGAACAGACCTATCCGAGCGCAGAGCCGGGCAGCCGGTAGTCACGCCCGCGAGGTCGGCCCTGCGGAGCGTCTTCCCTCGCCTCACGATTCGATGTGCGTCGCCCAGCGCTCGAACACCATCAACGAGAACAGCTGATGTGCGTAGTTGGCCTGGCCGGACACGTGCGCCTCGATCATGCGCATGACCTCGGCCCCGTTGAAGAGCCCGCGCATCGCGATCCGGTCGGGCGACAGCAACTCCCGCATCAACGGCTGCAGTTCGCGCCGCAGCCACAGCTTCATCGGGATGCTGAAGCCTTCCTTCCGGCGCGTGAGGATGCTGTCCGGCAGCACGCCCCGGAGGGCGCGCTTGAGCACGTACTTGCGCTCGCCCCCGCGCACCTTCAGGTGGCCGGGCATCGAGAAGACCAGTTCCATGAGGTCGGCGTCGAGGAACGGCGCACGCGTCTCGAGCGACGTCGCCATGCTCATCCGATCGACCTTCACGAGGATGTCGTCGGCCAGGTACACGCGCAGGTCTGCGTAGAGCGCGCGGTTGACGGGATCGTTCGCGGCGTACGCCCCGATCGCTTCGCGCACCTCGCGGTGCACGTCGCCCGATGCGAGCGCGTCGTGCAGGGCGGGTCGATACAGTCGCGTGCGGGCGGGCGGGCCGAGGAAGGTCATCCACCGGTAGTGGCCGATGTCCGCGCCCGCCGCGGCCATTCCTTCGATGAACCGCTTGGCCTTGTTGATGGCTCCCTTCTTCTTCGCCTGCGGACGCACCAGGCCCGCGGCCTGGTCGGCTAGGCGCCACACCAGCCGGGGGGTCACGCCCTGCAGACGCGAGGCCAGGCGCTGCGCGACGTACGCGTCGTACCCGCCGAAGAGTTCGTCCCCGCCGTCGCCGCCGAGCACGACCTTCACGTGCTGCTGCGCCAGGCGCGACACGAGGTACGTCGGGAACAGCGACACATCCGAGAACGGCTCGTCGAGGTGCGTCACCAGCTTGTCGAACAGGTGCACGACGTCGGGCCGCACGATGTCTTCGTGGTGCGAGGTCCCGAACCGCTCCGCGACCTGACGGGCATACGGCAGTTCGTTGTAGCTGCCGTCGTCGAAGCCGAGGCTGAAACTGCTGACGGTGACGTTGCGGCGCACGGCCGCTGACGTCATCTCCGCCACGATCGCGCTCGAATCGATGCCGCCCGACAGGAAGACGCCAATCGGGACATCGGCCATCATCTGGCTGTCGACGGCACGACCGAACGCCTCGCGAACAGCCTCGATCGCTGCATCATCCGTCCAGGGACGAATGGGAATGCCGGCCACGTCCCAGTACCGGCGAACCGTGAGCGTTCCGGCCCGGTACGTCAGGTAATGCGCAGGTGGAAGCTTACGAACGTCCCTCATCATCGAGTGCGGCGCGATGACGTACTCGTAGGTGAGGTACTGGTCGAGCGCTTCGAGGTCGAGCGCGCGCGACACCTCGGGACGCACGAGCAGGGCCTTCACCTCCGACGCGAGGAAGAGGCCGGCTGGAGTGTCCGCATAGAACAGCGGCTTCTCGCCCGCGCGGTCGCGCGCCGCCAACAGGGTCTGCGTGCGGCCGTCCCAGAGGGCCAGCGCGAACATTCCCTTCAGGTGCGTGAAGCAGTCCTCGCCGTACTCTTCGTACGCGTGAACCGCGACCTCGATGTCCGAGCGCGACCGGAACCGGTGCCCGACGGCTTCCAGCCGTGCGCGCACCTCGTCGAAGTTGTAGATCTCGCCGTTGCCGACGACCACCATGTCGCCGGTCTCGTTCCAGAACGGCTGCTGCCCCCCGGCCAGATCGACGATCGACAGCCGCCGCATGCCGAGGCCCGCGCCCGCGCAGGCGACGGTCCCCTCTTCGTCGGGCCCGCGGTGGACGAGGGTCCGCACCATGCGCTGCACGTCCTCGATGGGGACGGGTGCGAGCGGATCACGGGGTGCGATGCCGACGATGCCGCACATGGTCAGAAGGGAGGAAGGAGCGAAGGAAACAAGGAACGAAGGAAGGAAGGAAG
>CAYMAG010000086.1:0-9947 GCA_964388335.1 uncultured Vicinamibacteraceae bacterium | reverse complement strand
ATGGTCAGAAGGGAGGAAGGAGCGAAGGAAACAAGGAACGAAGGAAGGAAGGAAGAAGGAACGAAGGAGCGAAGGAGCGAAGGAACAAAGGAAACGAGGAAACGAGGAACAAAAGGAAACGAGGAACGAAGGAAGCGAGGAACGAAGGCGCCGCGGTCATTTGTCCGGCTCCCGGCGGTCACGCACGACGCGCGCGGGCGCGCCGACGGCAATCGCGAACTCGGGAATGGCGCCGACGACGACCGCGCCGGCGCCGACGATCGCGTCGCGGCCTATCGTCGCGCCGTCGGTGACCACCACGTGGGCGCCGAGCCACACGTGGTCACCGACCTCTATGCCCGCCGCCGTGCGTCCCTGATCGAGCACCGGGACGTCCACGCGGTCGTACAGGTGATCGCCGCCCACGAGGTAGGTGTACGCGGCAATCAGCACCTTGCGTCCGATCGTCACCGTGGACGCGGAGAAGATCTCGGTGTTGAACCCGATGTTGGCACCGTCGGCGATCACGATGTTGCCGTTCTTGCAGCTGAGAATCGTGTTGCGGCCGAGGAACACACCCGAACCGAGGCGGATCCCCTCGTTGTCCACGCCCTTTGCGTCCAGGCAGCACCCGTCGTCGACGACGACGTTGTCGCCGATGTGGATCTTGTGCGGATGGCGCAGGACCACGTGCTGGCCGAAGGTGACGTTGCGGCCGACCGAGCCCAGCAGCAGCGGATACAGCTTCGACCGCAGCAGCAGGCCGAGAGCGCCAGGCATGTTGGCCGACACGAGGACGATCAGTTCGTACGTGAGCAGCGCGCGCCATCCCGGCCGGCCGATGAACAGGTCGGCGTAGCGCGCCGCTTTCGACTTCCCTTCATCGAACAGTTCGCGCTGGATGACCGTGATGCGGTCGTCCTGCGGGCGCTGTGGCTTCACCCGTGTACCGCTCCCGCCGGCGCCGTGGACGGCGCGGCAACCTCGCCGGAGGGCGGCGGTGCCTGCAGGATCTCGCGGATGGCGTACGTGGGCTTGTCCTGCGATTCGTGATAGGTGCGCGCCTGCAGTTCGGCGAGCAGACCGATCGTGAGCAGCTGCAGCCCCGACGAGACGAGCAGGATGCCGAACAGCAGCAGCGGACGATCGGCGATCGCCTGCCGCTCGATGAGCCGCATCCACGCCAGGTAGATCATGATCAGACCGCCGAGGCCACCCATCGAGAGCCCCACGAGGCCGAAGATCTGCAGGGGGCGCGTGGCGTAGTTGAGCAGGAACTTCACCGTCACGAGGTCGAGAATCACGCGGATCGTGCGCGACAGCCCGTACTTCGACGTGCCCGCCCGCCGTGCACGGTGGTTCACGACGACCTCTTCGACGAGCACGCCGTTCTCGCTTGCGATGGCCGGAATGAAGCGGTGCATCTCACCGTACAGCCGCAGGGGCTTGACCACTTCGGCGCGGAAGGCCTTCAGCGAGCATCCGTAATCGTGCAGTTGCACACCGGTCGCGCGCGAGATCAGCGCGTTGGCGATCATCGACGGTACCCGCCGCGTGAGGAAGCGGTCCTTGCGATCGCGCCGCCACCCGCACACGATGTCTGCCCCTCGCTCGAGGCGGGCGACGAGCATCGGAATGTCGTTCGGGTCGTTCTGCAGGTCGCCGTCCGAGGTGACGATCACCGAGCCGCGCGCCTGCGCGAAGCCGGCAGAGAACGCGGCGGTCTGTCCGAAGTTGCGACGGAAGCGGATGACGCGCAGGCGTGCGTCGCTCGCCTGCAGGCGCCGCAGCGTCTCGAAGCTGCCGTCGGTGCTGCCATCGTCGATGAGCAGCACTTCGTAGGGACGTCCCCACGCCTCGAGCGCGGTGGTCACCTCCGTGTACAGCGCCTCGAGATTCGGCGCTTCGTTGTAGACGGGGATGACGAGGGAGATTTCTGGCGACATCAGCGAAACCTCGAATTATAGCGCACCGGCGACGACGGATTGGCGCCGGCGGCGCCACGCGACGTAGACCAGCGCTCCCACGACGACGAGCGCCGCCAGGCCCAGCGACACCGGGCGCGCGTTGGCCTCGAGAAACGCCATCGCCTGCCGACCATACCAGCGGGCCAGCAGCGCCTCGCCGTAGTAGCGGACGCCGCGTCCGAGGGCAATCGCCGCCGTGAACTGCAGCAGCGGGACCTTCGCCACGCCAGCCAGCAGGACGAAGATCTTGAAGGGCGCCGGTGGCGGCAGAATCGCGGGCACGAGGACGGCCAGCAGTCCCCAGCGCTGGAAGTGGTGCATGCCCTTCCTGACCTTGCCCTCGCTCATCCACTTGTGCAGCAGGGCCTGGCCGCCCTTGCGCGCCAGGCCGTACATGACGAGACAGCCCAGCACCGACCCGAGCGTGGCGGCCGACGCGTAGATCAACCAGGCGTCGGGCCGGTCGGCCACCATCATGACGATGAGCAGGTCATTGACCTGGGGCAGCGACAGAAACGACGAGTCGAGGAACGCGACGAGGACGAGGCCCGGGGCGCCGAGCGACTGGGCAAACTGCTGGATAGCGGAAACGATGCGCGACATGGATGGGAGAACAGGGAAACGCCGGGCCGCCGCGGCGGGGGCCGAGGTACTATGGCCCCTGTAGTAGACCACGAGTGACTCCTCCCGCACACCTCCGCCCTCTCCTCGTCACCACGGCCATCGTGGCCACGCTCCTGGGGTTGGCAGCCACGTGGTACTACGCGATCCACGACCTGACGCTGAGCCACTACGACGCCAAGGCGCATCTGGTGGTGGCGCGCCGCATCCTCGACAGCCTGACCCCCGGGTGGCGGCAGATCGGCGCCGTGTGGCTCCCCCTGCCGCACGTCATCAACGCGCTGCCGGTCCAGGTGGACGCCTGGTATCGGCACGGCACGTCCGGGATCGCGATCTCGCTCGTCTCGTTCGTGACGGCGGCAGTCGCGCTGGTCTGGTACGTGTACCGGGTGACCGGGGCGCTGCCGGCCGCCGTGGCAGCCGCCGCCGTGTTCGTGCTGCAGCCCGACCTGCTGTATCTGCAGGCGACGCCGATGACCGAGCCCCTGCTGCTGGGGCTGACGGTGCTCGGCGTGGCGCTGCTGGCTCGCTGGACGGCGGGCGGCGGGACGTCTCCGGCGTGGGTCCCCGGACTGGTGCTCGCGTTGGCCTGCCTGACGCGGTACGAGGCGTGGCCGATCACCGCTGCGGCGCTGTGCGTGGCCCTGATGGCCCTGATGGGGGTCAGGTCTGCCGGTGCACACGCGGGGGGTCAGGTCTCGAGTGGCACGCACGAGGTGCCAGGTCAGCGGGCCGGTTGGGGCACCGCACTCCATCGCGTCGCCCGCGTCGGACTCTGGCCCCTCGGCGCCTTCCTCGGCTTCCTCGTGCTCAGCAAGGTCACCGTGGGCGCCTGGCTGGTCACCGGGGGCTTCTACGTGGCCGACAACCCGGCAGACGGCCGTCCACTTGTCGCCCTGACGCAGGTCGGCTGGGGACTTGGACGCATCGCGGGATGGCCGGCGACGTGGCTGGCGGCGGGTGGCGCGATCGCGGTGCTGTGGACGAGTGCGCGCGATCGGCGGCGCCTCGACTGGTGGTTCGCTCTCGCACTGGTCGGCTGCGCCGCACTGCCCTTCTATGCGTTCGTCAGCGGACACCCCTTCCGCATCCGCTACATGGTCCCGCTGATTGCGGCGGCCGCGGCCCTCATCGGCCTGCTGGTGGCGACGCTGCCACGCCGCGCGCAGTGGGCCGGCGCCCTCATCGTCCTGGGGCTGATGGGCATCGACCGCCGTCCCCTGGGTCTGACGTCTCCCATGGTGGCCGAGGCGCAGTGGGACCGCGGCAACCAGGCCGAGCGTCGCGAGGTCACGGCCTGCCTGACACGCGAGTGGCGCGGCGAGCCGATCCTCATCAGCATGGGTGCTCTCGCGCACTACATGCAGGAGCTGTCGCACGACGGTTTCGTGCTGCGGCACTTCGTCCACGAGGGCGTGGGTGAACTCTGGTACGCGTGCCTCGAGCATCCGTCGAGACATGTGGGCTGGGTGCTGGTGGAGGAACGCGCAGAAGGTGGCGACCTGTTCACCGAACGGCTCGCCGCGAATTCCGCGTATCTCGACGGCTTCGAGCGCCGCTGTGAGGGCGGCGGCGTCGCGCTCTATGGACGTGTACGGTAACGTCCCGGTGAGGTGCCGCAGGTGCCCCGCCCCTACGTCCACGCGGGCCCGGCAGCCGTGTGGCCCAGTGGCAGGTTACAGAATTCGGAGAAAGGCCTTTCTCCAAGTGGCTTGACGAGCAGGCGGTTACGGTGCTCCGATTCGTTCGCTGCCGTCCCCTCCACTCCTCCCGTTTTCACCCCCGCTTTGGAGACATTCTGGAGACGGTTTCGCGCCTCTCGGAACAGGCCGGAATCGAATCGAGAAGTGGAGTGTCGCGGGAAACGCACTCTGACAACTGGAAGTCCTCTGTACGGGCCACCAGCTCGGGTGTAGTGATCAGGAATCAGACGTGTTCATTATTAATGAACGTGCTATCATGTCGAACATGGCCCGGCCAGCTCCAGCGGCGGATCTCGCCCTGTACCGGCCCACGCTCGACAAGTGGATGCCGCGGGCCGAAGTGCGTCCGCCCGCCGGTCCGCTGGCGCGCTTTGACGGACTCCTGGCCGTGCGGGTCGGAGGCAAGGCCATTCGCTACCTCGTCGAAGAAAAGCGGCACTTCCGCCACCTCGACGCAGCTGTCGTTGCCGAGCAACTGAACCGCTGGCGGGCCGCCCTGCCACGCACACACGCAGACGACCGGATTCTGCTGCTTGCGCCGCACGTCCGAGACCAGCAAGCCCCTGTCCTGGAACGGGCGGGTATCGACTACATCGACCTTGCCGGCAACGTGCACCTGAATGCGCCCGGCCTCTTCGTGCACGTCCAGGGCCGGCGACCGCCGAAGGAGCGCGCCACGGCTCCCACCCGGCCGCACAAGGGCTGGGTCAAGACGGTCATGGCGCTGCTGGTGCAGCCGGACCTCGTGAATGCGCCGTACCGCGTCCTTGGAGGCGAGGCCGACGTCGCGCTCGGCACCGTCGCCAAGTGCCTGAACGACCTCACGCTCAGGGGGCTCCTGCGCGGTCAACAGGGCGCTCGCACGCTGCCCGACAGGCCGACCCTCGTAGCGCTCTGGATGCAGGCGTACATCGAGGCGCTCCGGCCCAAGCTCGCTGAGCGCCGGTTCCAGGTGCGGGTCGATGACAAGCCGCAGTTGTGGGACCGCTTTCGGAAGGTCCTTGCAGAGCGCGGACAGCCGTGGGCGCTGACCGGCGCAGACGCGGCCGGCCAGCGGGATCACTACTTTCGTGCGGAGGACACCGAGATCTACGCGCCGATCCGGGTCTTGGACGATCGCGAGGTTCAGAAAGCGCTGATTGCACAGCCCGCCGCTCGCGGCGGCAACCTACTGGTGATCGAGCCGCCGGGACCGCTGGCGATGCCGCAGATCGACGGCAAGGCGGTCCCTGCTGCGCCCGACCTGCTCGCGTACGCCGAACTGCGCTACCGCGGAACGGGCCAGGCGCTGGAAGCCGCCGAATTGCTGCTCCCGAAGGTGCTGGGCGATGCCGCGGCTTGAGCCCGCGCTCCTGCCAGTCGTGACGGACCTCGAGCGCGGACTCCGGACACTCGGCGTTCCGTTTGCGGTTGTGGGTGCGCTCGTTCCGGAACTGCTGCTCGACGTGCGACCTCCGCGCATGACGAACGACGCCGACGTCACCGTGAAGGTCGAAAGCCTCGCGGAGTTCGAGACGCTCAAGGACCGGCTCGCCGACTTCGGTTTCGCGCGCACTCGCGCACCGCATCGACTTCGGCATCACTCAGGCGGGCGTGTCGATGTCCTGCCCTTCGGTCCGGACATCGCGCCAGATGGTCGTCTCGAGCTGGAGGCGGATCTCGTCCTCAACATGGCGGGGTTCGAGCACGTAGTACCAAGCGCCGTGCAGGTCGCGCTCGAGAACGGTCCTTCGCTGCCGCTCGTCCCGCTCCCGCTCTACGCGCTTCTGAAGCTGGTGGCGTTCAGCGACCGCAAGGCTGCGAAGGATCTGGCCGGCGTCTTCCACTGCCTTCGGCACTACCTGGACGACGACGAGCGCCGCTACGGCGCTGAACATGAGGGCGCCGGCGTGCCGTTCGAGTACACCAGTGCTTACCTGCTTGGCACCGACGGCCGCCAGTTCCTCAGCAGGCAGTTGACTCAGTCCGTTGGAACGGTCCTCGATCGATTCACTGATCCAGACGCTGATCCTGTGGGCATGGTTGTCTGGGAGCGTGGGCGGATTGCGATCGACGACGAGGACCGGGTGGAGGTGTTCGAACACTTCCAGTGGTACCGGCGAGGGATCGACCTGTGACTGACAAAGACCCGAGCCCCAACTCTGAAGGGACCGCCCTGACACCGGCCGAGCGCGTGACAGATCACGAGCGGATTGAACGAGCGCTGCGCGCCGCCGTGGGCATCACGACTCCGCCCACTCGGCCGAAAGCCTCTCCGCCTGCTCCAGCACCGTCTGCACCGCTCGCTCCTGCCTGTCGGGCGGATAGCCGTACTTGCGCAGGATACGCTTCACCAGCACGCGCAACTGGGCGCGCACGCTTTCGCGCACCGTCCAGTCGATCGTCACGTTCCGCCGTAGCGTCTGCGTGAGTTCACGCGCGATGGTCTTGAGCGATTCGTCCCCCAGCACCTGCACGGCGCTGTCGTTGACACCCAGCGCATCGTAGAAGGCGACCTCGTCGTCGTTGAGTCCGAGCTGCTCGCCTCGGGCGGTGGCCTCGCGCATCTCCTGGGCGAGCTTGATCAGCTCGTCGATGACCTCCGCAGTCTGGATCGCGCGGTGCTGGTACTTCCGCACCGCCTGCTCGAGCATCGCAGCAAACGATCTGCCCTGCACGACGTTGCGCCTGCTGCGCACCTTGATCTCGCCCGCGAGGAGCTTTCGCAGCAGTTCCACCGCGACGTTCTTGTAGGGCATCCGGCGCACGTCGGCCAGGAACTCGTCCGAAAGGATGGAGATGTCAGGCTTCTTCAGACCGGCGGCCGCGAAGATGTCGACAACCTCGTCGGCAACAAGCGCCTGCGAGACGATCTGGCGCACAGCAGCGTCGAGTTCCTCGTCGGACCGCTGCTCGCCGCCGGCCTTCTTCAGAATCACGCTCCGCACCGCCTGTAAGAACTCGACATCGTCGCGGAGCGCGAGCGCGGCCTCGTCCGGCACGGCAAGCGCAAAGGCCGCCGACAGCTCCTTCACGGCCTGCAGGTACCGTTCTCTCCCCTGCTCGAGGCCAAGCACGTGGTCGTGGGCCGGCAGCAGCAGGCTGAGGCGCTGTGCAGGCGTGCCGGTCACCCAGGGACTCCGGTCGAATCCGTGGAACATGGCCGCGCACACTTCGTGCTTCTCCTTCAGGAGTGCGACGGCGTGGGCCTTGTCGATCGCGGGCTGCCCGTGCCCGCCGCTGTGCGTGTACGTGTGCAGGGCCTGCTTCAGCTCGTCGGCCAGCCCCAGGTAGTCGACGACCAACCCGCCCGGCTTGTCGCGAAACACGCGGTTCACCCGCGCGATGGCCTGCATGAGCCCGTGCTCGCGCATCGGCTTGTCCACGTACATGGTGTGCAGGCTCGGCGCGTCGAAGCCGGTGAGCCACATGTCGCGGACGATGACGATCGCGAACGGGTCGGCCGGGTTCCGGAAGCGCAGCGCCAGGGCTTCGCGCCGCGCCTTCGTACGGATGTGCGGCTGGAACTCCAGCGGGTCGGACGCCGAGCCGGTCATGATCACCTTCAGCACGCCCTGCTCGTCAGGGTCGGCGTGCCACTCCGGGCGGAGGGCGATCAGCTCGCGATAGAGTGCCACGCAGATCCGTCGGCTCATGCACACGACCATGCCCTTGCCCTCGAGGGCCTCGCGTCGCTTCTCGAAGTGGTCGACGAGGTCACGGGCGATGAGCTTCACACGCTTCTCGGCGCCGACCAGCGCCTCGAGCTGCGCCCACTTCGACTTCAAGCGCTCCTTGCGGTCGGCCTCCTCACCTTCGGCCACTTCCTCGAACTTCGGATCGAGATGCGGCTTCTCGTCGTCGCGCAGCGCCAGCTTCGCCAGGCGGCTCTCGTAGTAGATGGGCACCGTCGCGCCGTCGGCAACGGCGCGCTGGATGTCGTAGACGCTGATGTAGTCGCCGAACACCGCCCGGGTATTGGCGTCGGTCTGCTCGATCGGAGTGCCGGTGAAGCCGATGAACGACGCGTGGGGCAACGCGTCGCGCATGTGGCGCGCGAAGCCGTCGATGAAGTCGTACTGGCTCCGATGTGCCTCGTCTGCGATGACGACGATGTTGGCGCGGTCCGAAAGGAGCGGGTGCCGGTCGCCGCGCGTCTCGGGGAAGAACTTCTGGATGGTCGTGAAGACCACGCCACCACCGGCCACCTTCAGCTTCTCGCGCAGGTCTGCCCTGTCCGCGGCCTGAACCGGCGGCTGGCGCAGCAGATCGCGGCACGCGGCGAATGTGCTGAACAGCTGGTCGTCCAGGTCGTTGCGGTCCGTCAGTACGACAAGCGTCGGGTTACGCATGGCCGGCTCGAGAATCACCCGCCCGGCATAGAAGGCCATCGTCAGGCTCTTGCCTGAGCCCTGCGTGTGCCACACCACGCCTACGCGGCGGTCACCAACGTCGCCACCGACGTACCCGCTGCCATAGGTACCCGTCTCGGCTACCTTCCCCGCTGCGGTGACCGGCATCTCGGGAGCCGGCGCGACAGCGCGAAGTGTCTCTTCGAGCGCCGTGTCGACGGCGTGGAACTGGTGATAGCCGGCCATCTTCTTGACGACGCTCGTGCCGCTGTCCTCGAAGACGATGAAGTGGCGGACGAGTGCCAGGAAGCGGCGAGGCTCGAACACGCCCTCGAGCAGGACCTGTAGTGGCGACAGGCTGGCAGGAGCGTCGACGAGGCCGTCGATGGTCTTCCAAGGCTTGAACCACTCGCGCCCGGCCCCGAGCGTTCCGATACGTGCGTCGATACCGTCTGAGGCCACCAGGACGGCGTTGATGGCCAGCAGCGTGTGCAGTTCGGCCTGGTACGTCTGCAGTTGCCTGAAGGCCTCCCAGACACCCGCGCGTTCGTCGGCGGCGTTCTTGAGTTCGACGACCGCCAGCGGCAGGCCGTTCACGAAGATGACGAGGTCAGGTCGGCGTGTGTGCCGGTTCTCGGCCACGGTGAACTGGTTGACGACGAGGAAGTCGTTGCCAGCGGGATGGTCGAAGTCCATCAGGCGGGCGTGGTCGCCGGCAATGGACCCGTCGGCACGGCGGTACTCCACCGGGACGCCGTCCACCAGCAGCCGGTGCACCAGGCGGTTGCGCTCGAGGAGCGAGGGCGCATCCGTGCGCGTCACCTTACGGTACGCCTCGTCCAGACACTCCGACGGCAGGTGTGGGTTCAGACGAGCGAGCGCCGCGCGCACGCGGCCTTCGAGCCACACGTCGCGACATCCATCGTCTGGTCGCTCTGGCGATGCGCCATCCGGCAGGACGTCCCTGCCATGGATGTAGCCGTAGCCAAGCGCCGTCAGCCAGTTGATGGCAGCTTCCTCGACGTGCGTCTCCGCGAAAGGGCTCACTCGATCACCTTCCAGTGTCCGCCCTTGGCCGGACCGACGCGGACGAGCCGGCCAGACTCACGAAGCTTCCGAACGGTCCGCTCGACGGCACTGACGGACTTGCGGAGGCGCTCGGCCAGTTCGGGAATTGACAGGGCCGAGTCGGCACGTAACAGGCCGAGGACTGCCTCAGGTGTTTTCCCCGGCGTTTTCCCCGGCGTTTCCCCCGGCGTTTCCCCCGGCGTTTCCCCCGGCGTTCGTCCCCGGATGTGACGGCCCGTCTCCATCTGACGGTACGCTGGCAACCTGAACGTCATCAC
>CAYMAG010000085.1:17537-21349 GCA_964388335.1 uncultured Vicinamibacteraceae bacterium | reverse complement strand
CGCCGCATCGAAGGTCCACGGCCGTGCCCGCTCGGCGAAGGCCTCGAAGCCGGACGCATGGGCTGCCAGGAACGTGTCGTCCGCCTGACCCGCCTCGATCAGCCAGCGTGCAAGGCTCGAGGCCACGGGCAGGTCGGTCCCGGGGCGGACGGCGAGGTGCAGGTCGGCCTGCCTAGCCAGCGGGGTCTCCCGTGGGTCCACGACGACGAGGCGCGCCCCCCGATCCCGTGCGGCCTTGAGGTAGGGCACCAGGTGGATGCTCGACGCCGACGGGTTCGCGCCCCAGAGCACGATGAGCGAGGCGTCGGCATAGTCGGGGTAGGCGACTCCAGGCATCTTGCCGTACATGAGCTGCGCCGCGAGGCCCGTCGGCGCCGCGCAGATCGTGCGCGCCAGCCGGGACGCGCCCAGCGCCCGCCACAAGTCGGCGTCGGTCGCGAGATGAGTCAGCAGGCCGTTCGAACCGCCGTAGGAGTACGGCAGGATGGCCTCGCCACCGTGTCGCTGCTTCGCGTCGCCCATGCGGCGCGCGATGAGTGCCATCGCGTCCTCCCACGTCGCACGCTTGAATTTACCGCTGCCTTTGGCGCCGTCGCGCACTTCCGGGTACAGCAGGCGGTGCTCGCCGTACACGTGGTCGGCGAAGCGGCGCACCTTGGCGCAGATGAAGCCGCCGGTCACCGGATTGCGCGTGCCGCCGTCGATGTCGACGACGCGTCCCTGTTCGATCCCGACCCGCAGACTGCAATTGTCCGGGCAGTCGAGAGGGCAGGCGGTGTCGACGGTCGTTCGACCCCGGTTGCGTGGCGGACGTGTCATGGCAGCATATTGTGGCATGCCGGTTCGCCTGGGACTGATGGGTCTGGTGCTGGTTGCCATGGCCGGGAGCCTCGCCCTCGCCTCGGGGTGCGCGCCACCTGTGGCGTTCGACCTCATCGTCCGGCACGGGACCCTGGTGGATGGCACCGGGACTCCTGCGCGTCGTGCCGACGTCGGGGTGGTTGGCGACCGAATCACCGCGGTCGGCGATCTGACCGATGGCCGCGCATGGGCGGAGGTCGACGCGACCGGCCTGATCGTGGCGCCCGGGTTCATCGACACGCAGGGTCAGTCGGGGCGGGCGATACTGCTCGACGGCGGGGCCGACAGCCATCTGCGCCAGGGCATCACGTCCGAGGTCATCGGCGAAGCGAGCACGCCGGCGCTATGGCGGGCCGATTCGGCCGACCTCGACGTCCTCAGGGCCCGCGGCGTGGCATTCGACTGGACGGGCTTCTCGGGGTTTCTCGACAAGTTGGGCGCCGGCCGCATGGCCATCAATCTCGGGTCGCTCGTGCCGGTCAATCAGGTGCGGGCCATCGTCGTCGGGCTGCACGACCGCCCGGCGACGCCAGACGAGTCGGAGCGGATGCGCCGCATCGTGGACGACGCGATGCAACAGGGAGCGTTCGGGCTGTCGAGTGCCCTGATCTATCCGCCGGGATCGTTTGCGACCACCGACGAACTGATCGACCTCGCACGAGTGGTCGCACCCTACGGTGGTTCCTACGTGTCCCACATTCGTGGCGAGACCGACCGTCTGCCGGAGGCGCTCGACGAGGCCATCACCATCGGGCGGGAGGCGGGGGTGCCGGTGGTCGTGTTCCACCTCAAGGTCGCCTCCAAGGCGCGCTGGGGCAGCATGCAGGAGGTCGTCGACACCATTTCGCGTGCCCGCACCTCTGGCGTCGACGTGTCGGCCACGCAGTATCCCTACACGGTCGCCGGGACGAGCCTCGACGCCTGCCTCCCTGACTGGGTGCTCGAAGGAGGTCTGGCCGCGGCCCTGCGCCGATTGCGCCAGCCCCAGGCCAGGCGCCGCATCCGCCGCGAGATCGAACGCGGCCACGACGGCTGGGAGAACTTCCTCAAGAGTGCCGGATTCGACGGGGTCACCATCGCGGGCGTGCCGCCCGAGGCCGACGACTCGGTCGTGGGACAGACGCTCGAGGCGATTGCGGTGGCGCGTGGCCACGACCGCTGGCAGGTCTTCTTCGACCTGCTCATCGAGCATCGCCTGCGTGTCTCGGCGCTCTTTGCCCTCATGCACGATGACGATGTGCGCGTCGCGATGCGCCAGCCGTGGATCAGCATCGGGTCGGACTCCGCGGCGCAGACCGACGCGCCGGGACAGACGGGGCGTCCGCATCCGCGCGGGTTCGGCACGTTTCCCCGCGTGCTCGGCCACTACGTGCGGGAGACGTCCGAGCTGACGCTGGCCGACGCCGTCCGCAAGATGACGGGGTTGGCCGCCCGCCAGTTCGGCATGGCGGATCGTGGCGAGGTACGCGTCGGCGCGTTCGCCGACCTCGTGGTCTTCGACGCTGCGACCATCGCCGACCGCGCGACCTTCGACCACCCGCGGCAGTACCCGGTCGGTATCGACGCGGTGATCGTCAATGGCGTCGTCACGCTGCGGCGGGGCACGCCGACAGGCGCACGGGCCGGGCGCCCGCTGCGGGGACCGGCAGTGGCCGCCGCCGATCAGACGCCGCGTGGTATCAAGGCAGGCACGTTATGACCACCGAGACATCGATCGACGTGACGCGCACGACCGGCCGCCCACGCATCGTCATCGTCGGCGGGGGATTCGGGGGCCTCGCGGCGGCCCGGGCGCTGCGGTGGGACGACGTCGATGTCGTCCTCCTCGACCGCCGGAATCACCACCTGTTCCAGCCGCTCCTGTACCAGGTCGCGACAGCCGGCCTGTCACCGGGTGACATCGCCGCACCGATCCGCTGGGTGTTGCGGTCGCAGCACAATGTGCAGGTGCTGCTCGCGGAGGCCCTTGCCGTCGACACGTCACGCAGTCGGCTCGTCCTCGACATCGGCGAGTTGTCGTACGACTACCTCATCATCGCGACGGGCACGACGCATGCCTATTTCGGTCACGACGAATGGCAGACGCATGCACCCGGCCTCAAGTCCCTGGAGGATGCCGCCCTGATCCGGCGCAGGCTGCTGCTGGCGTTCGAGCGTGCCGAGCGCACGGCCGACCCGGCAGAGCGTCGACGATTGCTCACGTTCGTGGTGGTGGGCGCGGGACCGACCGGCGTCGAATTGGCCGGTGCCATCGCCGAGCTTTCGCGATTCGCCCTGGCCAGCGACTTCCGGTCCATCGACCCCCGTACCGCGAGCGTGGTGCTGGTCGAGGCCGGACCGGCCATCCTGTCGACCTTCCCCGCAGACCTGCGCGAGCAGGCGGAACTGTCGCTGCGAGGTCTGGGCGTGAGGATCCGCAAGCAGGTGGCGGTGACCGCCATCGCCGACGGCCGCGTGGAGTTGTCCGATGGCGATGTGGTCGAGACCGGCTTGACGGTGTGGGCCGCAGGGGTGGCGGCCTCTCCGCTGGGCGCCTCGCTGGGCGTTCCGCTCGATCGTGCCGGCCGCGTGATCGTCTCGCCCGACCTCGGCGTGCCTGGCACGTCCAACGTGTTCGTCATCGGCGATCTCGCGCATGTCGCGCACGGAGGAGGGCTCGTTCCCGGCGTGGCGCCTGCCGCGCTGCAACAGGGGAAGCACGCCGCCGGGAACGTCCTGCGCCGGCTCGGCAACCAGCCGACGCTCGCCTTCGCCTACCATGACTACGGCAACATGGCCACCATCGGTCGGGCGTCCGCGATCGCCGACTTCGGGTGGTACCGCGCCTCAGGACTCGTCGGCTGGCTGTTGTGGCTGTTCGTCCACATCATGCAGCTGACCGGCTTCCGGAACCGCCTCGTGGTGCTGACCGAATGGGCATGGGCATACGTGACACATCAGCGGGGCGTCCG